>NZ_JAGGML010000001.1:1552500-2152500 GCF_017875275.1 Xanthobacter flavus | reverse complement strand
GTGTCCTTCAGCACCAAAGCCAACGACCGCACCTACGTATCGGTCGTTCCTGCCGCCGCC
The DNA here is from genome assembly GCF_017875275.1 of Xanthobacter flavus. Classification (NCBI taxonomy): domain Bacteria; kingdom Pseudomonadati; phylum Pseudomonadota; class Alphaproteobacteria; order Hyphomicrobiales; family Xanthobacteraceae; genus Xanthobacter; species Xanthobacter flavus. The sequence goes on along the minus strand of NZ_JAGGML010000001.1, from coordinate 2,152,440 downwards.
GAGGCGGCCGAATAAACGGCGAGACCTGATAAATGCAGGATCCCGCCGGTCTCGTCGATCCGGTGGGCGCCTGAGCAGGCCTCTCAACGCTCAGACACGAACCGGGAAGACGGGACAACCCTCTCCCCGGTTTTTCTTCGTCTGTGCCCTTGAGGAGCCTGCCATGACCCTGTGCGAAACGCCGTCCGGAGCGCCGCTCGCGGAGAGCTGTATCCCCGTCCTCGAAACCGAGCGGCTCGTGCTCCGCGCGCCGCATATCGAGGACGTTGCTGCCGTCGCGGAGCTCGCCAACAACCGCCGGATCGCGGAGATGACCGCGAACCTGCCGTTCCCGTACAAGCCGTCCGACGCCCACGCCTTCGTCGAGACGCTGGCCGCCGTGCCCGATGGCGCCACCTTCGCCGTCTTCCTCAAGGGCGAGGGCCATCCGGCCTTCGCCGGCATGGTCAGCTACGGCCGCCGCCCGCCCGAGCCCGCGCCCGAGATCGGCTACTGGATCGGCGAGCAGTTCTGGGGCCGGGGCATTGCCACCGAGGCCGTCCGCGCGGTCATCGACTACGCCTTCTCCGAGACCGATGTCTCGCTCCTCCTCGGCTCCGCCCGCGTGGTCAATCCGGCCTCGCGCCGGGTGCTGGAGAAGTGCGGCTTCCAGTGGTCGGGCGTCGGCCTGTGCCGCGTGAAGGCGCTGCGCGCCTCGGTGCCTGTGGACCAGTTCCAGCTGGAGCGGCGCACCTGGGCCTCCATCCGTGCCTGGGGCTCCACCGCCCTGCCGCGCCACCGCGCGGCCCATTAATGGAAACTGCGCGCCACCGCGCCGCCCATTGACGCTACGTCCTTGAGCGTCCCGCTGCCCGCCGCACCTTGCGCGGCGGGGCGGGGCGCGTCATCAGGGGATACGTCATTTCACCAGGGCCGCCGCCATGTCGAAGAAGCACGAGAAGCACCCGGATTTGCCCTACCGCCCGTGCGTGGGCCTGTGCGTGTTCAACGCCGCCGGCAAGGTGTTCATCGGCCGGCGCCTCGGCGGGCCGGAGCATGTGGACGCCACCCATTCCTGGCAGATGCCTCAGGGCGGCATCGACAAGGGCGAGGACCCTTTCGCGGCCGCCTTGCGCGAGCTTTATGAGGAGACCTCCATCCGCTCGGTGACCAAGCTCGGCGAAGTGGAGGAGTGGCTGTCCTACGATTTGCCCGGCCGCGTCGCCGGCGAGGCCTGGAAGGGGCGCTACCGGGGCCAGACGCAGAAATGGTACGCCCTGCGCTTCACCGGCGCGGATGGCGAGATCGATATCCTTCGCCCCGGCGGCGGCCAGCACAAGCCGGAGTTCATGGAGTGGCGCTGGGAGAATATCGACGCGGTGGTCGACCTCATCATCCCCTTCAAGCGCGACGTCTATATCGAGGTGGTGAAGCAGTTCCGCCGTTTCGCCCAGGGTTGAGCCTATCCCGCGTGCGGCCCGTTGGCCTGGCCCGCGCCAAGGTCGGGCGGAAACAGCCCGGCCTGGAAGCAGGTGCTCATGTGCTCCACCTTGGCGATGGCCCGCGCCGCCGCCACGGGCTCCAGCACCTCCACCGCCGTCTCCCCGAATAGCGTCACCCAGCGGGTGAAATGCTCCGGCTTCAGCTGGAGCGGGATGTGCGCGGCGAACGGCATGCCCGAATAGCGCGTCGTGCCGAGCAATGTGCGCGACCAGAAGTTCTGCACGATCTGGTAATGCCCCTCCCAGTCCGGGATGGCGCGGGCGAAGACCGGGCCGAGCAGCGGATCGGCGGCGGCACGGCCGTAGAAGCTTTCCACCAGCCGCTTGAGGTCGTCCTCGGTGACGGAGAGCGCCGTGCCCGGCTGCTCGTTGAGTCCGCCCAGCCCGGCGCCGCGGTCTTCCACCAGGGCCGCGAGTTCCGGCGCGGCGGGGGCCTTGCGGTGCGCAACGTTCAGCGGCGGGTCGAAGCTCGAAACGATATCGCGCAGCGTATGCTGGCGTACCCGCGCCATGGGGCGGTCGAGCACGAAGAGGCCGTCTGCCACCCCCGCTTCCCTGGGGTTGGCCGCGCGGAAGGCGGCGAGGGCGGCGGCTATATCCTCCCCCTCGCCCACATAAAGCGGTAACGGCCGCCCGGCGATGGCGCGGGTGAGGATGAAGAGGCCGGGGCGCGGTGGCGCGGCGTCCACGGAAGTAAAGGCGTAGCCGGCGAAGTCGGTGGACGCGCGATCGGCATCAGCGCGCGTCGTGTCCGCCTTCATGGCTTTTTCTCCTGCGCAACGGGTTCGGCCTCTGTTCGCTCCGCCTCGATCACGCGGAGGGATGGCCCGCGCAGCGGGTTGGCGCGCTTCTGCCCGGTCTTCTGCCAGGGCGGCAGGATGCGGATTGTCGTGCCGGGCACGATGCGCGGCATGATGGGCGTGTTGCCCTTGTCCCACTTCATGAAGCCTCGCCCGTCTGGAGCCTGCCCGTCTGGCGGGAGTCGGTGCCGGACCGTCTCTTGTATCCCGACGGTACGAACGCGCTCCCCGCCGTGCAAGGGCCGGGGCAGTGTGGAGATGCCCAAGATTTAGGTTCGCCTAAGATTGAGGCGGGCCATCGAACGGCGGCAGGCAAAGAAAAACCGCGCGGCCGGAGATGCGCGGTCTTCTGTCGGTCGGGACCGCCTCAAAGGGGGCTGCGATCAGGCCTGCCGGGCGGCCGTGTGGATGAGCGTGCCCACATGCTCGCCGCGCAGGGCCGCCGTGAGGCGGCCGGGGACGAGGCCGTTCACCACCTGCACCCGCTCGATGTGCCGGGCGGTTCCCATCACCTCCACCAGCGCGCGGTCGAAGGGCAGGGTGGCCGGGCCGTTGGCCGCGGCGAGCTCGGCGTGGGTCGTCTCGGCGATCAGTTCCGCCCTGGACCCGTCGGCGCCGTTGGGATCGGCGGTGAAGACGCCGTCCACGTCCTCGACGATGGTGGACGCTTCGGTCATGGTCGGTCCTCTCAGCGCGCGGTGATGATGGTGCCGACGTGCTCGCCGGCGAGGGCGCGGGTGAGGTTGTCGGGCACGAGCCCGTTCACCACCTGCACCTCGCGCACGTGGCGCGCCTTCTTCAGAAGATCGAGCATGGGGAATTCGAGGATGGAGTCGGCAAGGCCCCGCGAGAGCATCTCGTCCACCGAGATCTTCGGGATGAAGGTGGCGGCCTGGTCGGTCTTCGGATTGGCGCTGTAGAGGCCGCTCTCGTCCTTCACATAGATCATCGCCTTGCAGCCGAACTGCTCGGCCAGCAGGAAGCAGCCGGCATCCGTGCGATAGGGCGGGATCACGCCGGCCCGGGTCCGGGCGGGTCCACAGGCCGTAGGGCGGCATGCCGGAGAAGACGACGCCGTTCACTTCCTTGAGGTAGAGCGGCACGGCCGACATGCCGGCGCCGTCCACCATGGAGATGCCGTGCTTGGCGAGGAGCTGGCCGAGCATGGCGGCATTCTGGTCCGCCACCGACGCACCGAGCTGGGAGAGCACGCCGGCCGGCAGGTTGAGGCCGGCGGCGATGGAATAGAGGTGACGGGCGCGGGTGCCGGCGCCGGTGCCGATCAGGAGCTTGTGGTTCGCGCGGGCGGCGACGATCTCGTCCACCAGCGGATAGAGCGCGGCGCGGCCACGGTCGATCACGCTCTGGCCGCCGATCTTGATGACGGTGGCATCGGGGAGGATGCGGAAGTCCGCCGCGGCGTCGGCGGCCGCGAGAAGCTCCGCGTCCGTCAGGGCGCGCTGCATCAGCAGCGCGTCGAGCTCTGCCGTCGTGTTCACCGTGGGAAGGTCCGTCTCGCTGGCCCGGGGAGGGCCTGCCGATGGCTCGGCGCGCCGGTCCGGGCTCCTGACCTTGCGCAAGCACTCCCGAGCGGGATGCTTGGTCTCAGCCGGAACCATCTTGGGGCCTGACTTAGTTTTACGAGAAGGACAAAGCAATACGTGAACAGTACGCGAGTTGTTCGCAAGACGGCGCAGAGGCTGCGCCGTCTCCGGAAAGAAATCGCGCTTTCCGAGACTTCCGGAAAAAACGACACGAGACGCAAGAATTCACATGCCGGTGCGGCAGGCTGACGAAATATTCGTCAGCCCAGCCAGATGCCCAGCAGCGCCGCGGCGATCACCCACAGGGCCAGATTGCCCCAGAAGGCGCGCTTGGCCTCGGCGCGGCCGATGCCCTCCAGCGAGGAGGGGGAGAGGCGCAGGCCGTCGCGGGTCGCCTCGTCCAGCTGCTCCACCACGCGGGCGGTGCGGGTGAGGAGGCCGGGCAGGGTCGCGGCGAAATGGCCCATCTCGCCGAGGCCCGTTCCGGCCCCCTTTAACTGGCCCACGGGGCCGAGATTGCCGGCGATCCAGTCTTCCACCACGGGCTTGGCGGTGCGCCACATGTCGAGCTGCGGGTCCAGCGAGCGGGCGACGCCCTCCACCACCACCATGGTCTTCTGGAGGAGGAGGAGTTCGGGCCGGGTCTGCATGTCGAACAGGGCGGTGACTTCCAGCAGCAGCGCCAGCAGGCGGGCCATGGAGATCTGGTCGGCGGTGCGCGAGTGGATCGGCTCGCCGATGGCGCGGATGGCGAGGGCGAAATCGTCCACCGAATGGTGGAAGGGCACGTATCCCGCCTCGAAATGCACTTCCGCCGTGCGCCGCCAGTTGCGGGTGATGAAGCCGTAGAGGATTTCCGCGAGGAAACGCCGCTCCTTCACGCCGAGGCGGCCCATGATGCCGCAATCCACCACCACGAGGCGGCCCTGCGCATCCACGAACAGGTTTCCCGGATGCATGTCGGCATGGAAGAAGCCGTCGCGCATGGCCTGCCGCAGGAAGGTCTGCATGACGATGCGGGCGATCTCCTTCGGATCATGCCCGGCGGCGATGATGGCGTCCTTGTCGGAGAGCTTGATGCCGTCGATCCACTCGGTGGTCAGCACCTCGCGGCCGGAGCGGTCCCAGTCCACGCGGGGGACATGGACTTCCGGATCGTCCTGCGTGTTCTCGGCCAGCTCCGCATAGGCGGCGGCTTCGAGGCGCAGGTCCATCTCCATGGAGACGGAGCGGGCCAGCGTATCCACCACCGTCTCCAGCCGCAGGCGGCGGGCCTCGGCGAAATTGTGCTCGGCGAAGGCGGCGATGCGCCGGAAGGTCCCCATGTCGGAGGCGAAGCGGCGGTTGACGCCGGGCCGCAGGATCTTCACCGCCACCACGCGGCGCTGGCCGTCCGGCTCGATCACCTCGCCCTTGTGGACCTCGGCGATGGAGGCGGCGGCCACGGCGGGGCCGAACTCCGCGAAGATGTCCTTCACCGGCCGCTCGAACGTGTCGGCGACGGTCGCCTCCGCTATGGCCTGCCCGAACGGCGGCATGCGGTCCTGCAACACCTCGAGGTCGCGCGCCACCGAGGCGCCCACCACGTCCGGCCGGGTGGCGAGGAACTGGCCGAGCTTCACATAGGACGGGCCGAGCCGCGACAGCGCGGCGGAGAAGCGCTGGCGCCGGTCGCCGGCATCCTTGCGGGCGATCAGCCGGGCGATGTCGAGGAGCGGGCGCGCCAGCGGCGGCGCGGCGGCCGGCGAGACGAGCGAGAGCACGCCCTCGCGGGCGAGCACGTAGCCGGCGCGGGCGAGACGCCAGGCATCGGCGACGAGAAGGAAGATCATGGCCGAAGCCTCCGGCCGCAGGGCACCGCCATCAGATGCGGAAGCCCGAATGGAGGGCCACCACGCCCCCGGTCATGCGGGTGAAGCTGACGCGGGCGAACCCGGCCTCCCGCATCATGCCCGCGAACGCCTCCGCCGGAGGGAAGCGGCGGATGGATTCCACCAGATACCGGTAGGGCTCCGCATCCCCCGCCACGCGCTTGCCGATCTGAGGGATCACGCGGAAGGAGAAGGCGTCATAGACCTTGTCCAGCAGCGGCACATCGACCTTGGAGAATTCCAGCACGAAGGCGCGCCCGCCCGGCTTCAGCACGCGGCGCATCTCCTTGAGGGCAAGGTCGATGCGCGGCACGTTGCGGATGCCGAAGGCGATGGTCACGGCATCGAAGCTCATGTCCGGGAAGGGCAGGGCCTCGGCGTTCGCCTCCTCGAAGGCGACGCGATCGGCAAGGCCCCGCTTCTGCGCGCGCTCGCGGCCCACCGCCAGCATGTCGGTGTTGATGTCGGCGACCACGGCGTCCGTGCCCGGCCCGCCGGCCTCGACCACGCGGAACGAGACGTCGCCCGTGCCGCCGGCCAGATCCAGCAGGTGGAAGGCCCGCGCGCCCTGCGGCGGGCGCACCTTGGACACCAGCGCATCCTTCCACGCCCGGTGCAGGCCACCGGACATGAGGTCGTTCATGATGTCGTAGCGCCGCGCCACCTTGTGGAACACGTCGTCCACCAGCGCCTGCTTCTCGGCGAGGGGCACCGTGCGATAGCCGAAATGGGTATCGGCCGCGCTGTCGCGGGTCTCTTCGGTTGCCGGGGCGGAATTGAAGTCCGTCATCTTGTTTCTGGCCGCGCGCTGTTGCCGTTCGGGCGCGACCTTATCGGATGATGCCGCACGGCGCCATAAAGCCGGCGTCGCAGCCGCGCCGGCCCTGTGGGGCCGGCCTCCGGCGTCAGTTGCCCTTCGGGCCGCGCGGGTGCCGGGCGATGCCGGTCACGTCGAATTCGAGTCCAGCCTCGGTGTAGCGGGAATTGGCCGGGGCCTCATCGGCGGCCTTGCAGCCACGCGAGGAGAAGCTCAGGGGAAAACGGAGACGGCGCTTGCGGGCGTCGATCTCTTTCCGCAGCGGGAAGACGGGAACGTTGATCGTGATCGTCATAGCCACGCTCCAAAAGTATTCGCGCGTCGAGTTAAGCGTGGAAGTGTTACAAATATTAACGATCTGGTAACACTTCCATGCCGCGGAGGCGTGCTTCTATGGCACGTCCCCATAACGCTGGCTGAAGGCGGCGTTTATTGGGCGTTCATGGGGATGAACGGGGGCTTAATCGCGAAGCGCGCGCCCTGTGGCGGAAAGGACGCGCGGAAAGCCGGCGAAAGACTATTCGGCGGCGGCGCGGGCGATGCGCCAATGAGCGAGGATGGCCCGGAGCGCGGCGGGTTTCAGAGGCTTGTTGAGGATTTCCATGTCCGCCGCACGGGCCGCGTCGCGCACCTTCTTGGAGCGGTCGGCGGTGATCAGGACGGCGGGTATTTTCCCCAGTTTCCACCTCAGCGACATGATCGCCTCGATGCCGTGTCCGCCATCGAGATGGTAGTCCACGAGCGCCACGTCGGGCTTCTTGCGGCGGTGGCGGATGGCTTCCAGGGCGCCCTGCGCGCTGGCGGCGGTGATGACGTCGCAGCCCCAGCCTGTGAGTAGCATCTGCATGCCGTCGAGGATCGCCGGCTCGTTGTCGATGGCGAGGATGGTGAGTCCGTCGAGCTGCGCCCCCCGGCGGGCAGGGCTGGGCACCGCCTCGCGCTCCTCCGGCATGGAGACGGCCACCGGCAGCTCCACGGTGAAGGCCGAGCCCTTGCCGTGGGTCGAGCGCAGCGCCACCGGATGCTCCAGCACGCGCGCGATCCGCTCGACGATGGAGAGGCCGAGCCCGAGGCCGCGCGCCGCCTTCGCCCCCTGGTCGAGGCGCTGGAATTCCTGGAACACCAGCTTGTGCTTGGAGCGGGGAATGCCGACGCCGGTGTCGTACACCTCCACCCGCACCTTGCCGCCCACCCGCCGGCAGCCGACGAGGATGCGGCCGCGCTGGGTGTATTTCACCGCGTTGGAGACGAGGTTCTGCAACAGGCGGCGCAGCAGCCGGCGGTCGGAGCGCACGGCGAGCGAGCAGGGCAGGAAGGTGAGTTCGAGGTTCTTCTCCCGCGCCAGCGGCGCGAATTCCATCTCCAGCGGCTTCAGCACGTCGGCGATGCGGAAGGCGGAAAATTCCGGGCGCATGACGCCGCTGTCGAGCCGGGAGATGTCGAGCAGGGCCCCGAGGATCTCCTCCACCGATTCCAGCGAGGCGTCGATATTGCCGGCGAGGCGCTCCTCTTCCGATCCCTTGGCCCGCTCCACCATGCTGGTGGCGTAGAGGCGGGCGGCGTTGAGCGGCTGGAGGATGTCGTGGCTGGCGGCGGCGAGGAAGCGCGTCTTGGAGAGGTTGGCCTCGTCCGCCTCGGCCTTGGCGATCTCCAGCGCGCCGTTGAGCCGCTCCAGCTCCTCGGTGCGCTCGCGCACGCGATTTTCCAGCGTCTCGTTCGCCCGCTCCAGCGCGAGCGCGGCCTCCACGCTCGCGGTAATGTCGGTGAAGGTCACGGCGATGCCGCCGTCGGGCATGGGGTCGGAGCGGGCCTCGATGACGGCGCCACGCTGGTGCAGGCGCTCGGAGAAGTCGGGGTCGGGGCTCACGTAGCGGGTGACGCGGCGGGTGACGCGGGTGGCGATGTCGTCGCTGTCCTCGCCCTCGTCGTCGGCGGGGGCGGCGGCGAGGATGTCGGTGAGCGGCACGCCCACCGCGTAGCATTCGCCGGGCAGATCCAGCATCTGGCCGAACTGCCGGTTCCAGCATACGAGGCGCAGGTCGCGGTCGAACACGGCGATGCCCTGGCGCACATGGTCGATGGCGCTTTGCAGCAGCTCGCGATTGTACTGGATGGCGGCGGAGGCGTCGTCCAGTAGCTTCAGGGCCGCCTTGGTGGAGACCGCCCGCTTGCGCAGCAGCAGCGAGAGCACGAGACGGGACGAGGCCGCGCCCACCGCCGAGGCCAGCAGATGCTCGGCATGGCGGACCATGCCCGCGTCCGCCTCGCGGTGGGTGTCGAGCTTGAAGCCGTGCTGGCGGGCGTAGCTGTCGAAGGCGGCGCGGGCGCGCTCGGTGCCCAGATAGCGCTCCACCGTCGCCATCAGCTCGCCAAGGGAGACCGAGGAGCGCCAGCGCAGGAAGGCGGGCCGCGCTGGCGGCCGGTCGCCCGTGCCCGCGAACAGCCGCGCCTGCGTGCGCTCGATCTGCGAGGGGCGGGTGAGGAAGGAGACGACGACCAGCGCCAGCGTGTTGAGCCCCAGGCTCCAGGCGACGCCATGGGCGAGCGGCCCGGCGGTGAGGCCGAGCAGCGCGGTGGGGCGCAGGAGGCCGATGCCGAACGGGCCGTCGTTCAGCACGCCCGCGGAGATCAGCCCGGCCTCGGCGAGGCTCGGCACCATCAGCGTGTAGGCCCAGGTGGCCCCGCCCACCACGATGCCGGCGATGGCGCCCTTGGCGGTGGCGCGCTGCCACAGCAGCCCGGCGGCGAAGGCCGGCCCCACCTGCGCGATGGCTGCGAAGGAGAGCAGGCCGATCTGCGCCAGCTGCACCTCGCCGGTGGTGCGGTAATAGAGATAGGCGAGGAGGACGATGACGAAGATGGACACCCGCCGCACCATCAGCAGCAGGCCGGTCATGTCCTCGCGCGGCTCGCCCTCGGGCAGGTGGGCGGACCGCGCGGCGCGGCGGCGCAGCAGCAGCGGCATCACCAGGTCGTTGGAGACCATGATGGCGATGGCGACGCACTCCACGATGACCATGGCGGTGGCCGCCGAGAGGCCGCCGACGAAGGCCAGCAGCGCGAGGCTGTCGAAGCCGGCGGCGAGCGGCACGGCGAGCACATAGACGTCGCTGTCCACCATGTTGAGCGGAAACAGCGTCATGCCCGCCAGCGCCAGGGGCACCACGAACAGGTTGATGAGCACGAGATAGAGCGGGAACAGCCAGCGGGCGCGGCGGATCTCGCTCTCGCCCTTGTTCTCCACCACCGCCACATGGAACTGGCGCGGCAGCAGCATGAAGGCGCCGCCGGACAGGATGGTCATGGTGAGCCAGTTTTCCAGCGACAGCCCGCGCTCGAAGGGCGCCACCGCGCTCGCCTCCCGCGCCGCGTACCAGAGCGCGAACGGCCCGTCGAAGATGACGAAGGTGACGAGCAGGCCGACGCCCAGGAAGGCCGCGAGCTTCACCAGCGATTCCGTGGCGATGGCCAGCATGAGGCCGTTCTGGTGCTCGGTGGCGTCGGTGTGGCGGGTGCCGAACAGGATGGCGAAGGCGGCCATGGCGCAGGCCACGAACAGCGCGAGGTCGCCCACCAGCGTGCCGCGCCCGTGGTCGCCCGCGAAATGGCCGAGCAGCGCCACCAGCGAGGCCGAAACCGCCTTCAGCTGCAGCGAGATGTAGGGGATGGCAGCGATGATGGCGACGATGGCCACCAGCGCCGCGATGCCCTGGTTCTTGCCGTAGCGGGCGGCGATGAAGTCGGCGATGGAGGTGATGTTGTTGGCCTTGGCGAGCCGCACCACGCGCAGGAACAGCGGCGCGCCCACCGTCATCAGGATGATGGGGCCGAGATAGATGGTGAGGAAGTCGAAGCCCTGGGTGGTGGCGAGGCCCACCGAGCCGAAGAAGGTCCAGGAGGTGCAGTAGACCGCCAGCGACAGGGAATAGATCATCGGCCGCGCGGTGCCGCGGCCCGCGCCCGGGCGCAGCCGGTCGCCATAGCTCGCGATGGCGAACAGAAGGCCGATATAGGCCAGAGCCACGAAGATGACGACCGACGCCTGTAGCATGTCCCCCGTCCGGCCTCCCCAAGTCCGGAACCAGCCGTTCTTGTTTAGTTTGGAGGCGACCTCATCACTTCGTAGGGGGCTTGTCCAGCGGGTGGATCAAAGCCGGCTCACGGCGCGGCGGGCGCGGCGGCGGGCTCCAGGAAGAAGGACACCGCGAGGCCCACCACCGGCGGCTGCCAAGCGTGGGGGCCGTTGTATTCCATGTAGGTCACGTCATAGCCCGCCTCCTTCAGCAGGGCCGTGTGCGCGCGGCCGGAGCGCTGCACCGGGATCTGCTCGTCGTTCACCCCGTGGGAGATGAACACGCGCGGCGCTCCGCTCTGGCGCTGGACGGACATGAAGCCCGCCGAGGAGACGATGAGGTGGGTGACGAAATGGCCGTTGGTGAGCCCCAGCGAGAGGGTGTAGCTGCCGCCGTCCGAATGGCCGGCGAAGCAGATGCGGGTGCGGTCGATCTCGAAATGCCGGGCGACCAGCGCGAGCGCCGTCTCCAGCCGCTCGCGGTCCGGCCCGTTGCCGGCGATCACGATGTCCCAGGTGGGGAAGACGGACTGCGGCACCAGCAGCAGGAAGCGGTGGGTGAGGGCGTGCTGCTCCATCATGGGCAGGATCTTCCGCGCGCTGCCGCCGCCGCCGTGGAACAGCACCATGAGCGGCACCGGGACGCCCGGCTCCAGCCCCTCCGGCACCACCAGCAGGGCATCCCGCTCCGCCGAGAGGCCGAGGTTGTGATGGCCGGGGGGCAGCGGTGGCAGGTCGTGCGCACGGTCCTGCGCGGCGGGGGCGAAGGTGATGTGGCCGGCGAGATGGGGATCGAGCATGGCGGCCTCCCGGTTGTTCTGGCGTTTCCGCATCCGGTGTACCGTATACAAGCGCGGGGATGAAGCCGCCGCTCAGCCCTGTGCGGCCTTCTCCAGCGCCGCCCGCAGGGCTGTGACCTCGCGCTGGAGGCGCATCACATCGGCAAGCTCGAGGCCGGTGGCGCCGAGGATGCAGCCGGGGATGTGGCGGGCCTTCTCCTGCAAGGCGCGGCCCTGCGGCGTGAGCTTCACCCGCACCACCCGCTCGTCGGCGGGATCGCGGCTGCGGGTGAGGTGGCCGAGGGCCTCCAGCCGCTTCAGCAAAGGCGTGAGCGTACTGGATTCCAGCCCCAGCGCCGCGCCGAGGCTGCCGACGGTGCGGTCGTCCTCGGTCCACAGGCTCACCAGCGCGAGATATTGCGGATAGGTGAGGCCGAGGTCGTCCAAGAGCGGCTTGTAGACCCGCGTGAAAGCGTGGCTGGCGGCATAGAAGGCGAAGCACACCATGTCCTCCACCGGCATCAGCGCAGGGGGGGCGGGCGTGGACTCTGGTGTTTTCTCGGACATGGCGGGCCTCGGAGGCTCCCTTCCAGATAAATCGCGCACGACAGGATCGCAACCGCTTGACGGGCGCGATGGCCTCGGCTATTTAGATCGTACACGATTTAATCGTTCACGAAATTACCAACCCACAGGAGCCCACCATGCCCGTCAACGTCCTCTACTCCACCTCCGCCCGCGCCACCGGTGGCCGCGATGGCCGCTCCGGCACGCTGGACGGCAATCTCGACGTGAAGCTCGTCACCCCGAAGGAGCTGGGCGGCCCCGGCGGCGAGGGTGTGAACCCCGAGCAGCTGTTCGCCACCGGCTATGCGGCCTGCTTCCTCGGCGCCATGAAGTTCGTGGCCTCGCAGGGCGGCACCGCCAAGGTGCCGGCGGATGCCACCGTCACCGCCACCGTGGGCATCGGCCCGCGCTCGGAAGGCGGCTTCGGCCTGGAGATCGCGCTGACGGTGTCCCTGCCGGGCGTGGACCGCGAGGCCGGCGAGGCGCTCATCGCCAAGGCGCATCAGGTGTGCCCCTATTCCAACGCCACCCGCAACAATATCGACGTGAAGCTCAGCCTCGCCTGACCCCTTCCCCGCCCTGCTGCCCCATCCTCCGGCCTCGGCCGGAGGATGGGTTTTTGCGTTGCTTTCGCTTAGGCGCCGCGCGGGCTTATACGTTGCCTTCGCTCAGGCGCCGCGCGTGCTTGGCCGCGCGCGCGGCCTCCAACCGCTCAGGCGCCCGAAACGCCCACAGGCGCGACGGCCGATGGGGCCGCGCGCCGGTCAGTTCCGTGCTGAATGGGGTGGGAGGCTGGACGAAGACCCGAGACCGGGCTCGTTGGGGCTGCTTCCTTCCGGACCTGACCCGGTTGGCGAGTGGCTCGTCCACCGCCAACCTCCCACGCGCTATATGGCAGGGGGAGGGGTGGGATGCAAGGGGGAAGGGAGATAACGTCACCTCAGCCTTCGATCGCCTCACCCCTTTAGCAGCTCAGCATGCATATCCCGAAACTCCTTGGAACACTCCGAATTTGTCTTGTCAATATCAATTTCCGGGTAGTCTTTATGAATTTTATTCATAAGTAATTTTAGATCTTGCCGCAATTTTTCTTTTATTATTTTAATTTCCGCCAAGCCATTTTTTTCACGCTCCCGACTTTCAGCGCTTGAATGTTTGGATCCAAAAATCTGGATCATCCAATTTTGACTCTCTCTGTAATAATCCGAATAAGATGCAGCAGTGTATAGGCTATCTTTAAGATTTACCATCAGATCTTGAGCATCTTTATCATATAATATGAATCTCGAACTATCACATACCCCACGCAAGCCATCAGAGATATGAATACCACCTACATACATTTGATCAGGCAGATATTGTATGAATAAATCTAACATTGACGAACTCATGTTACTCATAAACCAGTTTATTATCTTGATATCCTTCTCTCTTTTAATTAAACTAAAATCGGCATCAACTACCCTATACGGTCTTGTAGGTGATTTTTCAACTATCAATGCCATCGCGCGGTAAACGAGATTCAAAAAATTAGACTCATCTGATGATGCATTATTGTCGCGTATTGCGTAGGCTGAGATTCGATGCCGATCGAAATCAAATGGATATCCCGTTATATCGAGATCATCCTGATTTGCGACCATTATAATACGTTCCCAGCCCAAATGGACGGCAGCAACCCCAAGCTCAAACACCACATTCGGGTTTGGAATCTTTTTGAGTCCCCCAAGAAATGCCACCGGCGTCACATCGGCAATAAATACATCGCATTCTCTAATTTTTCGCACTATCTCATATGGAACATAGGGTGACCCCGGCGAATTTGTCGTGGCCTCTAATATTTCAACAAAAATGTTCTTATCTTTCTCGATCTTTATGGCCGCTAGTTTGATAGCTTTCCTTACTAAATTTGTCGTTTTTTCCGGCAGAACATCACTCTGCCAAGAAAAAAATACCCTAACAACGATTTTTATTCCGTCATTCCTATTCATGCTAGGTTAGTCCGTGAAAATATCTGCCGACGAGAAAACATTGATTTGACATGTGTTGGTTGTCAATCGGGCGCGACAACGAGAACGCGCAATAGTTTGGTTATTATGCATCTCGTGTGGCGCCGCCGATAACCCCCTTTCCACCCCACCCCTCAAACCGCTCACCCCCCATCCACCCCTTCCACCCCACCCCCGCACCCAACCTCCTGAAATCCCACACCCTCCCCCTCTGGCACACCCCTTGCTGAAACGGTTCCAATCCCCCGGCCTCGACGCCGGAGGGGAGGACTAAGGTCAGCCAAACGGTCAGCCCAAAAGGCTGCGAAGAGGGGGGACGCCTTTATGGCCCTCGAGACGTTCTATGAGGTCATGCGGCGGCAGGGCATCACCCGCCGTTCGTTCCTGAAATACTGCTCGCTCACGGCGGCGGCCCTCGGCCTCGGGCCGGAGTTCGCGCCGCAGATCGCCATGGCCATGGAGACCAAGCCGCGCACCCCGGTGCTGTGGCTGCATGGGCTGGAATGCACCTGCTGCTCGGAGAGCTTCATCCGCTCGGCGCATCCTCTGGTGAAGGATGTGGTGCTGTCGATGATCTCGCTCGACTATGACGACACCCTCATGGCCTCCGCCGGCCATCAGGCGGAAGCGATCCTCGACGAGGTGATGACCAAGTACAAGGGCAACTACATCCTCGCGGTGGAGGGCAACCCGCCGCTGAACGAGGATGGCATGTATTGCATCATCGGCGGCAAGCCCTTCGTGGACCAATTGAAGAAGGTGGCGAAGGACGCGAAAGCCATCATCTCCTGGGGCTCCTGCGCCTCCTATGGCTGCGTGCAGGCCGCGCGCCCCAACCCCACCCGCGCGACGCCCGTGCACGAGGTGATCTTCGACAAGCCCATCATCAAGGTGCCGGGCTGCCCGCCCATCGCCGAGGTGATGACCGGCGTCATCACCTACATGCTCACCTTCGACCAGCTCCCCGCGCTCGACCGCCAGGGCCGGCCGCTGATGTTCTATTCCCAGCGCATCCACGACAAATGCTATCGCCGGCCGCATTTCGACGCCGGCCAGTATGTGGAGAGCTTCGACGACGAGGGCGCGCGCAAGGGCTATTGCCTCTACAAGGTGGGCTGCAAGGGCCCCACCACCTACAACGCCTGCTCCACCGTGCGCTGGAACGACGGCGTGTCCTTCCCCATCCAGGCCGGCCACGGCTGCATCGGCTGCTCGGAAGACGGCTTCTGGGACAAGGGCTCGTGGTACGCCCGCCTTGCGGACCTCAAGGGCTCCGGCTTCGGCATTGAGGCCAATGCCGACCAGGTGGGCCTCGTCGCCGCCGGCGCGGTGGGCGCGGGCGTCGCGGTCCATGCGGCGGTCAGCGCGCTGAAGCGCGCCCAGCACAAGAATACCGACGGCGCGACCAAGACCGAGGGAGGCGAGAAGTGACCATCCAGACGCCGAACGGCTTTTCCCTCGACACATCAGGCAAGCGCATCGTCGTCGATCCGGTCACCCGCATCGAAGGCCACATGCGCTGCGAGGTGAACGTCGATTCCAACAACATCATCCGCAACGCGGTCTCCACCGGCACCATGTGGCGCGGGCTGGAAGTGATCCTCAAGGGCCGCGACCCGCGCGACGCCTGGGCCTTCGTGGAACGCATCTGCGGCGTGTGCACCGGCTGCCACGCGCTCACTTCGGTGCGCGCGGTGGAGGATGCGCTCCAGATCAAGATCCCCAACAACGCCTTCCTGATCCGCGAGATCATGGCCAAGGTGCTGCAGTGGCACGACCACGTCGTCCACTTCTACCACCTGCACGCGCTCGACTGGGTGAACCCGGTGAATGCGCTCAAGGCGGACCCGAAGGCGACTTCGGTGCTGCAGCAGTCCATCTCGTCCCACTCCAAGTCCTCGCCCGGCTATTTCCGCGACGTGCAGAACCGGCTGAAGAAGTTCGTGGAGAGTGGACAGCTCGGTATCTTCAAGAACGGCTATTGGGACAACCCGGCCTATCTGCTGCCGCCGGAAGCGGACCTTTTGGCGGTGACGCACTATCTGGAAGCCCTCGACTTCCAGCGCGAGATCGTGAAGGTCCACACCATCTTCGGCGGCAAGAACCCGCATCCGAACTATCTGGTGGGCGGCGTGCCCTGCGCCATCAACATGAACGGCGACATGGCCGCCGGCGCCCCGCTCAACATGGAGCGGCTGAACTTCGTGAAGCTGAAGCTTCAGGAGGCCTTCGAATTCTCGCAGAACGTCTATGTGCCTGACGTGATCGCCATCGCCTCCTTCTACAAGGGCTGGCTCTATGGCGGCGGCCTCTCCGGCCAGAACGTCATGGACTATGGCGACTATGAAGCCATCCAGGGCCAGAAGAAGACCGACCGCCTGCCCGGCGGCGTCATCCTCAACGGCAACTGGAACGATGTGCACCCCATCGACCCGCGCGACCCGGCGCAGGTGCAGGAATTCGTGGCGCATTCCTGGTACACCTATGGCGAGGGCAACAACGACAAGGGCCTGCACCCGTGGGACGGCGTGACCGACCCGCAGTACAAGCTCGGCCCCAATGCCAAGGGCACCCGCACCGACATCCAGGAGATCGACGAGAACGCCAAGTATTCCTGGATCAAGGCGCCGCGCTGGAAGGGCAATGCGGTGGAGGTGGGTCCGCTCGCCCGCTACATCCTCGCCTATGCCCAGGGCGTCGATTACGTGAAGGGGCAGGTGGACGAGGCGCTCGGCACGTTCAACACGCTGGCCGGCACCAACCTCACGGCCAAGCAGGCGCTGCCGACCACCATCGGCCGCACGCTGGCCCGCGCGCTGGAGGCGCATTACTGCGCCAAGATGATGCTGGACGATTTCGACCACCTCATCGCCAACATCAAGGCCGGCGACACCTCCACCGCCAACATGGAGAAGTGGGACCCCGCCACCTGGCCCAAGGAGGCCAAGGGCGTCGGCACCGTGGCGGCCCCGCGCGGCGGCCTCGGCCACTGGATCAAGATCAAGGACGGGCGGATCGAGAACTACCAGTGCGTGGTGCCCACCACCTGGAACGGCGGGCCGCGCGATCCCAAGGGCAATATCGGCGCGTTCGAGGCCTCCCTCATGAACACGCCCATGCAGCGCCCCGAGGAGCCGGTGGAGATCCTGCGCACCCTCCACTCCTTCGACCCGTGCCTCGCCTGCTCCACCCACGTCATGTCCGACGACGGGGCTGAGCTGGCGCGCGTCACCGTGCGCTGAGGGGAGGTGGCCATGACGGATACCTCTCTCTCCGGCGCCGCTCCTCCGGCGGCGGCCCCCACCCCGGTCGCTCAGGCGATCGCCGGTGGAAAGAAGCTGACCACCGTCTATGTCTATGAGGCGCCGGTGCGCCTGTGGCACTGGGTCAATGCGCTGTGCATCCTGGTTTTGTGCGTCACCGGCTACTTCATCGGCGCCCCGTTCCCCACGCTCTCGGGCGAGGCGAGCGCCCATTACCTCATGGGCACCATCCGCTTCGTGCACTTCTCGGCGGGCTACATCCTCGCCGTGGGGTTCCTGGGGCGGATCATCTGGGCCTTCTTCGGCAACAAGTATTCCCGGGAGCTGTTCACCTTCCCCTTCTGGCGGGCGAGCTTCTGGAAGGGCTTCTTCACCGAGGTGCAGTGGTATGCGTTTCTCAAGCCGCGGCCGCTGAAGTTCGTGGGGCACAATCCGCTGGCGCAGGTCTTCCTGTTCTTCGTGATGGTGCTGGGCCTCGCCTTCATGATCCTCACCGGCTTCGCCCTCTATTCGGAGGGCACGGGGCTCGGCTCCTGGCAGGACCGGCTGTTCGGCTGGGTGATCCCGCTCCTGGGCGGGTCCATGCAGGTGCACACGCTGCATCACCTCGGCATGTGGGTGATCATCGTGTTCATCATCATCCACGTCTATTCGGTGATCCGGGAGGACATCATGTCCCGCCAATCGATGGTCTCCGCCATCACCAACGGCCACCGCACCTTCCGGGACGACGATCCGGACTGAACGGCAGGGCGCGCATGGAACCCGAGAGAAGGGCGCGGCTTCGGCCGCGCCCTTTTCGTTTCTGCGCAATGGTGCGGCGCATTCCAATTGGCGCTGCAGGTGCTAACGATCGTCGCAGGGCGCGGATGGCGCGCCCCGTGAAAAGCCTTTCCGGATCCCGGAAAGCGCAATCATTGTTTCCATTTTTGGCGCCAACTGATCAAATACATTACAAATTGAGCTCACGATCCGGCCCTCGCAGATCCACGCGTCTTGATCCGAATCAAGCCCTTGGCCGGCTTCACGCCGCCTTGGCACGGTCCTTGATTTAGACGAACTCGAAATCAGACGGCGGCAGACCGTCGTGGGAGGCCATCGCAGGGAGGGCAGCGTCGCATGGACGGCGAACGGATTTGCGCGCGCATTCTGGTGCTCGGCATCGGCAACATCTTGTGGGCCGACGAGGGCTTCGGCGTGCGGGTTCTGGAAACCCTGGATCGCGCCTTCACCTTCCCCGAGCCTGTGACGCTGCTCGATGGCGGCACGCAGGGCCTCTATCTGCTCCCCTATCTCGAAGAAGCCGAAGGCGTCGTCATCGTGGACGCGGTGGATTTCGGCTCCCCGCCGGGCACCGTCCACATCCGCGCCGACGCCGACGTGCCCGCCGTGCTCGCCGCCCGCAAGGTGAGCCTGCACCAGACCGGCTTTCAGGAAATCCTCGGCCTCCTCGCCCTGCGCGGCCACACCCCCGGCCGCATCGTGCTCGTGGGCGTGCAACCCGAGGTGCTGGACGATTACGGCGGCGGCCTCACCGCCACCGTCGCGGCGCAGATCGAGCCCGCCGCGCGCAAGGTGCTCGCCATCCTGAAGGACGAATTCGGCATCGTGCCGGAGCCCCGCGCGGGGGAGGGATCTCTCGTCACCGCCGCCGTCGCCCGCGACCCCTATGAGACCGAGCGCCCCAGCGCTGAGGACGCCTGCCGCATCGGCGATGCGCGCGTGCTCGTGCGGCAGGAGGGCTGAGTTCATGTGCCTCGGCCTGCCCATGCGCATCGAATGCCTCGAAGGCCCCCACGCGCTCTGCTCGGCCGAGGGGCGGGAGGAGCGGGTGGATCTCTCCCTCGTGCCCGAGGCCGGGGAGGGCGATCACGTCCTCGTCTTCCAGGGCGCCGCCCGCCGCCTGCTGGAAGCAGAGGAGGCGCGCCTCATCACGGAAGCGCTCTCCGGCGTCGCCGCCATCATGGCGGGGGAGGCCGACACCGCCCTGATTGACCGCGCCTTCGCCGATCTCGTGGACCGCGAACCGGTCCTGCCGCCCCATCTCGCCGCGGCCTATGCCGCCGGCCGAAAGGAAGCCTGATGCCCCCGCTCGCCGCTCCCGACCTCCACCCCCTCGTCCGCCGCCTCAGCGAGGCCGGCGCTTGGCCCTCCGTCGAGACACTGGAGGATGCCGCCCGCCTCGATGCCCGCGACCATTTCCTGTTCCTGCCCTCCCACGGCAAGGCGCATCTGGAAAGCCCCGACATCGCCGTGGTGCTGCCCGAGCTGGTGAAGGCGCTGGGCGGGCCGCAGGCCATCGGCATCGCCCTCGCCGGCCCCAAGGCGGAGACCGCCCTGCGCGATGCCATGAGCCTCGCGCTCCCCGCCATCGTGGTGCTGCGCGCCGGCCAGCCGGTGGGCGCCATCGCCCGCATGCGGGACTGGGACGAATATCTCGACAAGCTCCGCGCCCTGCTCGCCGCCCCCTCCGCCGCCACCCACTGAAGGCTACCCCGAATGTCTTCCGGCTCCTCCTCCCCCTTCGCCACGCAGCCCCCCATCGGCTTCGGCCCCGGCAGCCAGTCCACCGCCGAGGACGAGGGCCTTGCCTATCTGCCCCTGCCGTCGGGCATGCGCACCTTCGAGGCGCATCTCATCGAGGTGGAGGACAAGGACCGCTACGTCCCCGCCTTCGCCGTGCTGGAAGAGGTGATCGCCGCGCTGGAAGGCTGGCAGCCGGGCGAGAGCCGCATCATCGACCTCGGACATCTCGATCCCGCCAACCTCGCCCTGGTGGACGAGGCCATGGGCGAGGGCGAGGTGGCGGTGAAGGTGGAGGGACGGGGGGACGTCCGCGCCATGGAAATCCAGGAAGCGACCTTCGCCGGCGTCTGGCGCCTGCGCGGCGCGGCGGGCACCGACCGCATCGAGATCGGCGCCTTCCCGCGCGGCGCTGTGGTGCGGGCATTCGGCGGTGGCGCGGGCATCGACCTTTCCGGCCTCGACGCGCCCGCACCCGGCATCTTCAACGCCCCGGCCCTGCTGGTGGAGATCGACGACCGCTCCCGCACCCGCCAGCCGGGCGATCCGGCGCACGTCATCAACCTCTCCCTGCTGCCGCACACGCCGGAAGACCTCGCCATGCTGGAGGCGCGCCTCGGCCCCGGCGCGACCACCGTGCTGTCACGCGGCTACGGCAATTGCCGCATCGACGCGACGGGCACGCGGCATGTGTGGCGGGTGCGCTTCTATAATTCGCAGGACATGCTCATTCTCGACACCATCGAGGTGAGCGAGGTGCCGGAAGTGGCCTGCGCCGCCCGCGAGGACATCGCCGATTCCGCCGAGCGCCTCACCGAGGTGCTGGCGGCCATGCGGTGAGGCATCCAATGTCCCAACACAGCTTCTTCGACGGCTCCTATCTCGGCGATCGCGCGCGGCTTGCCCCCACCGCGCGGCTGGAATGCAAGGTCTGCTGGCACGTCTACGACCCCGCCGAGGGGTGCGAGGCGTGGCAGATTCCCCCCGGCACGCCGTTCAACGCGCTGCCCGACCACTGGCGCTGCCCGGTGTGCGACGGCGCCCGCGACGCCTTCATGGTGCTCGACGGCGGCACGCCCGACCTGCCCGCCGTGATGCGCCCCGCCCCCGTCGATCCGGCGCTGGAACGCCAGCTCGCCGAGGCGCCCGGCCTGTTCGAGGCGGTGTTCCGCGAAATCCATGCGGCGAAGATGAAGGGCGTGCCCTTTGTCAACGGCAGCCTCGGGGTGAAGGCGGTGGGCTTCCGCATCCATGACGGGCGGGTGATGGGCGTGCTGGTGACGCCCTGGTTCATGAACATCGTGCTCCTGCCCAACGCCGCCGACGACTGGTCGAAGCTGAAGACCGGCGACCGCGAACTCATCGACTTTCCGTCCGGCACCTACGAATTCCTCGCCGCCAACCGGCCCGAGACCGGCCCCTACAAGGCCTGCTCGCTTTTCTCCCCCATGTTCGATTTCTCCTCCATGCTGCAGGCGGTGGAGACGGCCGAGGCGGTGATCCCTGGTCTGCTCGATCCCGCCAACCGGGAGGACGGCACCCGCTCCGGCGAGATCCGACGCCGGGCGGAAGCCGAGGACGCCGCCCGCGCCGCCGCCGAGACGGCGGCCCTCGCACCGGAAAGCGAGGCCCCCCGCCGCGAGGCGCCGACGGAACTTTCCCGCCGATCGCTCCTCCTCGGCCCGCGCGCCGGCGCTGAAGATCTGCGGGACGGCGCCGCATGAACTCGCCCCGCGCGCTCCGCAGCCTCACCCTCACGCCGGACGGGCGCGCGGGCGGCTGGCGCGTGGCGCGGGACGAGGGGCCGGACCCCGCGGCGGCCCTGGTCGGCCGCACGCCGGAGGAGGCGGCGCGGCTTGCCCCCCTCGTCTTCAACCTGTGCGGCGCGGCCCACGCCTTCGCCGCCCGCTCCGCCCTTGGCCTGCCGGGTGCCGCCGATGCGGAAGCAATGGCGCGGGAGACGGTGCGCGACCACGCGCTCGCGCTTCTTCACACCGTGCCCGTGGCGCTGGGCATGGCGCCGGACCGCGCCGCGCTCGGCCTGCTCGCCCGGCCGGACGGCGCCGCCTTCCATGCCGCCCTGGTGGGTGACGCCAGCGATCTCTCCGCTTTCTCCCCGTCCGAACTGGAGGCGTGGCTCGCCGCGGCGCCCAGCCCAACCGCTCGCGCCTTCGCCCGCATCCGCGCGGCCGATCCGGCGGAAGGGCGCGCCCATCTGCCGGAGCTGAGCGCGGACGTGCTGGCCGCCACCCTCGCGCGGCCGCCCGCCGCCATCGGCTCCCACCGCGAGACCGGCGCGCTCGGCCGCGTCGCCGGAATGCCGCTGATGGCCGCGCTGCTCAAATCCGAGGGGCCGAGCCTGTTCGTGCGCCTCCTCGCCCGGCTGGTGGATGGCCTCGCCCATCTCGCCCCCCGCCCGTCGCCACCGCTTCCGCCGGGCATCGCGCCCGCCGCGCGCGGGCTGCTGGGGCATCGGGCGGAGGTCGAGGACGGACGGGTGAAGGCCTATCGCATCCTCTCCCCCAGCGCCTGGAACCTCGCCCCCGGCGGGCTCATGGAGCGGGCGTTCGCCGCCCTCTCGCCCGGCTGGCGGACGCGGTGGCTTGCGCCGCTGCTCGTTTGCGCCATCAATCCCTGCGTGCCCGTCACCCTCTCCTTCGCCACGGAGCCCGCCTATGCATGAGATGGCCGTGTGCGAGAGCCTGCTCTCGGCGATGGAGGAGGCGGCGAAGGCGCAGAATTTCTCGCGCGTCACCCGCGTGCGCCTCGCCATCGGCCGCTTCGCCGGCATCGAGGTGGAGGCGCTGCGCTTCGGCTTCGACGTGGTGACGAAGGGTTCGCTGGCGGACGGCGCCGAGCTGGTGGTTCTGGAGGAGGAGGGCACCGCCTGGTGCTTCGACTGCTCCGACACCGTGCCGCTCAATCACCGCCTCGCCCCCTGCCCGAAGTGCGGCGGGGAACGGCTGGTGCCCAATGGCGGCACCGAGATGAAGATCAAAGACCTGGAGGTGATGTGATGTGCACGGTCTGCGGCTGCAGCGGCGACGGCGCCACCATTTCCGAGGCCCACGGCCATTCCCACGATCATGCCCATCCGCACACCCACACCCATGCGGACGGCACCACCCACAGCCATGCGCACGGGCACGAGCACGGCCACGATCACGCCCACGGGCATGACCACGACCACCATCACCATCACCACCACGACGATCACGCCCACGCGCCCGACGCCGGCACGCTGGACTATGGCACCGGCCCCGCCCGCGCCCATGCGCCGGGGCTGACGCAGGCGCGCATGGTGGAGATCGAAACCTCCATCCTCGCCAAGAACGATGATTACGCCGGCCGCAACCGCACCCGCCTCGATGGCGCGGGCGTGCTGGCGCTGAACCTCCTCTCCGGCCCCGGCGCCGGCAAGACGACGCTTCTGGTGGAGACGCTGAAGGCGCTGTCCGGCCGCATCCCCTGCGCCGTCATCGAGGGCGACCAGCAGACCGACAACGACGCCGCCCGCATCCGCGCGGTGGGCACCCCGGCGGTGCAGATCAACACCGGAAAGGGCTGCCACCTCGACGCCCACATGGTCGGTCATGCGCTGGAAAAGCTGCCCCTCCCGCCCGGCGGCGTGCTGTTCATCGAGAATGTGGGCAACCTCGTCTGCCCCGCCGCCTTCGACCTCGGCGAGACCAAGCGCGTCACGCTGATCTCGGTGGCGGAGGGCGAGGACAAGCCGCTCAAATATCCCGACATCTTCGAGGGCGCCGACCTCGTGCTCATCACCAAGGCGGACCTCGCGCCTTATGTGGATGCGGACATGGCGACGCTGGAGGCCAACATCCGCCGCATCAACCCGACGGCGGACATCCTCACCACCTCGTCAAGGGGCGAAGTCCTTCGCGGGGACTTGGGCCTCGCCCGCTGGATTGCCTGGCTGGAAGCCGCCCGCGCCGCCCGCCTCAACGACCTTGCGAGCGCCCGCGAGGCGGAAGCCTCGGCCCTGCGGGCAGCCGCGGGAGGCGCGCGATGAACCGGCGCCCGGCCATCCTCGTGGTGGATGACGAGCCGCGCTCGGTGGAGGTCATCGCCCGCGTGCTGGACGAGGAGTTCGACGTCTTCACCGCTCTCAATGCGGAGGAGGCGCGTCGCATCCTCGAAAACGAGTGGATCCAGGTGATCTTCTGCGACCAGCGGATGCCGCACACCTCCGGCGTCGCGCTGCTCACCGAGGTGCGCGAGCGCTGGCCGGACATATTGCGCATCATCGTCACCGGCTACACCGAGCCGGAGGACATGATCGGCGCCATCAACGACGCCGGCATCTACCAGTTCATCCCCAAGCCGTGGCATCCGGACCAGCTGCTGCTCGCCGCGCGCAACGCCGCGCACCTGTTCCAGCTCCAGCGCGACCATGAGCGGCTGAACCTGGAAATGAAGCTCACCACCTCCAATGCCGAGGCCCGCCTCGGCGCGCTGGAAGCGCGGGTGAAGCAGAATTTCCACTTCGACACTTTGGTGCGCGCCCCCGGCAGCCCGCTGTCGCAGCTCTGCACCCGCGCCGCGCAGGTGGCGACCTTCGACGTGCCTGTGCTGATCCATGGCGAGACGGGCACCGGCAAGGAGCTGCTGGCCCGCGCCATCCATTATTCCAGCCTGCGCTCGGACCGCCCCTTCTTCGCGGTGAATTGCGGGGCGATCCCGGACGAGCTTCTGGAATCCGAGCTTTTCGGCCACAAGAAGGGCTCCTTCACCGGCGCCCATGTGACCCGCATCGGCCTCCTCGACCAGGCGGACGGCGGCACCATCTTCCTCGACGAGATCGGCGACGTTTCCCCCGCCTTCCAGGTGAAGCTGCTGCGCTTCCTGCAGGAGGGCGAGATCCGCCCCGTGGGCTCCAACGAGGCGAAGCGGGTCAATGTCCGCGTGCTCGCCGCCACCCACCGCGACCTCAAGGGCGAGGTGGCTCGCGCCCGCTTCCGCGAAGACCTCTATTATCGCCTCTCGGCCATGGTGCTGACGCTGCCGGCCCTGCGCGAGCGGCGGGCGGACATTCCGGTCCTCGCCCAGAGCGTGCTCGATGCGCTCTCCAGCCAGCACGGCAAGCGCGTGCGCGGCTTCAGCGAGGAGACGCTCGCCTGCATGTCCGCCTACGACTGGCCGGGCAATGTGCGCGAATTGCAGAACGAGGTGACGCGCATGCTGGTGCTCGCCGAGCGCGACACCCTCTCCGCGGATCTCCTCTCCCCCCACGTGGTGCGCGCCGCCGCCGCCGAGACGCGGGCGCCGGAGACGCTGGCCAATTCCTCCATTTCCTTGCCCGACAGCGGACCCCTGAAGGACCGCATCGAGCGGATGGAAGCCACCATCCTCACCGAGACGCTGGTGCGCTGCCGCTGGAACAAGAGCCGCGCGGCGGAGGAGCTCGGCCTCTCCCGCGTCGGCCTGCGCGCCAAGCTCGACCGCTACGGCATCGCCCGTGGTGGGGCGTTCGGCCAATCGCACTGAGCAACGGTGCACTGAGGAGGAATAAGCCATGTGCCTCGGCATTCCCGGACAGATCGTCGCCGTCGCGGACGCGGAGGCCATGTTGTGCGTGGTGGATGTGTCCGGCGTCCGGCGCACCGTGGACGTGGTGTGCGTGGCCGAGCCCGGCGCGCCGCTGGAGGACCTCGTGGGCGCCTGGGTGCTGGTGCATGTGGGCTTCGCCATGAGCCGCATCGACGAGGAGGAAGCCGCCGCCACCCTCAAGGTGCTCACCGAGATCGGCGAGGCGGCGGCCGAGATGGAAGCCCTCACCCAAGGCAGCGTCGAGCTGCTCTCCACCCCGCGCTGAGGAGGCGGACATGCGCTTTGTCGATGAATTCCGCGACCCCGCCCTCGCGAGCGCGCTGGTGAAGGAGATCGGCGCCATCGCCGCCCGCCTGGAGCGGGGGCGGGACCGGCCCTTCGCCATCATGGAGGTGTGCGGCGGGCACACCCACGCCATCTTCCGCTATGGCCTCGAAGGCCTGCTGCCGGACCTCGTGGAATTCGTCCACGGCCCCGGCTGCCCGGTGTGCGTGCTGCCCATGGGGCGGGTGGATGATTGCGTCGCCATCGCCGAGCGGCCCGAGGTGATCTTCACCACCTTCGGCGACGCCATGCGCGTGCCCGGCTCGAAGAAGAGCCTGCTTCAGGCCAAGGCGGACGGCGCCGACGTGCGCATGGTCTATTCGCCGCTGGATGCGCTCACGCTGGCGAAGCGCAATCCGGGGCGGGAGGTGGTGTTCTTCGGCCTCGGCTTCGAGACCACCATGCCCTCCACGGCGCTGACCGTGCAGCGCGCCCTGCGCGAAGGGGTGACGAACTTCTCCCTGTTCTGCAACCACATCACCATCATCCCGACGCTGCGCGCCCTTCTGGAGCAGCCCGACCTCGGCATCGACGGCTTCATCGGGCCGGGGCATGTCTCCATGGTCATCGGCACGGCACCCTATCGCTTCATCGCGGAAGAGTTCGGCCGGCCGCTGGTGGTGTCGGGCTTCGAGCCCATCGACCTGCTGCAATCCCTGCTCATGGTGCTGCGGCAGATCGAGGCGGGGGATGCGCGGATCGAAAACCAGTATGCCCGCGTGGTGCCGGAGCATGGCAATCCGGCGGCGCTCCGGGCTGTGCAGGAAGTGTATGAGCCGCGGGAGACGTTCGAATGGCGTGGCCTCGGCTCCATCGCCGGCTCGGGCGTGCGGCTGACGGCGCCCTATGCGGCCTTCGATGCGGAAAAGCGCTTCTCCGTGCCGGACGTGAAGGTGGCCGATCCCGCCCAGTGCCGCTGCGGCGAGGTGCTCACCGGCGCCGCAAAGCCCTGGGCCTGCCCGGAGTTCGGCAAGGGCTGCACGCCGGAGACGCCGCTCGGCGCGCTGATGGTGTCGTCCGAAGGTTCTTGCGCGGCTTACTATCAATATGGCGGTATACGGGGAGAGGCCGCATGAACATCTCGACCGCCATTCCCGTCGCACCCCCCGCCGCCGCGCGCCGGCGGCCGATGACGCAGAAGATCGTGACGCTCGCCCATGGCGGCGGTGGCAGCGCCATGCGCGATCTCATCGACGACGTGTTCCTCTCCGCCTTCTCGGGCGCGGGCCGCGCCGCGCCGGAGGATCAGGCCCGCTTCGACCTCGCCGCCCTGATGGCACGGGGCGACCGGCTGGCCTTCACCACCGACGGCTTCGTGGTGGATCCTTTGTTCTTCCCCGGCGGCGACATCGGCAAGCTCGCGGTGTGCGGCACGGTGAACGATCTCGCGGTGGGCGGGGCGACGCCGGTGGCGCTCTCCTGCGCCATCATCATCGAGGAGGGGCTGGAGGTGGATACGCTGCGCCGCGTGGTCCATTCCATGGCCGAGACGGCGCACGCGGCGGGCGTGGACATCGCCACCGGCGACACCAAGGTCGTGGCGCGCGGGGCCTGCGACAAGCTCTTCATCACCACCACCGGCATCGGCGTCATCCGCGCCGGCCTCGACGTGGGCGTGACCAAGGCGCGGCCCGGCGACCGGGTGATCGTCAACGGCCTCCTCGGCGACCACGGCGCCGCCATCCTCAACGCGCGCGGCGACCTCGCCCTCGACACCGCCATCGCCAGCGACTGCGCGCCATTGAACGGCCTGATCGACACGCTGATCGCCGCCGCCCCCGGCCTGCGCATGATGCGCGACGCCACGCGGGGCGGCATCGCGGCGGTGGTGAACGAGCTGGCCGAGGCGAGCCGGGTCGGCGTCCGCCTCGACGAACTGAGCCTGCCCATGCGGCCGGAGGTGATGGGCTTCTGCGAGATCCTGGGCCTTGATCCGCTCTATCTCGCCAACGAGGGCAAGATCCTCGCCGTGGTCCCCGCCGGGGAGACCGAGGCCGCGCTCGCCGCGCTGCGCGCCCATCCGCTCGGGCGCGAGGCGGCGGTGATCGGCGAGGTCACGGCCGAGCGGCCCGGACGGGTGGTCATGAGAACGCGCTTCGGGGGCGAGCGCATCGTCGACATGCTGGTCGGCGATCAACTGCCCCGCATCTGCTGACCCTTTTTGCGAACCTTCAAACACCGGGGAGACCTTCATGCACCGCACGATCCGCACGGCAGCCGCCGCCGCCGCCCTCACGCTCCTGCCGCAGCTCGCCTTCGCCCATACGGGCGCGGGGGCCGTGCACGGCTTCAGCCACGGCTTCGCCCATCCCCTCGGCGGCCTCGATCACCTGCTCGCCATGGTCACGGTGGGCATCTTCGCCTGGCAGCTGGGCGGACGCGCCGTGTGGGCGGTGCCGGCCACCTTCGTCGGCCTGATGGCTGTGGGCGGCGCGCTCGGCGTCTCGGGCATCGACGTGCCGTTCGTGGAGCTGGGAATCGCCCTGTCGGTGATCGTGCTCGGCGGCGTAGTGGCGTTCGGCCTCAAGGCGCCGCTGGCGGCGGCCATGGCCATGGTCGGTTTCTTCGCCATCTTCCACGGCCATGCCCACGGCGCGGAAATGCCGGCGGATGCCTCGGGCCTCGCCTATGGCCTCGGCTTCATGGTCGCCACCTCTGGCCTGCACCTCGCCGGCATCGGCCTCGGCATGGCCATCGGCCGTTTCGGCGAGCTGCATGGCGAGAAGTTCGTGCGCGGCGCGGGCGCGGCGGTGGCGGTGGCCGGCGTCGGCATCCTCGCCGGGCTCGTCTGAGCGCAAAGCCCGCGCGGCGCCTGAGCGAAGGCAACGCAGAAAAAGCCCGCGCGGCGCCTGAGCGAAGGCAACGCAGAAAAAGCCCGCGCGGCGCCTGAGCGAAACCAATCGGCGCCGGTCGCAGGCCGGCGCCGATGGTACGGGCCTCATCCCATGCTATAGCGCCCGTCCGACACGCGTGAGGGGCCGGACGGGTGCTGTACGACGAAGCGTATCTCGCGCGGACCGAACAGATGGTCCGCGCCCATCTGCCGGACTGGGGCCTGCCGCCGGATGCGGCGCTCCAGCTCCTCTCCATCTCCGAGAACGCCACCTTCCGCGCCATCGACGGCGCGCACGACATGGTGGTCCGCGTCTATCGCCCCGGCTATCACGCGGCGGCGGAAATCCGCTCGGAGCTGGCCTGGATCGAAGCGCTGCGCGCCGACGCCGTGGTGCCGACCCCCGCCATCATTCCCACACGCGACGGCCGCCTCCTCAATGAGGTGAGCGCGGACGGCGCCCCGCGCCGTCTGGCCGCCTTCGCCTTCGTCCCGGGCATCGAGCCGCAGGAGGGCGCGGACCTGCCCCACTGGTTCGCCCGCCTCGGCGGCTTCCATGCGCGCCTCCACGCCCATGCGAAGGGCTGGCGGCGGCCGGAGGGCTTCACCCGCAAGGTGTGGGATTTTGACAGCATGCTGGGCGAGCGTCCCCTCTGGGGCGATTTCCGCGCGGCGCTGGGGCTCGATGCCCCCGGCCGCGCCCTGCTGGAGCGCACCGCGCTCGCCCTGAAGGACCGCCTCGCGCCGCTGAGGGCGCCGGAGAGCTTCGGCCTCATCCACGCCGACCTGCGCCTCGCCAATCTCCTGGCGGACGGGGACAGCCTGACGTTGATCGATTTCGACGATTGCGGCGTGTCGTGGTTTCTCTACGACTTCGCCTCCGCCGTCTCCTTCATGGAGCATTCGCCGCTGGTGCCGGCGCTGAAGGAAGCGTGGGCGGAGGGCTACCGCGCCCGCGCGCCTTTGCCGGCGGATGCCGATGCGCAGCTCGACGTATTTGTGATGCTGCGCCGGATGCTGCTCACCGCCTGGGTCGCCTCCCACGCCGAGACGCCCACCGCGCAGGCCATGGGCCCGGCCTATACGGCCGGGACGCTGGCTTTGGCCGAGGATTTCCTCACCCGGCGGGGATGACGCGGCCGCTTCAGCCGCGCCGCCCGACAGACGCTCAGCGCCGCAGCGCCTTCACGTCGCGCACCGCGCCGCGCGCGGCGGAGGTGGTCAGCGCGGCATAGGCCTGCAGCGCCTGCGAGACGACGCGCTTGCGGTTTTCCGGCTTCCAGGCGGCATCGCCCTTGGCTTCCATCACCGCGCGGCGCTCGGCCAGCACTTCGTCCGACACCGCCACGCGGATGATGCGGTTCGGGATGTCGATCTCGATGGTGTCGCCCTCTTCCACGAGGCCGATGGCGCCGCCTTCCGCCGCTTCCGGCGAGCAATGGCCGATAGACAGGCCCGAGGAGCCGCCCGAGAAGCGCCCGTCGGTGACCAGCGCGCACGCCTTCCCGAGGCCCTTCGACTTCAGATAGGAGGTCGGATACAGCATCTCCTGCATGCCCGGCCCGCCGCGCGGCCCCTCATAGCGGATCAGCACCACGTCGCCCGGCTGGATGCGCCCGGTGGAGAGGATGGCCTCCACCGCCGCGTCCTGGCTCTCGAAGATGCGGGCCTTGCCGGTGAACGTCAGGATGGAGGCGTCCACGCCCGCCGTCTTCACGATGCAGCCGTCGAGCGCGATGTTGCCGTAGAGCACGGCGAGGCCGCCGTCCTTGGAATAAGCGTGCTCCACATTGCGGATGACGCCCGCCTCGCGGTCGAGGTCGAGA
Organism: Xanthobacter flavus; assembly: GCF_017875275.1. Lineage (NCBI taxonomy): Bacteria > Pseudomonadati > Pseudomonadota > Alphaproteobacteria > Hyphomicrobiales > Xanthobacteraceae > Xanthobacter > Xanthobacter flavus. The sequence goes on along the minus strand of NZ_JAGGML010000001.1, from coordinate 2,122,163 downwards.
TCCTCCCAGCGGCGGGACTGGCTGAACGCCACCTGCGTCGGCACACCGCCGGGGGCGGCGCGGAAGAAGGTGGCGACGCTCTCGCTCTTGGTGCGGACCACGTCCCAGCGCTCCAGCGCGTCGGCCATGGTCGGCGCGTGCACGGTGGGCAGATCGGTGTGGATGAGGCCGCCGCGATCCAGCTCGCCGAGGATGGCCATGATGCCGCCGGCGCGGTGCACGTCCTCCATGTGGATGTTGGCGACGGCGGGCGCGACCTTGCACAGCACCGGGACGCGCCGGGAGAGGCGGTCGATGTCGGCCATGGTGAAGGGCACCTCGCCCTCGTTGGCGGCGGCGAGCAGGTGCAGCACCGTGTTGGTGGAGCCGCCCATGGAGATGTCCAGCGTCATGGCGTTCTCGAACGCCTTGAACGAGGCGACCGCGCGCGGCAGCACGCTGGCGTCGTCCTGCTCATAATAGCGGCGGGCGAGGTCCACGATGAGGTGGCCGGCCTCCACGAACAGCCGCTCGCGGTCGGCATGGGTGGCGAGCACCGAGCCGTTGCCCGGCAGCGCGAGGCCCAGCGCCTCGGTGAGGCAGTTCATGGAATTGGCGGTGAACATGCCGGAGCACGAGCCGCAGGTGGGGCAGGCGGACCGCTCCATCACCGTCACGTCGGCGTCCGACACCTTGTCGTCGGCGGCGGCGATCATGGCGTCGATGAGGTCCACCTTCTTCTCGCCGGTGGAGAGCAGCACCTTGCCGGCCTCCATGGGGCCGCCCGAGACGAACACGGCCGGGATGTTGAGGCGCATGGCGGCCATCAGCATGCCGGGGGTGATCTTGTCGCAATTGGAGATGCAGACCATGGCATCCGCGCAGTGCGCGTTGACCATGTATTCCACGCTGTCGGCGATGATCTCGCGGGAGGGGAGCGAATAGAGCATCCCGTCGTGGCCCATGGCGATGCCGTCATCCACCGCGATGGTGTTGAATTCCTTGGCGACGCCGCCCGCCTTCTCGATCTCGCGGGCCACCAGCTGGCCGAGGTCCTTCAGGTGCACATGGCCGGGCACGAACTGGGTAAAGGAATTCACCACCGCGATGATCGGCTTGCCGAAATCGCCGTCCTTCATGCCGGTGGCGCGCCACAGGCCGCGGGCGCCGGCCATGTTGCGACCGTGGGTGGACGTACGGGAGCGGTATTGGGGCATATCCTCGCGGGCCTCGTTCTTGCGGCGCGCCGGTTTCCTCAGCGCGTCTCGTGGTCGTATCGGGCTCCGCGTCGGCGGGCTGTGGCCACCTGCGTCCGGAGCTTTCGCGCCGTCTTAGAGTGGCGGAGCCTCCGGGGAAAGCCCTTTCCCTAGAGCGCGATCCGATCAAGTTGGAACAACTTGATCGGCAAATCGCCCTCTACATTTTAGAAAGAGAACGCGTGATCCGATCTGATTGCGAGGCAATCAGATCGGCGCGTGCTCTTGAGACACTAGCATGGAGAAGGCCCCGCGCCGGACACGAAGGCGGGAGGGCGGGCAGGCGGGAGACCTGCCCCGCTCAAGCCGGTGCGGCCGACCTGCGCGTTTGCCACGCCGGCGAAGTCGGCTATGTCCCCCTCCGATAGTGACGAGGACGGGACATGGACGGGGACACCTTCCGCCATTGGGCGCACGAGGCGGCGACCTTCGCGGCGGACTATCGCGAGACGCTGAGGGACCAGCCCGTCCGTGCCCGCACGAAGCCGGGCGAGATCGCGGCCCAGCTGCCCCCGAGCCCGCCGGAAGAGGCGGAGCCCATGGATGCGCTGTTTGAGGATTTCCGTCGCATCATCGTGCCCGGCATGACCCACTGGCAGCACCCGCGCTTCTTCGCCTATTTCCCCGCCAACGCCAGCCCCGCCAGCGTGATCGCGGAGATGCTCTCCTCCGCCATGGGCGCGCAATGCCTGCTGTGGCAGACGTCCCCGGCCGCGACCGAGCTTGAGGGCGTGGCGCTGGACTGGCTGCGTCAGGCGGTGGGCCTGCCCGATGATTTCACCGGGGTGATCCAGGATTCGGCTTCCTCCGCGACCCTCTGCGCCTTCCTCACCATGCGCGAGCGGGCGCTCGGCTTCACCGGCAACGCCACCGGCCTGTCCGGGCGGGAGCGGCTGCGGGTCTATGCTTCGGCGGAAGTTCATACCTCCATCGACCGGGCGGCGTGGGTGTCCGGCATCGGCGCCGAGAACCTCATCCGGATACCGACGAAGGGGGCGCTGAGAGGGATGGACCCGGCCGCTCTGGAGGCCGCCATCGCCGCCGACCTCGCCGCCGGGCACCGGCCGGCCGGACTCGTTCTCTGCATCGGTGGAACCGGCACCGGCGCCATCGATTCCCCACCCGAACTCATTCGAATCGCGCATCGGCATGGCCTGTTCGTGCATGCCGATGCGGCTTGGGCGGGCACGGCGATGATCTGCCCCGAGTTCCGCGATCTGTGGGCGGGGGTGGAGGCGGCGGACAGCATCGTGCTCAATCCGCACAAATGGCTGGGCGTGCAGTTCGACTGCTCCGCCCATTACCTCCGCAATGTGGACGATCACCTGCGCACCCTGTCCATCCAGCCGGAGTATCTGAAGACCCACGGCCACGACGACATCACCAATTACAGCGAATGGACGGTGCAGCTCGGCCGCCGCTTCCGTGCGCTGAAGCTCTGGTTTGTCCTGCGTGCCCATGGACTTAACGGGCTCAGGGAGATGATGCGCAACCACGTGCGCTGGGCGCAGGCTTTGGCGGCAAGGCTCGCGGTGGAGCCGGGCTTCTCATTGGCCAGCACACCGGTGCTCTCCCTCTTCACCTTCCGCCACGACCCCGGCGACGGGCGCGACCTCGACGCCCACATGCTGGCGATGCTCACTGCCATCAACGACGGCGGCGCCCTCTATCTCACCCCCACCCGCATCGATGGGCACCTCGTCATCCGCTTCCAGGCGGGGGCGATGGAGACGACGGAAGGCGACGTGGACGCCGCCTTCCAGATCATCCGGGATACGGCCAAGTCATTGTCCTGATGAGGTTTTCGCCTCTTCCGCCTGCCAGGCCCGCATGGGCGTTCGGTCGCGGCCGGTGGCGGTAGTGGTAATTCCGTAATGTCCAGCGAGGCGATCTAGGGCGAGGCAGAGCACCACCTTCGCGGTGCGCGCCGGCCACCCCCGCTCCCGTTCCACCGTCTCCAACCCCTTGAGAAAACAGCAAACGTCCAGCAGGACACCGGACAATTCCGGGCCCACCGCGGTGAGCGCCCGGGACACCCGGAGCTTCGCCGCCAGCACCATGTCGGTGAAGGCTTCCGGCGTCCCGGCCCCCGAGACCTCGCTCCAGCGGCTGGTGACGCGGGGGGTCAGATTGGCCCGGGTGAAATCCGCCCTCAGCCGTTCTCCCGCCTGCAATTGCGCCGCGTCCACCATGGCGCGACCGTCCTTGCCCTGCCGCCGGGCGAGCCAGGCGAGCGGGCTTTCCGCCGGGTTGAAGCCGGGCGACGGCGCTTTGGACTGCGCCGCGCCCTTCCGCTGTCGTCGGCAGGAAGTATCTGATTTCAAAGGGCGTTCTTTGGCGATGCCGGACGCTGCCATGTCACGCCTCCGCCGCCCAGCGCAGGCATGCTTCAAGCCGGCCGACCTTGTGGTCGAACGGCGCGGCGTCCCGCAATTCCTCGATGCGCCGGCAGGCATGGGCGACGGTGGACCGGTCCCGCCCGAACGCCGCCGCCACCGACGCCTGCGGAAGCCCCAGCCCCACATGGGCGAGATACATGGCGAGCTGCCGCGCCAGCGCCACCGGAGCCGTCGACCGGCTATGCGAGAGCAAAGCCTCCACGCTCACACCCGCATCGGCGGCCGCCACGGCCACGGCGATCTGGCAGCAAGGCTTAGAGCGACGCGGACGGTACCCTTGTGAGGGGCTGACGGAGCCGGAGGGCGGGCGGGAAACCGAGGGGGCAGGCAGGGGGCTCATCGGAAACGCTCATTGTAGGGAAAAAATTCCTACATCAATCATCTGCCCTTTCAAGAGGAGGCGGATAGAGCATGCAACCCCTGTTTGCAGATGGCAATCATTAAACTATTTAATATCAGAAAGTTATATGTATCCGCGGTCAGGCTCAAGAATTCTCAGTTTAGGAATTTATCCTCCTGTCCTCGCCACAGCTCCAGCATCCGGCATACGCAATGGAGGGGGCGGTATGGCCGGAGTGCGGGGGACAGGCAGGCGGACGCACGCCTTCGCGGCCGAGGCGGCCGAGATGCAGGTCGGGCGGCTGATGCGGGGGCTGGAGGTATTCTGCGAGGGGCCGGAGGGCATTGCCCGGGCGTTGCGCCAAGTGCGAAAGGCGGCGCGGGCCGGCGGCGCCGGCTATGATCCGGCCCGCCACGCCGCCTTGCTGCGGCTCCAGCGGCAGGCCCGGACCGGCAGCGAGCCCCGCGCCCCGGCCGGTGCCGGGACGCGGGAAAAGGATCAGAGACCTTCGAACAGCGCGGTCGAGAGATAGCGCTCCGCGAAGGACGGGATGATGGCCACGATGGTCTTGCCGGCCATGTCGTCCCGCACCGCCAGCTCCAGCGCGGCCGCCACGGCGGCACCGGACGAGATGCCGCCGGGAATGCCTTCATAACGGGCGAGGGCGCGGGCGGTGTCGAAGGCTGTCTGGTTGCCCACGGTCACCACCTCGTCGATCACCGAGCGATCGAGCACTTCCGGCACGAAGCCGGCGCCGATGCCCTGGATCTTGTGGGGGCCGGGAGGGCCGCCGGAGAGCACCGGGGAATCCTCCGGCTCCACCGCGATCATCTTCAGCGAGGCCTTGCGCGGCTTCAGCACCTGGCCGATGCCGGTGATGGTGCCGCCAGTGCCGACGCCGGCGACAACAGCGTCCACCTTGCCGTTGGTGTCGTTCCAGATCTCCTCCGCCGTGGTGCGGCGGTGCACGTCGGGGTTCGCCTTGTTCTTGAACTGCTGGGGCATCACCGCCTTGGGCATCTCGGAGATGATCTGCTCGGCCCGGGCCACGGCGCCCTTCATACCGAGATTGGCGGGGGTCAGCACCAGCTCGGCGCCGAGCAGGGTCAGCATCTTGCGCCGCTCGATGGACATGCTCTCCGGCATGACCAGGATGAGCCGGTAGCCGCGCGCCGCCGCGACGAAGGCGAGCGCGATGCCGGTGTTGCCGGAGGTCGGCTCCACCAGCACGGTGTCGGCGTCGAGCACGCCGGCCTCTTCCATCGCGTCGATCATGGCGACGCCGATGCGGTCCTTGACGCTGCTGATGGGATTGAAGAATTCGAGCTTGGCGAGAATGTCCGCCTTGGCCCCGCGCAGCTCCGGAAGCCGCTTGAGCCGCACCAGCGGCGTGCTGCCAATGGTCTCGGTGATGGAATCATAGACCCGCCCCCGGCCCACGAGGGGGGCGGAGGACACGATCTTGGCGGCAGGTTGTGCCATGGGCGATCTCCTTTTTGTTTCGTCGTGTCTGCCATGGGCGGGCCGCAGGGTCCGGACCCGCAGGGGCAGTTTCGGGCATCTTGGTCGGGGATGTGTCCTCCCCGAGGGGCACTCTTCGATCGCGGAACTAGACCCCTTTTCCGCAGGAAGGTCGATGTCGGAGAGGTCCCGCAATCGCCGATCCGGGCCGGGAGCCTAGATGGCGAAGTCGATCCTTTCGTGCTCGGAGCCGTGGCCCTTGTCGTCGGCGGCGCGGCACAGGTCCTCGAGCGTCACGCCGTCGAGCGCGGTGTCGAAGGTGTCTTCCGCCGCAGCCACGGCCGGCTGGACCACGTCCGTCACCAGCGGTGGCAGGATGATTTCCTTTTCCTCCTCGGCGCCTTCCACCACCCGGACGATCTCGGCCACGGAGACCCGGCGGCGTTCCCGCGCCAGCTCATAGCCGCCGCGCGGGCCACGCACGCCCTTGAGGACGCCGGCATGGACGAGGGCCTGCAGCACCGGCTCCAGCCGGCGAGGGGGAAGTCCGTGGCGGGCGGCCAGCGCCTTGGCGGCCACCGGCGCGCCCCGGGCATGCACGGCCACATCCACCACGGCGGCGATCGCGAGAAGGCTCTTGTCGGAAAGGCGCGGCATCGGAGGAACGGCTTCCTTTAAAGGGAGCGTCTCGAAAGGTGAAACTGCTCCCGGCCGTCCACCGACGGCTAAATCACGGGGAACCGAGGCCTGTGGATCCAAAACCACCGGAACCGCGTGCAGTTTGGCTCAATTCTCCGGATTCTTCCAGCATTATTTGAACGACGGGGGCCACGACCATCTGCGCAATCCGCATGCCCCGGCTGATCTCGACGCTTGCGCGGCCATGGTTCACGAGCAGCACGGCGATCTCGCCACGGTAATCGCAATCCACGGTTCCGGGCGAATTCAACACCGTCACGCCGTGGTTCCTGGCCAGCCCCGAGCGCGGCCGCACCTGCGCCTCGAAGCCCTCCGGCAGGGCGATGGCGAAGCCGGTGGGGATGGCGGCGCAATCGCCGGGCGCGAGGCTGAGGGGCGCGTCGGCCGGCAGGGCGCAGGTAAGATCCATGCCGGCGGCGCCGGGGGTCGCATAGGCGGGCAGGGGCAGCCCTGCGGCGTGGGGCAGGCGCTGGATCTTCACAGGGGGTGTTGTCACGAACGGGTTCCCGAGAGTTCTGCGGCGATGCGGGCGACGAGTTGGCGGGCGACCTCGGCCTTGGTGGCGGAGGGCCAGTCCTCGACGCCGGCCGCGGTGACGAGATGAACGGTGTTGCTGTCCCCGCCCATGATGCCCGTGGTCGGGGTCACGTCGTTGGCGACGATCCAGTCGCACCCCTTGCGCAGGCGCTTGTCGCGCGCATGGGCCACCACCTCCTCGGTTTCGGCGGCGAACCCGACGACCAGGCGCGGGCGCAGGGTGTGATGGCGGGCGACCGAGGCGAGGATGTCGGGGTTCTCCACCAGCGTCAGCGTGGGGGCGCCACCGCCGTCCTTCTTGATCTTCTGTTCCGAGGCGTCCGCCACCCGCCAGTCAGCGACGGCCGCGGCGAACACGGCGGCGTCCACGGGCAGGTTCTCCTCCACCGCGGCCATCATGTCGCGGGCGCTCTCCACATGGATCACCCGCACGCCCTCGGGGTCGGGGACCTCCGCCGGACCGGAGACGAGGACGACATCGGCGCCAGCGGCGCGGGCCGCGGCGGCGATGGCGTGGCCCTGCTTGCCGGAGGAGCGGTTGGCGATATAGCGCACCGGATCGATGGGCTCGTGGGTCGGGCCTGAGGTGATGAGGACGCGGCGCCCGGCGAGCAGCGGGGACGGGCCTTCGCCGAAATGTGCCTTGATGGCCGCGACGATCTCCATCGGCTCGGCCATGCGACCCTCGCCGAACTCGCCGCGCTCGGCCATGGCACCCGCATTGGGGCCGACCACCGAAATGCCGTCCGCCCTCAGGCGGGCGACATTCCGGCAGGTGGCTGGATGCGCCCACATGCGCGGATTCATGGCGGGAACGACCAGCACCGGCTTGTCGGTGGCCAGCAGGCAGGTGGTGGCGAGGTCGTCGGCGAGGCCGTGGGCCATGCGGGCGAGAAGGTCTGCCGTCGCCGGTGCGACGACGAGGAGGTCGGCCTCCCGCGACAGGCGGATGTGGCCGATGTCATGCTCGGCCGTGAGATCGAAAAGGTCGGTGAACACCCGCTCGCCGGTGATGGCGCCGACCGACAGCGGCGTGACGAATCGCCCGGCGGCCTCGGTCATGATGGCGCGAACCAGCGCGCCGCGCTCTTTCAGCCGGCGGGCCAGATCGAGGCACTTGTAGGCGGCGATCCCTCCCCCGATGAGGAGGAGGATGCGCTTGTCCTTCAGCATCTGCGGCTCCCTGTGCGGTGCCTTTGCGGCGCCCCTTGCTTGGCTTCCCTGGCGTCTCCTGCCGCAGTACAGCACGCGACGGCCGCCATGCAACGCGCCATGCGACGGCACCATACACCGCGCCGGCAGCACATCACTGGGCTGGCCGGGGTATGTGTGTACGTGCGCCATGCATCTCAAAGTAGTATTCACTTGCGCGGCGCTCGCGGGAGCGCATCTTGCCGGTGGGGCATAGGCCATCCATCAGATGCTCCTGAAAAAAGTCGCTGAAGAAATCGGTGGTCGAAGGTATGATTACACGCCGACCAGGCAGCCCGCGTGCTGGCGCGCGGTCAAATGGGCCATTAGAATCCGCGATATGAAAGGTATTTCGGGTCAAGTCGCGAGCGCAGACGGGGCGGGAGGCCCCGAGGCCGCGCGTCTCCGGGCTTTCGGCGGCGAGTTCATCGACAAGGCCCTTGAGCGGCAATTCCGCCTCGCCTGCCTCGAGGAAACCCAACGGCACGCGCGCCTGCTGTTCGCCGCCTCGGTGATTCTCAACGCCCTGTTCCTGATGAGTGACTGGCGATTCGCCGGGACCCCGCATTTCGTGGTCGCGGTGAGTGCCCGGCTCGTGGTGGTGGCGCTGTCGCTCTTATGCCTCGTGGCCGTCCAGGTCGCCACCACGCCGGGGCGGATGACGGCCATCTATGTCACGTGGCTCTGGGGCATATCTGCTGCCATCGCCGTATTGGTCAGTTCGCACAGCGACCTCGCCCTGTTCGTGGTGATGCTGCTGCCGACCGTCTTCTATCTGGCCGTGCCGATCCCGTTCGGCTGGCTGGTGTCCGGCGGGTTCGGGGCCAGCGCCCTGCTGCTCCTGGGCTATCTCGATGGCTCGACGGGCTGGCAGACGGGGATGGGGCTGGCTCTCGCCGTGGCCGTGCTCAACACCATGCTGGCCCTCGTCGCCGCCCGCGCCAACCGCACCGAGCGGCGCTTCTGGTCGGTGGTGCGGGCTGAGCGGGAGGCGAACGAGAAGCTCCGCGCCAGCGAGGACATCCTCGAGAACACATTCCAGGCGGTGCCCATGCCCCTCGTGGTCGCCGGGCTCGACGACGGCCGGCACATCAAGTCCAACGAGGCCGCGCGGCGGTTCTACGGCGGGACGCTGGACCTGCCAGACGCTGCCGGCCTGTGCCAGGCCGCGCTGGGGGGCAACGATGCCGAGGCCCTGCGCGAGCGCCTCCGCCGCGACGGCATGGCCACCGAATTCGAGACCACGGTGACCCTTGCCGATGGCGAGGAGCGCCAGGTGGTGCTTGCTGCCGCGGTCACGCCCTCCGGGCCCATGCCTAATCTCGTGGCGGCACTGGTGGACGTCACCGATCGCCGCGCGGCCGAGCGGCAGGCCCGCTATGCGGCGAGCCACGATGCGCTGACGGGGCTGCCGAACCGCGCGGCCTTCCACGAGGGCCTGGAGGCCGCGCTCGCCCGCCGCAAGCCGGGGCAGGGCATCTGCGTGCTGCTCATGGACCTCGACGGGCTCAAGGACGTCAACGACACCCTCGGCCACGATGCGGGCGACGCGGTTCTCATGGAGACCGCCCATCGGCTCGACGCCCTGATCGACCAGCCGGCCCTCATTGCCCGGCTTGGCGGCGACGAATTCGTATGCGCTGTGGAAGGACCTGATCCGATCGGGCTGGGCCGGCGTCTCGCCCAGAGCATCCTCGTCGAGCTGCGGCGGCCGCTGCTCCATGCCGGCCGGCATTTTTCCACCCGCGCGAGCGTCGGCATCGCCGCCTGCCCGGAACACGACTGTTCCTATGGCGAACTGATGAAGGACGCCGACCTCGCCCTCTACGCCGCCAAGCAGCAGGGCCGGAACCGCGTGGTCGTCTACGCCCCCGCCATGCGCCAGGCGGTGCTGGAGCGCGTGGCGCTGAACCGGGCCATGATCGGCGCGCTCGCCGATGACGAGATCGTGCCCTACTACCAGCCCAAGGTGTCGCTGACGACCGGCCGCCTCGCCGGGGTGGAGGCGCTGGTGCGCTGGCGGCGCTCGCCGCACAGCATTCTGTCGCCCTCCGCCTTCGAGGCCGCGCTCTCCGATCCCGAGCTTGCCGTGCTCATCGGCGAGCGCATGGTACGCCGGGTGGCCAGCGACGTGCGCGGCTGGATCGAGCTCGGCTTCGACTGCGGCCGCGTCGCCATCAACCTTGCGCCCGCCCAGTTCAACAATCGCGACCTCGCGCCGACCCTGCTCCGCCAGTTCCATGCCGCGGGCGTGGAGCCATCGCATTTCGACGTGGAGATCACCGAGACCGTCTTCCTCGGGCGCAGTTCGGAGCATGTGGCGCCGATCCTCGAGGAGCTGGACCGCGCGGGGGTGCGCGTCGCCCTCGACGATTTCGGCACCGGCTATGCCGGCCTCATCCACCTCAAGCAGCTGCCCATCGACACCATCAAGATCGACCAGAGCTTCGTGAAGGACATCGAGCGGGATGCCTTCGACACCGCCATCGTCTGCGCGGTGATCGAGCTCGGACGCAAGCTCGGCATGCGCGTGGTGGCCGAGGGGCTGGAGACCGCGGGGCAGGCGCGGTTCCTGCGCGACAACGGCTGCGAACTGGCACAGGGCTTCCTGTTCTTCCGACCGCTCGCGGCGCCGGAAATGGCTGACCTGCTCCGCGCCGAGCGCCCGGACACCGCGGCCGCCCGACTCGCGCTGTTCTCACAGCCGCTCATCGCAAGGCTGTGAAACGGGTCCTTTGCTGCGCCTGCGTCTTTCACGCTGCACTGCAGAGGTCAGACTGAGGAAAGTTGCGGCAAGTAGAAGCGCCTTGATTTCGCTGGGCGAAATCTTTTTGCCGGATACAGGCCCATATCGTCCCTTCTCTGACAATTGGACCCCAGATGGCCGGCGCAAATGGCCAAGTTGTCGCAGCAAACGCGACAATCGGCATGCCCATGCTCAAACAATCATCAAATCTTGCCGTCAGCTTGGGCACGACATGCGAATAAAACTAAATCAAAGTGTCGCCAATCATACAAAATGGGTGGGGACGGTGCCTGGGGTGATGGAGAGAGCACCATGGTTCAGCAGGAAGCGTTGCAAATCGAGCGCGAGCAGGCGCGATCTCATGTGCCCCTCGTCTCACTGAGCGACGTGGCTCTGACCGGGATCTACGAGATCTCGAAGATCCTGACGGCCCCGAATCGCCTGGAGACCACGCTGTCGAGCGTGGTGAATCTTCTCTCGTCCTTCATGCAGATGCGCCATGGCGTGATTTCGCTGCTCGAAGACGATGGCATTCCCGACATCACCGTCGGTGGCGGCTGGAACGAGGGCACCGATGCGCGCTATCGCGCGCGGCTGCCGGAGAAAGCCATCGGCCAGGTGATCGCGACCGCCGTGCCGCTCATCGCCGAGAATGTCGCCTCTCACCCGGCCTTCAGCGCGGCGGATGCGCAGGCCCTCGGCGCCAGCGAGGACACGCGGGTGTCTTTCATCGGCGTTCCCATCCGCGTCGCCTCCCGCGTCATCGGCACGCTCACCATCGACCGCGTGTGGGACGGGCGCTCCGTGTTCCGGCTCGATTCGGATGTGCGCTTCCTGACCATGGTGGCAAACCTCATCGGCCAGACGGTGCAGCTGCATCGCGTCGTCTCGCGCGACCGCGAGCGGCTGATGGCGGAAAGCGGCCGTCTGCAGAAGCAATTGTCGGAGCTGAAGCCGTCCTCTGTCAGCCGCGAGCGCAAGCGCGTCTATGTCGACGGCATCATCGGCGACAGCCGCGAAATCCGCGCCCTGCTCGACAAGATCATGATCGTCGCCAAGTCCCATTCGCCAGTGTTGCTGCGCGGTGAATCGGGCACCGGCAAGGAGCTGATCGCGAAAGCCATCCACGAGCTTTCGCCCCGCCAGAAGGGGCCCTTCATCAAGCTGAACTGCGCCGCCTTGCCCGAATCCGTTCTGGAGTCCGAGCTGTTCGGCCACGAGAAGGGGGCCTTCACCGGTGCCGTCGGTGCGCGCAAGGGGCGCTTCGAGCTCGCCGACAAGGGTACGCTCTTCCTCGATGAGATCGGCGAGATCTCGCCGGCTTTCCAGGCGAAGCTGCTGCGGGTGCTCCAGGAACAGGAGTTCGAGCGGGTCGGCGGCAGTCACACCCTCAAGGTGAACGTGCGCGTCGTCGCCGCCACCAACCGGAACCTGGAAGAGGCGGTGGCCAAGAACGAATTCCGAGCCGACCTTTATTACCGCATCAGCGTCATCCCGGTGATCGTGCCCTCGCTGCGCGACCGCCGTGGAGATATCCCATTGCTCGCCAACGAGTTCCTCGATCGCTTCAATCGCGAGAACGGCCGGGACCTGCAGTTCAATCAGGATGCCGTGGACGTGCTGATGGGGTGCGGCTTCCCCGGAAACGTGCGCGAGCTGGAGAATTGCGTGCAGCGGACCGCGACTTTGGCGCAGGGCAGCGCGATCGTCGGCGACGACTTCGCCTGCCGTCACAATGAATGCCTGTCGGCGCTGCTGTGGCGCAGCCCGGCCGACGCGCCGCAGACGCGCCGGCCCATGGACATCCCTCTGCCGGTGATGCCGCCGGTGATCAGCGGTGAGGCTGCGAATTCCAACACCGTCTCGCGCCTGCCGCCGCTGACCGTTCCTGTTCCCGCGCCTGCCCCTGCGGTGCCGGTCCGGTCCGCGATTGCGGACGAGGACCTGAACGAGCGCGAGCGTCTGGTGGACGCCATGGAGCGCGCCGGGTGGGTGCAGGCCAAGGCCGCGCGCCTGCTGGGGCTGACGCCCCGCCAGATCGGCTATGCCCTCAAGAAGCACGACATCGAGATCAAGCGCTTCTGAACGGCGACCCGCCGCTCTCCAACCCCGTCACCCTTCGCGACCTATGCCCCCCTCACCACCCGGCGAGGGGGGCTTTTCATTTTTGGCCGAGGCTCCGCGCCATCCGCCGGGCGACCCGGGCGTGAGCTGTCCCCGCTGTCGCACTTGCGACACCGTGTCGGGTGAACGACAGCGGCGCGCGTCGCCAGCTTTCAGGAATAACAATTAAAAATCAATTTGTTGGACGATGGCACGTTGCTTGAAAGAGGCTCTTCGCCTGCCAATCTGCACAGCGCGGAGCTAGCCCATGGCCTACAAGATCGTCGCGTCCCAGTGCACCGTCTGCGGTGCCTGCGAATTCGAGTGCCCGAATGCTGCCATCAGCCTCAAGCGGGACATGTATGTGATCGACCCCAAGAAGTGCACCGAGTGCGAGGGGCATTTCGACAAAGCCCAGTGCGCCGTGGTGTGCCCGGTGGAGAACACCTGCGTCCCGGCCTGACGCCGGTGGCGCCCTGGTGGGGCTGTCGGCTCGCTCCGGACCGGGGCGCCTCCATGGTTCCGGCGGGCCTGACCCCCACACCCAACGAGGTTGGAGCCAGCCGGGCTCCACTCTCCGATCCCCGCGCGGCGGTTCGCGCCGTAGCCTGACAGTTGAATGGAGGACCAGATGGCGGCCGTACAGGACACAGTCGAGCAGGTTCGTTCCATCGACGTCGACCAGTACAAATATGGATTCGAGACCAACATCGAATCCGAGAAGGCGCCGAAGGGCCTCTCCGAAGAGGTGATCCGCTTCATCTCGGCCAAGAAGGAAGAGCCGGAGTGGATGCTGCAGTGGCGCCTCGACGCCTATGCCCGCTGGCTCACGATGCAGGAGCCGGAGTGGGCGCGCGTCAGCTATCCGCAGATCGACTTCCAGGACCTCTACTATTATTCCCAGCCCAAGAAGTTCAAGGCGCCGAAGTCGCTGGACGAGGTCGATCCGGAAATCCTGAAGACCTACGAGAAGCTCGGCATCCCGCTCCGGGAGCAGGTGATCCTGGCCGGCGTGGAAATGCCCGAGGGCGAGCGACCGAAAATCGCGGTGGACGCGGTGTTCGACAGCGTCTCGGTGGCCACCACCTTCAAGGAGGAACTGAAGGCTGCCGGCGTGATCTTCATGCCCATCTCCGAGGCCCTGCGCGAGCATCCCGATCTGGTGAAGCAGTATCTGGGCAGCGTGGTTCCGGCGACCGACAATTATTATGCGACATTGAACCAGGCGGTGTTCTCGGACGGCTCGTTCGTCTACATCCCGCCGGGCGTGCGCTGCCCGATGGAGCTGTCCACCTATTTCCGCATCAACGAGAAGAACACCGGCCAGTTCGAGCGCACCCTGATCATCGCCGACAAGGGCTCCTACGTCTCCTATCTCGAGGGCTGCACCGCGCCCATGCGCGACGAGAACCAGCTGCACGCCGCCGTGGTGGAACTGGTCGCCCTCGATGATGCCGAGATCAAGTATTCCACCGTCCAGAACTGGTACCCCGGCGATGCCGAGGGCAAGGGCGGCATCTATAATTTCGTGACCAAGCGCGGCGACTGCCGTGGCAGGAATTCCAAGATTTCCTGGACCCAGGTGGAGACCGGCTCTGCCATCACCTGGAAGTATCCGAGCTGCGTTCTGCGCGGCGAGGGTTCTTCCGGCGAGTTTTACTCCATCGCCATTTCCAACGGTCGCCAGCAGGTGGATTCCGGCACCAAGATGATCCATCTCGGCAAGAACACCACGAGCCGGATCATCTCCAAGGGCATTTCGGCCGGCAAGTCCAACAACACCTATCGCGGCCTCGTCTCGGCCCATCGCAAGGCGGCCGGCGCGCGCAACTTCACCAATTGCGACTCGCTGCTCATCGGCGACCTCTGCGGCGCGCATACCGTGCCGTATATCGAGGCCAAGAACCCCACGGCGCAGTTCGAGCACGAGGCCACCACCTCGAAAATCTCGGAAGACATGCTGTTTTACTGCATGCAGCGCGGCCTCTCGCAGGAAGATGCCGTCGCTCTCGTCGTGAACGGTTTCGTCCGTGACGTGCTCCAGCAGCTTCCCATGGAGTTCGCCGTCGAGGCGCAGAAGCTCATCTCCATCAGCCTGGAAGGCAGCGTCGGCTGACGCCTCCCAGTCTTCTTTCAGTAGCGTCGCCGGGCAACGATAACCAGAGGATCTTCACCATGGCTCCCCTTCTCGAAATCAAGGACCTCCATGCCGAGATCGCTGGGGGGCGCAAGATCATCAACGGGATGAACCTCACCATCAATCCCGGTGAAGTTCATGCCATCATGGGGCCGAACGGCGCCGGCAAATCCACGCTGTCCTACGTTCTCTCCGGCAAGCCGGGCTATGAGATCACCGGCGGCGAGGTCATCTTCCGCGGTGTCAACCTCCTCGACCTCTCCCCGGACGAGCGCGCCGCGCAGGGGCTGTTCCTCTGCTTCCAGTATCCGCTGGAAATCCCCGGCGTCTCCAACATGGCTTTCCTGCACACCGCAGTGAACAGCCAGCGCAAGAAGCGCGGCGAGGTGGAACTGACTTCTCCCGAGCTGGTGCGCAAGGTGCGCGAGCTGGGCAAGCAGCTGGGCATCGACACCGAGATGCTGAAGCGCCCGGTGAATGTGGGCTTCTCCGGTGGCGAGAAGAAGCGCAACGAGACGCTGCAGATGATGCTTCTGGAGCCTTATTTCTGCGTGCTCGACGAGGCGGACTCGGGCCTCGACATCGACGCGCTCAAGGTGGTCTCCAACGGCGTGAACGCCCTGCGCTCGCCTGAACGCTCGATGCTGGTCATCACCCACTATCAGCGCCTGCTCGACTATATTGTCCCGGACGTGGTGCATGTCTTCAATGCCGGCCGCATCGTCCACACGGGTGGCAAGGAACTGGCGCTGGAGCTTGAGGCCACCGGCTACGCCCAGTACCAGAGCGAGGCCGCGTGATGGCCACGACAGCTCCGGCCATCGTCCGTCCCATGAAGACCGGCGCCGAACTGGCGCTGGCCGAGACCTTCGCCGCCGTGCGCGCCAGCCTGCCCGGCGGTCCCGACGTGGCGGCCCAGCGCACGGCGGCTTTCGAGACCTTCGCCGATGCGGGCCTCCCGCACCGCCGGGTCGAGAGCTGGAGATACACCGACCTGCGCGCCCTGATGCGCGATGCCAAGCCCCTCGCACCGCTGCCCGACGCGGACGCCAAGGCGAAGGCGGTGGCCGCCGGCGGCCTCTTCTCCGCCCTCGGCTTCCGTCGCCTCGTGGTGGTGAACGGCGCCTTCGTGCCCGAGCTGTCCGATCTCTCGGGTCTGGAGCCCGGCCTCACCATCGCCTCCACGGCGGATGCGCTGGCCGATCCGGCGGGCCTTCCCGCAAGCTACCTCGGCCGCACTGTTGCTTCGTCTGACGCCGTGCTCGCCCTCAACACCGCACTCATGGGCGACGGCGTCGTGGTGCATGTCGCCGCCGGCGAATCGATCCTGCGGCCGGTGGAGCTGGTGTTCGTGACCACCGCCGAGACACCGGTGGCTGCCTTCACCCGCTCGCTGGTGGTGGTGGAGGATGGCGCCAGCCTCTCCCTTATCGAGAGCCATGAAGGGCCTGCGGGCATCGCCTATCAGGTCAGTACGGCGCTGGAGCTGGTGGTGGGCGCCGGCGCAACGTTCGAGCGCGTCAAGGTGACGACCGAAGGCAGCGACGCGGTACATCTCGCCACGATGCTGGCGAAGGTGGGCGCCGACGCGCGCTTCTCCAACACCTTCTTCACCACCGGCGGCGCCGTGGTGCGCAACCAGCTTCTGCTGCATCTCGCGGGAGAGAACGTGAAGGCGCACATGGGCGGCGTGAGCCTGCTCGCGGGCAAGCAGCACGCCGACACCCTGCTGTCCGTGGACCATGCGGCGCCGGCCGGGGAGAGCCGGGAATCCTTCCGCGCGGTGCTGGACGGCGCCTCCCAGGACATCTTCCAGGGCAAGATCGCCGTGCGCCAGGCGGCGCAGAAGACCGACGCCCGCATGCTCAGTCGCGCGCTGCTGCTGACCGAGACGGCGGAATCCTGCAATAAGCCGGAGCTGGAGATCTTCGCCGACGATGTGCAGTGCGGCCACGGCTGCACCACCGGCACGCTCGACCAGCAGATCAAGTTCTATCTCATGGCCCGCGGCATCCCCGCCAAGGAGGCCGAGGCGCTCCTCATCCAGGCCTTCGTCGGCGAGGTGATCGACTCCATCGGCGAGGAGGGCATCCGCACCGCTCTCGCCGAGGCGACGCGCGCCTGGCTGCTGGGACGGGAGTGAATGATGACCGCTCTTCACCCCGCGGTCTCGAACGGTTCCTACGACGTGATGCGCGTGCGCGAGGATTTCCCGATCCTCGGCCTCAAGGTCAACGGCAAGCCGCTGGTCTATCTCGACAATGGCGCCTCGGCGCAGAAGCCGAAGGCGGTGCTCGACCGCATCCAGCAGGTCTACACCTCCGAATACGCCAATGTGCATCGCGGCCTGCACTATCTCGCCAATGCCGCGACCGAGGCCTATGAGGGCGGCCGCCATGCGGTGCAGCGCTTCCTCAATGCCGCGCGCCCGGAAGAGATCATCTTCACCCGCAGCGCCACGGAAGCGATCAACCTCGTCGCCGCCACCTTCGGCAAGGCTCGCATCAAGGAGGGCGACGAGATCGTCCTCTCCATCATGGAGCACCACGCCAACATCGTGCCGTGGCACTTCCTGCGCGAGAACCAGGGTGCGGTGCTGAAGTGGGCGCCGGTGGACGACGAGGGCAACTTTCTCCTCGATGAATTCGAGAAGCTGCTCACGGACCGCACCAAGCTGGTGGCCATCACCCAGATGTCCAACGTGCTGGGCACCACCGTCCCGGTCAAGGAGGTGGTGAAGATCGCCCACGCGCGCGGCATCCCCGTGCTGGTGGACGGCTCCCAGGGCGCGGTCCACCTCGATGTGGACGTGCAGGATATCGACTGCGACTTCTACATCATCACCGGCCACAAGCTCTATGGCCCCACGGGCATCGGCGCGCTCTATGGCAAGTATGAGCATCTCGAGGCCATGCCGCCCTTCAACGGCGGCGGGGAAATGATCCGCGAAGTGCGGCAGGATTCCATCACCTATGGCGATCCGCCCCACCGGTTCGAGGCAGGCACGCCGGCCATCGTGCAGGCCGCGGGGCTCGGGGCCGCGCTCGACTACATCCAGTCCATCGGCAAGGCGCGCATCCGCGCCCACGAGAACGAGCTCTGTCGCTATGCGCAGGAGCGGCTGGGCGAGCTGAACTCCGTGCGCATCATCGGCACGGCCAAGGAGAAGGGTGCCATCATCTCGTTCGAGATCGCCGGCGCCCATGCCCACGACTTCGCGACGCTCATCGACAATGACGGCATCGCGGTGCGTGCCGGCACCCATTGCGCCATGCCGCTCCTGGAGCGGTTCGGCGTCGCGGCCACCTGCCGGGCCTCCTTCGGGCTTTACAACACGCGCGACGAAGTAGACCGCTTCGTCGCGGCGCTCAGCAAGGCGCAGGAGTTGATCGGCTGACACGGGCGTCGCGCGCGCCCAAGGCATCTTTCTCATGGACTACGACGGGCCGGCATCGCCGGCCCGTTTTGCGTTGGTCGATGACCATCCGAAAGGGAAGGTCGACAATGTGACAGGCCGGCGCACACCGCCATTGTCAGGTTTCAACAGGCCCGATCAGCGGCTCCGGAGTGTCCTGTTTCAAACAGCCCTAAACTGGCGTGTCGGCCGCAAAATCTCTGTGTCGGGTTTTGGACATGGTTCTGATGTCCCTATAAAGTATTGTTTTCAATAGATAATTCACCCCGAAAATCGCTGGCACACTCGTTGCTACACCTCTGTCAGGCGCCAGGCTGCTGGCTGGTGGGCTCCGGAAGGGCCCCGTCCGCATCCTCGCCTGAGTGCAACGCCCCCGGCCTGGTTGCGTCCTGCGCAGCGGCCCGGAGGGCACCGAATCCTCGTCTGTAGGTTCGAAGGAGAGCAAGATGGCTTCGCTGCGACAGATCGCGTTTTACGGCAAGGGTGGCATCGGCAAGTCCACCACGTCCCAGAACACCCTTGCGGCCCTGACCGAGCTTGGTCAGCGCATCCTCATCGTGGGTTGCGACCCGAAGGCGGATTCGACCCGCCTGATCCTGCATGCCAAGGCGCAGGACACCATCCTTTCGCTGGCCGCCAACGCGGGCTCGGTGGAAGACCTCGAGCTCGAGGACGTGATGAAGGTCGGCTACAAGGACATCCGCTGCGTGGAGTCCGGTGGTCCGGAGCCGGGCGTCGGCTGCGCCGGCCGCGGCGTGATCACCTCGATCAACTTCCTTGAGGAGAACGGCGCCTACGAGGACATCGACTACGTGTCCTACGACGTGCTGGGCGACGTGGTGTGCGGCGGTTTCGCGATGCCGATCCGCGAGAACAAGGCGCAGGAAATCTACATCGTCATGTCCGGCGAGATGATGGCCATGTATGCGGCCAACAACATCTCCAAGGGCATCCTGAAGTATGCGAACTCCGGCGGCGTGCGCCTGGGCGGCCTGGTGTGCAACGAGCGCCAGACCGACAAGGAATATGAGCTGGCGGAGTCGCTGGCGAAGAAGCTCGGCACCACGCTGATCTACTTCGTTCCGCGCGACAACATCGTGCAGCACGCCGAGCTGCGCCGCATGACGGTGATCGAGTATGCGCCCGATTCCGCGCAGGCCCAGCACTACCGCAACCTCGCGACCAAGGTGCATGGCAACTCGGGCAACGGCATCATCCCGACCCCGATCACCATGGACGAGCTCGAAGACCTGCTCATGGAGCACGGCATCATGAAGGCCGTGGACGAGAGCATCGTCGGCAAGACCGCCGCCGAGCTCGCCGTCGGCTGACGCCCCGCGTCGCATGACCCGAGGCCGGCCTCAATTGCGGGGCCGGCCTGCCAAACGGCAACCCAACGAGAGCGAGATTGCGAAATGAGCTTGGCCCAACCGCAAAGCGTTGCTGAAATCAAGGCGCGGAACAAGGAACTCGTCGCGGAAGTCCTCAAGGTTTATCCCGAGAAGACCGCGAAGCGCCGCGCGAAGCACCTCAACGTCCACGAGTCCGGCAAGTCCGACTGCGGCGTGAAGTCGAACATCAAGTCCATCCCGGGCGTGATGACGATCCGCGGCTGCGCCTACGCCGGCTCCAAGGGCGTGGTGTGGGGTCCCATCAAGGACATGATCCACATCTCCCACGGCCCGGTGGGCTGCGGCCAGTACAGCTGGGCCGCCCGCCGCAACTACTACATCGGCACGACCGGCATCGACACCTTCGTGACGATGCAGTTCACCTCCGACTTCCAGGAAAAGGACATCGTCTTCGGCGGCGACAAGAAGCTCGCGAAGATCATGGACGAAATCCAGGAACTGTTTCCGCTCAACAACGGCATCACCGTCCAGTCCGAGTGCCCGATCGGCCTCATCGGCGACGACATCGAAGCCGTGTCCAAGTCCAAGTCCAAGGAATACGACGGCAAGACCATCGTTCCGGTCCGCTGCGAAGGTTTCCGCGGCGTGTCGCAGTCTCTCGGCCACCACATCGCCAACGACGCGGTGCGGGACTGGGTGTTCGACAAGCTGGATCCGAACAAGCCGGCCCCGTTCGAGCAGTCGCCGTATGACGTCGCCATCATCGGCGACTACAACATCGGCGGCGACGCCTGGTCGTCCCGTATCCTCCTTGAGGAGATGGGGCTGCGCGTGATCGCCCAGTGGTCGGGCGACGGCTCGCTCGCCGAGCTCGAGAACACCCCCCGGGCGAAGCTGAACGTGCTGCACTGCTACCGTTCCATGAACTACATCTCCCGCCACATGGAAGAGAAGTTCGGGATCCCGTGGTGCGAGTACAACTTCTTCGGTCCCTCCAAGATCGCGGAGTCGCTGCGCAAGATCGCTGCTTATTTCGACGACAAGATCAAGGAAGGCGCCGAGCGCGTCATCGCCAAGTACGCGCCCCTCATGGACGCGGTGATCGCCAAGTACCGTCCGCGCCTCGAGGGCAAGACCGTCATGCTGTACGTGGGCGGCCTGCGTCCCCGTCACGTGATCGGCGCCTACGAAGATCTCGGCATGGAAGTGGTGGGCACGGGTTATGAGTTCGGCCACAACGACGACTATCAGCGCACCGCCCAGCACTACGTCAAGGATGGCACGCTGATCTATGACGACGTGACCGGCTACGAGTTCGAGAAGTTTGTCGAGAAGGTCCAGCCGGACCTGGTCGGCTCGGGCATCAAGGAAAAGTACGTCTTCCAGAAGATGGGCGTGCCGTTCCGCCAGATGCACTCCTGGGACTACTCGGGCCCCTACCACGGCTACGATGGCTTCGCCATCTTCGCCCGCGACATGGACATGGCCATCAATTCCCCCGTCTGGAAGATGACCAAGGCTCCGTGGAAGCAGGCTCCCGGCCAGGCTGGGCTGCTCGCCGCCGAGTGAGGCGGGTTTTCGAGCGCCTGAACCAGACGCCCCTCCCTTCACGGGGAGGGGCACCCGGGACGGGCTCCCATATTTGACCCACATATTAGGGGTTCGAGATGCCACAGAATGCAGATAACGTGCTCGATCACTTCGAGCTGTTCCGCGGTCCCGAGTACCAGCAGATGCTGGCCAACAAGAAGAAGATGTTTGAGAACCCCCGCGATCCCGCCGAAGTCGAGCGCATTCGCGAGTGGGCCAAAACTCCCGAGTACAAGGAAAAGAACTTCGCCCGCGAGGCCCTGACGGTGAACCCGGCCAAGGCCTGCCAGCCGCTCGGCGCGGTGTTCGTGGCGGTCGGCTTCGAGCACACGATCCCGTTCGTGCATGGCTCGCAGGGCTGCGTCGCCTACTATCGCTCGCACCTGTCCCGTCACTTCAAGGAGCCCAGCTCCTGCGTGTCGTCGTCCATGACGGAAGATGCGGCGGTGTTCGGCGGCCTCAACAACATGATTGACGGCCTCGCCAACACCTACAGCATGTACAAGCCCAAGATGATCGCCGTCTCCACCACCTGCATGGCGGAAGTCATCGGCGACGACCTCAACGCCTTCATCAAGACGGCGAAGGAAAAGGGCTCGGTCCCGCAGGAATACGACGTTCCCTTCGCTCACACTCCGGCCTTCGTCGGCAGCCATGTCACCGGCTACGACAATGCCATCAAGGGCGTGCTGGAGCACTTCTGGGACGGCAAGGCCGGCACCGCCCCCAAGCTGGTTCGCGAGCCGAACGAGAAGATCAACTTCATCGGCGGCTTCGACGGCTACACCGTCGGCAACCTGCGTGAAGTCAAGCGCATCTTCGGCCTGATGGGCGTGGACTACACCATCCTCGGCGACAATTCGGAAGTCTTCGACACGCCGACCGACGGCGAGTTCCGCATGTATGACGGCGGCACCACCCTGGAGGAGGCGGCCAACGCCGTCCACGCCAAGGCCACCATCTCCATGCAGGAATACTGCACCGAGAAGACACTGCCGTTCATCGGCAATCACGGCCAGGAAGTCGTCGCCTTCAACCACCCCGTGGGCGTGAAGGGTACCGACGAGTTCCTGATGGCGATCTCGCGGATCTCCGGCAAGGAAATCCCCGAGGAACTCGCCAAGGAGCGCGGCCGCCTGGTTGACGCCATCGCCGACTCGAACGCCCATATCCACGGCAAGAAGTTCGCCATCTACGGCGATCCCGACCTCTGCCTGGGCCTCGCCGCCTTCCTGCTGGAGCTCGGCGCCGAGCCCACCCACGTGCTTGCCACCAACGGCAATCAGAAGTGGGCGGACAAGGTCCAGAAGCTGTTCGATAGCTCGCCGTTCGGCCAGAACTGCAACGTCTATCCCGGCCGCGACCTCTGGCACATGCGTTCCCTGCTCTTCACCGAGCCGGTGGACTTCCTGATCGGCAACACCTACGGCAAGTATCTCGAGCGCGACACGGGCACTCCGCTGATCCGTATCGGCTTCCCGGTGTTCGACCGTCACCACCACCACCGCCGTCCGGTGTGGGGCTATCAGGGCGGCATGAACGTTCTGATCACCATCCTCGACAAGATCTTCGACACCATCGATCAGAACACGATCGTACCTGCGAAGACCGACTATTCGTTCGACATCATCCGTTGATCGCATAGGTGAAATGATCGATCCGGCCCGGGGCCCCGCCCGGGCCGGCCCGACAGGGAGAGTGAAGTCCGCCCCGATGTGATGTTCGCGCCCGCGATCTTTGCACAGCCCGTCCGCCGAAGGAGAGATCCATGAGCTCGGTTTCCGCCACGATCCAGCAAGTGTTCAACGAGCCCGGCTGCACGAAGAACCAGAACAAATCGGAGGCGGAAAAGAAGAAGGGGTGCACCAAGCAGCTCCAGCCCGGCGGCGCCGCCGGTGGGTGCGCCTTCGATGGCGCCAAGATCGCCCTTCAGCCGCTGACCGATGTCGCGCACCTGGTGCATGGCCCCATTGCCTGCGAGGGCAACAGCTGGGACAACCGCGGCGCGCGCTCCTCCGGCTCGCAGATCTGGCGCACCGGCTTCACCACCGACATCAACGAAACCGACGTGGTGTTCGGTGGTGAGAAGCGCCTGTTCAAGTCCATCAAGGAAATCATCGAGAAGTACGATCCCCCGGCCGTCTTCGTCTACCAGACCTGCGTGCCCGCCATGATCGGCGACGACATTGATGCGGTCTGCAAGGCGGCGAAGGAGAAGTTCGGCAAGCCGGTGATCCCGATCAATTCGCCCGGCTTCGTGGGCCCGAAGAATCTCGGCAACAAGCTTGCCGGCGAGGCCATCCTTGACCATGTCATCGGCACCGAGGAGCCGGAATATACGACACCGTACGACATCAACATCATCGGCGAATACAATCTCTCCGGAGAGTTGTGGCAGGTGAAGCCCCTGCTCGACGAGCTGGGCATTCGCATCCTCGCCTGCATCTCCGGCGACGGCCGCTACAAGGATGTCGCCTCCTCCCATCGCGCGAAGGCGGCGATGATGGTCTGCTCCAAGGCCATGATCAACGTGGCCCGCAAGATGGAGGAGCGCTACGACATCCCCTTCTTCGAGGGCTCCTTCTACGGCATCCAGGATTCCTCGGATTCGCTGCGTGAACTCGCCCGCATGCTCATCGAGCGCGGCGCCGATCCCGAGCTGATGGACCGCACCGAGGCGCTGATCGAGCGCGAGGAAGCGCGGGCCTGGGCGGCGATCGCGAAGTTCAAGGACCGCTTCAAGAACAAGAAGGTGTTGCTCATCACCGGCGGCGTGAAGTCCTGGTCGGTGGTCGCGGCGCTGCAGGAGGCCGGCCTCGAGCTGGTCGGCACCTCGGTCAAGAAGTCCACCAAGGAGGACAAGGAGCGCATCAAGGAGCTCATGGGGCAGGACGCCCACATGATCGACGACATGACGCCCCGCGAAATGTACAAGATGCTGAAGGACGCGAAGGCCGACATCATGCTCTCGGGCGGCCGCTCGCAGTTCATCGCGCTCAAGGCCGCCATGCCGTGGCTCGACATCAATCAGGAGCGCCACCACGCCTACATGGGCTACATCGGCATGGTGAAGCTCGTCGAGGAGATCGACAAGGCGCTCTACAATCCCATCTGGGAGCAGGTGCGCAAGCCCGCCCCATGGGACAATCCCGAAAACAACTGGCAGAACCGCGCCATCGCCGAGATGGAGGCCGAGGCCGCCGCGCTTGCCGCCGATCCGGTCGCCGCCGAGAAGGCACGGCGCGCCAAGAAGATCTGCAACTGCAAGAGCGTGGACCTCGGCACCATCGAGGACGCCATCACGGCCCACGGCCTCACCACGGTCGAGGGCGTGAAGACCCACACCAACGCCTCCGGCGGCTGCGGCGCGTGCTCGGGCCGCATCGAGGATATCTTCGAGGCCCTCGGCGTCGCGGAGCCCCCGCCGGCTGATCCGGTGCTGGCCGAGGCCGCGCGCCGCGCCAAGAAGGTCTGCAACTGCAAGAGCGTCTCCGTCGGTACCATCGAGGATGCGGTCGCCGCCGGCGCGGCGAACCTCGCCGAGGTGACCGCCCGCACCGAGGCCGGCTCCGGCTGCGGCAAGTGCGGTGAGCGCATCGAGGACATGCTGGACGAACTCATCGCCCCGCTCGGCACGCCGGCCGCTCTCGTGGCCGCCGAATAGGAGGGGGCGATGGCCAAGTTCGTCCAAGGCAAGAAGAGCTGTGCGGTCAATCCGCTGAAGATGAGCCAGCCCATCGGCGGCGCGCTCGCCTTCATGGGGCTCCGAGGCGCCATGCCGCTGCTGCACGGCTCGCAGGGCTGCACCTCGTTCGGCCTCGTGCTGTTTGTGCGGCACTTCAAGGAGGCGATCCCGCTCCAGACCACGGCCATGAGCGAGGTCGCCACCGTGCTCGGCGGTTATGACAATGTCGAGCAAGCCATCCTCAACATCTACAACCGCACAAAGCCTGAAATCATCGGCATCTGCTCCACAGGCGTCACCGAGACCAAGGGCGACGACGTGGACGGCTACATCAAGATGGTGCGGGACAAGTATCCGCAACTCGCGGACTTCCCGATGGTCTATGTTTCCACGCCGGATTTCAAGGATGCCTTCCAGGACGGCTGGGAAAAGACGGTCGCCAAGATCGTCGAGGTGCTGGTGAAGAAGCCCGAGCCGGATGCACCGAAGAATCCGAAGCGCGTGAACGTGCTGCCCGGCTGCCACCTCCAGCCCGGCGATCTGGACGAGTTGCGCTGCATCCTTGAGGATTTTGGCCTTCAGCCCTCCTTCCTCCCGGACCTCGTCGGTTCTCTCGACGGCCATATCCCGGACGATTTCACGCCGACCACCATCGGCGGCATCGGTGTGGACGAGATCGCCACCATGGGCGAGGCGGCCTGGACCATCGCCATCGGCACCCAGATGAAGGCGGCCGCCGAGGCGATGCAGAAGAAGACAGGCACGCCCTACCGGCTGTTCGAGCGCCTCTGCGGGCTCGGGCCGAACGACGAATTCTTCATGTTCCTGAGCGAGATCTCGGGCCGCGAGGTGCCGCGCCGCTATCGCCGGCAGCGGGGCCAGCTGGTCGATGCGATGCTGGATGCGCATTTCCACCTCGGCGGCCGCAAGCTCGCCATCGGTGCGGAGCCGGACCTCCTGTTCGATGTCGCCTCCGCCTTGCACGAGATGGGTGCGCACGTCACGGCCGCCGTCACCACCACCCAGTCGCCGGTGTTCGAGAAGTTGCCGTGCGACGAGGTCCTTCTGGGTGATCTTGAGGATCTGGAGACGCTGGCGACGGAGCGCGGCTGTGACCTGCTGCTCACGCACTCCCACGGACGCCAGGCGGCGGACCGGCTCAACATCCCCTTCTACCGCATCGGCATTCCCATGTTCGACCGCATCGGCTCCGGCCACAAGATGACGGTCGGCTATCGCGGCACGCGCGACCTCATGTTCACACTGGCGAACATGTGCATCGCCGACCACGAGCAGAACCACGACGCGACCCCCGAGACCTGGAAAAATCCCTGGGACGACCATGGCCACGGCCATGGAGGTGCCCACTCGGGCGCGCCGGAACTCGGCCCCGCACCCAGCACCGCCCATCACTGACGTTCCCAACGACCCCGACCGCGAGAGAGGCGAGCCTGCCATGAAAGTCGCATTCGCAACCCAGGATCTCAAAAGGGTCGATGCCCATTTCGGCTGGGCGAAGAACATCGCCATCTACGAGGTGGGTCCGGAAGGCCATCACTTCATCGAGGCCATCGAGTTTGACGGCGACCTGAAGGAAGACGGCAACGAGGACAAGCTGGCGCCGAAGATCGATGCGATCAAGGACTGCACCATCCTCTATGTAGCCGCCATCGGCGGTTCCGGCGCCGCCCGCGTGGTCGCCAACAACATTCATCCGATGAAGGTCAACCAGCCCGAGGATATCTCCGATCTCATCGGCAAGCTGGAAGTCGTCCTTCAGGGCAACCCACCCCCGTGGCTGCGCAAGGTCATGTCGAAGGGCCAAGAGCGCACGTTCGATTTCGACGAGTGAGGGATAGTCATGGCCGAAGCAGCGCAAGTCATCGAGCCGTCTCAGGCCGCTGACTCCCCGTTCATCAAGCAACTCATCAAGGTCTGGCGCGCCCAGGACACCCACGGCGCCTGGGAAGGCAAGGCCGATCTCGACCTGATCGAGCCTTACATCGTCGACAAGGAGGCGCGCCGCGCGCTCCCCCTCATCGGCGATCCCGACCCCGAGACCATCTGGCGCCTGGAGCTGTTCTTCAACGCGATCTGCCTGATGATCGAGATGGAGACGCGGGTGATGATCTCGCCCATGCTCAAGATGAGCCACGAAGGCTTCGGCCGCATGGTGCTCATCGGCGGGCGGCTGATCGTCGTCAACAAGCAGCTCCGCGACGTCCACCGCTTCGGCTTCGATAACCTGGCGAAGCTCGCCGAGGAGGGCACGAAGTTTGTCCAGCAGGGCGTTGAGATGATCAACAAGTTCCCCGAAGTGGCGAAATACTGAGACCCAAGGTGCACCCATGAGCGACGTGGACGAACTCAAGGCCGAGATCAAGAAGCTGTCCGCCAAGGCGACGCAGTCCAAGATGGACCTTCACGATCTGTCGGAAGAACTCCCGATCAACTGGGAGCAGATCATGGTTGTCGCAAAGAAGGCGCACGACGCCTTCGCCGAGCTTGAGAAGAAGCGCGCGGACTTGAAGGGACTCGAGGCCGCCTAATATTTCAGAAGGCGATTTTCAGATGTCTAACGAAACCAGGGATGGTCGAGCCTGGCAGCCAGACTACCTGCTCGACATCGACAAGGACAAATGCATCGGATGCGGCCGCTGCTACAAGGTGTGCGGCCGCGACGTGATGACCCTCAAGGGCATCAATGAAGATGGCGACGTCGTTTCTCTCGATGACGACGAGGACGATGAGGTCGAGAAGAAGGTGATGGTCATGAACGATATCGGCGCTTGCATCGGTTGCGGTGCGTGCGCCCGTGTCTGCCCGGCCAATTGCCAGATCCACGGCCTGGAGAAGGCCGCCGCCTGAGGCGGATTCGCCGAGCGCGGGCCTTTTCGGCCCGCGCGTGTCCTTCAAGGAGTGCCGCCATGCGCGCCGAAGAGGTCTATGACTGGTTGATCGCGTCATCGTCCTCCTCTGGTGCGGACGCGCTCGATGTTCATGTGGCGGCCTCCATCGTCAGCCTCGCTTTCGCTGAGGCGGAGGAGGACGGCAGGGAGCGGCTCGAGGCCCTCGGCCTCGACCGCGCGGCCTTCCTGGATGTTGCCGCCATTCTTTTTCCCACTGCGGCCCCTGTGCTTGCAGCGCAGGTTGACCCGCGGGCGATCGAGGTGACGCCCGAAGAACAGTCGGTACGCGACATCCTCGGCATCTATTCTTCCGATGCCGGCCGGCTGCAAACCCATTTCATCGCCATGATCGCGCGGCGCTGCCAGTCCCCCCACCATCTGTGGCAGGATCTCGGGCTGCGGAGCCGTGCCGAGCTGCGCGAATTGATGACGCGTCGCTTCGCGCCGCTCGCCCGCAAGAACAGCCAGGACATGAAGTGGAAGAAGTTCCTCTACCGCATGGTCTGCGGATCGGAGGGCTTCACCCTGTGCGCGGCGCCGGTGTGCTCGGACTGCGATGAATTTCACATCTGCTTCGGCGCGGAGGATGGCGAATCCCGTCTCGCGCGCAACGCCCGCGCGGCGGTCAATGCAAATGAGCCGATCGTCCTGGCGGAGGCCGCCGAATAGTCCTGTATCATTGCCCGCCAATGTAAAAAGCCCCGGCATGCCCGGGGCTTTTTGTCTTCAACGGATCCGGTTGCGGTGCCGCTGGCGCCACCTTCACTCGATGCCTTCGCTCCGGGCCCGCCACATCATGGCGATGCGGAAGCGCTCGTTGATCGCGGCGGGGCTGGCGAGGATTTCCGCCTCGGCTTTCTTGAAGGCGGCCTCGACCGCTTCCGCCTCTTCCTTGGTGAGCGTCACCCGGCCGGCGATGTGGGTCGCCTCGGGGTGCACCTCCCAGATCTTGCGGCGGTTGGGGTGCATCTTCACCTCGGTCAGGTCGAAGGCTTCGAGCTGGCCGTCGAACAGGATTGCGAGGCCGGACACTTCGAGCTTGCGGCCGTCGGAAGTGGTCTTGATGAGCGTGGTCGCCATGTTCGTCTCCCGTCGGCTTTCGCCGGTCTGTCATCCGCGCGCGGCGTGCGCCTCAGCCTTCCGGCGATGCGAGCCAGCTGTAGCCGCCCTGGTCCCAGAGCTGGGCCAGGACTTGGTCCGAACTCCAGTCCGGATACTGGACCCGGATCGTTTCATAGTCGCCGCGGAACCGCTCCGCGTCCTCTCCGGAAATGTCCGCAACGAGGCCGTCCGGCTTGAAGCGCAGGACGAAATGGGTCTGGTCATCAGCACCGTGCAGCGTGAATTCGTCGCCGTCGCCGAGAAGCGTGAGGTCGTCGGTCGCCATGGCGTTTCCCCTCAGGCCGCCGCCGCGCTGGGCGTCTCGTCCTTCAGGCCCCATTCGGCCCACGAGCCGTCGTAGAGCGCGACGTCCGTCTTGCCGAGGAGGTAGAGGGCGAGCATGACCACGCAGGCAATGGTGCCGGAGGCACAGGTGACGACGATGGGCTTTTCCAGATCGACGCCGGCGGCAGCGAGGCGCGCTCTGATGGCGTCGGGCTGAACCAGCTCGCCGCTCTCCTCGACGATGAGATCGCCCCACGGCAGGTTGATGGCGCCGGGGATGTGGCCCTTCTTCTTCGCCGGGAAGACATCGTCCTGGCTCCCGGTGAATTTCGCCGGCCCGCGCGCGTCGATCACCTGTTCGGTGCCGGAGGCGACGTTGGCCAGCATCTGGTCCAGCGAACGTACCAGCGTGGGGTCGAGCACGGCGGTGAAGGTCTTGGGCTCCGGCCGCACCGGAGACATGTCGGACGGGAGCTTCTCCTTCACCCACTTGCCGTAGCCGCCGTCGAGCATGGCCACGTCGTGATAGCCGAAGGTGCGGAACATCCACCAAACGCGCGCGGCCGCCGCGCCGCCGCACATGCGGTCGTAGACGATCACCTTGTCGCCATCGCCGATGCCAAGCAGGCCTACTTTCTTGGCGAACTCCGCCGCCGGCGGCAGCATGTGGGGGAGGGGGCTGGACTTGTCCGCCACGGCGTCGATATCGAAATGCACCGAGCCCGGCAGATGGCGGCCGCGATACTGCGTGCGCCCGTCCATGTTGGAGCTTTCATGCAGCCAGGTGCAGTCCAGAATCTTCACGTCCGGTGCCGACAGATGGTCCGCCAGCCATTGGGTGCTCACCAGCGGTCCGGGAAGAACGGTGGACATGACGCAAGGCTCTCCTGTGGCTGTGGAATGGTCTCTGGTCGGCATTCACGTCCGGGCAGCGCGTCCCGGGGCAGTCACGTCCCGGGGCACGGGGCCCCGGGACGAAATCAGATGGCTCAGCGCACCTTGGGCAGGCTGAAGCCGGGGCGCGGATGGGCGTCGTAATAGTCGGGACGCTCCGGCCAGCCGCCTTCCGGATTGACGGTGAACTTCACCACCTTCACCGGGGCGCCCGGCGAGCAGGAGACTTCCGCAAGCTTGATCTCGCGCGCGCCGGGACCGACAGAGAAGTCGGCGACGGTCTTGCCGTCGGCGGTCAGCGCGCGGGCGAAGCCGGGCGTGCCGACTTCAGACGCCTTCACGGCTGCTTCGACGAAACTCGGCACTTCCGAGCCGTCCTCGGAGGGCGTGCTGAAAGCCGGGGTCGCAAAGGTGAATGCGGCAAGCTTGCCGCTGCGGTCCACCGCATGATCGGCGCTCACCGGCCGGGCGACGGAATAGAAGGTGAGGGTGCCGCCCGCGAGGGCTGCCTTGATGTCGTCGAGCGAGGACGACGCGAATTCGGACGCGACGAGCATTTCCAATCTCCGGGGGCAGAAACGGTCAAACGAACTGTCCCTCAACGGGATCAAGTTTCGTGCCAGCCCGCCGGCGGGTGGGCGCGATGACTTCGGCTCGTCTCGCAAAAGGGTCAAAAATCTCGCGCCGACGCGGGTTTGCGGCCGTGGACAGGCCGGAAGACGGCCGATTGGCCGGAGGTAAATGTGGGCGCCATGTCGGAAATCCGTCGCACCACGCGGGAAATGCGACGCTGGCGAGGTGTGCGATCCCACAGGGCGAGGGCCAAAGCCGTCCGCGCCCGCCGCCGCAGGGCGTTGGAAATGCCCGCAAGGCCATATTTCCCGGAACTGTGCGCGAATCTTGCAAGGGCTCCAATCAGCAAGATTCGCGAGGACTGTTCCATGCTGGATACGGCGATCATCGGCGGAGGGCTCTGCGGCCTCGCGCTGGCGCGGCAGTTCAAGATGCAGGGCCGCAGCTTCACTGTATTCGAGGCGCGCCCGCGGCTCGGCGGACGCATCCTGTCGGCCGTGGCCGCCAGCAATGGCGCGGCGTTCGATCTCGGCCCCACCTGGTTCTGGCCCGAGACCCAGCCACTGATCGCCGCCTTCGTCGCCGAACTCGGCCTCGTAGCCTTTTCACAGCATGACGAAGGCACCGTGCTGCACCTGACCGAAGCCGACAAGCAGCCGCAGGCCTTCACCCAGGAGGTTCACGGCGGCGCGCAGCGCGTGGCCGGCGGCATGGCCCGCCTGGTATCGGTCCTGGCCGAAGGGATCGGCGAGGAGCGCCTGCGCCTCAACCACGTGCTCCACAGTGTGGAGGACAAGGGCGACCACGTGGTCCTCACCTTCCGCGTGGACGACGCCTTCATCATCGTCGAGGCCCGCCATGCGGTGCTGGCCCTGCCGCCCCGCCTCGTCGCCGAGACGGTGCGCTTCATTCCCGAGCTTGACCACGCCACCTTCGACGCGATGGGTGCCGCGCCCACCTGGATGGCCCAGCAGGCGAAGGTGGTGATGGCCTATCCCTCAGCCTTCTGGCGGCTCGCGGGCCAGTCGGGCAACGCCTTCGTTACTCATGAGCAGGCGGTGGTGGGCGAGATTTTCGACGCCTGCGACGTCACCGGCGCGAAGGCGGCGCTGGGCGGCTTCCTGAGTTTCCCTCCCGACCTGCGCGAAGCCTTCGCCGATGGCCTGACCATGTTGATGGACAGCCAGATGGCGCAGGTGTTCGGCTCGGCTGCGGACGGCGGCGAGCAGCTCTATCAGGACTGGGCGTCGGAAGCCTTCACCTGTTCGGCTCGCGACAAGGCGGAGCCGCGCGGCGAGCATGTCGCCTTCTCCAATCCCCTGCTGCGGCGGCCACTGTGGGACGGGCGGCTGCATCTCGGCGGTTCGGAGACGGCGACGCAGGGCGCCGGCTATCTCGAGGGTGCGCTGGAGGCCGCGCGCCGCATTGACCGCGCCCTGTCCCGCGCGCGGGCGGAGGAGACGGGGATCGCCATTCCCGAGGGCTTGCCGGTGAATGGCGCCAGCATCGCGCGGTTCGCCAATTGGGTGGCCGGCCAGAACGATGCGGCATTCGAGGCCTATCGCATCCGCCTCAACCGCGCGCTCGCCAGCCAGGATCGCGAACAGCTTACCCAGCGGGCCATGCTGGGGGCCATAGAAGACATCTACGAGCGCGCGGCCGATCTGATCGAGACCCTGCCCTTCGACATGACCGACGTGCCGGTGGAGAAGGGCCGCTCTGCGCTGATGAGCGACGTGCAACTGCCGTTCCGCGATTTCATCCAGACGCTGCTGGATGATGTTGTCGCGTTCAACCGCACGTCCTGTGCACTTTCCAACTTTCCCGGCGAGCATCACCTCTCGCGCGACTATGTGCAGACCATCCTGCGCGACGTCGCCGCCGCCTGGCGCGACTTCTGCCTCGCCGCCAACCGTCGCCTGCTCGCCAAGGCCGAAGCCGGCACCCCCCTTCCCCCCGGTGCCGCCAGCGGCCCGGTCCTGACGCGCGCATCGTGAACGAGGATCAGATGGAACCGACCGTCATCGACAACGAGGCCCCCCAGGATGCCATCCCGAACGACGCGGCCACCGTCGCCTACGTCATCTGCTCCATGAGCGACATCCCCAGCCAGAGGGCGCGGGGTTTCGAACTGATGCAGGTGGCGGAGGACGGTACCGAACAGCCGTTCAAGATCGTCGTGGTGCGCTGGGGCCGGCAGGTGTTCGGCTATATCAACCGCTGCCCGCACGACCAGGTGCAGCTGGACTGGGAGCGCAACCAGTTCCTCGACCCGAACGGCATCCGCCTGATGTGCGGAAAGCACGGCGCCCTGTTCGAGCTCGGCACCGGCGTGTGCCTCGAAGGGCCGTGCAAGGGCAAAAGCCTCATCCCGGTCGCGCTCACCGTGCTCGACAACGACATCTGCGTGACCGGCGTGACGCTGGCCGAGGAGGTCGATGACGACGATGAGGACGAAATCACCTCCTGTTCGGACGAGGGCGGCGGCGTCTGAACGGCGCCTCGGATCGAGATAAAAATGGCCGGGTTCTGCCCGGCCATTTTCTTTCGTCCTCAGTCGTCGCAATCCGCTGCCGGAACCGTCCCGCGCGTCCTGCCCCCTACGGCAGGCGGCGCGCGGGGACAGGCCCGCTCAGACCGGGCGGTTTTCGTTGCGGTTCTTCACCGGCTCCATGAGGGACACGCCCTTTTCATATGAGATGATCTCGTAGTCTTCGTGCCACGCCGCGGCGGCGTCCAGCACCACATCGGTCTTGCCGCCGGTGTCCATCTTCTTGATGTCGTTCTTGTCGATGGAAAGAAGGTCGGTCATCTCCTTCCACACGGTGCTCTCGTCGCAGGGCAGGACGTAGAAGGTCTTGCCGTTGTGGGTGACGCGGTACTTCGCCAGCAGGTCGATATTGTTGCAGAAGAGGAAATACTTTCCGTCGGGTGCCAGCGCGTCGCCGAGCACGTCCACCACGTCGGAGAGGAAAGCGAAATTCTGCAGGTAGCCGGCCATCACCGGGATGGTGGACTTGCCTTCCTCGGCGAAGGTCAGCACCTGCTCCATGGTGTATTCCGGCGGGCGCTTCTCGTCGGCCACCTGCTGCTGGAACTTCAGCGCAATGTCGCCACGGAAATCGAAGCGGCCCGGCTTGGTGGGCTGCTTGAGCACGGCATTCAGGAGTCGCCCCTCTTTATCCAGCCGGCCCAGGGGGGTGTTCTCGATCGCGGTCATCAAAAAGGTCTCCGGTTCAGCTCACGACTGTTCAGACGGGTCTTGGTTCAACACGGGCGCGAGCCGCGCTCACTGCGGACGGGATCGTCCGGGAGAGAGTGCCGCCCTCCGCCGAATGCGGTTCGGCGGGCCGCCCGCGCAGGGGCAGGCGCTGCGCTTCATGCAAGGCCTTTGCCGCTTTGCGCCACGCCCGCGCCGAAAGCGCGCCGTCGCGACAATTCGCCGTTTGCCGCCCCTCTCCGCTCTTCACCGCGCGCCCTTGCTGGCTTCCGCCATGCCGCGCGAAGCCAGCAAAGGCGCGGGCGCACGGGAGTGGGGATGGGATCGGCGGGTCGCGGGGCTCGCCTGTCGGCGCCATCGCGCCCGG
The DNA here is from genome assembly GCF_017875275.1 of Xanthobacter flavus. Lineage (NCBI taxonomy): Bacteria > Pseudomonadati > Pseudomonadota > Alphaproteobacteria > Hyphomicrobiales > Xanthobacteraceae > Xanthobacter > Xanthobacter flavus. Next base: position 2,087,924 of record NZ_JAGGML010000001.1, on the reverse strand, counting down.
GGGCGTCGCCGACCGGCGCGGCCGCCGGTGGCGTGTCCGAAACCGGACACGCGTCGCAAAGGCAACAGCTTCGATCCCGAAAATCGAAAGAAATCAGTTCGTTGCTGTCTGGCATGAGGATTGCTGATGTCTTGCCAGACCAGTCTCTCAAGCGAAGGTCGAGCAATGATCAATTTGACCGACAGCGCGCTTCATGCGGTCCGCGACGCGATCCATGATGCCGACCAGCCCATCAGCGGCCTGCGCATCATGGTCGAGACCGGCGGCTGCGCGGGCTACCAGTACAAGATGGGCCTCGTCAGCGACGCCGAGCCCGACGACACCGTTGTGGAGCGCGAGGGCGTGCGCGTCTTCGTCGACAACAAGAGCCACGAACTGCTCGCCGGCACCACCATCGATTTCGTGGTGGCCCTGGAGGGTTCGGGCTTCACCTTCGAAAATCCGAACGCCACCTCCAGCTGCTCCTGCGGCAAGTCCTTCGGCTAGTCCTTCGGCTGACCGCCATCCGCGCGCCGTCCCCTGCCGGGCGGTGGAACAGAGAACACACAGAGGATATTGCGATGTTGGCCGAGACCGAAGCGCCCGCCCCGCTGAGCCGTGAAGCCCGCCGCGAGGCGATCATCCGCGAGGTGATCGAGGAGATCCGCCCCAACCTCATCCGCGACGGCGGAGATTGCGAGCTGGTGGAGATCGACGGCACCAAGGTCATGGTGAAGATGACCGGCGCCTGCGTGTTCTGCAAACTGGCCAGCGAGACCATCGAGGGCATCCAGTCCAAGATCGTGGAGCGGCTCGGCGAGTTGATCCGGCTGATCCCGGTCGCCGGCGCGCAGAACAAGCCGCTGGTGAGCCTGAAAGGCCCCACCCCAGCGCTCTCCGCAGCGCCCAAGCCGGCCGCGCCGAAGCCTGCCGCAGCGGCTCCGGCGGTTCCCGCCCCGGCGACGCCGTCTCCCATCCGCTGACGGCTGCCCACACAGCAAGACGCCGCAGCCGAACCGAGGGGTGAGCGCCGTGCGCCCGGTCTATCTCGACAACAACGCGACGACGCGCACCGACCCCGCCGTCGTCGCGGCGATGCTACCGTTCTTCTCGGAGCATTTCGGCAATGCCTCGTCCACCCATGCGTTCGGTGAGCATGTGGGCGAGGCGCTGAAAAAGGCCCGCAAGCAGTTGCAGGCCCTCCTCGGCGCCCAGTTCGACCACGAGATCGTCTACACCTCCGGCGGGACGGAATCCGACAACGCCGCCGTCCTCTCCGCGCTGGAGACGCAGGAGGGGCGGGACGAGATCGTGACCACCACGGTAGAGCACCCGGCGGTGCTCACTCTTGTCGCGCATCTCGAGAAGACGCGCGGCATCAAAGCTCACCTCATCGGCGTGGACGGCCAGGGCCGGCTCGACCTCGACGCTTTTGCAGCGGCGCTGTCGCCGAAGACGGCGCTGGTGTCGGTGATGTGGGCGAACAACGAGACGGGCACGCTGTTCCCGGTCGCGGACCTCGCGCGGGAGGCTCATGCTGTGGGCGCCCTGTTCCACACGGATGCGGTGCAGGCGGTGGGCAAGGTTGCGATTGATCTCAAGTCCACCGAGATCGACATGCTGTCGCTCTCCGGACACAAGTTGCACGGCCCCAAGGGTATCGGCGCGCTCTATGTGCGCAAGGGCGTGAAGTTCCGCCCGCTGGTGCGCGGCGGACACCAGGAGCGCGGGCGGCGGGGCGGCACCGAGAACGTGCCCGGCATCATCGGCCTTGGCGCTGCGGCCGACCTCGCCCTCGGCCATATGGAGGAGGAGCGCACCCGCGTGAGGGCGCTGCGCGACCGGCTGGAGCAGGGCATCCTGCAGCAGGTCAGCCACACCCTCCTCAACGGTGACGGCGACAACCGCCTGCCCAACACCGCCAATGTCGCGTTCGAATATCTCGACGGCGAGGCGGTGCTGCACAATCTCAACAAGGCCGGCGTCGCGGCCTCCACCGGCTCGGCCTGCACGTCGGGCTCCACCGAGCCCTCCCATGTGCTGCGCGCCATGAACCTGCCGGCGAGCGCGCTACATGGGGCGCTGCGCCTGTCCCTGTCGCGCGAGAACACGGCCGAGGACGTGGACCGCGTGCTGGAGGTCCTGCCCGACATCGTGGCCCGCCTGCGCGCCATGTCGCCGGCCTGGGCGGCGGCCACAGGCGGTGCGTCCGCCCTCGCCGATCATGTCTGACCTTGGCCGCGCTTACGCCCGGCGCGCGGCGCCAAACCCTTTCGTGCTCCGTGCGGCCCCGCGCCCGGCGTGCATCACCAGCGTCCCCGTTCGGGCCTTCGGTCCTGCCGGGTCACAGCGGCGAGTAAAGCCCGAGCAAGGAATCAATAAATGAAAGTCATGATTCGCCGTTCCCCCGAAATCGGACTGTCCATATATGTCCCCAAGAAGGACCTGGAAGAGCCGATCGTGGAGTTCGAGCACGAAACCTTGTGGGGTGGTTGGATCAAGATCGCCAACGGCTGGGTGCTGGACCTGCCCGAGATGGCCGAGGGAACCACACTGCCCATCACCGTCAACGCGAAGAAGCGTGGCGAGGAGGAGTGAACTGAGATGAACATTTCCGTCGCCAATGTCGAGACGCTGAAGCTCGCCGACGCCGAGGCCGTCCTGAAGGACGTGGCGGCGGAACTGCGCGCGGACAAGGTCGTGCCCTATCTCGGGCCCGGCCTCGTCGCCCTCGGATCGCCCGCCATCCCGATGACGCCGGAAGACCTCTCGGTCTTCTTCGGCACCAAGGTGGCCCTGCCCAAGCGCGCCAAGGGCAATTGCTGGGCCGCCGCCCAGCACATCGAGAGCATGAAGCACCGCAACACCGTCTCCGCCCTCATGGCGGACGCGTTCGGGCCTCAGGTGGCGCCGCTGCCGTTCCAGACCTTCCTCGCGGGACTGCCCCTCGCGCTGATCGTGGACACCTGGTACGACGGCTCGATGCGTGCGGCCCTTGCCGGCCGCTCGGACTGGGGTGAGGCGCAGGGCATCACCCGCGCCGGCATCGGCGAGGACCGCTGGTATCGCTTCTACGATCCCGCCGGCACCGAGAGCGACCGCGCCACCGCCGAGGGATGGAAGACCGTGCTCTACAAGCCGCACGGCAGTGCGACCCCGGCGAAGAACTGGCTGATCTCCGACGCGGACTATGTCGAGGTTCTCACCGAGATCGACATCCAGACCCCCATCCCGGACGTGGTGAAGAACCGCCGCACCGAGCGCAGCTTCCTGTTCCTCGGCTGTCGCTTCCACGACCAGATGCTGCGCACCTACGCACGGCAGATCGCCAAGCGCTCCCGCGCGCCGCACTTTGCCATCGTGGACGAGGCGACGCTCACGAAGAACGAGCTGCGCTTCCTGCTGGGCCACGCCATCACGCCCATCGCCATGCCGCTGCCGAAGGCGCTCGACGTCATCATGTCAGCCTGACGCCGGCGGCGATCCGGGTCAGTCACGAGGGGAGCATGTCCGCCACCGGACATGCTCCCCTCGGCGTTTTCTGCGTCCGCTCAAGAACTTCGTGGCGCGCATTGATCTCGATCAGGAGCGCGGCCGTTCAGGCAGGAATTCTTGGTCGAACCATGTAACTTTTCCAACATGTCCGTCGTGTCGCGGCGAGATGTTGGCAAGCCGACAGCCTCAACGACATCGGCAAGCCATTGAATTTTATGCGTTATATGAAGTGTCGGAGGCTGGCACGGCTGTTGCTCTTCCTTGAGTCAAGGATTTATCGGGATCCTGCTGCAAGCGAGGAGCAGATAGATGCACGCGTCGACACAGCAAGAAAACGCGGTTGGCTTGAACGCCATTGGAACGGACGCCGTGGGAATGGACGAGAAGCTGGCCGAGGTCATGCAGGCCAAGGCCGAGCACCAGGGCTGCGGCACCTCGGGTGGTTCGGGCAAGGCGAGCTGCGGTTCGTCGGCCGGTCAGGGTGACCTGCCCACCGAGATCTGGGAGAAGGTGAAGAACCATCCCTGCTACAGTGAAGAAGCCCACCATCACTATGCGCGTATGCATGTTGCCGTTGCCCCGGCGTGCAACATCCAGTGCAACTACTGCAATCGCAAGTATGACTGCGCCAACGAGAGCCGCCCCGGCGTGGTCTCCGAGAAGCTGACGCCCGAGCAGGCTGCGAAGAAGGTGCTGGCGGTGGCCTCCACCATTCCGCAGATGACCGTGCTCGGCATCGCCGGCCCCGGCGACCCGCTCGCCAACCCCGAGAAGACCTTCAAGACCTTCGAGCTGATCGCCCGCACCGCGCCGGACATCAAGCTCTGCCTGTCCACCAACGGCCTTGCCCTGCCGGACCACGTGGACACCATCGCCGGCTTCAACGTGGACCACGTTACGATCACCATCAACATGGTGGACCCCGAGGTCGGCGCGAAGATCTATCCCTGGGTGTTCTGGAAGCACAAGCGCTACACCGGCTATGAGGCGGCCAAGCTCCTCACCGACCGGCAGATGCTCGGCCTCGAAATGCTCACCGAGCGCGGCATCCTGTGCAAGGTGAACTCGGTGATGATCCCGGGCATCAACGACAAGCACCTCGTGGAAGTGAACCGCGCGGTGAAGTCGCGCGGCGCCTTCCTGCACAACATCATGCCGCTCATCTCCGCGCCCGAGCACGGCACCGTGTTCGGCCTCAACGGCCAGCGCGGCCCGACCGCCCAGGAGCTGAAGGCGCTCCAGGACGAGTGCGAGGGCGAGATGAACATGATGCGTCACTGCCGCCAGTGCCGCGCCGACGCCGTGGGCCTCCTCGGCGAGGACCGCTCCGCCGAGTTCACCACCGACAAGATCATGGCCATGGAGGTCAATTACGACCTCGACAGCCGCAAGGCCTACCAGGCCCTCGTCGAGGAAGAGCGCGTCGCCAAGGTGGCGGCGAAGCAGGAGGAGCTGGAGGCGCTCGCCGGCGAGCAGAGCGACATCAAGCTGCTCACCGCCGTCGCGACCAAGGGCTCGGGCCTCATCAACGAGCACTTCGGCCACGCCAAGGAGTTCCAGGTGTGGGAACTCTCCACGGCGGGCGCCAAGTTCGTCGGCCATCGCCGCGTCGACCTGTACTGCCAGGGCGGCTACGGCGAGGAGGACAGCCTCGAGACCATCATCCGCGCCATCAACGACTGCCATGCGGTGTTCGTGGCGAAGATCGGCGGCTGCCCGAAGGCGGACCTCATCAAGGCCGGCATCGAGCCCGTGGATACTTTCGCCCACGAGTTCATCGAGAAGTCCGCGATCACCTGGTTCAAGGAATACCTGAACAAGGTGAAGACCGGCGAGATCGAGCACACCGCGCGCGGCGACGCCGAGATCCGGCAGGGCGCGCTCATCAACGCGGCCTGATCGGCGAAGACAAGGAGCATCGCCATGACCCTCAAAATCGTCGCGTCGCAATGCACGAGCTGCTCGGCCTGCGAGCCGGAATGCCCCAACGTGGCCATTTCGGAGAAGAACGGGACGTTCGTGATCGATCCGAAGAAGTGCACTGAGTGCATCGGCCATTTCGACGTGCCGCAGTGCGCGGCGGTCTGCCCCGTGGACGATACCTGCGTGATCGACAACGCATATCCCCGCTACCAGCCCACCGCCTGAGGATCAGCGCGATGAACTTCACCATGACCCGTTCCGCCGCCCGCTTCATGCGCATGATGATCATGGCGGACGGCGGCCCCACCGCCGGTTTCCGCATGCATGTGACTCCTGGCGGATGCTCCGGCCTCAACGCCGACATCTCCGTGCTGCCCGAACCGCAGCCCGGCGATGTGGTGGTGGAAAAGGACGGGGTGAAGCTGTTCCTGCCGGCCGAAAGCCGCCTGCTGCTCGATGGCGTGACCATCGACTTCACCGACACGGCCGCCAAGACCGGGCTCGTCTTCAACGATCCCAAGGCGACGACCTGCTCGTCCCACGCCCACTGAGGGCGCGGGAGACTGTTTTCCCGGAGCGGCCTTGCGCCGCTCCGGGCGTTCCGGGTCCGGCTTCGGCCGGCTTCGGCTCAAGGACAAAATGAGGACAGGGAATGGACGGGATCGAGGGTTCCTCGCAGCTCACCGGCGAGCCCGATGTCCTGACTCCCGAGGCGCTCCTTGCGAGCGCGGTGATGGGCGGAGGGTTGCCGGAGGAGGCGCGGTCCCATTTGTGGGAAGCCGGGCTCTCCTACCAGCAGGACGAGGTGGCGGAAGCGCATCTGCGCCAGGCGGAGGCCATCGCGCCCGGCCATGCGGCGGTGCTCATCGGCCTCTACCGCTTCTACTTCTACAAGGGCCGCCTTCGGGAGTGCCTTGGGGTGGCGCGGGAATGTCTCGCCAAGGCACAGCGGGAGACCAACCTCCCGGCCGACTGGCGGGAGGTGCGGGCGGAGGATGCGGAGTTTTCCCGCTACGACCGCCTGATGCCGCGCTTCTTCCTGTTCACGCTCAAGGGTTACGCCTATCTCAACATGCGCCTCGGCAATCTCGACGAGGGGCGCGCCGCGGTGATGAAGCTGCTCGAGCTGGATCCGTCCGACAAGATCGGCGCGAAGCTCTTGCTCGACGTGCTGAACAGAGCGGGGCAGGACGATGAAGACTGACGACGACATCGAGGATGCCAAGACCTGGCTCGGTGAAGACGTTGATTGCTCGAGCTGCGCGCATGCGTCGGACCTCCTCCCGGCCGGCAAGTGCCAGCTGCGGCGCGCCTGCGTGAACGACCGCTACGCCCGGCGCATCGACCGCTTCTTCAACTGGAATCCTGCCCTCGCCAATTCCTATGTGCGCCATGAGCATTTCGAGGTCCGCGCCATCGCGGCGAAGCACGCCGACGTGTTCTTCCTGAAGCCGCTCCTCAACGACCCCGAGGAGACCGTGCGCTGGAATGCGGCGCGCCGGCTGCCCAAGCGTCTTATCCTGCCGCTGCGCAACGATCCCCATCGCGAGGTGCGCATCCGCATCGTGTCGCTGCTGGAGGATGCCGAACTCGCGCACATGCTCGCCGACGAGGATTACTACGTGCGGCTCGTGGTGGCCCGCCGTATCGCGCCGCCGCTGCTCTCCCGCCTCGTGGACGATCCCGAGCCGGAAGTGCGCAAGGTGGTGGCCCAGCGGCTGCCGGCCGAATGGCTCATGTGCATGGCGGGTGACCGCAGCGCCGCCGTCCGGCTGGAAGTGGCGCAGCGTCTGGCCCCCGACCTCTTGCCGGCGCTCGCCGCTGATGCGGACTGGCGGGTGCGCTACGAGGTGGCGGGCCGGGTGGCGTCCTCCCAGCTCGCACCGTTCCTGAATGACGAAGACGACTTCGTGCGCGAGGTCGCCCGCTCCCGCATCGAGGCGGGCGGGCAGCTCTTGAGGGAGATGCCGCTATGAGCAACATCGTCCGTGACAGTGATGTGGTGGAGGTTTCGGAGCCTCCATACTTCAATTTTGGTGAAAAAGTCAAGGCAAAGCGGGTCATCCGTAACGACGGAACCTATGCCGGAAAAGAAATTGGCGAGATCCTCGCGAAAAAAGGGGAAATTGGATACGTCGTATCCATCGGAACATTTCTCCAGCAATTCTATATCTACGGTGTCGAATTCACGGAAAGCGGTAATCGCGTGGGAATGAAGCGTAAGGAGCTCGAAAGCGCCATCCCGCGCGAAGAAGAGGACATTCCCTTACCCCCAGTCTCCGGAGCCTTGCCGAAATGATGCTCGAACCGCGCCTGCCCAAGTATGATTGGGGCATGAAGGTGAAGACCCTCATCGATCTCTACAATGACGGGTCCTATCCCGACATGCCGCAGGAGGGCCTGCTCGTCGGCGTCGGCACCGTCGGCGAGATCGTGCAGGTGGGCCAGCACACCGACACCAACACGCCCGTCTACATCATCGAGTTCAACGAGCGCTTGGTGGTCGGCTGCCTAGAGGAAGAAATTCAGCCCCTCTGAACCTTCGGCGCGGGGGCCTCGGCCCCCGACGTCACAGCCGCGAGAGAGAGGACGATGAGGCTGCCCGCTCATCCGAACGATCTCGACAGGAAGCGCATCGAGCGTGCCATCAAGGCGCGCAAGCGCTATCGCTATGTGACGCCCCGCGTCATCGCCACCGACGGCGGCTACCGGATCGAGAGCGCGTGCTGCTCGCGCAACATCGATCCCGAGGGCGGGGTGGTCGATATCGCTCTGATGATCTTCGATCCGGAGCAGGCGGCATGGCAGCTGTTCCGCAAGAACCACGGCAAGCGTCTCTGGGAACTCGACAGTATTCACGAGCGCCTGAAGGAAATGCTCGACCTTCTGAACGACGATGCCGAGCGTCGTTTTTGGCAGTGATCCAAACTGGCAATAATCCTGCATGGCATTGGGCGGACCGCGACAAAGCCGCCGGTCGTGTCTCATTCCGGCACGGGAGAGTAAGGTTATGGCCCTGAGCGACAGCGACCTCACCGAGATCGAGAAGGTGCTCACCGCCGAGGATGCCGGCCCGGTCTTCGCCGAGCTGCGCAAGCGCTTTCCGGCGCTCTCCTGGACCCAGTGCGATGCCTCCGACGTCACCGAGGCGCCGTTCCGGACCTATCCCAGATACGACGTGCATCTGCTCGACACCGCGGATCACTGCGCCCACATCACTTCCGACCCCGGCGCAGCCACCGGCGTCATCCTCGCACGGCGGAGCGCGTGATGAGCGACGCCGATTTCCTGGATGATTTCGACCTCGGCGAGGGTGAGAGCGAGGGCGGCGAGGCCTCATCGATCCTTTTGTCCGATCCGGACATCACCGTCATCGAGCTGCAGGCGGTGGCCGAGGCCATGCAGGCCCCGCGCCTTTCCAGCGGCCCGATCGCCCAGGAGTTCGAAGCGGAGTTCGCAGCCTATCTCGGCCGCAAATACGCCGTCGCGGTGCCCAGCGGCACGCTCGGCCTGCTCTACACGCTGAAGGCCTATGGCATCGGTCCGGGTGACGAGGTGATCGCATCGCCCTATTCCTTCCGCGAGACGGTCCACGCCATCAGCCTGTCGGGCGCGCGGCCGGTGTTCGCCGATATCGACTATTGGGCGGGAACCCTCGTGCCGGCCAAGGCCGAGGCGAAGATCACCGACAAGACAAAGGCCATCGTCGCCGGTAACACCAACGGCCATCCGGCGCCCTGGACCGATTTCCAGGAGCTGGCCCGCAGGCACAATCTTGCGCTCATCGAGGATTCCACCGAAGCGATCGGCTCGCGCTACAAGGGCGCGCTGGTGGGGACGTTCGGCGACACGTCCGTGTTCGATTTCTCACAGCCCTTTCCCATCGTCTGCGGCGAGGGCGGCATGGTGGTGACGGACGACATCGACGTGGCCGTGGCGCTGCGGCGGTTCCGGTCCCACAAGCTGGAGGAACGTTCCTCCGTCGTGGTCAGCATGAGCGCGCCCTACCAGGGCGCCATGAGCGACATCACCGCTGCGCTGGGCCTCACCCAGTTGCGCCGGCTCGAGGAGATCCTCGAGCAGCGGCGTACGGTGGAGCACCTCTACCAGAAGTACGTCCAGTCCTTCGAGGGCATCAAGGATCCCTTCATCGGGCCGGACGTGACGGAGGTGAACTGGTTCCTCTACGTGGTTCATCTCGGCACGCGCTTTTCCAAGTCGAGCCGCGATTCCATCGTCGAGGATCTGAAGGTGGAGAAGGTTCAATCCACCGGCTACAGCACGCCGCTGCATGTGCAGCGCCATTACTTCGACCTCGGCTACCGCCGGGGCGACTTCCTCGTGACGGAGAAGGTGGCCGACCGCGCCGTGGCGCTGCCGTTCCACACCCACCTGAGCGAGGAGGAGATCGAGTTCATCGTGGCAACGATGAAGGATGCCTCGGTCAACGTAGGGGCGGGCGCCGCCATCTACTGAAAAACAACATCGCACCGAACACGAAGACGAAACGACAGGAGTTGTTGATGTCCACGGTTACGCTGAAGGTCCTCCCCATGGGCAAGGCCATTGAAGTCGCGGAAGGCACGAACCTCCTCGAGGCGCTTATCACCGTCGAGCCGGGGCTCGCGGAACGCCAGAAGAGCGACAAGGACGGCAGCGCGTCCCACGTATTCGTGCAGGAGGGCCGCAAGGGCCTGTCCAAGACCACCAAGGAGGAGAACGAGAGCCTCGACGCGATCGTCGGCGTGGGCTCCAAGTCGCGCCTCGCCAAGCATGTCACCGTGCTCGGCACCGAGAACGTGACCATCGAGCTGCTCGGTGAGTTCTCGGGCTTCTGAGGGTAGAGCGGCGCTCCTTCTGGGCGCGCCGACGGTCGGTGGCTGGGAGGGCGGCCTTCCAGCCGCTGCCAGAAGAGGTCGCCGGAGGCCGGTTCACCAGCGCGCGTGCGCAAGGCCCGTGTCCGGCGCGAGTTCAGAACAGCGTTCTAATAAAAAGCGTGCCGGGTAATCAATCCATCGCGCGGGCCTGGCGGAAAAGATCCGTCCTGCCTCCCACCACGCGCCAGTCAGAAACGTTGAGAGGAGAGATGAAATGAGCGACGAAACTGTCATCATTCACGCCCGCTTCGCCGCCAACGGCACCATCGCCGAGATCAGCGAGCGGCCGCAGGGCCTCAACCCGCAGGAATGGTTCGATTTCCTGTCCTATCGTGTGCCGCTCACCTACCAGGCGCTCGCCGGCGGCCGCGGCGTGTTCCGCCTCACCCGCGCGGATGTCGAGGCGTTCAAGGTCGAGGCAGCCACCAAGGCGGCGTGAGCCGAAGCTGAACGTCCAGTGCTTTAGTGTTTCCGGAATACTTGAGGGCCGACCTGTTCATCCGGCCCGAGTTATTTGCAAGCCGTTCCATAGTGCAGCAAAGGGGCCCGGATGCTCTCGCGTCCGGGCCCTTTTTTATGGATCCCATCCCTCAGGCGGCGACGGCGACGCCCTTCTCGGCCAGCATCTGGGTCAGCTCACCCGCCTGGAACATCTCGCGGACGATGTCGCAGCCGCCGACGAATTCCCCCTTGATGTAGAGCTGGGGAATGGTTGGCCAGTTGGAATAGGCCTTGATGCCCTCGCGGACCATGGGGTCTTGCAGCACGTCCACGGCCCGATAGGGCACGCCCACGCCCGCGAGCACCTGCACCACGGCGGAGGAGAAGCCGCACTGCGGGGCGGCGGGAATGCCCTTCATGAACAGGACCACGTCGCTGGAGGCGATGATGTCTTCAATACGTTCGGCAGTGGTGGCCATGACAATCTCCTGATGGAAAAGCGGGGGATGAAAAACAAATCGGAAATCGGCCGGACCCGATCTCATTTGGGGACCAGCGTCTCCAGCTTCAGGGCGTGCAGCGTGCCGCCCATGTGGCCCTGAAGCGCCGCATAGACCATCTGGTGCTGGTGCACGCGGCTCTTGCCCTTGAAGGCTTCCGAGGTGATGCGGGCGGCATAGTGGTCGCCGTCGCCGGCGAGATCGATGATCACCACCTGGCTGTCGGGAAGGGCCTCTTTCACGAGGCGCTCGATTTCTTCTGCGGCCATGGCCATCGCTTTGTCTCCTTCGATGAGTGCCGCTCCCATGCAAGCGCGGCACCATGTGTCATTGCGGCATATGCGGATGCGGAAGCGGCCGCGCTGTCGCAAATCCGACAGTCCGTCCGGCGGCCGGGCGCGGTTCCAGCCTTCTGATGCACACTTGGCGGGGGTGTTCCGCAACGACCGTGCAAGCGTTCCAAACGGCCCACCTCTTGCTTACGCCTTGTCGCCCCGGGCAACACGAGAACCGTTATGAGCGAATTGCTACAGCAGGGAGGCGGCGCGGCGCGCACCGGCTTCGCGGCGATACTCGGCACCAACGAGATCGCGTCGGCCGTCGCCGTAGAACTGCATCGCGGTGGCTACGGCGTCGTGCTGTCGCATGATCCGGTTCCGCCGGTGATCCGGCGCAAGATGGCGTTCCACGACGCCCTCTACGAGGACGACGTGCGGGTGGACGGCATCCGCGCGGGGCGGGCCGAACGCGGGGTGGATGTCCGCAAGGGACTGGCGCGCGGGGAGGTGCTTGTGACGCCCCTTGGCCTGCTCGATCTCATCGTCCTCGGCCCCATCGATCTGCTCGTCGATGCCCGCATGAACAAGTACCAGGTGACGCCGGACCTGCGCCGGCTCGCCCGCCTCACCATTGGCCTCGGCCCCGGCTTCAGCGGCGGCACCAATTGCGATCTCGCCATCGAGACTCGCCCGGGCAAGGAAGGTCAGGTGATCCAGCACGGCCCCACCGACGCGCCGGACCATACCCCGCGCGATCTCGGCGGCGTGACGACCGAGCGTTTCGTGCATTCGGGCGTTCCCGGGCGCTGGCACACGGCCATCGAGATCGGTACCCGCGTCTACAAGGATTTCCACATCGGCTTCCTCGGCAACGAGCCAATTCGCGCCCCGTTCGACGGCGTCGTGCGCGGCGTCGCGCGGGACGGCACGGAAGTGCCGGCCGGGGTGAAGCTTCTGGAGATCGATCCGCGCGGCCGTGGCTCCGACTGGACCGGGCTCGATGCCCGTGCCCTCGTCATCGCCAAGGCGGTGGGCCGGGCGCTGACCTTCCGCGCAGCCCGGACCGCAGAAGCTGCGCCCAACCCTCATCTCGTCAAGTAGAGCTGCGCCCTTCGCCGGCCCCACCGAAGGCAAGCACCGTGAGCGTCGATCTTTTTCCCAACACTGATGTCATCAATTTCGGCGAGGTGTCCGGCCCGGTGAACGCCTTGCTGCAGCAGGGCGTCATCGCCTATCGCAAGGACCGGGCGCGCGCGGACGCGCTGTTCCGTCAGGCGCTTGCCACGGCGCCGTCGGAGCTGCCGGTCTATTTCTGCCTCTACAAGATTCACACCTACCAGGGAAACCTGGACGAGGCAGAGGCGGCGGCGCGGGGTGGCCTTGTGGAAGCCGCGCGTCAGGCGGGCTGGGACACGGACTGGCGCAACTGGGCGCCGCACGACCTGCTGCCGGATGGGCCGGGGCGCTTTGCCCTCTACACCCTGAAGGCGCTGGCCTTCATCCACCTGCGCCAGAACCAGCCGGAGCTGGCCGCCGAGAAGCTCGCAGCCCTCAAGGTGCTCGATCCCACTGGCGCCGTGGGGTGGCCCGTTGTCGCGGCCCTCGCCGAGGGTCTGGATTGATCGCTCCGTTCATCGTTGGCATCGTGCTTGCTACGTATCAGGTACGATGAGGGGGCAGGAGGCATTGGTCACATGACTCAGCCTACGGATCACGGCCTCGCCGCACCGACGACCATGATCGTCCACGGCGAGATCCGCAATTTCGAGGAGTTCGCCGAGGACGACGCCGTTCTTCTGGAAGGCATCGTCGCGGCGCTGAAAACCGTCAACGATCCGGAAATTCCGGTGAATATTTATGACCTTGGCCTGATCTACCGGATCGAGGTCAGGGATGATGGGGGCGTCGAGATCGACATGACCCTCACCGCGCCGGGCTGCCCGGTCGCCGGCCAGATGCTGGGTTGGGTGCAGGAGGCGGTGGTGGTGGTGCCGGGCGTCAGCGACGTGAAGATGAAGCTGGTGTTCGATCCGCCGTGGGACAAGTCGCGCATGAGCGACGAGGTACAGCTCGAGCTTGGGCTGCTCTGATCCCATCCTGACGACACGCGAAATGGCCGGTGCTGCACCGGCCATTTTCGTTAAGCGCGACTCGCGGCCGCCCCGGCACGCTTCCTGCTAATCCCGGGGGCAGGTCACGCCGGCCGCCGGGCTGTTGTTCCGGACGGGCGCGGACTGTTTCATTTGCGACAGGGGCCAGCCCCTTACGGGCGGGCGGGGAAGTGATGTCTGCCGAACAATCAGCCGAGCAACGGGGCGCTGCGGAGGAGATCGCGGTCTTCGCCATCTGCGGAACGCACGAGCTTCCACCAGGCGAGGCGAAGGCGTTCGATCTCTCGCGCCTGACCCCGGAGGGCGACGCGCGGCCCTTCCGCATCGTGGTGGTGCGCACCGGCGCGCGCGAGGTGGTGGGCTATGTGAACGCCTGCCCCCACAAGGGCGCGTGGTTGAACATTGGCGGCGGCCATTTCTTCAATGCCGAGCGCACACATCTGCGCTGCGGCCGCCACGGCGCGCTGTTCGACATCGAGAGCGGCGCCTGCGCGGACGGCCCCTGCGCCGGCACGCATCTGGAGCCGGTGGCGGTGGCCATCGTCGGCGCGGACGTGTGCCTGTGCGGCGTGCCGCTGGTGGAGGCCGATGTGCCCGGCTTTCCCTATGACGATTTCGACGAGACCATGGAAATCATGATTTCCCCCGATTGATCGGCAGACACGATGGAGACGGCGCAGGTGTCGGGAGACGCAAGATGAGTGCAGAGGCCGCCAGCGCGGTGTCGCCGGACATGCCGGGCGAGTGCCGTTTCTATGTGACCTATACCGGCGTGAAGATGCCGTTCCGGCTGGTGGAGCCCATCCCCGAGGCACAGCTCACCCACCGCAACACCTTCATCCGGGCGTGGTTCGACGCGGCCGGCCAGCTCACCGGATTCGACAAGATGGTCTATGGCGAGGTCGAGCTGGCCCATCGCTACAGCTACCATGGCAACGGGGCGCTGAAGCGCGCCGAGGTCCGGATGGTGGATGAGGACACGGTGATCGTCGCCTTCGACGCAGCGGGATCGCTGGTGCGGCCGGACTAATCCGGCACCGACAGGAGGACAGGACGCATGACGGTGGCTCAGCTGGTCGAGGCGCTCGGCAGGATGCCGCCGGACGCCGTGGTGCTGATGGAGGCGGATGGCGGCCTGTCGCTGGTGTCGGCCCTCGACTTTGTCGCGGCGCAAGGCGCCGGTGCGCCGGCCGAGGTCATCCTGCTGCCCAACATGGACGAATAGGGCCGAGCCCGAGGGAACAGATCATGTCGGATGTCGCCGAGACCACAACCATGTTCGAGCGCCTGGGCGGCGCCGTCGTCATCGACCGGCTGGTGGAGGCCTTCTATGCGCGCATGGACACGATGCCCGAGGCGGAGGGCATCCGCGCCATGCATGCGGACGATCTCGCCCACACCAAGCAGGTGCTGAAGCGCTATCTCAGCGAATGGACGGGCGGCCCCAAGCTCTATTCGCCGGAGAAGGGCCACCCCCGGCTGCGCCAGCGGCACATGGGGTTCTCCATCGGCAATGCGGAGCGCGACGCCTGGCTTCTGTGCATGCGGGGCGCGTTGGAGGAAACCGTGGCGGACGCCGGTGCGCGCGCCGGCATCTACGACGCCATGGCGAAGCTCGCCGACTGGATGCGCAACACCGCCGGCAATCCCCACGACACGGTGGGCCACGCCGCGCGGCCCTGAGCCTGGCGGTGGTGCTAAAGCGGCACGCCGAAAAAATCCTCGTCGGACCCGCCCCAGGCCTGATGCAGCGCAAGGGCATTCTTCCATTTCGCCACTTCGTCCTCGGAGGCGGCCCGGTGGGTGATCTTGCCCTCCGGCTTCTCCGCGAGGAGGAAGTCCTTTGCGTTGCGCAGGAAGCGGTTGAGGGCTTTGGTGTCGTTGGGGCGGACGACGCAGCGGGGCGCCTCGTCGATGAGAATGGTCGTGGGGAGCATCGCCAATTCTCCTGTGCTGTGTGGGGAGGGTGGGCAGGGGTGCCCACGCTCCGGGTTCTTGACGATACGCATGATCTTCAAGCGAAGCGGACTGCTTCGCATGAAACGACCTTAGAAACCGTCCTCCTTCGAGCCCCACGGGTGGGAGCCCGGGACGAAGCCGGCCTTGATGCCGGCCTTCGCGATGTCGTCCATGGTCTTGTAGAAGGTGCCTTCGTGCACCAGCGTGCCGGTCTTGGTCGTCACCGCCACGTATTTCGCGACACGATCGGTCTCGCACAGATAGCCACCGCCGGGATCATCGACGCTACGGGCGTTGCCGTCCCAATCGATGAAGAATCCTTCGCTCGTCGACATGCCTCACTCCAAAGGACGCGCTCCGGGAAAGGACCTTCCCGAGGCCGGGGGCTTCAATCAGGTTTGGCGGAGAGATCGACTGTCCCCGCGCGTTGCCCGCAGCAAGGTTCTTGCCAAGAGGCGCCGGCCGCATGTCGCCGGCCGAGGTGTCGCGCATCGCACATTTGCGAGCTGTGGGCGTATGCTTCATGACATTGACATACGTCGAGATGAAAGCGCCGGCTAATGGCGGGGCTGTGAGCGGTAATTATTGAATTGACTATTATTTTAATTAAGGTGTCGACGTTGTTTTTCTGTCTGCTCCGGAGATACATT
Source organism: Xanthobacter flavus (assembly GCF_017875275.1). Classification (NCBI taxonomy): domain Bacteria; kingdom Pseudomonadati; phylum Pseudomonadota; class Alphaproteobacteria; order Hyphomicrobiales; family Xanthobacteraceae; genus Xanthobacter; species Xanthobacter flavus. Next base: position 2,071,711 of record NZ_JAGGML010000001.1, on the reverse strand, counting down.
TCATGACTGAATTGACTCGCCGCATGGCGTCCCTCAGCGACGTCCAGGGCCTGTGGGGCCTGCTGCGGCAGGCCGCCGCTGCCGTCCCCTTCAACGCGGAGGACGAAGCCGATCAGGAGACACTCCTGTCGGAGCTTGTCGCCTGCTGCACGTCCGGCCTGTCGCCGGTGGTCGTGGACCATGAGAAGGGCATCGTGGGCGCGCTGCTGGCCCGGCGCGACACGTTCGAGTGGGGCTTCCGCAACAGCGAGGCCATCCATGTGACCTACGCCGCCGTCGCGCCGGCCGCCAAGGGTGACGAGGTGCTCCCCTCGCTCCTCGGCGAATTGCAGGGCCGCAAGGTGCCGCTGCTGGCCAGCGTGAAGAGCGGAGAGCAGCTCGGCTTCGCCGCCGCGCTGAGCGATCTCGGCTTCACACACGAGGTGAAGGCGCTGAACGGCTGGGGCGATCTCTATCAGTGGACCCCGCCACCCTCCGTCCACAACTGACGCGCGGGCCGTGGGCGCGTCCGCACGCTCACGGCCTGTTGGGCCTGCGTCTCAGCGCGGCTCTTCGTCCTCAGGCCGCGCCTGGATCTCGGCGAGCGCGGAATCGATGATGGCGCGGCAGGCGAGAAGGCGCTCGTATTCCGTCTTGGCGATGGTCACGCTAGGCCCCTTGCCGTCGGGCTCTGCACCGAAGGCGGGGCGGGCGGCCAGGGCCGCTTCGAAGATGGTCTTCTCGAGCTGATAGATACGTTCGCTGGCCCGCTCCAGATAGGGCAGGGGATTGGCGCGGACATTCTGCTCGTGGAGGGCGTCGAGGTTCAGGAGGTCGCGGAAGCGCTTTTCCTTCCGCCGCTTGCCCGCCCCGAAATCATGCTCGATCACGCTCATGTGCGACGCTCCCTCCGCGTGATGAAACGGCCGTGCCGGCACGCGTCTCAGGTGACGCGTGCCGGCACACGGATATCGAAAAGGAGCCTGAGCCGCATCAATCGAGCGGTGGGCCCATGTCGTCGTCGCCGGACTTCTTCTTGCCCTTCTTGTCGGTCTTCGCGAGGGCATAGGCGCCGGCATTCTTCAGCTGTACCGGGCCCTGGCCGACCACGTACTGGGAAATCCAGAACAGCGTGCGCTCCATGGCCTGGTCGGCTGCAGCGGCGTCGTAGGCGGGGTTCGCCTTGAAGGTGAAGCCGCGATTGGCGCCGGGATAGGAGAAGGCCGACACGTCGGGCCGGCGGGCGCGGAACTGGACCATGTCGGCTTCCGGGATGGCCGGATCGGCTTCCGCGAAATGAATCAGCGTGGGGATGCGGCGCTTCTCCGACATTGCGTCGAGGATGTCCTCCTGCGCGTGATAGCCGATGGCGCAGGCGAGGCCCTTCACCTTGTTGGCGGCCGTGTAGGCGAGAAAGCCGCCCCAGGCATAGCCGACGAGGGCCACCTTGCCGGCGTCCTTCACCGCATCCACGGTGGCCTGGATGGCCTCCAGCGACCAGTCGGTGCCGACCTCTTCGGTGAGGGCCTTGCCCTCGTCGGTCGCGGCGGCGTCAAGTTCGATGTCGGACTTCACCTTGTCGAACAGCGACGGCGCAATGGCGACATAGCCGGCGGCGGCGAAACCGTCTGCGATCTGGCGGATGTCCGAATTGACGCCGTAGACGTCCTGCAGAACCACCACCGCGCCCTTCGGCGCGCCCTCGGGATCCGCACGATAGGCGGAGAATTTCACGTTGCTTGCTGTGACTTCGACCATGGCATCCTCGATCTCCGAGCGGGAATAGGGGCAGTGCCGCTCGCTCTGCCAGTCAGAAACAGCTTTGACATGCAATTATGACGCCACGCCCACGGAAAATGCCGGCAGTCAATCAGGTATTATACGGGAGTGAGAAGTAAATGTTGCGCCGCAACGAAGATTACTTCGCGAGCGACAATCATTCGCGCTTCTGAAAATGAAAATGGCCGGCCTGTGTGCGCCGGCCATTGGATTGGTCGTGTCGGAAAATGTCGATCAGGTCGTGGAGAGCCGCGCCCGCGCGACCTCGGCGATGGGCGGCACGGCGTCGTTGGTCAGCGGCGCAAGGAAGGCTGGGGAAATCCGCTCGGCGACGACGAAGCGCACCCGCATGTCGGGATCGTCACGCAATGCGACAAGGCGGTCGGCTGCGAGATGCTCGGCCACAACCAGCCGCACCAGCGGATCGGCATCTGAGGCCATGCGGGCCAGGGGCACCTGCGGCAGGCGGGCGGCAACGATGCGCCGCACATCTACCTCGGGGTCGTGCATCAGATAGACCAGTGCATCGACCGGCGCCCGCCGGGCCGCCGCCATGCGCACGCTGTAGTCGACATCCGACATGAGGGCCACGAGGTCGCTGCCGTCGAGGCGGTCGGCCACCGCGATGCGCACCCGGGGTTCGGGATCGAAGCGCATGTCCCGCACGCGGGCGAGCGGCAGGCGCTCGGCGCAGACCATGCGGACGTCGGGCTCGGGGTCGTCCTTGAGCGGTGCGATGAGGAAGACGCTGGCGTGCCGGGCGGCGAGCGCCCGCACCTCGAAATAGGGGTGGTCCAGATAGCGCGCGGCCAGCGCCGCATTGTTCGCGAAGAAACGGTCGATACGCTTGCGCCGCCGGTCGAGGACGCACGCCTTGCCGAGGTCGCAGCGCCCTTCGGCCTTGATGTCCTCGTGCGGACAATCCTGGCAGCGCAGCGGACGCCCCTGCCAGTCCAGCGCCTCGATGGCGAACTCGGACGCGAGCGCGTTGGCTGCGAAACCTTCGGCGAACCCCGGCTCTCCGGCCGTTGATCCTGACGAAAATGCGGACATGACATCGTCCTCCCGGCCCCTAATCTAGGGGGGAAGGCGATCTGATGCCAGATGGCGGAGCGGAAGCCGTCAGACATGAAGCCCTGAGATTGGCTCAGCGCCTCAGATCAAGCCCGCGCGGCGCCTGAGCGTCGCCCTCTCCGCCTCGGACGAAGGCCGAGGCGGACGGCATGACGAACTCCCGATCGCTATTTCGCTACCGTTGAAGGCGTGGAGGTTCAGCCGAACTTGAACAGTACGCCGTAGCCGCCGCGCGGATAGTTCCACTCGATGTCGCCGGAAGGCTCGCCGATGATGCGGCAGGTGCCACATTCCACGCAGCCGTCGGCCGTGATCTCGACCTGCCCCTTGTCGTTCAACTCATAGCAGCGGGCCGGGCAGGCCGTGAGCAGGGTGCGCAGGGCGGGGGAAGGCGTGGTGTGTGCCTTCACCTTGATGTGCGAGCGCCCGGAATCCACCAGGTAGCGGTTCTGGAAAAGCTTGTCCTCGACGCGGACGGCGGTGTCGGTGGCCATGTGAAAGTCTCCCGGAAATCGGGCGGTGGGGTAGGCCCGCCGCGCAAGGTGGGAAAAGGGGATGCGCTGAGCTGAAAATCTCTCAGCGCCAGGCGCGGGCAAGTTTGAAGGCGTCGCCGAAAAGGCCCGCCCACGACCGCGCGGAGGTGAAGGACTTCACCGTCATCTTCTCCTTCTCCTTCTTCGGCGTGCCGTCGACACGCACGAAGTTCTGCATGGCCTTGTTGACCAGCTGGGGGTAGGTGAGGAAGAAGTTCTGCGACTGGATGTGCAGAAGCTGCGGCATGTCCTTGTACTTCTTGAGGTCTTTTATCACGAAACTGTCGTCGAGCATCTTCTTGTAGAGCGAGAGGTTCGCCGCGGTCATCTTGTCCTTGCGGGACTTGACCTGGAAGATGGCCTCGCCGGCGATGCGGCCGGAGGTCATGGCGAGGTTCGAGCCCTCGCGATGGATGGCGTTGTTGAGCTGGGCGGCATCGCCCACCACCACCCAGCCCTCGCCATAGAGCTGCGGGATGGACTTGAACCCGCCCTCGGGGATGAGGTGGGCGGCGTATTCCTTCACCTCGGAGCCTTCCAGCAGCGGCGCGATGGACGGGTGGCGCTTGAACTTCTCAAGCAGCGTGTACGGCGACTCGCCGCTCTTCTGGAAATCCGACACGAGGCAGCCGATGCCCACCGACACGCATTCGCGGTTGGTGTAGAGGAAGCCCATGCCGGTCATGCCTTCCGAGATGGTCCCGGCGGCCTCGATGACGGCGCCCTCGTTGCCCTTCACGTTGAAGCGCTGTTCGATGACTTCCTGCGGCAGGAAGTGCATCTCCTTCACCGCCAGCGCCACCTCGGTGGGCTTGGGGATCTTGCGCAGGCCGGCGCGGGCGCCGAGCAGGCCGGTGACACCTTCCGCCAGCACCACCACGTCCGCATGGATCTGGCCGCCGCCGCGATCGGTCTTCACGCCGATCACCTTGCCATAGGCGTCCTGCACCAGCTCCGTCACCGTGGTCTCGCACACGACCAGGGCACCGGCCTCGCGCACCTTGGAGGAGAACCACTTGTCGAACTGGGCGCGGATGATGGTGTAGCGGTTCGGCTTCTCCTCGTTGAAGTCGTCGGACCGGTAATGCAGGCCGGTGTGGGAGGTCTCGCCCATCATCCAGAAGCGCTGCTCGATCAGGTGACGCTCCAGCGGCGCATCCTCCCGGAAGTCCGGGATGATCTTCTCCATCATCTCGGCGTAGAGGATGGCGCCCTGCACATTCTTGGAGCCGGAATATTCGCCGCGCTCCAGCTGCAGCACCTTCAGGCCGCGGGAGGCCATGGTGTAGGCGGCGGCATTGCCGGCCATGCCGGCGCCGACGACAATCGCATCGAACCTTTCGTCGATCATCGGACTGTTCCTTTCGCTGGCTGTCAGCTGGCGAGCTTGTCGCTGGAGTGGGCCGAGAGGCGCTTGGCGAAGGCTTCCGTCAGGGCCGGGAGGAGGCGGATGGCGTCGGTGACGATGCCCACATGGGCGAAGTCGAAGATCGGCGCGTTCTTGTCGGTGTTGATGGCGACGATCAGGTCGGCGCCCTCGACGCCCACCCGGTGCTGGATGGCGCCCGAGATGCCGGCGGCGATGTAGAGCCGCGGACGGATCGTCTTGCCGGTCTGGCCGATCTGGCGGTCGGAGGAGACCCAACCCTTCTGCACCAGCGGGCGCGAGCAGCCATATTCGGCGCCCATGGCCATGGCGAGGTTGCGCACGAGCTGGAAATTCTCCGGCGAGCCGAGGCCTATGCCGCCGGCCACCACCACGTCCGCATAGGCGAGGTTCGCCTTGTTGGAATCGCGGTCGGGGATGAAATTCAGGATCTTGGTGACGATGTCGGCCTCGACCACGCCGAGCTTGTGCTCGATGACCCGGCCGATGGGCTTCTCCACGCGGATCGGCATGGGCATCACGCGCGGGCGAACCGTCGCCATCTGCGGGCGATAGTTCAGCGTGTAGATGGTGCAGAGCAGGGAGCCGCCGAAGGTCGGACGGGTGGCGGCAAGCGAGCCGTCGGCGTCCACGTCCAGCTCGGTGGAATCGGCGGTGAGGCCGGTAAGAAGGGTGGTCGCCACGGCGCCGGCGAGGTCGCGGCCGAGGGTGGTCGCGCCCAGCAGCAGGATCTCGGGCTTGTAGGTGTTCACAAGGTCGGTCATCGCGGCCGTGTAGGCCTCGTTGCGATAGTCCGTGAGCACCGGGTCGGCCACCACATAGGCGAGGTCGGCGCCGTAGCAGAAGGATTCGGCCACCGCGCCGCGCACGGTCTCGCCCTCGGCGCCGACCACCACGGCCGCGAGCTCCACGCCCAGCTTGTCCGCGAGCTTGCGGCCCGCGCCCATGAGCTCCCAGGACACGGGATGAACCTGGCCGCGCTCCTGCTCGATGAACACCCAGACGTGCTTGTAGGCCTTGAAGTGTTCCGGCAGCTCTTTCTTGGTGGACGCGCGTCCACCGGCGGCGGGGGCTTTGGGGGTGGTTGGCTCGCTCATGATGGTCGGCTCTTCGATCTCGGAGTCACATGGGGCGCGCGGGCTCTGCGGCGAGGGCCGTCAGAAGCCGCGCGCCAGCGCGGTCAGGTCGGCTTCAAGGCCGGGCTGGCGGGAGAAGATCTCGGCGATCAGCGCGTCGGGGAGGCTGCCCCCCTCGCCGGCCTCGATGAACTTGGCCTTCTCGGAACGCGCGCTCGGCGCGAACACGCGCTTGACGATGGTGGGCGAGCCCTTGAGGCCGCACATGTTGAGGTCGGTCACGCCGGCGTCCTTGGCGTTCCACTTCACGACCTCGGCGCGGGCGGCGCGCAGGGCGTCCACCATGGTCCCGCGGCGCATCTCGTTGGTGGCTTCCAGCATGGCGACGAGGCAGGGCAGCTTCGACTTCAGCACCTGCGTGCCGCCCTCGGCGCGCCGCTCCAGGGTGATGGTGCGCTCGGCGGGATCGAACTCGGCGATCTTCGCCACATAGGTGATCTGCATGAGGCCAAGGCGCTTGGCGATGCCGGGGCCGACCTGGGCGGTGTCGCCATCGATGGTCTGCTTGCCGGTGAACACGAGGTCCGGCACGCCCCAGGTCTGGCCGATCTTGGTGATGGCGGTGGCGAGGGCGAAGCTGGTGGCGAGCGTGTCGGAGCCGGCGAAGAAGCGGTCGGTCAGGAGCACGGCGCGGTCGGCGCCGAAGGTCAGCGCCTTGCGCAGGGAATCTTCCGCGGAGGGCGGGCCCATGGTGAGGACCGTGACCTCGCCGCCGAACTTGTCGCGCAGCCGCAGCGCCTCTTCCAGCGCGAACAGGTCATAGGGGTTGATGATCGTCGGCACGCCCTGCCGCATGATCGTGTTGGTGACGGGATGGACGCGGATCTGCGCCGAATCCGGAACCTGTTTGATGCAGACGACGATGTGCATGAATTTGCTCCGAGCCAAACCCGACGGCTCCTGAGCAATGACTGGCAAACGGCGTGCCAAGCCGGACTCAACTGTGAATCGCTCGCATTTTCAGCGATTTGTCCTGCCGTTCATCGAATTGTCGGATATCGACAATGCATGAATACATGGGGAGGGCCCATGTCCGTGTCGGGAAGGTGACAGACGGAGGCCGCGGGGCGTCGGGGCGGCGATGTCGGATTGCGCGCAGGGCGCGAACGTCGGGAACGTGACGCGCGCGATCAGCGAGGATGTGCCAGAGAAGAAACGAACGGGGGCGTGGCGCGGACGGGGCCAAGTCGTCACCCGATGCGGGGAAGGCCGGTATTGCAAAGCAGATCTTGCCGAGGCGCTCTTGCAACGAGGCGCTCTTGCAAAAGGTCCCCCGCCTTGCGGCGAGGGACCGGGACCTTGAATAATCTTCAGCGTACGGTGTGTGAAAAGGCGTATTCGCAAAGGTCACGCCCAGCCCCGGTGAAATATACGCGGCGAGCCGCGGGGACGGACGTTGGGTGGACGGGCCGGCGGTTGCCGGCCCGTCGATCCGGGTTCAGCCGACGGCGAGCTCGGCGGCGGTCTTGCCGACGATGCTCTCGTCCACGGCCTTCATGATGCCGTGCTCCATGAGCAGGTCTTCGAGCTCGTCCATGGTGATCGGGGTCGGGATGATGCCGTTGCCCGAGTTGCCATGCACCTTGGTCGCGAGGTTGCGGTAGTGCTGGGCCTGCGCGGAATCGGGCGCATACTCGATCACCGTCATGCGGCGCAGCTCGGCGTGCTGCACGATGTTGTCGCGCGGAACGAAGTAGATCAGCGTGGTGCCGAGCTTCTTCGCCAGCGACTCCGCCAGCTCATATTCCTTGTCGGTCTGGCGCTCGTTGCACACCAGGCCGCCCAGGCGCACGCCGCCGGAGTTCGCATACTTCAGGATGCCCTTGGAGATGTTGTTGGCCGCATACATGGCCATCATCTCGCCGGACATGACGATGTAGATTTCCTGCGCCTTGTTCTCGCGGATCGGCATCGCGAAACCGCCGCACACCACGTCGCCCAGCACGTCGTAGGACACGTAGTCGATGTCCTCGTAGGCGCCGTTCTCCTCAAGGAAGTTGATCGAGGTGATCACGCCGCGGCCGGCGCAGCCGACGCCCGGCTCCGGACCACCGGACTCCACGCAGCGGATGTCCTTGTAGCCGACCTTCATCACGTCCTCGAGCTCGAGGTCTTCCACCGAGCCCGCGTTGGCGGCCAGCGAAAGGATGGTGTCCTGCGCCTTGGCATGCAGGATCAGGCGGGTCGAATCCGCCTTCGGGTCGCAACCCACGATGAGGATGCGCTGACCAAGCTCGGTCAGGGCCGCAAGGGTGTTCTGGGACGTGGTGGACTTGCCGATGCCACCCTTGCCGTAAAACGCGATCTGTCGCAGCGAAGCCATCTTGCTCTCCTTCGAACCTACTTAGGAAGACCACCGCGCGAATTGGCGCGAGGCCGTTTCTCTCGTCAGCAATATCGATCGGAAACGCCCCGCGGGTTACGGGAAGGAGCGCATCGCTGGCAGCCGGCCTAGGCGTGCACTCAGCCCTCACTCGCTGTTGCGCCATGGCAGGAGCAACCAGCGTGCCACTCGCCGCGAGACCGCGCAGGTCTTTGATCTCAATCAAATTCCGGCTGCAATCGGCGTCTGTCTTCGCCTTTCGGATGCTGTGCCGAACCCGACAGGTGAAGGAAGAGTGTCGGGATTGGAACACATCCTGTCCGCTCCCCGCGCCGATGCTGCGGCGATGCCGCCGAATACTGACGTTGCCGGCGAGGAACGGAACTTGCTTGACGCTCAAAACGTCCCGCCCGCGCGCGGGCCGCCCGGCTTCGGGCGCGCGTTTGGCGGGACGCCCGTGGCATGATGAACGGAAGTAATGAGCGAGGCGACAGATGCAGATCGGCGTTGAGACTTCCAAGGCGGTGGACCAGCGGCGTGTCTTCGTGGTGGACGAGGACGAGATCACGCGCGCGGCGCTGCAATTCATGCTGCACGACGAGATCGAGACCCACGAGCTCGCCACCCCCGAGGAGGCCTATGAGAAGGGGCAGGGCTGGCTGGTGCCGCATGTGATCCTGCTCGGCGTCGGGCTTCTGAAGGCCCGCGGCGATGCGCTGATCGGCGAGTTGAAAGGGAAGTTTCCCGGCGTGCGCATCCTCATCGTCACCGACAAGTCGGAAGAGGCGGTGGCGGTGAGCGGGCTCAAGGCCGGTGCCCATGGCGCGGTGGTCAAGCCGCTGACGCTGGAGAGCGTGCGCAAGAAGGTGGATACGGTGCTCGGTCGTGACGGCGGCGCGCAGCTCGTGCAGCTTTCCGTATTGAAGTAGTACGCCGTGGCCCATGTCACCTTCTGGGAGAAGCCGGGCTGCGGCACCAACGCCCGGCAGAAGCTCGCCCTCGCCAATGCCGGCCACACGCTGGACGTCCGCAGTCTCCTGACCGAGCCGTGGACGGCCGAGCGGCTGAAGGATTTCTTTGGCGCGACGCCGGTCGCCAGCTGGTTCAATCCCGCCGCGCCGAAGGTGAAATCGGGCGCGGTGAAGCCGGATGCGGTGGAAGCGGAGGCCGCCATCGCGCTGATGCTGGCCGAGCCCCTGCTCATCCGTCGCCCGCTGGTGGAGGTGGACGGCGCCCGCTGCGCCGGCTTCGACCGCGAGCCGGTGACCTCCCTGCTGGGGCCGGCCGTGCCGGGCGCGCGCCCGCTTGAGGGCTGCTCCCATCCCGGCGTGGCCCATCCCTGTCCGGACCCCGGCGAACGGAAAGCGTCCTGAACCATGAACGCGCTGCTGCCCCCCCTGCGTCCCTCCGAGGCGGCGCTGGCCTACCACGCCCGCACCAAGCACAGTCTGAAGGGCTACGCCGCCGGCCCCGAGACGCTGGATTGGGACACGCAGCCCAACCCGTTCCGGGACTATGAGGGCGCCCCGCGCACCGCTCTGCCGCTGGCGGCCGAGGCGCTCGGCGTCTCCTTTCCGCAAATGGTGTCGGGCGGCGTGGCGCCCGCGCCCGTGGACCTTGCCGGCGTCGCCTTGCTGCTGGAACTCTCCTTCGGCCTGGCGGCCTGGAAGCAGCTTGGCCCGGACCGCTGGGCGCTGCGCTGCAATCCCTCCAGCGGCAATCTGCACCCCACCGAGGCCTATGTGATCGCCGGCGGCATCGCCGGTCTGGCGGACGGCGTGCACCATTATGTCAGCCGCGACCATGTGCTGGAGCACCGCTTCGCGCCGCCGGGGCCGGACGTGGTGGCGGTGGCGAGCGCATCGGGCTTCGCCATCGAGAACCGGTTCGGCCCGGCCGGCGGGGCGCCGTCGCTCTTTCTCGCGCTGTCGTCCATCCATTGGCGGGAGGCCTGGAAATATGGCGAGCGCGCCTTCCGCTATTGCCAGCTCGATCTCGGCCACGCCTTGGCGGGGGTGCGCTATGCCGCCGCCTGCCTCGGCTGGACGGTGCATCTGGTGGAGGCCACCAGCGCCGATATCGCCCGTCGCGTCGGCCTCGAACGGGACGGCGATTTCGCCGGGGCGGAGCGGGAGGATCCCGACATCCTGATCGCGCTGGCTCCGGCTGGCGGCGACCTGCCCGCCCTTCCGCCGGTGGCGTTCGGCGGGCGCTGGATGGGGCGGGCCAATGTGCTCGACCGGCATCCGCTCTATCGCTGGCCGGTGATCGACCAGGTGAGTCTCGCGACGCATCGCGCGCGCGCCGTTGCGGGTGACGCGGTGTCGGCTCCGGCCCTCCCTGCGCGCGCGGTGGTGGGAGACGCGCCGGCGGCTTCGGTCATCCTCGGCCGGCGCAGCGCCCAGCGTTTCACGGCCAAGGGCAGCGCGATGCCCCGCGAGGTCTTCCTCGGCCTCGTCGATGCGCTGCTGCCGCGTGATGGGGCCCCCTTCGATGCGTGGGGCTTCGAGGCCCGCGTCCACCCGCTGCTGTTCGTGCATCGGGTGGAAGGGCTCGCCCCCGGCCTCTACGCCCTGCCGCGCCGTGCGGGCGTGACCGCCGACCTCAAGGCCGCGCTGCGCTCCGATTTCACCTGGGAGACGCCCGAGGGCGTGCCGGAGCACCTACCGATCTACCGGCTGGTGGAAACCGACTGTCGCGGCATCGCCCGCACCGTGAGCTGCCATCAGGCCATCGCCAGCGACAGCTCCTTCGCCCTCGCCATGCTGGCGGAGTTCGAGCCGCTGGTGAGCGCGGATCCATGGCGCTACCGACAGCTCCATTGGGAGGCGGGCATGATCGGCCAGTCGCTCTATCTGGAAGCGGAGGCGGCGGGCTTCCGTGGCACCGGCATCGGCTGCTTCTTTGACGACGACCTGCACCAGCTGATGGGGCTCGAGGGCGCGGCCTTCCAGTCCATCTACCACTTCACCGTCGGGCGCGCCGCCGTCGACGACCGCATCACCACCGAGCCGGCCTATCCCGGCCGGGGCGCGTGAGCGGGACCGGGGGGATATCATGAGACAGCGCACGCCCTTCCGCCGCATCGGCGTGGACGAGGCGGTCGCCATCGTGGGCACGGGCCAGGCCTTGCTGCTCGATGTGCGCGACGCCAATGCCTACGCCGCCGGCCATGTGGCGGGCGCGCGGAACATGGCCTTCGGCAATCTCGGCGACATCATCGGCACGACGCCTAAGGCGCAGCCGGTGGTGATCTATTGCTATCACGGCAATGCCAGCCAGGAATACGCGCAGGCTTTGTCGGATTTCGGCTTTTCCGACGTGACGAGCGTGGACGGCGGCTATGAAGCCTGGTTCAACCACGCGCAGAGGCAAAAGCCCGCAGGCGCGCTCGACCCCGCGCTGTCCGCCTGGATCGCCAGCCGCGGCTATCCGCCGGATGGGCTCGACGCCACCGCCGAGAACGGCATGACGCCGCTGATGAAGGCGTGCGCCGAAGGGCTCGGCGAGACGGTGACCGCCCTGATCGCCGCCGGCGCCGCCCTCGACATCCGCAACGCGGACGGCAACACGGCGCTGTGGATCGCCTGCGTGGGCGATCATCTCGACATTATCGACGCGCTGGTGGATGCGGGCATCTCCATCGACAGCGCCAACGACAACGGCGCGACGGCGTTGATGTATGCGGCTTCTGCCGGCAAGGCCGGGGTGGTGGAGAAGCTGCTCGCGCGCGGTGCCGATCCGATGCCCGAGACGCTGGACGGCTTTTCGGCGCTGGACCTCGCCTCCACGGTCGAGTGCCTCACCCTGCTGCGGCGGGCGACCAAGGCGGCCAAAGAATCGGCTCAGGCGTGAGGCCCGATTGTCGCGTCGCGCTTTGTCCTGTGGACCGGGGTGCCGACGCGCGCTAAGCCTCCTGCTGTATCGGAATTGACGCAGGATGCGGGCATGACCTACCGCTGGTGGACGCAGGCCATGGTGGACGCCCTCCTCGCCGAGGATGCGCCTTATGGCGACCTGACGACCGAGAGCCTCGGCCTCGCCGGGCATGCCGCGCGCCTCTCCATGGCGGTGCGCGGCGACACCACGCTGTGCGGCGTGGAACTGGCGGCCGAGCTTTTTCGCGCCGCCGGGGCCTCGGCCAACCTTTTGGCGGCGAGTGGGGCGCGGGTGCCGAAGGGCGACACTTTCCTCCTCGCCGAGGGTGCGGCCGGTCCCATCTTCCGGGCCTGGAAGGTGGCGCAGACGCTGGTGGAATATCTCTCCGGCATCGCCACCCTCACCGCCGACATCGTGGCCGCCGCGCGTGCGGTTTCGCCCGAGGTGGCGGTGGTGACGACGCGCAAGACCCTGCCCGGCGCCAAGGCGCAGATGATCGCCGCCATCCGTGCCGGCGGCGCCTTTCCGCACCGGCTCGGCCTGTCGGAAACCCTCCTGCTCTTTCCCGAACACGCCGCCTTCCTCGCCGATCCTGCCGAGGGCATCGCGCAGCTGCGCCGGCAGGCGCCGGAGAAGAAGGTGGTGGTGGAGGTGAAGACGCTGGAGGAGGCGGAAGCCGTGCTTGCCGCGGGCCCGGACGTGCTCCAGTGCGAGAAGATGACGCCGGACGAGATCCGGCAGGTGGTGGCCGTCACCCTCGCGCGAGCGCCCGGCACCAAGGTGGCGGCGGCGGGCGGCGTCAACCTCTCCAACGCCGCCGCCTATGCCGCGGCCGGCGCCCATGTGCTGGTGACCTCCGCGCCCTATTGGGCCAAGCCCGCCGACGTGAAGGTGGTGATCGGCCCGGCCTGACGGGTCCGGGCCGGCAGCGTCTGCGCACGAATATTTGTCCGGGCATGTGAATTCGTCCGCCGCCGCCAAGAAATCGCCGGGTGAAACGCGGGGGTTACGTAGTTTTACGTATGTCCGATACCGACAAGACAGCTCGGCTCGTCGCTCTCGTCTGTCGCGATCCTGTCGAACCCCGGACAAGCTTGCCGGCTGTCGGCTTTGCGACAGGTGCCGTCTACGCGAAATTATCTGAATCCAGAGTGGCTTAGATGTCTGGCACGCGCTTTGCGTGACCCGTGTCGAACCGCTTCTGGCCCAGCGCACGGCTTCCGGGACCGGGCTGACGAAGAGGGCCACGGGACGTGAGGACGACACCATGCTCGCGAAGTCTCCATCGCTGACATCTGGGCGCTCCGGCCGGGCCTCGGCGGAGGCGCGGGGCGCGACGCCGGGGGGTGCGGCCGCCCGCACCGTCTTCCTGAACGACACGACGCTCCGCGACGGTGAGCAGGCGCCGGGCGTCGCCTTCACCCGCCGCGAGAAGATCGAGATCGCCGAGGCGCTCGCCGCCGCCGGCGTGCCGGAGATCGAGGCGGGCACCCCCGCCATGGGCGACGAGGAGATCGAGACGCTGCGATCCATCGTCTCCCTCAAGCTGCCGCTGCGTGTCGCCGCCTGGTGCCGGATGAGCGAGGAAGACCTGTTCGCGGCGGTCTCGGCGGGGGTCAGCTACGTCAACCTTTCCATTCCTACCTCCGACCGCCAGCTCCGGGGCAAGCTGAACCGCGACCGTGACTGGGCGCTGGCGGCCCTCAAGCATGTGGCGACGCTGGCCACCAAGCTCGGCTTCACCGTTGCCATCGGCTGCGAGGACGCTTCCCGGGCCGATCCCGATTTCCTGTGCCAGGTGGCCGAGGTGGCACGGGAGGCGGGCGCCTTCCGCCTGCGCCTCGCCGACACGCTGGGCGTGCTCGATCCCTTCTCCACCTACGCGCTGGTGCGCCGGGTGGCCAATGCCACGGATCTCGAGATCGAGTTCCACGCGCATGACGATCTCGGCCTTGCCACCGCCAACACGCTCGCTGCCGTCACCGGTGGCGCCCGTCATGCCAGCGTGACCGTGGTCGGGCTCGGCGAGCGGGCCGGCAATGCGGCGCTGGAGGAGGTGGCCATAGCGCTGCGCCAGACCGCCCGCGCCGAATGCGGCATCGATCCGCGCGCGCTGCGCCCGCTGGCCGAAAAGGTGCTGGCCGCGGCCGGCCGCGCCATGCCGCGCACCAAGGCCATCGTCGGCGAGGACGTGTTCACCCACGAGAGCGGCATCCATGTCGCCGGCCTGCTCAAGGATCGCGGCACCTACGAGGCGCTGAACCCGGAGTTGCTCGGCCGCTCCCACCGCGTGGTGCTGGGCAAGCATTCGGGTCTTGCCGCCGTGTCCAAGGCCCTCGCTGACGAGGGACTGGCGGTGGACGAGGCGCGCGGCCGCGCCATCCTCGCCCGGGTGCGCGACTTCTCGGTGCGCACCAAGGAGACGGTGACGCCCCAGGTGCTCCGCCGCCTGTACGAGGACAGCTTCACCGAGGAAGCGCTGAAGCGCCGCCACGCCGCCGTGATGGGAGCCTGACCCATGATCATGGGAAGCCCGAAGTGGCATGGTACCGAGGTTCCCCTCGCCGCAGTCGCTCCGTCGGACGCGCCGGCCGCCTCCTTCTCCGTCTGGCAGCTCATCCGCGAGGACGTGAACTGCGTGAAGGCGCGCGACCCGGCGGCGCGGCACACGCTTGAAATCGTGCTCACCTATCCCGGTGTCCACGCCATCATCTGGCATCGCCTCGCCAGCCGGCTGTGGCGGCGGGGGGTGAAGTTCCCGGCCCGCTTCCTGTCCTGGCTGGGGCGTTTCCTGACCAATGTGGACATCCACCCCGGCGCCACCATCGGCCGGCGCTTCTTCATCGATCACGGCGCCTGCGTGGTGATCGGCGAAACGGCCGAGGTCGGCGATGACGTCACCCTGTACCACGGCGTGACCCTGGGCGGCACATCCTGGACGGCGGGCAAGCGCCATCCCACCCTGCGCGACGGCGTGCTGGTGGGGGCCGGAGCGAAGATCCTCGGGCCGATCACGGTCGGGGCCGGTTGCCGGGTCGGCGCCAATTCGGTGGTGATCGAGGACGTTCCGCCCGCCATGACGGTGGTCGGCATTCCCGGCCGGGTGGTGAAGCCCACCTCCGACCGCCGCAAGCTCGGCGACGGCCGCATCGACCTCGAGCATCACCTCATGCCCGATCCGGTGGGCGAGGCCATCGTCTCCCTGCTGGACCGGATCGAGTTTCTCGAAGCCCGCCTCACGCATCTTCAGGGCGAGCGCCAGCGCGGCCGGCCGGCCAGCGCGGACGAGGCGGCCTGACAGCGCGGCCTTGAGCTGATCGACAGGAGAAAGAGCGACATGTCCATCATCGACAAGCTGAAGTCCCTGGGAAGCGCCGAGGAGTTCTTCGAGGTGCTGCAGGTCGAGTACCAGCCCGAGGTGCTTCAGGTGCTGCGCCTGCACATCCTGCGGCGCATGGGCCAGTACCTCGTCTCGGCCGAGTTCGACGGCATGAGCGAGGAGGAGATCTATTCCGCCGCCCAGACCATGCTGGGGCAGGCCTATGAAGACTTCATCAAGTCCAATCCCATGGCGGAGCGGGTGTTCAAGGTGCTGAAGGAGCACGATCCGACCCGCCCGGCGACCCCCGCTGCCAAGCCCGCCTTCGTCCAGCTCGGTTCGCTGAAGACCGGAAGCTGAGACCGTCTCGTCCCGCCCCTCCGCGCAGCCGCGCGGAGGGGTCCGGGGCCACCCTTCCGCCGGAGCACCCCGAAGGGCTCCGGCTGGCTGCCCTCTCCCTGCTTTTTGTTCTTTGATGATGATGTTGTTTCATTTTTTTCATCCGGCTGGTCGCTCGGCCGTGTGCGGGGAGAGGGCAGATTTTTTGAAGGACCGGCGCCCGCCGGCGCCGAGGCTCCCCGGTTAGGCGGGGGCAAGCTCGCGCCGTGCCCATGGAACAGCGTCGATGGCGATGAGGGCTGGGCGGGCCGTCCGGCCGGGCGTCCGTCAAGGGGCGCTGGGGCGCAGTATTTGGTATCCGAGCAATGATGGAAGCCGCGCAGGCCCCTCTCTAAGGGGCGTGGCGGCCCGCGCGCGTCTCGCCGCTTTCCAGATCGCACGATCTTCGGCCGACGGTCCGCAGCCGCGCCATCCGTCCGCCCGGTACCGCCGCGCCTGTGTCGGAAAGCTTGGCCTTGGCTCCGGTCGGGGGTATGCCTTTCCACCGCCCTGCGGGATGGTTTCCCGCATGGTGCAAATCAGCAAAAAATCGACGTAAAACGAACCGTTTTAGCGGCAAAATCCCGCTCGATGCCACTATTTGTGCAGTGCGGCCGGCTTGAACCCCCGGACGGATGGGAGTAGTCAAGCGCCGCGTTCCTGCGGCGGCTCGTCTCATGTGCCTCGCAGCAGTATCCGGGGACTAGGGATGGCCCGCAACAAGATCGCCCTCATCGGGGCCGGCCAGATCGGCGGCACGCTCGCCCTGCTGGCTGGACTGAAGGAGCTGGGCGACATCGTGCTGTTCGACGTCGCCGACGGCGTTCCCGACGGCAAGGCCCTGGACCTCGCCCAGCTCGCCCCGGTGGAGGGGTTCGACGCGGGCATCTGGGGCGCCTCCAGCTATGACGCCATCGCCGGTGCCGACGTGGTGATCGTCACCGCCGGCGTGCCGCGCAAGCCGGGCATGAGCCGCGACGACCTCCTCGCCATCAATCTCAAGGTGATGGAGCAGGTGGGCGCGGGCCTGCGCAAATACGCCCCTGACGCTTTCGTCATCTGCATCACCAATCCGCTCGACGCCATGGTCTGGGCGCTCCAGCGCACCAGCGGCCTGCCGCCGGAAAAGGTGGTGGGCATGGCGGGCGTGCTGGATTCCGCGCGCTTCCGCTTCTTCCTCGCCGAGGAGTTCGGCGTCTCGGTGGAGGATGTGACCGCCTTCGTCATGGGCGGGCACGGCGATACCATGGTGCCGCTGGTGCGCTATTCGGCGGTGGGCGGCATCCCGGTGCCGGACCTCATCCGCATGGGCTGGACCAGCGAGGAGCGCATCGCCGACATCGTGCAGCGCGTGCGCGACGGCGGGGCGGAGATCGTCAATCTGCTCAAGTCCGGCTCGGCCTTCTATGCGCCGGCCGCCGCCGCCATCGCCATGGCGGAGAGCTACCTGAAGGACAAGAAGCGCCTGCTCCCCGTCGCCGCGCGGCTCGATGGGGAATACGGGCTGAGGGATATTTATCTCGGCGTGCCGGCTGTCATCGGGGCGCGAGGTGTGGAGCGTATCGTGGAGGTCGAGCTCGACCGATCCGAGCGCGCCATGTTCGAAAGATCGGTCGCCGCAGTCGAAGGACTGGTGGAGGCCTGCCTGAAGATCGCACCCGGCCTCGGGAAGTGATCTCGCTCAATGACGGCGTGCCGCAAGGCGCGCCGTTTTCGTGCCGGGGTACAACCGGCGTGGTGAAGGAGACGAGTGTTCCCCTCCTCGGGGGCGCCGGCCTCTTCGCTCCTGTCCCTGGGACGGGCGCGGCGGCGCAGGCCCCCCTTCTGCGGTGGAGGCGGTCCGCACACGGTGGTCCCGCATTTGCGCGGGATCCGGGACGGACCGGGGCGGGGGACGGGACACATCGCAACCCTGAGGGACACGGACGATGAATATTCACGAGTATCAGGCCAAGGCGCTGCTGAAGAGCTTCGGCGCCCCGGTCTCGCGCGGCATTCCCGTGCTGAAGGTCGAGGAGGCGGAAGCCGCCGCCAAGGAACTGGGCGGCCCGCTCTGGGTGGTGAAGTCGCAGATCCACGCCGGTGGCCGCGGCAAGGGCAAGTTCAAGGAGCCCGAGGCTGGCGAGAAGGGCGGCGTGCGCCTCGCCAAGTCCGTGGACGAGGTGAAGGAGTTCGTCGGCCAGATGCTCGGCCGCACCCTCGTCACCATCCAGACCGGCCCGGCCGGCAAGCAGGTGAACCGCCTCTATATCGAGGAAGGCTCGGACATCGAGAAGGAGTTCTACATCTCCCTGCTCGTCGACCGCGCCACCTCCCAGGTGGCCTTCGTGGTCTCCACCGAAGGCGGCATGGACATCGAGGAAGTCGCCCACTCCACCCCTGAGAAGATCATCACCTTCTCGGTGGATCCGGTGACCGGCGTGCAAGGCTTCCACGGCCGCAAGATCGCCAAGGCCCTCGGCCTTTCGGGCGAACTCGCCAAGCAGGCCGGCAAGCTCGCCGAGGTGCTCTACACCGCCTTCGTCGAGACCGACATGGCGATGCTGGAGATCAACCCGCTCATCGTCACCAAGGACGGCAACCTGCGCGTGCTCGACGCCAAGGTGTCCTTCGATTCCAACTCGCTGTTCCGCCATCCCAAGCTCACCGAGCTGCGCGACCTGACGGAAGAGGACGAGAAGGAGATCGAGGCGTCCAAGTACGACCTCGCCTACATCGCCCTCGACGGCACCATCGGCTGCATGGTCAACGGCGCGGGCCTCGCCATGGCGACCCTCGACATCATCCAGCTCTACGGCGAGAGCCCGGCGAACTTCCTCGACGTGGGCGGCGGCGCCAACGAGGAGAAGGTGACGGCGGCGTTCAAGATCATCACTGCCGACCCGAACGTGAAGGGCATCCTCGTCAACATCTTCGGCGGTATCATGAAGTGCGACGTGATCGCCAACGGCGTGATCGCGGCGGTGAAGGCGGTTGGCCTCCAGGTGCCCCTCGTGGTGCGCCTCGAAGGCACCAATGTGGAAGAAGGCAAGCAGATCATCCGTGAGAGCGGGCTCAACGTGATCCCTGCCGATGATCTCGATGACGCGGCGCAGAAGATCGTCGCTGCCGTGAAGAAGGATGCTGCGTGATGTCCGTGCTGATCGACGCCAACACCAAGGTCATCACCCAGGGCTTCACCGGCAAGAACGGCACCTTCCACGCCCAGCAGGCCATCGCCTACGGGACGAAGATGGTCGGTGGAACCTCGCCGGGCAAGGGTGGCACCACCCACCTCAACCTGCCGGTGTTCGACACCGTGCTGGAGGCCAAGGAAGCCACCGGCGCCGACGCTTCGGTGATCTACGTGCCGCCTCCGGGCGCCGCCGACGCCATCCTGGAGGCGATCGACGCGGAGATCCCGCTCATCGTCTGCATCACCGAGGGCATCCCGGTGCTCGACATGGTGAAGGTGAAGCGCGCGCTGTCCGGCTCCAAGAGCCGCCTCATCGGCCCCAACTGCCCCGGCATCGTCACCGCCGGCCAGTCGAAGATCGGCATCATGCCGGCCAACATCTTCAAGACCGGCTCGGTGGGCGTGGTCTCGCGCTCCGGCACGCTGACCTATGAAGCGGTGTTCCAGACCTCCCAGGTGGGCCTCGGCCAGACCTCGGCGGTCGGCATCGGCGGCGACCCGGTGAAGGGCACCGAGTTCATCGATGTGCTGGAGATGTTCCTCGCCGACCCCAAGACCGAGTCGATCATCATGATCGGCGAGATCGGCGGCTCGGCCGAGGAAGAGGCCGCGCAGTTCATCGCCGACGAGGCGAAGAAGGGCCGCAAGAAGCCGATGGTGGGCTTCATCGCCGGCCGCACGGCCCCTCCCGGCCGTCGCATGGGCCATGCCGGCGCCATCATCTCCGGCGGCAAGGGCGGCGCCGAGGACAAGATCGCGGCCATGGAGGCGGCGGGCATCCGCGTGTCTCCGTCCCCCGCGCGCCTCGGCAAGACCCTCGTCGAGGTGCTCAAGGGCTGAGCGGGCGGCGCCCGTCACGGGAAGGTCATCCCCCGGCGCGTCCGGGGGATCGCCATTTGGAAGGACAGGAGCGGAGCCTCTGGAATTCCGCTCCCGCAGGGTCATTTGCCGCGCTCTCGCCATGAAGTTCGGCGACTGGCGAGCGCGGTCCGGGGTGGGTGGCGGAGCCGATCTTTCGGCCGGTTGCGGCGCTCCCCATATAGCGGTTGTCGAGCACCGCCGACGAAGGCTGCCACGAGCCTCTCGGGGGTGATGGGGCGTCCGGCAAGGGCCGGGCGCCGGATTTGTGGCAGACGAGCGGCCTTGGGGCTTCATTTTCCGCGCGAAATGCGCTCAAGGAGAGTGAGGCGCCACGGTCTTCCGGGAACAAGCCCATGTCGCGCGCGGAACAGAACGACGTTTTCCTGAACACCTCCTTCCTCTATGGCGCCAATGCCGCCTGGATCGAGGATCTCTACGCCCGCTATGAGACCGATCCCAATTCGGTCGGCGCCGAATGGCAGGCCTTCTTCGCGGCGTTGAAGGACGATCCCAACCAGGTGATCGAGAACGCCCGCGGCGCCTCCTGGAAGAAGCCGCACTGGCCGGTGCACGCCAATGGCGAGCTGGTCTCGGCCATGGATGGCCAGTGGATCGAGGTGGAGAAGGCCATCTCCGAGAAGGTGAAGGCCAAGGCGCAGAAGTCCGGCGTCGAGTTCTCCGCCACCGAGGTGCAGCAGGCCACCCGCGATTCCGTCAAGGCGCTGATGATGATCCGCGCCTACCGCATGCGCGGCCATCTGCATGCCAATCTCGACCCGCTGGGCCTCACCCCCCCGCGCGAGGCGCCGGAGCTGGACCCGGCCTCCTACGGCTTCTACGAGGCTGACCTCGACCGCAAGATCTTCATCGACCATGTGCTCGGCCTCGAATTCGCGACCGTCCGCCAGATGGTCGCCATCCTGCGCCGCACCTATTGCGCGTCCGTGGGCGTCGAGTTCATGCACATCTCCTCGCCCGAGGAGAAGGCGTGGATCCAGGAGCGCATCGAGGGCGTCGACAAGGAAGTCACCTTCACCCGCGAGGGCAAGCGCGCCATCCTCAACAAGCTGGTTGAGGCGGAGGGCTTCGAGAAGTTCCTCGACGTGAAGTTCACCGGCACCAAGCGCTTCGGCCTCGACGGCGGCGAAAGCCTGATCCCGGCGCTGGAGCAGATCATCAAGCGCGGCGGCAACCTGGGCGTGAAGGACATCGTGTTCGGCATGGCTCACCGCGGCCGGCTGAACGTGCTCACCCAGGTGATGGGCAAGCCACACCGGGCGCTGTTCCACGAGTTCAAGGGCGGCTCCTGGGCCCCCGACGAGGTCGAGGGCTCCGGCGACGTGAAGTACCACCTCGGTGCCTCGTCCGACCGCGAGTTCGACAACAACAAGGTCCACCTGTCGCTGACCGCCAACCCGTCCCATCTCGAGATCGTCGATCCCGTGGTGCTGGGCAAGGCGCGCGCCAAGCAGGACCAGCTCGGCGACACCGAGCGCACCAAGGTGCTGCCGCTGCTGCTGCACGGCGACGCGGCCTTCGCCGGCCAGGGCGTGGTGGCCGAGTGCCTCGGCCTTTCCGGCCTGAAGGGTCACCGCACCGGCGGCTCGATCCACTTCATCATCAACAATCAGATCGGCTTCACCACCAATCCGCGCTACTCGCGCTCCTCGCCCTATCCGTCGGATGTGGCGAAGATGATCGAGGCGCCGATCTTCCACTGCAACGGCGACGATCCGGAATCCGTGGTGTTCTGCGCCAAGGTGGCCACCGAATTCCGCCAGCGCTTCCACAAGCCGGTGGTGGTGGACATGTTCTGCTACCGCCGCTTCGGCCACAACGAGGGCGACGAGCCCGCGTTCACCCAGCCGAAGATGTACAAGGTGATCCGCCAGCACCCGAGCGTGCTGGAGCTGTACACCAGGAAGCTGGAGAACGAGGGCGTCGTGACCGCCGGCGAGGTGGACACCATGCGCAATGCGTGGCGGGACCGCCTCGAGGCCGAGCACGAGGCCGGCCAGGCCTACAAGCCCAACAAGGCCGACTGGCTCGACGGCCGCTGGGCCGGCTTCAAGCCCACCCACGAGGATGACGATCCGCGCCGCGGCAACACCGGCGTGCCGGAAGACGAGCTGAAGGCGATCGGCGAGAAGATCACCACCGTGCCGGAGGGCTTCCAGGTCCACCGCACCATCCAGCGCTTCCTCGACAACCGCAAGAAGGCCATCGCGGACGGCAAGGGCATCGACTGGGCGACCGGCGAGGCGCTCGCCTTCTCCTCCCTGCTGCTGGAAGGCAACCCGGTCCGCCTGTCCGGCCAGGACGTGGAGCGCGGCACCTTCTCCCAGCGCCATTCGGTGCTGCTCGACCAGGAGACCGAGGCCCGCTACAAGCCGTTCAACCACCTCTCCGACACCCAGGCCAAGTACGAGGTCATCAATTCGATGCTCTCGGAGGAGGCGGTGCTCGGCTTCGAGTATGGCTACACGCTGTCCGAGCCCAACACGCTGGTGCTCTGGGAGGCGCAGTTCGGCGACTTCGCCAACGGCGCGCAGGTGGTGTTCGACCAGTTCATCTCCTCGGGCGAGCGCAAGTGGCTGCGCATGTCCGGCCTCGTCTGCCTGCTGCCGCACGGCTATGAGGGCCAGGGTCCGGAGCACTCCTCCGCCCGCCTCGAGCGCTATCTGCAGCTGTGCGCCGAGGACAACATGCAGGTAGCCAACGTCACCACCCCGGCCAACTACTTCCACATCCTGCGCCGGCAGATGAAGCGGGAATTCCGCAAGCCGCTCATCCTGATGACGCCCAAGTCGCTGCTCCGCCACAAGCGGGCGGTGTCCGACCTCTCCGACATGGTGACCGGCACCACCTTCCACCGCGTGCTGTGGGACGACGCCCAGTCGCACCCGGACGAGAGCGGCGTCAAGCTGAAGCCGGACGACAAGATCCGCCGCGTCGTGCTGTCCTCGGGCAAGGTCTATTACGACCTGCTGGAGGAGCGCGAGAAGCGCGGCGTGGACGATGTCTACCTGCTGCGCGTGGAGCAGCTTTATCCGTTCCCGCTCAAGACGCTGGTGCAGGAACTCGGCCGCTTCAAGAACGCCGAGGTGGTGTGGTGCCAGGAAGAGCCGAAGAACCAGGGATCCTGGGCCTTCGTGCAGCCCTATCTGGAGTGGGTGCTGGAGCAGGCGGGCGGCGCGGCGAAGCGTCCGCGCTATGCCGGCCGTCCCGCGTCCGCCGCCACCGCCACCGGCCTGATGTCCAAGCACATGGCCCAGCTCAAGGCCTTCCTCGAGGAAGCCCTGGGCTGATCCGACACACCTAGAACCGCCCGAAAGAGGACGCGCCGTGCCGCACTTCCTGCTCCGCCTCTCCCCGCCGCGCCCGAGCTTTCCCTCGGACGCGAGCGCGGCCGAGATGGACGCCATGGGGGCGCACTTCGCGTTCTGGCAGGCCGAGGCGGAGGCCGGCACGGCCCTCGCCGTCGGTCCCGTGGCGGACCCGGCGGGCATCTGGGGGATGGCCGTCATCGAAGTTCCCGACGAGGCCGCCGCGACCGGCCTCTCGCTTCGGGATCCCGTCATCACGGCGGACCTGGGCTTCACCTATGCGGTGATGCCCATTCTGTCGCTCATCGAGCGCCGGGCGCCACGCCCGGCCCAAGCCGAAGTCTGAGGGAGGCCCCCTCAAGGGGCGAACACAATGACCGAGATCCGCGTGCCCACCCTGGGCGAGTCCGTTACCGAGGCGACCATCGGCAAGTGGTTCAAGAAGCCCGGCGAGGCCGTCAAGGCCGATGAGCCGCTGGTGGAGCTTGAGACCGACAAGGTGACCGTCGAGGTGCCGGCCCCGGCCTCGGGCGTCCTCTCCGAGATCGTCGCCAAGGATGGCGAGACCGTGGGCGTCGGCGCGCTGCTCGGCAACATCGGCGCCGGCTCGGGCGCCGAGGCCGCGCCCGCCGCTGCTCCGGCTCCGGCCGCCGCGCCGGCTCCGGCTCCTGCGGCCCCCGCCGCGCCCGCCGCCGCGGTTGCGGCCGGCAGCAACGGTCCGGCCGTCGGCCGCATCGCCGCCGAGACCGGCGTGAACCCGGCCGATGTCGCCGGCTCCGGCAAGGACGGCCGCGTCACCAAGGGTGACATGCTGGCCGCCATCGCCGCCGGCGCCTCGGCCGCCGCCGCGCCCGCTCCGGTCGCGGTCCGCGCCCCCTCGGCGCCCACCGACGCCGCCCGCGAGGAGCGGGTGAAGATGACCAAGCTGCGCCAGACCATCGCGCGCCGCCTGAAGGACGCCCAGAACACCGCCGCCATGCTCACCACGTTCAACGACGTGGACATGACCGCCGTGATGAGCCTGCGCAGCCAGTTCAAGGATGCCTTCGAGAAGAAGCACGGCACCAAGCTCGGCTTCATGGGCTTCTTCACCAAGGCGGTGATCGCGGCGCTGAAGGACATCCCGGCGGTGAACGCTGAGATCGACGGCCAGGATCTCGTCTACAAGAACTACTACAACATCGGTATCGCGGTGGGCACCGAGAAGGGCCTCGTTGTGCCGGTGGTGCGCGATGCGGACCTGCTCTCCGTCGCCGAGATCGAGAAGGCCATCGCCGGCTACGGCCGCAAGGCACGTGACGGCAAGCTCGGCATCGAGGAGATGCAGGGCGGCACCTTCACCATCACCAACGGCGGCATCTACGGCTCGCTGATGTCCACCCCGATCCTGAATGCGCCGCAGTCGGGCATCCTCGGCATGCACCGCATCGAGGAGCGCCCGGTGGTGGTCAAGGGGCAGATCGTGATCCGCCCGATGATGTATCTCGCCCTCTCCTACGACCACCGCATCGTCGACGGCCGCGAGGCCGTGACCTTCCTGGTGCGCGTGAAGGAGACCCTGGAGGATCCCGCGCGGCTCGTGCTGGATCTGTGAGGACCTGAGGAGGATGGCGTTCGGGCCGAACCCTCCGCCGCTCCAGGCGCATCTTTGCGTCCGGGGCGGCACCGAGGCGATTGCTTTTTATGAAGCCGCGTTCGGCGCCTCCTGCACCTTCAGGCAGATGGCGGAAGATGGCGTGCGGGTGATGCACGCCAACGTCGACGTCTTCGGCGCGGAAGTGATGCTGCGTGACGAGTTTCCGGAGTTCGGGAACAGCCTGGCGTCGCCCGTGAGCCGCGGCGGCGCCAGCGTGACGCTCAACGCCAACTTCCGCAGCGGGGCGGAGGTCGAAGCCGCCTTCGCTCGCGCCGTCCGCGCGGGAGCCACCGTGATTATGCCGCCGGCCGATATGTTCTGGGGCGCGCGCCACGCGCGGATCCAGGATCCGTTCGGCCATGTCTGGGCGTTCAACGCTGCGTTGGACCCCCGCTGACCATCCTGCGAGTGCATTCCATGTCCTACGACCTGATCATCATCGGCACCGGCCCCGGCGGCTATGTGTGTGCCATTCGCGCGGCCCAGCTCGGCCTCAAGGTCGCGGTGGTGGAGAAGCGCGGCACCCATGGCGGCACCTGCCTGAACGTGGGCTGCATCCCCTCCAAGGCGCTGCTCTATGCCTCCGAGCTGTTCGAGGAAGCGGGCCACAAGTTCGGCGAGATGGGCATCGGCGTGCCGGCTCCCACCCTCGACCTGCCCGCCATGCTGGCCTTCAAGGACCGCGGCGTGGACGGCAACGTGAAGGGCGTCGAGTTCCTGCTGAAGAAGAACAAGGTCGACGTCTATATGGGCGCCGGCAAGATCCTCGGCCCCGGCAAGGTGGAAGTCACCCTCAATGCCGACGGCAAGGTCGAGGTGCTGGAGACGAAGAACATCGTCATCGCCACCGGCTCCGATGTCGCTCCGCTGCCCGGCGTGACCATCGACGAGGAGCGCATCGTCTCCTCCACCGGCGCGCTGAAGCTGCCCAAGGTGCCCGGCAAGCTCGTCGTGGTGGGCGCGGGCGTCATCGGCCTGGAACTGGGCTCGGTGTGGCGGCGCCTCGGCGCTGAGGTCACGGTGGTGGAATTCCTCGACCGCATCCTGCCCGGCATGGATTCGGACGTGGCCAAGTCCTTCCAGCGCATCCTCGACAAGCAGGGCTTCACCTTCAAGCTTGGCACCAAGGTCACCGGTGTGGACACCTCCGGCGAGACGCTGAAGGTCACGGTGGAGCCCGCCGCCGGCGGCGCCGCCGAGGTGATCGAGGCGGACGTGGTGCTGGTCGCCATCGGCCGCATCGCCTACACCGCCGGCCTCGGGCTGGAGGAGGCGGGCGTCGCCAAGGACGCGCGCGGCCGCGTGGTCACCGACCACCACTTCGCCACCAACGTGCCCGGCATCTATGCGATCGGCGACGTGATCGTCGGCCCCATGCTCGCCCACAAGGCCGAGGACGAGGGTGTGGCGCTGGCGGAGCAGCTGGCCGGCAAGGCGGGCCACGTGAACTACGACGTGATCCCCGGCGTGGTCTACACCTTCCCGGAGGTCGCCTCCGTCGGCAAGACCGAGGACGAGCTGAAAGCCGCGGGCGTCGCCTACAAGGTCGGCAAGTTCCCCTTCACCGCCAACGGCCGCACCAAGGTGAACAACACCACGGACGGCTTCGTGAAGATCATCGCCGACGCCGCCACCGACAAGGTGCTGGGCGCCCACATCATCGGCCCCGAGGCCGGCGAGATGATCCACGAATGCGCGGTGCTGATGGAGTTCGGCGGCTCGTCCGAGGATCTCGCCCGCACCTGCCACGCCCACCCCACCCGCTCGGAAGCGGTGAAGGAAGCGGCCATGGCCGTGGAGAAGCGCGCCATCCACATGTGATGGGCGCGGCGGCTTGGCGCTGCCAATGGTTTGAAAGTGAGCGGCCGGCGGGTATCCCGCCGGCCGTTTGCGTTTCGCGCATAAAAAAGCCCCGGCCCTGGGGCCGGGGAACGGAGGTTCCGTCCGGGAGGAAGCCGAGGCGCGACGTGCGCCGAAATCAGCCGCCCTTCTGGGTCACGGGATTGCTGGCGGTGGTCGTGGTGTCGCCGATGGAGGCGTTGGTCATGCCCGGGCATGCGAGCGCCGGGCCGGCGAGGATGCTCAGGGCGCACGCGACGAAAGCGATCCGCTTCATCTTCCTCTCCTGCCTGTCACGATATCAACAGGCAGATTAGGCCAGAGAAGCCGGCAATGGGAAAGCCCTCCGCCCGTACCGCACGATCACGAACGCGCGCAGCGGTGCCGTAAACAGGATGCCGCGCCGGAGTTTTCGCCCTGCTCAAGCGCCGCGCAGGCGTGTCATCGCGCGGGCGGGGTATCCGGCTGGGCGAGGATGAGCGCCCAATAGACCTTGTATTTGGAATTGGGCGCGTTGGCCGTCGCGATGCCCATGCGGGTCACGCCCGGCTCCAGCATGTTCTTGTTGTGCGAGGGGGAATCGCGCCAGCCGGAGAAGGCCTCGGCCAGGGTGTGGTAGCCGGCGCCCACATTTTCCACCGCGCGCTTCGCGTCATAGCCCGAGGCCTTGATGCGGGTCATGAAATTGCGCCCGCCCACCTCGTGGGAGAGGTTGTCCGCCTTGGCCATGGCGTTGGCCTGGTCCTGGGCGAGGCGGGAAAGCGTGTCATCTATGGTCACGGCCGGCAGCCCGCGCGCGGTGCGGTAGTCGGAGAGGAGCGAGGCCGCGGCGGCGGCATCCACCGGCTTACCGGTCTTGGCGAGGTTGATGTAGAAGGCCGGCTGGGTGTCGATCTGCTCGGTGGTGGCACAGCCGGCGATGGCGGCGAGAAGCGCAAGGCCGGCACCGGCGAGGAGGGAGCGGCGGAGAAAAGTGTCGCGCATGTCTCGGCTTCCGGCTGGCCGCATCGGGCGGGCTTTCGGGGGCGATCCCCCGACGTTCCCCTGTCTTGTGCGCCGGGAGGGTTGAGGAAGCGTTAGCGCCCGCTCCCCCCCGGCCCCGGCCTATTGCAGCGGGTCGGGCGGCGCAGGCGGCGGGGGCACCATGTCGCGCGGGGCCCGGGCGAGGGCGGCCCAGGGCTGCGCCACCATGCCCACGTGCGCCTTGCGGAAGCGCGAGAGCACCTGGAAGTGCAGGTCGCTCTTCACGGTCAGCGCATAGTCCACGTTCGCCACCACGCAGCGAAGCTCGAACACGATGCCCGCATCGGCGAACTTCATCAGGAACACGCGCGGCGGCGGCGACTGGAGCACCTGCGGATGGTCGCAGGCGCAGCCGACGAGGATGTCGCGCACCTCCTCCGGATCGCTGTCATAGGAGACGGTGACGGCGACGATGATGCGGCCGGTGGTGTTGGAGTGCGTCCAGTTCTTCACCATGCCGGTGATGAGGTCGGCATTGGGCACGATCACCGTGGCGCGCTCGAAGGTCTCGATCTCGGTGGCCCGCACCGAGATGCGCCGCACATAGCCTTCCTCGCCCTTCACATTGATGGTGTCGCCCACCCTTATGGGCCGCTCGGCCAGCAGGATCAGGCCGGACACGAAATTGGACACGATGGACTGGAGGCCGAAGCCGATACCGACCGAGAGGGCACCGGCGACCAGCGCGATGTTCTCGAGGTTCAGCCCCAACTGGCCCATGGCCACCATGACGGCGACGATGGTGCCCACATAGCCGACGATGGTGGCGATGGAGGATTGCAGCGACGGCTCGAGCCCGGTGCGGGGCAAGAGCGCGCTCGACACCCATTTCTGCAGTCCGCGCGCCGCCGCGAGGCTGACGAGCAGCAGGAGCACGGCATAGACCACGCTCCACAGGGTGATGGTGGCGTTGCCGATGCGCACGCCGAAGGAAACGCGCTCCACCGTCTCCATCATGTCGGCGGTGGAGGTGCCCCAGCTGCCGACAATGAGAAAGGCGGCGATCACGAACAGCTGCAGCTTGAGCAGGCCCGACGCCAGGACGCCGATCAGCTCCACCCGCTCCGGCTTCAGGCCGAGCATGCTGGAGATCACCCGCGCGCGGTGGGTCTCGGCGGAAAGGCCCTCGCCGAAGAAGGCGTCGATGAGGGCATAGAGCAGGTAGAGCACGCCGAGCACGGCGGCGGCGATGACCATGCGCGCGGCGACGAAGGCCGCGAAGCTGATGTAGCCGGCCACCAGCGCCCCGAGGAGGGCGAACACCGCCACCCATACGAACAGGCGGATGTAGCGGGGCGGAGCCTGCGCGGGGCCGGTGGCGGCGATGGCCGAGGGATCGGTGGTCGCCGGGTCCTTCGCCGTATCCGCATTGGCCTCGGCGCGGGCGGCGCCGACGAGGAAGCGTGAGATGAAGCCGGCGATGAGCAGCGACATGATCGCGCTCGTCACCACCGTCAGCCCCACCGGCGCGAACAGAACCCGGTGCAGGGCATTGAGGGCGGCGGCGATGGCCAGCGTCCACACGGTGAAGGAGTAATAGCGGAAGGCGAGTACGGCGGCGCCATCCGAGAGCGGCGGCAGGCGGCGCCACGGCTCGTTCGGCGCCAGGAAGGCGCGGCCCACGGCGTTGCCGATGGCCTTGATGAAGATGGCGATGACAATGCCCTGCACCAGTTCATCGGCGCGGGGCGGGATGATCTCGAACGCGCCGATGAAGGCGATGGCCGCCATAGCCGCGGCGGGCGCAACGGTGGCGTTCAGGAACAGAACCTTCATCGCCTCGCGCGCCGAGCGCAGGCGCGTGAAGCTTTCGCCCGGCTCCGGCGGCGGGGTGCGCAGGCGCTTGCGCAGCAGGATGCCGCCCGCCACCACGGCGGCCATGATGGCGATGCCGCCGAGGACGATGCCGATCACCGCGAGCGGCGACAGGCGCCGCACCGAATAGGCCCGCCAGTCGTTGCCGAAGTAGCGCAGGGCGCGGAACTCGGAATTCAGCGCGCCGAAGGCGTTGGTCCACAGGTCGGGGTCGATGACAGAATCCACCCGCTCGAACAGCTGCCCGGTGAACAACGCGCGGCGGCGGGAACTGATGCGGTCGGAAATCTGGTCGCCGCGCAGCACCAGCGCGCGGTTCTGCTTCAGCACGCCGCCCAATTCGGCGGCGACCTTGGTCAGGCGCTCGCGGTCGGCCGCGACGGTGGGCTCCTCGGTCGCGCCGTCGGCGGGCTTGGGGCCGAGGCCGTTGAGACGGCTCTCCGCGTCGGCGACGCGGGGGGCGATCTGGTCGGAGACGGCGGCAAGATCCTTGCGGGCGGGGTCGAGGCGCTGGCGCAGCTCGTCGAGGTCGCCGGGGCGCAGGCCTTCCACCGCGAGGGCGGCGTCGATGGAATCGAGGGCGGAGCGGGCCGCCTCCATCTTCTCGCGGGCGGCGACGATGGTCGGATCGGGCGGGACCGGTGCGGGCTTTGGCGCTGGCACCGGCTGTGCGGGCGCCGCATCGCCGGCGGCCGGGGCGGGGGCGCCGGAGGCCGCCGCCGGCGCGGCGGGGGGCGAGGCTGCGGCATTGGGCGTGGCCGCGGCGGGCGTGCTCTGGCCCTGTCCCTGCTGTTGGCCTTGCGCCGGCGGGCTCGCGGCCTGCTGGGCGCCGGCCTGAGCCAGCGGGAAAACCGACAGGGCGAGCGCGACCAGAAAGGCCGCGGACGTCTTCACCTTCATATTTGAACCTCCGCCGCGGCGTTCCTGTCGCCTGAAGGCGGCAGCCTCGTGGCGGATGGGGCATAAAGGCGGCCCGGCCGCCCGGATCGCCGAGAAAACCGCTGGAAAGACCGGCGCGTTTGCCGCTATCTCGTCGTCCCCCGGTCGCGATGAGGCTTTCCTGATGACCGCCGATGCTTCCGTCAAGCCCGAGCTTCGGGCCAATGTTCCCGATGCGCTGACGCTGGCGGCCGAACTGATCCGGGCGCCGTCCGTCACCCCCAATTCGGGCGGCGCGCTGGAACTGGTCGCGCGTCGGCTGGAGGCGTCAGGATACCATGTGGAGCGCCTGACGTTCGACAGCGGCGGCGTGCCCATCCCCAACATCTACGCCCGCATCGGGAGCGGCTCCCCCAATCTGTGCTTCGCCGGCCATGTGGACGTGGTGCCCGAGGGCGATCCCGCCCAATGGCAGCACGGTCCGTTCGCCGGCACGGTGGAGGACGGCAAGCTCTACGGACGGGGCGCCGTGGACATGAAGGGGGCGGTGGCCGCCTTCCTCTCGGCCGCGCTCGCCTGCGGGCGGCCGGAGAGGGGCTCGCTCTCCTTCCTCATCACCGGCGACGAGGAAGGCCCGGCGCTGGATGGTACGGTGAAGGTGGTGGAGTGGCTGAAGGAGAAGGGCGAGGTCATTGATCACTGCGTCCTCGGCGAGCCCACCAACCCCGGCGCCATGGGCGATGCCTTCAAGGTGGGCCGGCGCGGCAGCCTCTCCGGCATCCTCACCGTGAAGGGGGTGCAGGGGCACGTGGCCTATCCGCACCTCGCCGACAATCCCATTCCGCGCCTGGTAAAGCTGGTGGGAGAATTG
Organism: Xanthobacter flavus; assembly: GCF_017875275.1. Classification (NCBI taxonomy): domain Bacteria; kingdom Pseudomonadati; phylum Pseudomonadota; class Alphaproteobacteria; order Hyphomicrobiales; family Xanthobacteraceae; genus Xanthobacter; species Xanthobacter flavus. The sequence goes on along the minus strand of NZ_JAGGML010000001.1, from coordinate 2,040,499 downwards.
ACCGCCGCGTCCCTCGACCATGGCTCGGACTTCTTCCCTCCGTCGAACCTGGAGGTCGTCTCCATCGACGTCGGCAATCCGGTGTTCAATTTGATCCCGGCCGAGGCCACCGCCCGCTTCAACGTGCGCTTCAACGACCTTTATTCCCTGGAGACGCTGAAGTCCGAGATCATCCGCCGCCTCGACGGCGCCGGCCTCACCTACGATCTCGCCTTCCAGCCCGGCGCCAGCCAGAGCTTCCTCACCGCGCCCGGACCCTTCGTGGAACTGGTGGCGGACGCGGTGGAGGCGGAGACCGGGCGGCGGCCGGAGGCCTCCACCTCGGGCGGCACCTCGGATGCGCGCTTCATCAAGGATCTCTGCCCGGTGGTGGAATTCGGCCTTGTGGGCCAGACCATGCACAAGGTGGACGAGGCCACCCCCGTCGCCGATCTCGAGGTGCTGACGCGCATCTATTCCCGCATCATCGCGCGCTATTTCGCCGCCTTCGCCTGAGCTGACGCCATGACCGAGACCATCCCCGGCGAAACCGCCTCCACCCTCGACGTGGACGGCCGTGCCATCGCCATCCGCGCCATCCCCGGCGCGGCGCCCGGCCTGTTCTGGCTCGGCGGCTTCAAGTCGGACATGACCGGCACCAAGGCGGAGCACCTCGCCCGCTGGGCGCAGGCGCGCGGGCAGGCGAACGTGCGGTTCGATTATTCCGGCCACGGCGCCTCCGGCGGGGCGTTCGAGGAGAGCACCATCTCGCGCTGGCTCAATGAGGCGCTGGCGGTGTTCGACCAGGCCACCTCGGGCGAGCAGGTGGTCATCGGCTCGTCCATGGGCGGCTGGATCGCGCTGCTCCTCGCCCGCGCCCTCGCCGCGCGGGGGGAGAAAAGGCTGAAGGGGCTGGTGCTGGTGGCCCCGGCACCGGACTTCACCGAAGCCCTGATGTGGGAGAAGTTCCCCCCGCCAGTGCGCGCGCTGATCGAGACGACCGGCAAATTCCTCAAGCCGACGCTCTATGGCGAGGAGCCCTATGTCATCACCCGCGACCTGATCGAGGACGGGCGGCGCCATCTGCTCCTGGGCGCGCCGTTCGCGGTGGGCTGCCCGGTGCGCATCCTGCAGGGCGCGCGGGACGAGGACGTGCCGTGGGAGCACGCCATGCGCCTCGTGAGCTGCCTCGCCGAGGACGACGTGGTGTTCTCCCTCATCAAGGACGGCGACCATCGCCTGTCCCGCCCGGAGGATCTGGAGCGGCTGACGGAGGCGGTGGACGGGCTGGTGTGAGCCCGTTCGCGGACCAGCAACGGCGCACCAGGAGCGCCGAGGGCAATTACAGCTGTCGCCCTCCGACTTGATCGGAGGGCCCATCCCTCCGCCATCGCGGGCGGCCGGAGGTCGGGACGAGCGGCGCCATGGGTCCTCCGATCAAATCGGAGGACGACGACGGATTCGCCCCGCTCAGCGGCGCATCTGCTGGAGCAAGGCGACGTCGGGATAGCCGTCCGGCAGGAGGCCGGCGCGGACCTGGTAGTCCTGGATGGCGACCCGGCTCTTCTGGCCGAGGATGCCGTCCACATTGCCGATGTCGTAGCCCATCTGGGTGAGACGGCTCTGGATTTCCTGCCGCTCGGCCTTGGAGAGCCCGCGCTCCTCCTTCGGCCACGCCTGGGCGAAGGCGCCGCCGCCGCGCAGCCGGTCGGCCAGATGCCCGATGGCTAGGGCGTAGGCGTCGGCCGGGTTGTACTTCAGGATGGCGTCGAAATTCTTCATCATCAGGAAGGCCGGGCCGCTGGCACCGCCCGGCAGCAGCAGATAGGCGGTGTCGCCGGGGCGCGGATAGGCGATGCCGCTCGGCCGGCGCACGCCCAGCGCGTTCCATTCCGCCAGAGTCTTCTTGTTGCTGCGGTTGGCGAGGCGGTAGTCGAAGCCCTGCGGCAGCGCCACCTCATAGCCCCACGCCTTGCCGAACTCCCAGCCGTCCAGCTTCAGATTGTTGGCGGTGGAGGCGATGATGTCGGGAATGGAATCCACCACGTTGCGCTTGCCGTCGCCGTCGAAATCCACCGCGAAGCGCTGGAACGAGGTGGGCATGAACTGGGTGGGCCCGAACGCACCCGCCCACGATCCGGTGAGGTGGTCGTAGGGCACGTCGTCCTTCTCCAGGATCTGGAGCGTGGCGATGAATTCGTCGCGGAAATAATCCTGCCGCCGCCCGATGCAGGCGAGCGTGGCGGTGGATTCCAGCACGTTGCGCGAGCCGATGCCCTTCGGATCGCCATAGGTGGATTCGATGCCCCAGATGGCGGTGACGGCGTAGCGGTCCACGCCATAGGCCTTCTCGACGCGGTCGAAGATGGGCTTGTAGCGTTCCAGAATCTCGCGGCCCTTCTTCACGCGCCACTCGGTGACCAGCATGTTCACATAGGCGCCGATGGGCTTGGAGAATTCCGGCTGGCTGTCCATGAATTCCATGATCTTCATCTGCGGCTGCAGAGAAGCGGTGTAGCGCTCGAAGGTGCGCCGGGACACGCCCTTGGACTGGGCCAGCGGCCACAGATTGGCGATGCACTGGGGGAAGTTCGCTTCAGCCTGGGCGAGCGCCTGCGGCGTCATCAGCGGATGGCCCGCGCCGGCCTGCGCCGCCTGCGGGGCGGGCGGCGGGAAGCCGAAGATGGAGCCCGTGGTCTGGGCCTGTCCGGCGGCGGGGGTAACGAGGCCGGCGATGAGGGCGAGCGCCACGGCCACGCCGCTTCCCAAGGTGGTCCTTCCGCGCGTCGTCGAAGCCATCTTGAAAGCCTTCCCTTTCCGCCCCGCCATGAGGGCCGGGTTGATCGTCTGAGGCGTCTACTGGGCGGCAATATGGTTGCGTCGCGGTTAATGGATGGCAAGTTTCGATGGCCGGTATCGCGTTGGGGCCGCATTAACCCATCTTGGGGAACAGCGGGGCGATTTCGGCCGTTGCCACTCGGCTGCCATAGGGGCAGGACAGATTCGCGCAGCGGCCGACGTGCCGCACGCTCACGCTCCAGCTGTGCTAGACCACGGGCGTGGGTATTCAGGAGGGGCGTTACTCGAAATGCGTAAACCCATTCGCAAGGCGATCCTACCCGTCGCGGGCCTCGGCACGCGCTTCCTTCCGGCGACCAAGGCTGTGCCGAAGGAGATGCTGACGGTGGTGGACCGGCCCGTCGTGCAGCACGTCGTGGATGAAGCCCGCGCCGCCGGCATCGAGCACATCGTTTTCGTCACCGGCCGCAACAAGGCGGTGATCGAGGATCATTTCGACCGGCAGTTCGAGCTGGAGCGCACGCTTCAGGAGCGCGGCAAGGTCAAGGAGCTGGAGCAGCTCGACCGCGACACGCCCAAGGCCGGCACCACGTCCTTCACCCGCCAGCAGCTGCCCCTCGGCCTTGGCCATGCGGTGTGGTGCGCGCGCGACATCATCGGCGACGAGCCGTTCGCGCTGCTCCTGCCCGACATGCTGCACATGCCGAGGACCGGCAACGGCAACGGCCACGGCTGCCTCGGCTCCATGGTCGAGGCCTACAACGAGACCGGCGGCAACGTGGTGGCGGTGTACGAGGTGCCGGACGACCAGACCCACCAGTACGGCATCGTCGGCACCGGCGCCGATGCGGCGAAGGGCGCCAAGACCATCACCCAGATGGTCGAGAAGCCCAAGGCCGGCACCGCGCCGAGCAACCTCGCCATTTCCGGCCGCTACATCCTCCAGCCCGGCATCTTCGACCTGCTCGCCAAGCAGGAGCGCGGCGCCGGCAACGAGATCCAGCTCACGGACTCGATGCTGAAGCTGAAGGAGACCGAGCCGTTCTACGCGGTGCGTTTCGACGGCAACGTCTATGACTGCGGCTCGAAGATCGGCTTCCTCATGGCCAACGTCGCCTATGCGCTCTCGCGCCCCGACATCGAGGCGGAGTTCCGCGCCGAGCTGAAGGCCATCCTCGGCGGGAACTGAGGCAAGGCGGCGCGCGCCGCTCCTTCCAGTCTTCCCCCCTCTCCCCTTGAAGTCGGCTTTTGCCGACTTCAATCTCCGCGAACCGAACTCGGCTGCTGCCGAGTTCGGGCGGGAGAGGGGCCGGGGGTGAGGGGGGCGCTCAGCGCATGACCGGCGATGGGGCGATCGGCGCCACCCCCTCATCCGTCTCGCGGCGTGCGCCGCGATCCGCCTTCTCCCGCGAGGGGAGAAGGCAATTTCCCCTACTCCGCCGCAACCGCTGTCGGCGCCGGCGGGTTGCGGAAGCGGGCGAGGAGGTCCTGCTCCTCGGCCTTGGCCGCCTCCAGGTGCCGCAGCTTCACGTGGCCGAAGCCGCGGATCTTCTCCGGGATGGAGGCGATGGCGACGGCGATCGCGTGGTTGGCGGGGTCGAGCTTGGCCAGCAGCTCGCCCACCGTGCGCTCATAGTCCGCGATCAGCGTCCGCTCGGTGCGGCGCTCCTGCGTGTAGCCGAACAGGTCCAGCGCGCTGCCGCGCAGGCCCTTGAGCTTCGCCAGCAGGGAGAAGCCCTTCATCATCCAAGGTCCCAGCGTGATCTTGCGCGGCTCCCCCGTCGCGTCGCGGCGGGCGAGGAGGGGCGGGGCGAGGTGGAACTCGAACCTCAGCGCACCGTCGAAGGCCGCGTCCGCCTGGGCGCGGAAAGCGCCATCGGCATAGAGCCGGGCGACCTCGTACTCATCCTTGTAGGCCATGAGCTTGTAGAGGTTCTTCGCCACCGCCTCGGCGAGGCCGCCCCGACCGGGCGCCTTGGCCTGCTCATTGATGCGCACCTTGTCCACGAGCGCCTTGTAGCGGGCCGCATAGGCGGCGTTCTGGTAGAGGGTGAGGTCGGCGACGCGCCGGGCGATCACCTCGTCGAGGCTCTGCGAGAGCCGCCGCGCGTCGCTGGAGACGGTGCCCTTCGGCGTGGCGATGGCCTCCACGGCGGCCGGATCGTGTGCGGCGCGGCGGCCCCAGAGGAAGGCGGCCTTGTTCATGGCCACCGCCTCGCCGTTCAGCTCGATAGCCCGCTCGATGGCGGCGGCGGACAAGGGCAGGGCGCCGAACTGGTAGGCATAGCCGACCATGAAGATGTTCTGCGCCAGCGCGTTGCCGAACAGCGCCTGGGCGAGGCGGCTCGCCTCGATGAAGTGGGTCTGCGCATCGCCCACCAGATCGCGGATGGTGCGCTTGATGCGCTCGGTGGGGAGCGAATAGTCCGCGTTGCGGGTGAAGTCGCCGGGCAGCACCTCGTGCGTGTTCACCACGCAGATGGTCTTGCCCGGCTTCACCGCCGCCAGCACCTTCTTGGTGCCCGCGACCACCAGATCGCCGCCCAGCACCACGTCGGCGCCGCGCGCCGGCACGCGGATGGCGGTGATGTCGGCCGGGTCGTTGGCGAGGCGGATGTGGCTGTAGACCGCGCCGCCCTTCTGGGCGAGGCCGGCCATGTCGATCATGCCGCAGGCCTTGCCTTCCAGATGCGCCGCCATGCCGAGGATGGCGCCGATGGTGACGACGCCGGTGCCGCCCACGCCCGTGGCAATGATGCCATAGGTGCCGTGGATCTCGGGATGCGCCGGCTCCGGCAGCTCGGGCCATGAGTCCGCGCCGGCCGCCGCGCCCGCGCTCTTCTTCGGCTTCGCCCCGTGGACCGTCACGAAGGAGGGGCAGAAGCCGTTCACGCAGGAGAAGTCCTTGTTGCAGGACGACTGGTCGATCTCGCGCTTGCGGCCGAATTCGGTTTCGAGCGGCTGCACGGAGACGCAATTGGACTTCACCCCGCAATCGCCACAGCCCTCGCAGACGCGCTCGTTGATGAGCACGCGCTTGTCGGGGTCGGGGAACTGGCCGCGCTTCCGGCGCCGCCGCTTCTCCGAGGCGCAGGTCTGGTCGTAGATCATCACCGTGACGCCGGGAATGGCCGCCAGCTCCCGCTGCACGGCGTCCAGCTCGTCGCGGTGGTGGATGGTCATGCCGGCCGGCCAGAGCGTGTTGGCGGGGTACTTCCCCGGCTCGTCGGTGACGACGACGACCCGCTCCACCCCTTCCGCCGCCACCTGACGGGCGATGACCGGGACGGTGAGGTTGCCGTCATGGGTCTGGCCGCCGGTCATGGCGACCGCGTCGTTGAAGAGGATCTTGTAGGTGACGTTCACCTTGGCGGCGCAGGCGGCGCGGAGCGCGAGATAGCCTGAATGGTTGTAGGTGCCGTCGCCGAGGTTCTGGAACACATGGCCGCGCTTGGAGAAGGAGGATTCGCCGATCCAGTTGGCGCCCTCGCCACCCATCTGGGTGAAGCCGGTGGTCTCCCGGTCCATCCACTGCACCATGTAGTGGCAGCCGATGCCGGCATAGGCGCGCATGCCCTCGGGCACCTTGGTGGAGGAATTGTGCGGGCAGCCGGAGCAGAAATAGGGGATGCGCGTCGCCACGTCCGAAGTGGCGGCAAGCACCCGCTGCGCCTCTTCCAGCTCCGCCACGCGGGCGGCGATGTCCGGGATGTGGCCATAGGCCAGGAGGCGCCGGCCGAGCTGGATGGCGATGTCGTTGGGATCCAGCGCGCCTTTCACCGGGAACATCCAGCGGCCCTGCTCGTCCTTCTTGCCGATGCAGACGGGCTGGTTGGCGGTGCCGTACAGCTCCTCGCGCACCTGCACCTCGATGAGGGAGCGCTTCTCCTCCACCACCATGATGAGGTCGAGGCCCTTGGCGAATTCGTGGAGGCCCTGCGTCTCCAGCGGCCAGGGGCAGGCCACCTTCCAGATGCGCAGGCCGAGATCGTTCGCCCGCACCTCGTCGATGCCGAGTTCGTCGAGCGCGAGCCGCACGTCGAGATAGGACTTGCCCACGGTGGCGATGCCGATGCGCGGGCGGGCGCCGCCGGAGGTGATGAAGCGGTTGAGGCGGTTCGCCCGCAGGAAATGCAGCACGGCGTCGCGCTTGAATTCCTGGAGCCGCTCCTCCTGCGCCAGCGGCGTGTCGCCGAGGCGGATGTTGAGGCCGCCGGGCGGCATCTCGAAGCCCAGCGCCGGCTCGATGCGCACGCGGTCCAGGCGCCCGTCCACGATGCCGGTCGACTCGATGGTGTCCTTCACCGCCTTGAGGCCGACCCACGTGCCGGCGAAGCGCGACAGCGCCCAGCCATAGAGCCCGTAATCGATGATCTCCTGCGCGCCCGCAGGGTTCAGCACCGGGATCATCACGTCGACGAAATGGAATTCGCTCTGGTGGGCGGTGGTGGAGCTTTCGCAGGTGTGGTCGTCGCCCATGAGGGCGAGCACGCCGCCGTGCCGCGAGGTGCCGGCATTGTTGGCGTGGCGGAACACGTCGCCGGAGCGGTCGACGCCCGGTCCCTTGCCGTACCAGAGGCCGAACACGCCGTCATACTTGCCCTCGCCGCGCAGCTCCGCCTGCTGCGAACCCCAGAGAGCGGTGGCGGCGAGGTCCTCGTTGAGGCCGGACATGAACTTGATGTCGTTGGCCTTGAGCACCTTCTCGGCGCGCAGGAACTGCTGGTCGAGCCCGCCGAGGGGGGAGCCGCGATAGCCAGTGACATAGCCGGCCGTGTTGAGGCCGGCGCGCCGGTCGCGCTCCTTCTGCATCAAGGCGAGGCGGACGAGAGCCTGCGTGCCCGATACGAACACGCGCTCCTGGGACAGGTCATATTTGTCGTCGAGCGAAACAGGCTTCAGAGCCATCGCGACGCCTCCAGCGGGGCCGGGCAGGGAACGGCATCGCGTGGAAATCACGTGCACCGTTCGCCTTTAGGCTGGCACGGAGTGTCGCACCCGGCAATTTCGTTGTTTTAATTCAAAGCGCAACGAAATTGCCGAAAAGCTGGGCGTGACGTATTTTGGTGCATTGCACCCGGAATTGGCTGCGCTGCGGCAACCCAAACCGACGAGGATCAGCCCGGCAGCAGCCGCTCGCTTTCCAGATAGCCGGTCAGCAGGCCGAAGCCGAACAGCATCACCAGCAGCGCCGCGCCCAGTTCCACCCCCAGCCGGGCCATGACGGACCATCGCGTGTCGCGTCCGGCGATGCGCACGGCGAGCCTTTTGCCGTAGACGGCGATGCCGGCGATCAGGGTCACCATGGCGGCGGTGCCGAGGCCCATGGCGAAGGCGGCTGCGACGCCGCTCAGGAACACGCCCTGCGAGAGTGCGAACGTCAGCACGAGGATGGCGCCGGAGCAGGGCCGGGCACCGGCCGAGACCACGGCGATCGCGGCGCGCTTCCATCCGCCCTGTCCCGCGAGAAGCGCGGGGTTGGGGGCGTGCTTGTCGCCGCAGTCGCAATCGGCGGCGTGGACGTGGGCCGCATCGCCCCGCGCCGCAGCAATCAGCGCGCGGCCCTTCACGATCGCGAGATAAAGCCCGAACAGGCCGATGCCGCCATAGGCGGCGACCTCTACCACCGTCATGGCCTGCGCCATGGAAACGGCGGTCGCCCCCAGCGCCAGCGCGAGGATGCCGACGAAGAGGATGGCCGCCACCGCCTGCACCATGCCGGCGGCCAGCGACAGCACGGCACCCCGGCGCAGGGTGCCGCCATCGGCGAGGAGATAGGAGGAGATCACCGCCTTGCCGTGCCCCGGCCCGGCCGCGTGGAACACGCCATAGGCGAACGAGAGGCCGGCGAGGAGGAAGGTGGCGTTGCCGTCCTGCTTGGCGGCGCGCACCGCCCCCACCAGCGCGCGGTAGAATTCCGCCTGCTTGGCGAGGATGAAGCCGGTGATGCCGGAGGGCGGCGGCTGGGCGGCGGCCCCGCCGAGCCCGAAGGGCGTCGCCTTTGGCGGGCCAAACCCCTGCGCGAACGCCATGTCGGGATAGAGCACCAGCGCCACCAGCAGCGCGAACAGCACCATGGCGCCGAGGGCGAGAAGGATCATCCCCGCCCGGCGCATCCGCGCGGGCACTGCCGCCGGGAGTGCGCTCACGGGCACTTCACCGTGATCTTGTCCGCGAACTGGGCGCCATAGGTGCTGCCGGAGGTCAGGCCGGCGAAGAAGGATTCGTTGAGCGCCGAGCTGGACGGCGGCTCCGGCGAGGTGACTTCCTGCGTGCAGCCGGCCGGCGCCGCGACCATCTTCACCGGCTCCGTGTCGGCGAAGGAGAAGGAGACGAACACGGTGGGATCATAGATCTCGATGGTGGCCGCCCCCTTCACCGCGACGGGCTTCGCCAGCGGCAAGGTGAAGTGCAGGGTGAGCAGCTCGTTCTCGTAGGTGAGGTAATAATCCACCGGGTCCTTGAAGGCGAGCTTGCCGGTGGCGCTTTTTCCCCGGACGAAATAGTCGTATTCCTTCAGGGACGTGACATTCACCTCGGCGAGCGGCTTCAGCACGTCGTCGCCATAGGTGCCGTCCTTCTGCTTCTCCAGCCCCTGCAAGGCGAAGGCGGTGAAGGCGTCGTCGAAGGTCCAGGCCTGCTTGAGCGCGGTGAGCTTGCCGTCGGTGCCGTAGACCACTTCGGTCTTCATGGTGACCCAGACGTGGGGATGCGCCTCTGCCACGCGCGGAAAGAGCGCCGCGGCGAGCAGCATGACGACGGGCAGCAGGCGCGCCAGCATCCGAATCTACTTCCTTGTGTCGGGGCGAACCCCTCTCAGGTCGCGCGAGACTTCGGCGGAATGGTGACGCTGGTCCCTACAGGGCGGATGCCACGCGGATATGACACGCGGGTGTGACGGAAGCTGACCGACCGTCATATTCCGGGCGTCACATGTCCCACTTCGTCAGCTGTCCTCGTGCTTCGGCTTTTCCGCCGCGCGACGGCCGAAGTCAGGGGCGGCGGTTTCCTGCCCCTGCTCGATGATGGAGCGGCGGATGGCGCGGGTGCGGGCGAAGTGCTCGAACAGCGCATCCCCGTCGCCGTAGCGGATGGCCCGCTGCAGGGCGGTGAGATCCTCGGTGAAGCGGCCGAGCATCTCCAGCACCGCCTCCCGGTTGGTCAGGAACACGTCGCGCCACATGGTGGGGTCGGAGGCGGCGATGCGGGTGAAGTCGCGGAAGCCGCCGGCGGAGAATTTGATGACCTCGGAGGTCAGCGTCTCCTCCAGATGCGCCGCCGTGCCCACGATGTTGTAGGCGATGAGGTGGGGGACGTGGCTGGTGATGGCGAGCACCAGATCATGGTGCTGGGCGCTCATGGTCTCGACGTTCGCCCCGGCCGCCCGCCACAAGGCGACGATGGCTTCCACCGCGGCGGGGTCCGCGCCGTCGGGCGGGGTGACGATGCACCAGCGGTTCTCGAACAGGGAGGCGAAGCCGGCGTCCGGGCCGGAGAATTCCGTGCCGGCCACCGGATGGGCCGGGATGAGATGGGCATGGGCCGGCACGTGCGGGGCCATGGCCTCCACCACGAAGCCCTTCACCGAGCCCACGTCGGACAGGATGGCGCCGGTCTTGAGGCGCGGCCCCACCGCCTGGGCCACCTTGCCGGAGGCGCCCACCGGAACGGCGACGATCACGATGTCGGCGCCTTCGGCGGCGTCCCCGGCGTCTTGCGTCACCACATCGGCGAAGCCGAGCTGCCGCACCCGCTCGCATACGGCGGGATCAGCGTCGGCGACGACGATGGTACCGGCGAGATGTTTCTCTCGCGCGGCACGGGCCATGGACGAGCCGATGAGACCCGCGCCGATGATGGCGAGGCGCGGCACGAGAGGCTGGATCACGTGTTGGACCCCGCCGCTCCGCCGGCCATGAACTCGGCGAGCGCCGCGACCACCAGCTCGTTGGCCTCTTCCGTCCCCACCGTCATGCGCAAGGCGTTGGGCAGGCCATAGCTCGCCACCTGCCGCAGCACGAGGCCGCGGCGCATGAGGAAGGCGTCCGCCTCCTTCGCCGTGCGGCCGGGAGTGTCCGGGAAATGGATGAGCAGGAAGTTCGCCACCGAGGGCGTCACCTGAAGCCCCAGCGCCTCGATCTTGCCGGTGAGCCAGGGCAGCCACTGGGCGTTGTGCGCCACCGCCTTTTCCACATGGGCGGCATCGGCGATGGCCGCGGCGCCCGCCAGCAGGGCCGGGGTGTTCATGTTGAACGGCCCGCGAATGCGGTTCATGGCGTCGATGACATGGGCCGGCCCCACCGCCCAGCCGATGCGCAGCGCGGCGAGGCCGTGGATCTTGGAGAAGGTTCGGGTCATGAGCACGTTGTCGGTGGAGAGCGCCAGCTCCAGCCCGGTCTCGTAATCGTTGCGGCGGACGTATTCGGCATAGGCCGCGTCCAGCACGAGGAGCACGTTGGAGGGCAGGCCCGCGTGCAGGCGCTTCACCTCGTCGAACGGCAGATAGGTGCCGGTGGGGTTGTTCGGATTGGCGAGGAAGACGAGGCGCGTCTTCGGCGTCACCAGCGCGAGCATGGCGTCCACGTCGGCCGTGAGGTCGCGCTCCTTCGCCACGACCGGCACGCCGCCGGCGGCGAGGGTCGCGATCTTGTAGACGAGGAAGCCGTGCTCCGAATAGATCACCTCGTCCCCCGCCGCCACATAGGTGTGGGTCACGAGGTTCAGGATCTCGTCGGAGCCGGCGCCGCAGATGATGCGGTCGGGATCGAGCCCGTTGGCCTTGGCGATGGCCTGGCGCAACGCGCTCGCGGAGCCGTCGGGATAGTCCTCCAGCCGGCGGCCGGCCTCGGCGAAGGCGGCGAGCGCCTTCTCGCTCGGGCCGAGGGGGGTCTCGTTGGAGGAGAGCTTGAACACCTTCTCCACCCCCGGAGCATGGCTCTTGCCCGGCACATAGGCCTCGATGGCGAGCACGCCCGGCTTCGGCTCGGGCCGGCCGGTGGGGATGGGGTCGTTCAGCACGGCGGACATCTCGGGTTACTCCAGACGATCTTTCTTCACGGCCGGGCGGAGACGCGCTCCACCTTGTGGGTGGCGGCGTGGCTGCCCACCTCGGCGACGGCGCGGATGCCCGCGCCCGCTTCTGCGAGGGCGCCCGTCACCTCGTCCACGGCATGGCCGGGGGGCAGGGACACGAGCAAGGCGGCGCCGTCGAGGGCTTCGTCCGGCGCCACCACCACCTCGGCGAAGGCGGGTATGGCACGGCCCGCGGCCGCGCTCCATCCCGTCACGCGCAGCGAATAGACGCGGACCTCCCGCACGGCGGCATCCGCGATGGGGTGGGACACCACGAATACCGGCAGGCCGGCGGGATGGTCGTCCCGCTCCACGAAGGGCAGGCGGGCGATGATCTTGGGTGCGCCTTCCGCCTCCAGCGCTGTCCACCATGGGTCGGCGGCAGACGGAGAGGGGGCGGCGGCGAGCAGCCCGAGATCGCCGCGCGAGCCGGCCACCGCATCGATCACGCCCCGCGCGCCCATGTGGGGCAGGAACGGCACGGTGAAGCCGAAATGGAAGCGCGCACTGTCGCGCATGGAGGCCTCGCCGCCGGAGAGGTCGGCATGGACCGAATAGGGCGCCTGGACATAGGTGAAGGTGGCGATGATGACGCGCCAGATGCTTTCCACCGTGTCGAGCGGCAGCAGGCCGCGATGGCGCTCCACCAGCCGGCGCATCATGTCCGCCTCGCGGGCGGGCCGGAAGGCGGAGCCGCCCTCGGTGCCCTGCGTGTGCTTCACCTGCACGAGGCGATCGATGATCTCGCTGCGCTCCATGAGCAGCTGGTGCATGGCCGCGTCGATGCGGTCGATCTCGGAGCGAAGGTCTGCGAGGGAGAGGGGAGCGTCTGTCTTTGTCATGGCGTTCGCGCGTCTGGAGCGCGACGCCCGGGCGGATGAAATCCGTCCGCCGGATGAAACGCCCCTCCAACTCGGGGACGGAGAGCGCGAGCCCGATCCGCCCGCATTGCAGGCTTCCGGCGCGCCCTCCAGCCGGCGAGGCTTACCGGGAACGGGCGCGGGAATCAAAACTTTGTTGCGCGCGGCGCCGGTATCAAGGCGCTCTAGCGCTTGAAATAGCCCTTCACCAGATGCTGCGCCACGAAGGCGTCGATGGCGGCGTGGATGGTGTCCCAGCGGGGCAGGGCGCTCGCCGGCACCTCCACGGCGGCCGACCAGACGGGCGTCTGGAACCAGAGCTGCGCGCGGGCGTCGGGGGCGTCAGGCGTCGCGGGCAGGCGGGCGAGCACGCCGCGATCCTCGGAAATGCGCACCAGATAGTCGCCCCCCGCTGCCGGAAACCGTTCCAGATCGTTGACGAAGCCCTGCCTCTTGTCCTCCCGCCGCACGCTGGCGATGGTCTTCGTCATGCCGGCGAAGTCGGGATGGGGGCCGAGATGGAAGGCCGTTACGCGGATGGTGGGGTCATCCCCCGCCGGGGCGCCCTCTGTGCGCGGCGGCGCGACGCCGGGGGTGGCCGCATGGGCGGCCATGGCCGCGGCCATGTCAGACAAGCGGAAGGCGAAGGCGGTCTCGCGACTGCGGATGATGCAGCCGATGAGGCCAAGCTCCGGCGGCGCGAGGGCATAGCGCGCGGGAAAGGCGAAGAGATCGTCCCCCGCGCGGTAGAACAGCGCCTCGCCATACTTCGCCACCGCCGCCTGCCGCGCCTCGTCCGTCTTGGCCGAAGGTTTGGCGGTTGGTTTGGCCGGCTTCGCCGGTTGGCAGATGGCGGGAGGGACGTCGGGAACGGGAGCCATCCCGCAACTCTACTCCGTCAGGTCAGCCCGATGCGATAGGTCTGGGGAAACGGCGTGCCCGCCATGTCCACCGGCGCCAAGGGGCGGGCGGCGGGGCGCAGGAGCACGCGCTTCACGATCTCGGGGATCATGGTGCCGCCCACATAGCGCCCAAGGCATTCGTGGTGCCCGTAGCCGAAATGCAGGTAGGTGTGGAACGGCCGGTCCGGCTTGAAGGCGTCCGGCTCCGGCACGAAGTCCGGATCGAACATGGCGGAGAGGCTCAAGGGGAGCACCACCGTGCCCTTGCCCAGCACCTTCTCCCGTGCCGTGCCCTTGGCCAGCGTGTAGGTCGCCGCCGCCTCGCGGAACATGAAGGCGACGATGGGGGAGAAGCGCAGCGCCTCCCACACATAGCCGTCGAACACCGCGTCATCGCCGGCCCTGGCCGCCGCCCGCGCGTCGCTGAGCACTTCCGGCCGGGCGAAGAGTTCGGCCAGCGCGTTAATGGCGGCTTCCGCCGTGGTCTCGATGGCGCCGATGAGCAGGCCGCCGATGTTGATGACTACCCGGTCCATGCCGAAATGGTCCGCCGCCGGCAGGTTCAGGCTGAGGATGCGGGTGAGGCTGTCGTCCGGCGCGGTGCCGGCCTTGATCTCGGCGATGCGCGCCGGGATGAGGGCGGCGAACAAGGCGCGCAGCTTCACCCGGCTGTCCTCCGCCGCCTGGTGGATGGCGTCGGCGTCCGGGCGGTCGTCGTAGGGCAGGTTGTTGAACTGGTCCATCTGGTTGGCATAGGACCAGTCGAGCAGGTCGGCGTCCGGCCCCTTGATGCCGAAGACGCGCTGCACGATGCGCAGGGGCACAAGGCGCGCCAGCTTCTGCACCGCCTCGATCTCGCTGCCCGCAGCATTCAGCGCCTCGTCGGCCACCTCGGCCACGGTGGCGCGGATCTTCGGCAGGTCGTCCCACGCGAGGATGGCGCGCATCACGGACTTGTCGCGGTAGTTCACCACCGTCTCGTCCATGGCCAGCATGAAGTCGCCCATCTTGGGCTTGTAGAGATCGACGGTGAACACCTTCGGCACGGACAGGATCTCGATCACGTCCGCGCGCTTGGCGACGAGCGTCACCTCGCTGGTCTCGTAGACCGGCGCATGGGCGCGCAGCTCGGCGAAGAAGGGGCGGGGCTCGCTGGAAATCCAGCCCCGCACCAGCGGCCAGCGCTCGGCGGGGCGGACGGCGGCGAGCTTGTCCAGATAGGGCGTATAGGGGCGCACCCGCGCCGCGGCCTCAGGGACGGACATCGGGGCCCTCCAGGACCTTGAGATATTCGATGATGGCATAGCGATCCTCGGGCGGGAGCTTCGCCCCCGTCGGGAAGGCGTGGCCGCGGTTGGAATTGCCAGGCAGGGCGGTGTCGAAGCGGGAGACGCGGGCGCGCTCGGCCTCGGGCATCGAGTCATAGGAGGACACGAAACCAAGCTTCTCCGTGTCGAGGCGCCTGGAGCCCACGTAGAACACCGCCGGCCGCTCCTCCTCGGGAGAGAGCAGGTCGTAGATGGTGGGCACGGAGCCGTTGTGGAGGAACGGCCCCGTCGCCCACACGCCGGCGAGCGGGCCGGCCTTGTAGCTCGGCGGCAGCAGCCAGCCGGATTGCGGGGTGTTGCTGCCGGGGGCAAAGCGCCAGCCGTAGGCGGCCTTGCGCGCATCGCCGGTGATGCCCCGGGCGCGCAGGTCGTTCTCGGTGATGGCGGTCACCGCCGCCAGCAGCAGCGAGCCGGCGAGCACCTGCCCGTCCGGCAGGCGCGGCGTGGTGGGCGGCAGCTGGGTGAAGGGGCCGGGCTTGGCGTAGCGGGTGATGAAGTTCATCGCCATCTTCGGGTCGGTCTTCACGGTGTCGATGTTCACCATGGAGACGGCGATCCACTGCCGCCCGCCCTCGGTCTCGGCGGCGGGGGTCAGGCGATAGTCGGGCCCGCCGTGGCAGCCGGCGCAATTGGCCTTGAACAGTTCGGCGCCGCGCTTCGCCTTGGCGGCGTCGACCTTGCCCAGCACCTTCTCCGGCCACGGCGGCGGCTTCAGTGTCGCGACCCAGGATTCGAGCGCGACGAGGTTTTCGCCCAGCGCGGTGGAGCTGGCGGCGGCGAGGTTGCCATTGGCGAAATCGGGATGGCCGAACACGCCCAGCACCTCGCCGAGGTTGCGGCCGAGCGGGTTTCCAGCAACGCCGTTCCACTGCACGTAGCGCTGCTGGGGCGTGGTCCAGAGGAAGGGATAGCTCACCGGCGCGTCGGGGATGCGGAAATTGGCCGGTTCCTTCAGGGCGTTGGCCGCCACCGCATTGAGGATGTGGCCGAAGGCGTCGAGCCGTCCCCGCCCGTAGGGGATGGGGGTCCAGGCGGAGGCCTCCAGGCGCCGGATGTCGGTGGCGAGGGCCTCCAGCGCGGGACGCACGGCCTTCGGGTCCACCGCCACCAGCCGCGCGGCGAAGCGCTGGAACTTGGCGGGATCGGCCAGGGTGTTGTCGAGCGCCTTGCTCAGGCGCGCCATCAGCAACTGGTAATCACCCTGCGAGGCGCCGCCGTCGATGCGGATCAGGGCGCCGGTCTTCGCCTCGATGTCGGCGGTGTGGCAGGCGGCGCAGGTGAGCCCGACCATGGGGCCGAGCGCGCCCGGGGCGGGGCGCGGGTCCTTCACGAAGCCGATGGGAAGCCCATCCGGATTGAGCGCCGAGGGGCCGTCCGCCGGCAGGAAGCCCATCTGCGCCACATGGGCGGGATCGAGGAAGAGCTTGTCGGAGAGCGGCTGCTCCAGCGCCCGCAGCACGGCGTAGGGCATCAGCTGGGAGCCTTGAGGGGTGTAATAGAAGGCCTCGCGCAGCTCCCTGGACCAGCCCTGGTCGAGCGGTTGCGCCTTGCCCGGCTCGGCCGGCGCGTCGTTGCGCGACATGATGGCGTCGGTCAGGGCCGCGAGCCCCAGGAACACGACGATCCCCGCCCCGAGGATCAGACCCTTGCGCCCCACCATTCTTTCCCCCGGCAATAATCCTGCCGCGCCGCCGGCCCCTGCCGGACGACGCCCGTTTCAACCCCTCACGCTTGAGCGGCCGCGCCACCTCGGGCGCGGCCGTATGATGTTCACGCGACATGAACGCGCGATGAAGCGATCCGCGGTGACGCGTCAGACCAGCGACAGGTCGAGGCTTTCGCGCAGCCGGGCGACCAGCTCGCCCTGCCGGTTGGTGCCCGTCTTCTCGTAGAGCGCCTTCAATTGGCTGCGCGCGGTGGAGAGCGCCACGTTGCGCTGCTGGGCGAAGTCGGCGAGGGAAGCCCCCACCGCCAGCGCCGCCGCCAGCGCCGCCTCGGAGGGCGTGAGCTTGAAGGTGGTCTGGATGCGCCGCGCCACGTCGGCCCCGCCGCGCCCGGGCTGGCGCACCACCACCGCGATCTGCGAGCGGGTGGCAAGGCGCGGGCTGCCCTCGCCCGCGGGCAGCGGATGCAGCGACACCCGGAACGGGCCGGCATCATCCCCGGCGCGCGACACCTCCATGTGCTCGGCATGGGTGATGTTCGCCTCGCCCCGCGCGGCGGCCAGCGCCAGCGCGACGGCGGCGGCGACCTGCCGGGAGGCGCGGTCGTCGCGGAAGGCGAGCCGGCCCTGCCGCACGGCGATGTCGCCGGACTTCACCATGCTCTCGCCGGCGCGGTTGACATGGGCGACGTGCATCTCCGCATCCACGAGGAAGATGCCGGCGTCCACGATGTCGAGGGCGGCGGCGATGTCGCCGACCTTCGCCTTGGCCTCGTCGAGCAGCGCGTAAAGCTCGAAGGCTCGCCTGAGGTGCGGCACCACGAGGCCGAGCTTCTGCCGCTCCGCCTGCCCGAACGGGCCCTGCGCCCGGCCGCGCATGGCGCAGATGGTGGCCATCACGTCGGCTTCCTGGGCGAAGTAGGAGACGAGCGAATGCTCGATGTCCATGGGCTCCACCACCTCGCGGAACAGCGCGGAGGCGCGGAACTGGTCCGGGTCCACCCCGTCCTCGCCGCAGATGACGCGGCCGGGATTGGAGAGGATGTAGGAGAGGCGGGGGTCTTCCGTCGCGTGGCGATAGAGGAAGGTCTTGTAGTCGTTGTGGTCGTGGCCCCACACCCGCCAGGTGGGCTTGGTCTGCTGCTTGAGGCTGAAGACCGCGAGCTGGCCGACCCGCCCGTCGATGAAGCGGGTGACGCCCTCCAGCAGGATGCCCCATTGCCGGGGATCGCCGGAAAGCTCGTAAACGTCGCCGACGAGGCGGGAGTAGTGATCGAGTTCGCCCATGTCCGTCCCATTTTTTGCGCGGCGATGGGTCCGGCCGGGCCGGCGCATCGCGACGCCATGATCCGATGGGCCGCCATGGCCCACCCCGCGGGGGCCGGACGGCGACGGGTTCGTGCCTGATGCCTGCCTTGGCGCCCTGCCGAACTCGGCGGGTGCCCACGGAGATCGCGAGCGCAGCATTGCACAACCACCTCAGGCTGCAAGACGTCGCAGGAGCGGTCATCCCCCATTCGGATGATGCTGACCGAACCGTCGAAATGCTGACGTAAGGGGGAGCCCCGGGGCTGGGGGATCAGAGGAGTGTGCCCTGAGAATGCGTGTCGAAAGGCCCCTTGAGATGACCGGAAGCGACGAGCCGCGCCCCTCGACCCGGGAGGCCATCAGCGCGCGCGTCCGGAACCTTGCCATCGAGGCGGGGGCGCGGCCGAGCGACCATGGCTTTGGCCGCATGTTCCCCGCCCTCGCCGCGCCGGCCTGCCGGATCGACGAGGGGTCGCGGACGCTGAAGGACCTCGCCCGCCTCGCCGCCGCCATGGGCGCCTGCGCCGAGGCGCCGAACGGGCAGCCGCCGCGCCGCCGGGCGGAGGGCGATTCGGACATCCCCGCCGCCTATGCCTTCCTTGTGGAGTTCGTGCTCAACGATCTCGTGTGGGAGCGGCGGCCGGCCGAGGAGGCGCAATTCGCCGGGGCAACGGGGGCCGCCGCCTTCGCGCCGGCCTTCACCCCCTTGGGCAGCTTCTCCGCCCTGTTCAACCGCCGCTCCGGCGGCCTCGACCTCGAATCCGTCTATGACGCGCCGCGCGATCCGGCCGCTGTCCGGCGGATGCTGCTCGGCGAGGTGTGGCGCGACCCCTTCGGCGAGCCGCCGCTGCCGCCGCGCAAGAGCCCGCGCAACGACCTGCCGCGCCAGCCGCGCGGCCTCGATCCGGCCCGCGACCGCGCGCCCCGCATGAGCGACGCGCGCAACGATGCGAGCCTGCCCCTGAGCCAGCTCCACGTCGCCTTTCTCAAGGCGCACAACGCCCTCGTCGCGACCGGCCTCTCCTTCGAGGCGGCGCGCCGGGCGCTGCGCCAGCGCTACCAGTGGATGGTGCTGTTCGACCTGTTGCCGAAGATCGCCGATCCCCAGGTGGTCGAGGCAGTGATGGCCGAGGGGGGGCGCCTGTGGCGGCAGGACCGGCCCGGCGACATCTTCATTCCGGTGGAATTCTGGGCGGCGGCCTTCGTCATCGGCCGGAGCCTCGCCCGGCCGAGCTACGATTATAACCCACGCCTGCGCAACGCGGAGGCGCCCGCGCTCGCCACCCGCGCCGCGCTCGGCCCCTCCGGCTGTGGCCCCGGCGGGCTGCCGGCCGACCGCATCATCGCCTGGGAGGGCTTTCTGCCGCTGGAGGCAGAGGCGCCGCAGCGGGCGCGGCGGCTCGACACCCGCCTCGCCGGCGCGCCGGACACGGTCGAGGCGCTGGCGATGCGGCACCTCTCGCGCGGCTATCGGCTCGGGCTGCCCACCGGACAGGCGGTGGCCAAGCATCTCGGCCTGAAGCCGCTCAGGGACGACACGCTGCTCGCCGCCTTGCCGGAAGCCCAGCGCGTCGCAGCCTTGCCGTTCTGCGAGGCGACGCCGCTGTGGTTCTACATCCTCGCCGAGGCGGGCGATCCGGCGGGGCCGGCCGGGAAGCATCTCGGGCCGGTGGGCAGCCGCATCGTCGCCGAGGCGCTGTGGACGCTGGCCCGCCAGTCCGACGCCTCCATCCTCGCCCCGGGCGAGCTGCGCGACTTCGACCGCTTCACCCTGAGCGACCTCGTGCTGCTGGCGGCGGAAGAGGACGCCTAAACCGGCCTGTCGCTCACTCCCCGTCGCCCAACCCAGGCCGACCAACCGAGGCAGACCAACCGAGGCAGACCAACCGAGGCAGACCCTTGGCATGGGACCGCCGGAACCATGTTCCGGCGGCTTTTTTTGCAAAAGAGCAGCCCGGCGGTGGTCTTGCTGCGATGCGGCCAAATTCCGGCAGGCCGCTTGGGCGGATTTGCTTATAGAAGAGGCGAAGTGGATGGTATTTCGGTAGACGATGTCTTACTAAAATACCATTCTCAAGTATTTCATGGCTCACTCAAGAATTGGTGATGACAACAATTTTCGGATGAGCCTATTTTGCAGCGCGGGATCAACGGAAGGGGGCGCTTCCGATGGACAGTGTCGATCTGCTCGAAGGCGAGTTGAAAGCCGTCATTTCCCAAGGCCTCACCGAGTCGAGGCCCACTGAACCCCTCGCCGTTGCCGTGGTCGGCATCGGCTGCCGGTTCCCCGGCGGGATCGCGAGCGGGGCGGATTATTGGTCTTTCCTCGTCGGAAAACGCTGCGGCATCCGGGAAATTCCGGCCGACCGCTGGAATTTCCGCAATTATTACGATCCCGACCCCGAATGCGCCGGGCGCTCCTATTCCAAATGGGGCGGCTTCCTCACCGGCGACGTGTTCAGCTTCGATCCCGCCTTCTTCGACATGGCCCCGCGCGAGGTCATGTCCATGGACCCGCAGCAGCGGCTGCTGCTGCAGGTGGCGTTCGAGACCGTGGAGGATTCCGGCATCACCCTGCGCACGCTTCAGAAGAAGCGTACCGGCGTATTCGTCGGTATTTCCACATCGGACTTCAGCTATTCCCAGCGCTACCGGCGTGTCGCCACCGACATCTTCGCCGGCACCGGCTCGGCCTATTCCATCGCCGCGAACCGCATCTCCCACCGGCTCGACTTCACCGGCCCGAGCATGGCCCTCGACACGGCCTGCTCGTCGGCGCTTGTTGCGGTGGATCAGGCGATCCGCCATCTCTCCATGGGCACCTGCGACGTGGCTTTGGCCGGCGGCGTGAACATGATGCTGGACCCCGGCCCCTTCGTCGCCTTCTCCAGCGCCAACATGCTGTCGGCGACGGGCGCCATCTACACCTTCGATGCCCGCGCCGACGGATTCGTGCGCGGCGAGGGCTGCGGCCTCGTGCTCCTGAAGCCGCTCGCCCGTGCGGTGGCCGATGGCGACCACATCTACGCGGTGCTGCGCGGCTCGACCGTCAATCAGGACGGCCGCACGCCGACCCTCACCGCGCCCAGTGACGTAGCCCAGACGGCCATGCTCAACAGCCTGCTGGAGCAGACCGGCATCGACCCGGAAGACGTGGGCTATGTGGAGGCGCATGGCACCGGCACGCCGGTGGGCGACCCCATCGAGGCGAGCGCCATCGGCCGCGTGTTCGGCGCGGGGCGGGTGGACCGGCCGGTGCTGGTGGGCTCCTTCAAGCCCAATCTTGGCCATCTGGAATCCGCGTCCGGCATCGCCGGCCTCATCAAGATCGTGCTCTCGGCGCACCATGGCGTGGTGCCGCCAAACCTGAATTTCGAGCGGCCGAACCCCAACATCCCGTTCGATGCCCTCGGCCTCAAGGTACCGGTGGAGCCGACCCCCTACGATGCCGAGGACGGGGTGCGCCTCTCCGTGGTGAATTCCTTCGGCTTCGGCGGCACCAACGCCTCGGTGGCGGTGGAGAGCTGGCACGGCGGCGCGCGGACCGCGAAGGCCGCGCCCGCGCGGGCGGTGCCGACCGACGATCCCGCCTTCATCCCCCTCTCCGCCAACGGCAAGCCGGCGCTCGCGCTCTGGGCCGAGGAACTGGCCGAGGCGGTGGACGACGGCGGCGCGCTCTCCGGCGTCTCCTACGACAGCCTCTCGCAGGTGCTGAAGACCAGCCGCGACCATCTCAACGAGCGCGCCGTGCTCCTCGCCGACCGTGCGGCGCAGGATCTGCCCTACAAGCTCAGGATGCTGGCGCTGGGCGCCGACGCGCCGGCGGAAGAGTTCGAGGCGGTCGCGCCGTACATCATCACCGGCCGCGCGCGGCCGCGCCGGCTCGCCTTCACTTTCTCGGGGCAGGGCGGGCAGTGGTGGGCCATGGGCCGCAAGCTGCTCACCACCGATCCCGTCTACCGCGCCTTCGTGGACGAGTTCGACGCCGTGCTGAAGCCGTGGACCGGCTGGTCCGTGGTCGAAGAGGTGCTGAAGGACGAGAGCAAGACCCGCATCAACGACGCGGACGTGACGCAGGCCTCCATCTTCACCATGCAGGTAGGCCTCTACCGCATGTGGCGCGCGCGCGGCCTCACGCCCGAACTGCTGGTGGGCCACAGCTTCGGCGAGGTGGCGACCACCTATATCGCCGGCTGCATCGATCTCGAAACCTGCGCGAAGATCATCTACCACCGCGGCCTCATCCCCCACGGCAGCACGCGCCGCGGCGCCATGGCGACGCTGGGCGTCACCTATGACCAGCTCGCGCCTTTGCTGCCCGACGACGGCACCGTGGTGGTGGCCGCCTATAATGGCCCCACGGCCCAGACCATCTCCGGCATGGAAGGCCCGGTGGACGCCGTGCTCGCCGAGGTGAAGCGCCTGTTCCCGGATGTCCTCGCCCGCCGCCTCACCATGGATTTCGGCTGGCACTCGCCCCATCTCGACGATTGCGAGGCGAAGTTCCGCGCCGGCCTCGGCGAGATCGACTGGAAGCCGCCGTCCATCCCCATCGTCTCCACCGTCACCGCCATGCTGGAGACGCGGTTCGACAGCGAATACTGGTGGCAGAACCTGCGCCAGCCGGTGAATTACAAGAAGGCCATCGATTTCTGCCTCGACCTCGGCATCGACGCCTTCCTGGAGCTGGGGCCGCACCGCACGGTGACGCCGTTGATCCACGGCATCTCGCAGGAGCGCAACGCGTCCGTGGTGGCGGTGCCCTCGCTGGAGCGGCAGGGCGACGATCGCCTCGTCATGGCCCGCTCCATGGCGAGCCTCTATGTGAACGGTGTGTCCTTCGACTGGACCGAGGCGGCGAAGGACGGCTCCGATGAGGCGCCCGCCCGCGCCGACCACCTTGCCCTGCCGCGCCGCCCATGGGCCAACGAGCGCCTGGTGCAGCTGCCGCTGGAGGCGAAGCAGTTCCTGTTCGACGACGACCGCCACCCGCTGCTCGGCTGGCGCGAGAGCGGGCCGGAGCCGGCCTGGACCAACGAAATCACGCTGAAGAGCCTCAAGTACCTCGCCGATCACCGCCCCGGCGGCGACTGCCTGTTCCCCACGGTCGGCTATGTGGAGATGATGACGGCGGCGCTGCGCGAGCTGTTCGGCGCGGCCCCGGTGGAATTGCGCGACTTCAAGATCATGGAGGCGCTCTCCATCGGCACGGACGACGTGGTGCTGCTGCGCACGTCATATGATCCGGTCACCAACCGCCTGCGCATTTCCTCGCTCAAGCGCGACACGGATGAGGACTGGCGCCTGCGCGTCGAGGCCTATGGCTGGCAGCACGCCTTCACCTTGCCCAGGGCGAAATTCGATCCGGCGGTGCTCGCCGGCACCCCGGCCATCACGCGGGAGGATTTCTATCGTCTCACCGCCCGCCACGGGCTTGATTACGGCCCCACCTTCCAGGCGGTGGAGGCGCTCTGGCTGCCCGGCCCGCGCCATGCGGTGGCGCGCATCGTCAGCTCCGAGGCGGCGCGGCGCACCGGCTTCGTCGCCTTCCCCGGCCTGTTCGATTCCGTGCTGCAGGCCGGCCTCGTCGTGGACGACGTGGAGGCCGGGCTCTGGATCCCCGGCGCGCCATTGCCGGAGATGGAGGAGGTAGAGGGCAAGTATCGCCTCATGCTCCCCATCGGCATCCGCAAGGTGATGGTGGCCGGCCCGCTGCCGAGCGAGGTCATCTGCGAGTTCTTCACCGACCCGCGCGACGACACCGGCATCTATCGCGTCTACGCGCTGGACGGCACGCCGCTTCTGGCGGTGGAAAACCTCCAGGTGAAGACGCTGGGCGCGCTGAAGGCGTCCACCGGCGAGGGCGCCGTCGTCATCGACGAGACCTATGAGAGCGATGCGGACAAGCCGCCGGCCCCGGTGCGCACCGGCCGCTGGCTGCTGGTGACCGGCGATGCCGCCGAGACCGCATCGCTGACCGCCGCTCTGGAGGCACAGGGTTCCACGGTCGAGACCATGGACCCGGCCCCGCTCTTCGCCATGGAGGCCGAGGCCTTCACGGCCCGGCTGGAGGCGATGCTTGCGGCGGCGGAAGGGCTCGTCGGCATCATCTATGCCGCCACCGCCGGCACCCATCTGGCGGACGCCGAGGCTCTGTCCACCGAGGCGCTGTTGGCCGCCGTGGAGCCGGCGGCCAACGGCCTCGTCACGGTGGGCAAGGCGCTCGACCTGCTGCGCACCGCGCCGCTTCGGCCCACCCTCGTCGTGCTCGGCCGCGCCGGGCGGCGGGTGCCCGGCGACGGGGCCATGACCACGGACGGCCTCGCCGATGCGCCGCTCCTCGGCCTCAGCCGCACCATCGCCAATGAATGCCCGGAATTCGCCGTCCGCCATGTGGACGCGAACCCCGCCGCCTTCGCGGCCGGGGCGACGCTGGCCCAGGCGGTGGCGGAGGAGAGCGCGGAGGCGGAGATCGTGCTGCGCGGCGCGGGCCGCCTCGTGCCGCGCCTGCGCCAGAGCGAGCTTGCCGCCCAGGCGCCGAAGCACTGCGTGATCGCGGCCGGTACCGACCGCTCCAACTTCACCGTGACGATGACCCAGCCCGGCGTCATCGACAATGTGGTGCTGCGCGAATGCCGCTATCCGACCCCCAAGGCGGGCGAGGTGGTGGTGGAGGTCGCGGCCGTGGGCCTCAACTTCCGTGACATCATGGCGGCCACCTCCATCCTGCCGGACGAGCAGGACGGCGAGGGCGCGTGGTGGCGCAATCTGGGCCTCGAATTCGCCGGCACGATCCAGAGCGTGGGCGAGGGCGTCACCGGCTTCAAGCCCGGCGACCGGGTGATGGGCATGGGCAAGGGCTTCCTGCGCCGCTTCGCCGCCGCCGATGCCCGCTTCCTCATGCACGTGCCGGACACGGTGGATCTGAAGGACGCCGCGACCCTGCCGGCCGCCTTCATGACCGCCCATTACTCGCTGGTGGACATCGGCCGCCTGCTGCCCGAGGAGCAGGTGCTGGTGCATCTCGCCACCGGCGGCGTCGGCCTTGCCGCCATCCAGGTGGCGCGCAACATCGGCGCCGATATCCTCGCCTCCGCCGGTTCCGACGCCAAGCGTGACCATCTCAGGGCGCTGGGCATCGTCCATGTGATGAACTCGCGCAGCCTCGAATTCGCCGAGGACGTGCGCGCGGCTACAAAAGGGCGGGGCGTGGACGTGGTGCTGAATGCGCTTTCGGGCGCGGGCATCGACAAGGGGCTGGAATGCCTCGCGCCGTTCGGCCGCTTCGTGGAGATCGGCAAGCGCGATCTCGCGCAGGACAAGCCCATCGGCCTCAAGTCCCTCTATTACAACAATTCCTACTCCGTCATCGACCTCTCCACCATCGCCGACGAGCGCCCGGCGCGGCTCTCCTCTTTGCTGCGGGCGGTGGAGGCGGAGGTGGCGCGCGGCGCCTACCGGCCGCTGGTGGCGACGCGCTTCCCGGTGTCCCGCGCGGCGGATGCCATGCGCCTGTTCGCCAAGGCGCAGCACATCGGCAAGGTGGTGCTCACCTTCGACGAGCCGGAGGTGGAGGTGGAGATCGACCTCGCCCAGCCCATGCAGCTCTCCGGCGAGGCGAGCTATCTCGTCACCGGTGGCCTGCGCGGCTTCGGTGTCGCGGTGGCGGACTATCTGAGCCGGGCCGGCGCCGGGCGCCTGCTGCTCGCCGGCCGCAACGGCACGCCGGATGAAGACTCCGCGCCGGCCATCGCGGCCATCCAGGCGCGGGGGACGGAGGTGGTGCCGCTCGCCCTCGATGTCACCGACCCGCAAGCGGTCGAGGCGGTGATCGCCGCTTATGCGGCCTCCGACAAGCCGCTGAAGGGCATCGTCCACGGCGCGGCGGTGATCGAGGACGGCTTCCTCGCCCAGCTCGACGCGGCGCAGATCAGCCGCGTCATCCGCCCCAAGGTGGGCGGCGGCTGGAGCCTGCACCGCGCGGTGGCAAAGCATGGCGCGGCGCTGGATTTCTTCGTCAGCTTTTCCTCGCTGGCGCAGGTCATCGGCAGCCCGGGACAGGCGAACTACACGGCGGCCAACGCCTTCCTCAACGCGCTGGGCTCGTTCCGCAAGGGGCGGGGTGTCGCCGGCTCGTCGGTGGCGTGGGGCTCCATCGCCGGCTCGGGCTTCGTCGCCCGCTCCGAGGCGCTGGGCAATTATCTCGAAAGCATCGGCATGAAGCCGGTGCCGGACACGGAAGCGGCGGCCTCGCTGGGCACGCTGCTGCGCGCCGAGGAGGAGAACCCCGCGTTCGCTCGCGCCGACTGGTCCGCCATCGCCCGCGCGCTCGCCCGCACGGCCGGCACGGGCCGGGTGAAGCCGCTGCTGGCGCAGCGGTCCGCCGGGCGCTCGCGCATCCAGGCGGATCTCCTCGCCGCCCCGCGCGAGCAGTGGGACGCCATGCTTGCCGATCTCATCCGTGGCGAG
Source organism: Xanthobacter flavus (assembly GCF_017875275.1). Taxonomy (NCBI): domain Bacteria; kingdom Pseudomonadati; phylum Pseudomonadota; class Alphaproteobacteria; order Hyphomicrobiales; family Xanthobacteraceae; genus Xanthobacter; species Xanthobacter flavus. Next base: position 2,014,119 of record NZ_JAGGML010000001.1, on the reverse strand, counting down.
GTGGCGAAGGTGCTGAAGGTGGCCGCCGCCGACATCCCGCCCGACCGGCGGCTGTCGGAGCTGGGGCTCGATTCGCTCTCCTCCTTCGAGCTGAAGAACCGCATCGAGGCCCATGTGGATGTGAACATCCCCGTGGCCAAGTTCCTGCAGACCCCCACCATCACCGGCCTCTCCGGCGTGGTGGCCGCCACCTTCGAGGCGGCGCAGAAGGCCCGCGCGGCGAGCGCGGAAGCTCTTGCGGCGGGCGGGGAGGGGACGGCCGGAAACGCCGGTCCGCTGGCCTTCCGCCCGCTGGTGCGGCAGGAGGCGCTCATTGCCCTCGCCACCCGGCCCATGACCACGCAGGCGGTGCGCGACGCGCTGGAGGTCTCGGCCTCCCGCGCCGTGCCGGCCGGCGTCGCCTTCGAACAGCTGGCGCAGGCGCTGGCCGATCTCGCGGCGGCGCAGGATGGCCTGCGCCTCACCGCCACAGAGACCGGCTCGATCGTGCTCAACGGTGCGCCGGACCTGGAATGGGTGGCCTCCGCCGGCGCGCTCGCCCCGGTGACGCAGCCGGGGCCGCTGTGGCGGTTCGGGGTTTCCAAGTTCGGCGTCTCCAAGGGTGCCGATGGCACGCTGACGCTCCATGCCCGCGCCCACCGCGCGGCGGCGGATGCGCTCTCGCCCCATCTCGCCCTCGCGGCCTTGCTGGCGGCGGTGGAAACCGCCCCCTCCGCAGGCGCGCCCTTCACCGCCTTCGCGGCGGAAGGCCGCCCGGCCGATGGCTCGCCGGAGCAGGGGCGCCATCTCGCCTTCTGGAAGGAAGTGCTGCGCGCCGTTTCGCCCGCGCTCCGGACCGGGGTGCGCTCGCTGGCGCTGGCGCCGGCCGGCTTCGGGCTCAATCGTGGGCCGGTGGGGCGCCTCACCGCCCGCATCGACATGCCCGGCTTCGCCGCCTTGACGGTCGCCGAGCAGGAGGCGCTGCTGCTCACCGCCCTCGCGCGCTCCCTCGCCACGCGGCACGACGCACAGGCGCTGGTGATCGAGTGTCACGATCCGGCGCGGCGCGACGGGCTGCTCGGCCCGGTCTCGACCTCCGTGCCTCTGCTTATGGACCGGCTGTGCGAGGCGCCCGACCGGATCGTGCGCCGGACCCGCCAGCGGCTCGCCATGGCCCGGGATCACCGGGCGCTGGACACGGCGGCGCTGGAATCGCTGCTCGGCACCAAGCTCAACGCGGCCGGGGCGGCGCTCCGGCAGCTCGGATTTGCCTATGTGGATGCCGCCTCCGCGTCGGCGCTCGCCGCGCGCGGCGTGGCGGACCCGCTGGCGGCCCTGGCGGACCCGTTCAACGAGCTGCGGTTCGATGCGGTGGCGGAGGGCGACGGCGTGCGCCTCGTCCTCGCGATCGACACGGCGGCCTTCGACGCCGGGGCCGCGCGCCCCTTCCTCGACGCCTTCGCCGCGACGCTGGAGACCCTCGGCGGCAGCGCCGCGACGCTCTCCGATGCCACATGGCACGCCCCGGCCGAGGCCCTGACCCGCACCGCCGCGGCGGCGCCCGAACCGGTGGCCGCGTCTGCCCCGGTGCGGGTGAGCGGCGAACGGGAGGTGCCTCTCTCGCTCAAGCAGGGGCTGCTGCTGCGCTCCTTCATGAGGCCACAGACCGGCTACGCCTGCCGGGCCGCCTGGACCGTCAACCGCGCCTTCCGCATCTCCCCGCGGATGGATATCGAGCGCCTGCGCCGGGCGCTGCGGCTGGTGGAGGAGCGGCAGGAGGCGCTGCGCTCCCGCTTCATCGTCGACGACAACGGCCGGCCGCGCGTCTTCATCCTGCCGCCCGGCGAGCCGCCGCTGGTGGTGGAGGACATGCCCGACGCCGACGAGGCGCAGATGGAGGCCCGCGTCGCCGAGCTGATCGGCGATCCCATGGACCCCTTCACCAATCCGCCCTATCGCATCACCGTCCTGCGCTGCGGGCCGGAGGGCGACGTGGTGGTGGCGCACGGGCACCACACGGTGTTCGACGGCTGGTCCCTGGGCCTGTTCGTGGAGGAGCTGTTCCAGGCCTTCCTCGGCATCCCGCTGCCACCGCCGGAGATGGATGTCGAAACCTATGTGAATACGTTCGAGCGGGCGACCGATCCGGCCTTCATGGCCGAGCGCGACGCCTATCTGCGCAGCCTCTACGCGGTGGACCCGCCGCCGGTGCCCAACTTCGGGCGCCGGGCCAAGGGCCTCGCCCCGAATTTCGACCTCACCCAGGGCGGGCCGGCGGGCGAGATGTACGCCTTCCTCAGCGCCGACGGCCAGCAGCGGCTTCAGGCCCGCGCGCGGGCGGCCGGCGTCACCGAGACGGCGCTGCTCATCGCCGCCGTCGGCCAGACGGTGGCGGCGCTTGGTGGGGTGGACGACGTGATGCTGAACGTCCCCACCGCCATGCGCACGGACCGCCGGCTCAACGGCTTCATCAGCTGGGTCGCCGGATCGGCCCTGCTGCGGGCGCCGGCCCGCGCCACACCGCGGCTGGAGACGCTGGCCGCGAGCCTCGCGGACCAGCTCAACCGGGCCATGCCCTACGTGCCGTTCGAGTATGCGGCGCTGGACGGAGCCGTGCATGACGAGGTGATCGCCGCCGGCTCCTACCTCGCTCTGTACCAGACCGGCATGCAGGCGCCCGACCGCTTTGCCCGTGGTGCCACCACCTCGACATTGCAGCGGCAGGGCAAGGCGGAGGTGCTGGACCTCGGCCACATCAAGGTCGCGCCCATGAGCCCCAAGCTCATGCGCTACGCCATCAACGAGTTCGACCTGCGCTCCTTCCAGAGCGCGGACGGACTCGCCTACCGTCTCGGCTTCGACCTCACCGCCTTGACACCGGACGAAGGACGGGGCTTGTTGGAGGAGGTGCTGGACCGTATGGGGCTTGGCGGCAGCGGCTGCACCGGGATCGTCGATACGGACGAGGAGCAGCCCGCGTGAGCCCCAGCGAGATGACCCGGCCGTGCCCCGCGCGGGCACGGCGCATTCACTTTTCCACCGCCTTCGCCCGTCCCCGCCATCGGGGCGCGATCTCCCGCAGCGGGTCCCGGCCATGAAGCCGGAGCGCGTCCAGCCCGTTCATCTCAAGCCCGACCATTCGGCCGGGTGGCGGCGCTTCGCCGTGGTCATGGTGCTCGCCCTCGCGGCGGGCGGCGCCGGATTCTGGTGGTACGTGCTGCCGACGCCGGTGGCGTACCACGAGGTGCGGCTTCGCATGATGAGCCTCGAGATCAACGGCCCCGGCCTTCTCGACGCCATCAACCGCGTGACCGTGACGAGCCGCATCCAGGGCTTCCTGAAATCCATCGAGGCCGACCGCAACGACACGGTGAAGCGCGGCCAGGTGCTGGCCCGGCTCGAATCCGTCGACCTGCAGAACCAGCTCGCCGCGGCCCAGGCGGAGGCGAGCGCCGCCGGGCGCGGGGTGAGCGAGGCCGAGGCCGACCGCGCCCGCGCGCAGGCCATGCTCGACAAGACGAAGATCGAATATGAGCGCCGCGCCACGCTGGTGAAGCTCAATGCCGCCTCCCAGGCGGAGCTGACCACCACGGAGGCCGCCTTCAAGCAGGCCGAGGCGGACATGGCCCGCGCCGAGGCCGGCATCGAGCGGGCGCGGGCGCAGGTGCTCTCCCAGCAGGCCAATGTGAAGGTGCTGGAGGCGCGCCTGGGCGAGGCCACCATCAGCGCCCCCCTCGACGGCGTGGTCATCTCCCGCGAGCGCAATCCCGGCGACCTGCTACTGCCGGGCGCCAACCTGATGCAGGTGGTGGAGCTGTCCACCATCATCATCTCCGCCCGCTTCGACGAATCCGCCCGCGCCACCATCAAGGCCGGCCAGCCGGCGCGCATCACCTTCGCCGCCGATCCCGGGCGGGTGTGGAACGGCAAGGTGCTGCGCCTGTCCCGGCAGGTGGACCAGGAGACCCGCGAGTTCACCGCCGACATCACCCTCGATTCCCTGCCCGACAGCTGGGCCATGGGCCAGCGCGCCAATGTGGCGGTTGAGGCGCAGTCTCCCGAGCAGGTCATCGGCATTCCGGAATCGCTGGTGATCCGCCGCGACGGGCGGGCCGGCGTGTGGCTGGCGCAGCGCGGCCGCGCCACCTGGACGCCGGTGACGCTCGGCTACATCAGCGGCTCCAACGTGGTGGTGACGCGCGGGCTGAAGGAGGGCGACGCCGTGCTGGCCCCCGCCGGACGCTATGCCTTCCAGCCGGTCACCCTCGGCACCAAGCTGCCCTGAGGGCCGGGGAGCTGCACCATGAACATCGCTCTTCGGGACATGCGCTTCTCCGCTTTGCGCTTCGCGCTGACGGCGGTGGGCATCGGCATGCTGCTCGGCGCCACCATGGGGATGATCGGCCTTTATCGCGGCATCGTCCACGAGGCGCTGCTCATCATCAACGACATCGGCGCCGACCTCTGGGTGGTGGAGGGCGGACGCTCCGGCCCCTTCGCCGAGACCTCGGCCGTGCCGGCCAATCTCGACCGGCGGGTGGAGGGCGTGCCGGGTGTGGATTCCACCCGCCGCTTCATCCAGTACAATCAGCAATACACGATCGACGGCAAGCCGGTCCGCCTCGCCGTGACCGGGGTGGATTATCCGAAGGATTCCGGCGCGTGGATTCCGCTCATCGACGGGCGCGCCTTCCGCTCCACCCGCTACGAGGCCATCGCCGACCAGTCCACCGGCCTGCTGGTGGGCGATGTGATCCGCCTCGGCCATGACGATTACACGGTCGTGGGCCTCACCAAGGGCCAGGTGGACATGGGCGGCGACGGCATGTTCTTCGTCACCATTCCCGATGCGCAATCCATCAACCGCGTGCTGCCCTCCGAGGCTGTGCTGCTGAACCGCCTCGCCAAGGGCCGCTCGCGCATGGGCATGGGCGATGGCGGCTCCGTCGCCGCCGTGATGGTGGAACTGAAGCCCAATGCCGATGCGAGCGAGGTGCAGCGCCGCATCAAGGCGTGGGGCGACGTGGAGGTGCTGACCCAGCAGGAGGAGCGCGACATGCTGCTGAACGGGCGCCTGTGGCGGCTCAGGGTGCAGATCCTCGCCTTCACCGCCATGACGCTGCTGGTGGCCGGCTCCATCATCGCGCTGACGATCTACATGCTGACGCTGGAGAAGATCAACCAGATCGCGCTTCTGAAGCTCATCGGCGCGCGGGACAGGGTCATCATCGGCCTCATCGTGCAGCAGGCGCTGTGGATCGGGGTGCTGGGCTATTCGGTGGCCCTCGCCATCTCCTTCACCCTCTATCCCAACTTCCCGCGCACGGTGCTGCTGCTGCCGGACGACCTCGCCTGGATCGCCTTCTCGCTCCTCCTCATCAGCCTGTTCGCGAGCTGGTTCGCCATCCGCCGCGCCATGCGCGTGCGGGCGCAGGAGGTGCTGGCATGAGCGCGCTCGCCGGGCCGGACCCGGTGCCCGCGCTTCCCGTTGCGCCCGCCTCGCCCGATGCGGTGATGGAGGTGCGTGGCGCCAGCAAGATCTATCTCGCCGGCCCCAATGCGGTGGCCGCGCTCTCCGACATGACGCTGGCGCTGAACGCCGGGGAGCTGACCGGCATCGTCGGCCCCTCCGGCTCGGGCAAGACCACCTTCCTGATGATCGCGGGCCTGCTGGAGCCGCCCTCCACCGGCACGGTCTACTTCCGCGGCCGGCCCATCGCCGATCCGCAGACGAAGCTCAACAGCCTGCGCGACTTCCGCCGCACCCATGTGGGCTTCATCTTCCAGAAGGCGAACCTCATTCCCTTCCTCACGGCGGTGGAGAACGTCCAGATCGCGCTGGAGATCAACGACGTGCGGCCGAAGCTGGCGCGCGAGCGGGCGCGGGAACTCCTCGCGCAGTTCGGGCTCGGCCACCGCGAGGACAATTATCCCACCCAGCTCTCCGGCGGCGAGCAGCAGCGCGTCTCCATTGCCCGCGCGCTGGCCAACGATCCGGTGCTGCTGCTGGCCGACGAGCCCACGGCGGCGCTCGACGGCACGCGCGGCCGGCAGGTGATGCAGGTGTTCCGGGCGCTCGCCGACGAGCGGCGGGTGGCGGTGGGGGTGGTCACCCACGACCCGCGCTGGTCGGACATCTTCGACCGCATCGTGGAGATGAGCGACGGCCGCATGGTGTCGGAGCGGGCCGGGGGCGTGGCGGGGCATTTGTAGGGGGCGGCGCGGTCATCTTTACCGCAGGAGTGCCGTCATCCCCGGCTTGTCCGGGGGATCCACGGTGTGGCCGGGCAGGGTCCTGGAGCGCGCCCAGCCAGCTGGGGGCCGGGTGGATGCCCCGGACAAGCCGGGGCATGACGGCTGTCAGGCCCCCTCACACCAGCGGCGAAACCTGTTCGCGGGCGGTCTCGATCCTGCCGTCCGGGGCGAGATAGTCGATCAGCTTGAGGGTGCGCTCGCCAGTGCCGGCGAGCTTGGCGATGATGGAGCGCATGGCCCGGAATTCGCTCGCCGAGAGCGGGCCGAACAGGGTGTCGTTGGCCGGCGCCTGCACCCGCGTCAGCTCGGCGAGGCGCTGCTCGGCCTCGTTGGTGACGGTGAGCAGCACGCGGCGGCGGTCGCTGGGGTTGGTGGCCTTGCTCACGAGGCCGGCGGCGACCAGCTTGTTGACCTCGATGGTGACGAAGGCGCCGGACAGATGCAGGTGCTCTGCGAGGGTGGCGACGCCCAGCTCGGGCATCTTGCCGGCGAGCCGGGCGATGGACATCAGGATCGTATATTGCGTGCCCGACAGGCCGATGAGGCCGCCGAGGCGATTGCGCACCTCCTGGATGGCCGCCGCGAACGCCAGCATGTCGTGCACCAGTTCGCGGAACTCGGTGTCCGATCCGTCGACCAGCAAGGCGGCGCGGGACGCCGTCAAGGGCAATGGCCTTCTGCCCCGCCCGTTCTTCGTTTGAGGCATGGAACGTCTGCTCCCGCGCGCCGTGGACCCTCCCCCTGCAGAAGGGCGGCACGCTGAATGTTTTTAGCCGGGCAGAGGGCTTGACGTCCATCACCCATTTGATAATAGCTTTATTACAAAGCTATCTAGTGCGGACATTGCCCCATGTCTTCGCCGTCCCTCCCCGACCCCGCCGTGTTCGATCCGCGCGCCTTCCGCCAGACGCTGGGGGCGTTCGCGACCGGCATCGCCGTCGTGGCGGCGGAGGCGGGTGACGGCAGCCTCGTCGGCATGACCATGAGTTCGTTCAACTCGGTCTCGCTCGACCCGCCCCTCGTGCTGTTTTCCGTGGCCCGCACGGCGCTTTCGCTTCCGGCCTTGCGCACCGCGGCGGCCTACGGCATCTCCGTTCTCGCCCACGACCAGCAGGACCTGTCCGGCCGCTTTGCCCGCGCCCAGGGCGAGAAGTGGGCGGGCGTCGATCACCTGCGCGGCCATGGCGGGGCGCCGCTCCTCGCCGGGGCGGCCGCGCATCTGGAATGCGTGCCCCACGCCATCCACGACGGGGGCGATCACGAAGTTTTCATCGCCCGCGTCGTCGCCCATCGCTCGGCCGCGGCCGAGCCGCTTATCTTCCATGCCGGACGCTACCGCACGCTCGCGGCCGTTGCCGGCTGAACCGAACTTGAGGACCCAGCCATGATCAAGACCGGTGCCGAGCACATCCAGAGCCTGAGGGACGGCCGCGAGATTTTTATCGACGGCGAAACGGTGGGCGATGCCACCACCCACCACGCCTTCCGCCGGTCCATCGCCTCCGTCGGGAAGATGTTCGACTTCCACAGCGCCCCGGAAAACCGGGAGCTGATGACCTTCGAGACCGACACAGGGACCCGCGCCAACCGCATCTGGCAGCTGCCCACCAGCTATGAGGATCTGAAGACGCGCCGGCGCGGCCTCGAGGCCTGGACCGAGCTGCACGGCGGCTTCCTCGGCCGCGCGCCGGATCACGTCGCCTCCTGCATCTCCGGCATGTACATGGGCGTCGACCAGTTCGAGCTGTACGATCCGGCCCGTGCCCGCGCGCTGGCGGACTATTACCGCTACGCCCGCGATAATGATCTTTATCTCACCTACGTCATCATCAACCCGCAGGCCGACCGCTCCAAGAACGCGGCCGAGCAGGCCGACCCCTTCCTCTCCGCTGCCATCGTGGACGAGGACACCTCCGGCATCACCGTGCGCGGCGCCAAGATGCTGGCCACCGGCGGCATCATGGCCAACGAGGTGTTCGTCACCTGCATCCAGCCGCTGCAGAAGGGCGAGGAGCCCTATGCGCTCTCCTTCTGCATCCCGATGAATGCGAAGGGCCTGAAGATCCTCTCCCGCAAGTCCTACGAGGCGGGCGCGCCCAGCGTGTTCGACAACCCGCTGTCGAGCCGCTTCGACGAGAATGACGCGGTGCTCTATTTCGACGACGTGAAGGTGCCGTGGGACCGCATCTTCATCGCCCGCGATGTCGCCATGACGAACAAGCAGTTCCACGCGACGCCGGCGCACGTCTACCAGAACTACCAGGCGCAGATCCGCCTCTCGGTGAAGCTGAAGTTCCTGCTCGGCATCGCCCGCCGCATCACCGAGGTGAACGGCACCACCAACTTCCCGCAGGTGCGCGAGACGCTCGGCCAGCTCGCCGCCGAGGCCGGCATGGTGGACGCCTTCGTCGCCGCCATGGAGGCCAAGGGCAGCTATTACGGCCCCTATTTCGTGCCCGACCGGCACACGCTCTACGCCGCGCAGACGCTGGCCCAGCAGCTCTACGGCAAGTTCATCACCACTTTGCGCGAGCTGGCCGGCGGCGGCATGATCATGCTGCCCTCATCGGTGCACGACTATGAGAATACCGAAGTCGCGCGCCTCATCGGCAAGACCCAGCAGTCGCCGGCCGCGACCGCCGAGGAGAAGGTGAAGTTCTACAAGCTCGCCTGGGACGCGGTGGGCTCTGAATTCGCCTCGCGCCACACCCAGTACGAGATGTTCTATGCGGGCGCCTCCTTCGTGGTGAAGGGCCACTCCTTCCGCACCTATGACTGGGCGGGCGCGGAGAAGATGCTCAACGACATGCTCGCCTCCTACGCCCTCTCCGACGAGGTGAAGCCCTTCGCCGCTGCCCGCGCGGCCGAGTGATCCCTTTCCACCGATACACAGCGAAGACCACAGCCATGGCGATCAACAAGATCCACGACGAGTTCCACACGCTCGACCTGACGACCGGCTGGGAAGTGCCCCCCGGCTATCCCGCCGGCATCCAGCAGAAGATCCTCGCCGGTGCCCTCGACGAGGAGAACCGCGCCGGCTCGCGCTCGCGGCTGTTGAAGTTCGAGCCCGGCGTGTTCACCACCAAGCCGTTCGTGCACGAATATTGGGAAGAGGTGTTCCTGGTCTCCGGCGACCTCACCGTCGGCAATGACGACAAGGGCGAGGGCGGCGAGAGCTTTCCCCCCTTCACCTATGCGGTGCGTCCCCCGGGCGCCGTGCATGGGCCGTTCAAGTCGGAAAAGGGCTGCATCCTGTTCGAAATCCATTATTTCGATCCGGCCTGATTCTCTTCTTCGCGGACGCCCCCATGCAGCCCACCCTCGCCGCCCTCGCCGCTGATCTCGCCTCCGGCCGCACCACGGCGCGGGTGCTGGTGGAGGACTGCATCGCACGCATCGACGCTCCGGACGGGGAGGGCTCGCGCGCCTTCGTGCGGGTGAACCGGGAGGCGGCCCGCGCGGCCGCCGATGCGCAGGATATGCTGCGCAAGGCGGGGGCCGCGCCCTCGCCCTTCGCCGGCATCCCCATCGGCATCAAGGACCTGTTCGACGTGGCCGGCGAGGTCACGGCGGCGGGCTCCAAGGTGCTGCGCGATTCACCGCCGGCTCAGGCGGACGCGCCCGCCGTGGCGCGCCTGCGCCGGGCGGGCTTCGTGCTCATCGGCCGCAACACCATGACCGAGTTCGCCTATTCCGGCCTCGGCATGAACCCGCACACGGGCAATCCCGCCGCTCCCTTCGAGCGGGCGACCGGCCCGCGCGTCTCCGGCGGCTCCTCCTCCGGCGGCGCGGTGGCGGTGGCGGACGGCATGGCCCATGCGATCCTCGGCACCGATACCGGCGGATCCTGCCGCATCCCGGCGGCCTTCTGCGGCCTCGTCGGCTTCAAGCCCACGGCGCGCCGCGTGCCCCGCGAGGGCGCCTTCCCGCTCTCCACCACGCTGGATTCCATCGGCCCCATCGCCCGCTCGGTGGCCTGCTGCGCCGCGCTCGACGCCATCCTCTCGGGCGGTGACGCGCCGCTGCCGGCCCGTCCTGTTGCGGGCCTGCGCCTCCTCGTGCCCATCACCGTCGCCCTCGACGGGCTGGACGCGCCGGTGGCCGCCGCCTTCGAGGCGGCGCTGGACCGTCTCGCCAAGGCCGGCGCGCAGATCGTCTCCGCGCCCTTCCCGGAGTTCGGCGAGATCGCCACCCTCAACGCCAAGGGCGGCTTCGCGGCGGCGGAATCCTACGCCGTCCACCGCCGCCTGCTGGCCGAGAAGGGCGAGGCCTACGACCCGCGCGTCTCCGTCCGCGTGCGGCGCGGCTCCGAGCAGTCGGCGGCGGATTATGTGGATCTGGTGGCGGCCCGCGCCGGTCTCGTCGCCCGCGCCGCCGCGCGGCTCGCCGGCTTCGATGCGCTGGCGCTGCCCACCGTCGCCATTGCCCCGCCGCGCATCGCCGATCTCCTCACCGACGACGACGCCTATGGCCGCGCCAACATCATGGCCCTGCGCAACCCCACCCTCATCAACATGATCGACGGCTGCGCCATCTCCTTGCCCCTCACCGGCGAAGGCGGCCTGCCCGCCGGCCTCATGCTCGCTGGCGCGCCGGGGACCGATGCCGCCCTCTTCGCCGTGGCGGCCGGGGTCGAGGCCGCGCTGAAGGACTGAACGCCGCTCAGGCTTTGGGGGCGCCCGGTTTGGGCAGCCGCACGATGAGGCGCGCGCCACCGCCGGGGCGGTCATCGATGGTGACGCTGCCGCCATGCCCCTCGGCGATCTGCCGGACGATGGTGAGGCCGAGCCCGGCGCCGCCGCTGTCGCGGTTGCGCGAGGGCTCCAGCCGGTAGAAGGGCTCGAACACCGTCTCGCGTTCGCCCGCCGGAATGCCCGGCCCGCGATCCTCCACCACGAGGTCCACCGTGTCGCCGCGATCGTGCAGGGAGATATCCGCGCACGTCCCGTAGGTGATGGCGTTGCCGACAAGATTGGCGAGCACGCGGGCGAGCGCCCCGCGATTGCCCTCCACCACCAGCGGCGCCTCGGCCCCGGTGAGCGTGACGGCCGCGCCCTGCGCCCTGCGCGCCTCCCACTCGGCGCGTGCCAGCGCGGCGAGATCCACCGTCTCGCCCGAGGCGGGGGAGAAGGAGGCGCGGGCGAAGGCGAGAGCGTCGTCCACCAGCGCCTGCATTCCATCGAGATCGGCCTGCGCCTTTTCCACCTGATCGCCGGGGGGCATCAGCTCCAGCCGCAGGCGCAGGCGGGTGAGATAGGTGCGCAGATCGTGGCTGATGGCGCCCAGCACCAGGGTGCGCATGCGCACCAGCTCCACGATGCGATCCTGCATGGCGTTCACCGCCCGCACCACCAGCCGCACGTCCGGCGCGCCGCGCTCCTTGACGTGCGATGGCTGGAGCTGGACGCCGAACCGCTCCACCGCCCCCGCGAGATCGGACAGGGGGCGCGTCTCCCGGCGCACCGCGAGGAGCGCGAGGAGCGCCACGAGGAAGCCGAGGATGCCGGCGACGAGCCCCACCGGCAGGCCGAGGAAGCGCACGGTGATGTCGCCGCCGGCGACGATTTCCAGATAATCCCCGCCCGCAAGGCCGATGGCGACGGTGAGGTTCGCGCCGCGCAGGTCGCGCAGGCGATCGACCGGGCGCAGGGGGCGGCTCGAGCCGGTGAGCGCCACGGCGATGAAGCGATCGGGCGGTCCGCCGATGAGCTGCCGCAGCCGGCGCTCGGCGAAGCGGAGCAGACGGGGACTTTCGATTTCCGGCCGCTCCGTCCGGATGGCGGGCTGGAAGCCCGAGGTCGCGACGGCGCGCAAGGCGAGGTCGCGCTCGCCCGGCGGCAGACGCTCCAGAAGCTGAACAAGCGCGGCGACACGCTGCATCGCCGGTACGAAAGCGCTCGGCGCGGCCGCACGCTCGCGCTCCGCCACATAGGCGAGCAGCATCAGCACCTGCACCGCCAACAGGCCCCCGACCACGATCAGCGCCAGCCGCGCGGCAAGGCCGAAGCGGCGGGGGCGCGCGGGCGCGGTCTCAGAGGGGGCGGACATCGACCGTGAGAAGATAGCCGCCATTGCGCACGGTCTTGATGAGGCTGGCCGCGTCGTCGGACACGCCGGAGAGCTTGCGCCGCAGGCGGCTGACGGAGACATCGATGGTGCGGTCGAACGGATCGGCCGAGCGCCCGCGCGTCCAGTCCAGCAACTGGTCGCGGGAGAGCACGCGCTTCGGCCGCTCCAGGAAGCAGGCGAGCAGCTCGAACTCCGCAGAGGTGAGGTCGAGCGCGCCCCCCTCGGCCCCGGCGACGCTGCGCGCATCGAGATCGGCCACGAAGCCGGCGAAGGTGACGCGGCGATTGCGCGGGGTGGCTTCCGCCAGCGCCCCCTCCGCCCGCCGCAGCACGGCGCGGATGCGGGCGAGCAGCTCGCGCGGATTGAACGGCTTCGGCAGATAATCGTCGGCGCCCATCTCCAGCCCGACGATGCGATCCACGTCGTCGCCCTTGGCCGTGAGCATGAGGATGGGCAGTCCGCCCCGCGCCCTGAGGCGGCGGCAGATGGACAGCCCGTCCTCGCCGGGCAGCATGAGGTCGAGGATCACCAGATCCGGCCGCGCGGTGGAAAGGATACGGTCCATGGCGACGCCATCCTCGGCCGCCAGCACGCCATAGCCCTCACGGCCGAGAAAGTCCGAGAGCAGGGCGCGGATCTCGCGGTCGTCCTCGACGATGAGCAGCGTGCGCAGGGCCAAAGCAGTCTCCGGGAAGGGCGCGGGCAGTGTCGCGGAGGGGAGGGGGGCGAGCAATCCCGGCCGATGGCGGGGTTACAAAACGTTACACCACCTCACTCCGGCGATAAGCGGACGCAACGGCGCGCCCTCAGTCTTTCCCCATCGCAATCGGCCGGCCCTTCGGACGGCCCTGCACGGAGGCCACCATGTCCCGCATTGCCCCCCTCGCCGTCGTTCTTTCCGTGTCCGGCTTCACCCTGCTCGCCGGCATCGGCGAGGCCGCCGCTTGGACCCGATCCGGCAGCGTGACCACGCCGCGCGGCACCTATACCGGCGCCGCCGCCGGAAGCTGTGCGGGCGGCACCTGCAGCCGCGCCGCCGTCGCGACCGGCCCTTACGGCGGCAGCGTCTCGCGCACCGGCAGCGTCACCCGCACCGCGCCGGGCAGCTACTCCTATCAGCGCACCACCACCGGCCCCGCTGGCAACAGCGTCACCCGCTCGGGCGCGGTGAGCCGCTACTGAGCGGCGGACCAGATCCGGGCGCCTCGGCGCCCGGGACACCGGGTCGCGGCAATGCCGCCCCTATGCCGCGACCCGGCTGCCGTCCATGCAACTTATAAGCGCGTATGGGTTGCAGATCGCGGCCGCAGACGCGATTTTTCCGCGCCTTGTGGGCAGGCCCCGGAGGGGTCAGCGCTGACTCCTCTCGAACCTCGACCGAACCGACCCGGAAACCGGGGTGGACAGCGCCCGAATCCGCTTTGACTCGTGGCAGTTCAGCTCCGATCGCCTACTCCGGTAGGCACAGGATTGCGTGGAATGCATTTCTGGAATGCGGAAAATAGGCGTGCTGCATCGCAGCAAGTGGTCTATGTTGCGCCACAGCTAAAGCGCACCGAGATCTTGGCCGTGGGCCGCACGGAGCGCAGCGAGGCTGACATGAAGACCATCCTCCTTGCCGGTGCCGCCGGCCTCCTTGCCGCGACCTCCGTGCTCGCGACCGCCCCCGCCTTCGCCGGCGAGACCCTCCCCGCCGAGCGTCAGGCCATCGTGACCTACCTCGGTGGCAAGGCCTCCGCCGTGACCTATTATGTGCGTAATGCCAAGGGTTATCAGGTGGTTACGACCCTCGATGCGGCCGGCGAGCCCGGTGCCGCACCGGCCGTGGTCCGCGTCTCCACCGTGCTCCAGCAGCCCGGCGACGAGCAGACCGTATCCCTGCCTGGCCCCCTCGGCCGCGACGGCACCTCGCTGCGCATCGTCCGCGTGGGCGATGCCATCCAGGTGGAAAAGGTCGGCGCGCTCGCCTACTGACATTTTGCCGCAGTGCAGCAGAAAGGCGCCCGTCCGGGCGCCTTTTTTGTGTCCGGAGTGGCTACCGCCCCCTCAGCTTCGCATCCCCATAGCCACCCCCCGTCGGGGTGACAATGATGACTGCCTCTCCTGCCTCCAATACCTTCTGGTCGCAGCCCTGCAGGATCTCGGTCGAGCCATCCAGCCGCCGCACAAACCCTTCTCCCAATTGACCTTTTTCACCCCCGTCCACGCCGAAGGGATGGACGCGGCGGTGCGAGGAGAGCAGGGCGCAGTCCATCTTCTCCAGGAACCGGATGCGCCGGTACGTCCCCGACCCGGCCTGCCACCGCCCGCGCCCGCCGGAGCCGGGACGGATGTGAAAGTCTTCCAGCAGAACGGGAAACCGCGTTTCCAGCACCTCCGGATCGGTCAGTCGGGAATTGGTCATGTGGACATGCACCGCATCCGTCCCGTCAAAGCCGGGACCGGCCGGCGAGCCGGAGCAGATGGTCTCGTAATACTGGTAGATGTCGTTGCCGAAGGTGAGGTTGTTCATGGTGCCCTGCGAGGCCGACATGGCCTTCAAGGCGCCAAACAGGCAGTTGGTAACCGCTTGGGATGTCTCGACATTTCCCGCCACCACAGCGGCCGGATAGACCGGCGACAGCATGCATCCTTCCGGCACGACAATGCGGATGGGCCGCAGGCACCCCGCATTCATGGGGATCTCGTCCTCCACCATCACCCGGAACACATAGAGCACCGCGGCGCGGGTGACGGGGGCGGGGGCATTGAAATTGGTGGGCTGCTGGGGCGAGGTGCCGGTGAAATCCACCGTCGCTTCGCGCTTCTCCTTGTCCACCGAGATCTTGACCTTGATGACGGTGCCCTGGTCCATCTCATAATGGAAGGAGCAATCATCCAGCCGATCCAGGACACGACGGACGCTTTCGGCAGCATTGTCCTGCACATGACCCATATAGGCTTGAACCACATCGAGGCCGAACGTGTCGATCATCTTCAGAAGTTCACGTACGCCCTTTTCATTGGCCGCAATCTGCGCCTTGAGATCTGCGATATTCTGGACGGGATTACGTACCGGATAGCGGGCGGAGGTGAGCAATTCCAGAAGCGCGGCCTCGCGGAAGGTGCCTTCCGAGACCAGCTTGAAATTGTCGATATAGACGCCCTCTTCCTCGATATGGGTCGCGAGCGGGCTCATGGAGCCGGGGGCGACGCCGCCCACGTCTGCATGGTGTCCGCGGGAGGCGACCCAGAACAGGATGGCCTTGCCGGCATCGTCGAAAACCGGCGTTACCACTGTAATATCAGGCAGATGCGTCCCGCCATTGTAGGGGGCGTTGAGGGCGAAGACGTCGCCGGGGCGGATGTCGCCGGCGTTCTCGCGGATGACGGTTTCCACCGAGCGGTCCATGGATCCGAGGTGGACGGGCATGTGGGGGGCGTTGGCGACGAGATCGCCCTCGGCGGAGAAGACCGCGCAGGAAAAATCCAGTCGTTCCTTGATGTTAACCGAGTAGGCGGTGTTCTGGAGGGTGACCCCCATCTGCTCGGCGATGGACATGAAGAGGTTGTTGAAGACCTCCAGCATCACCGGGTCGGCATGGGTGCCAACCGCTTCTGAACGTTGAAGTTTTTCCGTCCGGGTGAGGATCAGGTGGTTCTTCGCGGAGACCTCCGCCCGCCAGCCCTTCTCCACCACCACCGTCTGGTTCGGCTCGATGACGATAGCCGGACCCTGCAAGCCCATGCCCGGCCTGAAGTTTTCCCGCTTCACCACCGGCGCGTCATGCCATGCGCCGCGGGCGAAGAAGCGGGTATTGACGGTATCATAAGGGGTATCGGACTCGATCGGCAGGTCAGGCTCGGCGATTCCCGCGCCGCCGCCGGCGGAAATCACCTCAAGCGCTTCCACCACAATGGTTTTTTCCGGGGACACGAAGCCGAACTGGGCGCGGTGCTTGGCCTCGAACTCGGCGGTCATCGCCGCGATATCGGCGAGTTGAACCGGGATTGCGGTATCGGTTCCACCGTATCTCAGGTGGGCTTTGGCATCTGTCAGGATCGCATCGGTTCGAATGCCCTGAGCGGCGAGCTCGGCGCCGGTCGCGGCGGCAAGTTCCGCCTTCAGCTCAACCAGGCCGGGAACGAGGGTTGCAGTCATCTCCTCCCCCACCGCGCGGGTGCGCTGGGCGCGGACGGAGGCGAGGCCCATGCCATAGGCGGAGAGGAGGCCGGAGAAGGGGTGCAGCAGCACCGTGGTCATGCCCAGCGCGTCGGCGACGAGGCAGGCGTGCTGGCCGCCGGCGCCACCGAAGCAGTTCAGGGCATAGCGGGTCACGTCATAGCCGCGCTCGACGGAGATCTTCTTGATGGCGTTGGCCATGTTCTCCACGGCGATGGTGACGAAGCCGTCCGCCACCTCCTCGGGGGTGCGGCCGCCGCCGATCTCGGCGGCCAGCGCCGAGAACTTCTGCCGCACCACCTCGGCATCGAGGGGCTGGTCCTGGGCCGGGCCGAAGATCTTCGGGAAGTAGTCCGGGATCAGCTTGCCCAGCATCACGTTGGCATCGGTGACGGCCAGCGGCCCACCGCGGCGATAGCAGGCGGGTCCGGGATTGGCCCCGGCGGAATCCGGGCCGACGCGGAAGCGCGCGCCGTCGTAATGCAGGATGGAGCCGCCGCCCGCCGCCACCGTGTGGATGCGCATCATGGGCGCGCGGATGCGCACGCCGGCGACCTCGGTGTCGAAGGCGGTCTCCAGCTCGCCGTCATAGTGGCAGACATCGGTGGAGGTGCCGCCCATGTCGAAGCCGATGATGCGCTCGAAGCCGGCCAGCGCCCCGGTCTCCGCCGCGCCCACCACGCCGCCGGCCGGGCCGGAGAGCAGGGCATCCTTGCCCTGGAACAGGTCGGCGGCGGTGAGGCCGCCCGACGACATCATGAACATCAGGCGGATCGCGCTCTCCGCCTCCTCCGCGCCGCCGGAGAGTTCATCCGCCACCTGCCGCACATAGCGGCGCAGGATGGGGGAGAGATAGGCGTCGGCGACCGTGGTGTCGCCACGCCCCACCAGCTTGATGAGGGGTGAGACCTCGTGGGAGACGGACACCTGCGGGAAGCCCATGTCCCGCGCCAGCGCAGCCACCTGCTGCTCGTGCTCGGGGTAGCGGTAGCCATGCATGAAGACGATGGCGACCGCGACGAGACCGTCCGCCTTCGCCTGCTCCAGCGCGGTGCGGACGGCGGCAAGATCGGGCGCAGCTTCGACGGTGCCGTCGGCGCGCACGCGCTCGTCCACCTCCAGCACGCGCTCGAACAGCATGTCCGGCAGCACGATCTTCTTGGCGAAGATCTTCGGCCGCGCCTGATAGCCGATCTTGAGCGCGTCCCTGAAGCCGCGGGTGGTGACGAGGAGGGTGCGGTCGCCCTTGCGCTCCAGAAGGGCATTGGTGGCGACCGTGGTGCCCATCTTCACGGCAGAGACCAGTCCGGGCGGGATGGCCGCACCGGGGGCAAGGCCCAGCAGTTCGCGGATGCCGTGCACGGCGGCGTCGCGATAGGCCTCGGGATTTTCCGACAGCACCTTGTGCGCGACCAGCGTCCCGTCCGGCCGCCTGCCGACGATATCGGTGAAGGTGCCGCCCCGGTCGATCCAGAATTCCCAGGGGGCGGGAGGGGGCACCAAGGCTGCCGCTTGGCGCTCGGGCGCCCCCGCCGTCCCGCTGCCCAGATCGCCTTCGGTCCCCGTCATTGCCCGTTCTCCCGATCATCGAGCCGCAGCGCTGGCGTCGCCGTGCGCGCTTGTGGCGTGTACCTTGCTTGGGTCGGCTCCAGGCTGCCGCACGGTCAGCCTTCCCGTCCGTTACCCTGCTTCGGGTTCAAGAAGGCCACGCCCGCGTTTTTTCGTCAACGGATCGTTGACATTTTATCGACGTGTCCCAAAAATGCCATCAAACGCCACAGAGCGGGCGGCCCTGCGCCGCGAGAGGGGATCACTGGACATGTTGAAACACCCGCCTCGCACGGGCGTCGCCCCGTCGCGTCCCGCCGCCGGCGCCCGCTCCGGATCGGGCGCCTTCACCACCGGGAGGCGCGCATGATCCGCCGCGCCCTCGACGGGCTCTACCTTGGGGCGGGCTGGCTCGCCGGCCTCTTCATGCTTGCCATCTTCGTGCTGATGATGCTGCTCTCCGTGGGCCGCTTGGTGGCCCTCAACATTCCGGCGGGCGATGATTTCGTCGCCTGGTGCATGGCAGCCAGCGCCTTCCTTGGCCTCGCCCACACCTTCCGGTCGGGAGAGCTGATCCGCGTCGGCCTCATCACGGACCACATCAAGGGCCCGGCCAAGCGGGCGGTGGAGTTGCTCTGCCTCGTCATCGGCGTCGCCTCGGTGGGCTTCTTCGCCTGGAACGCGGTGACGCTCACGTGGGATTCCTACCGCTTCAACGACATCTCGCAGGGCGTCATCGCCATCCCGCTCTGGATTCCCCAGCTCGGCTATTCGGGCGGGCTCGTCATCCTGTTCATCGCCTTCGTGGACGAACTGGTGAACGCGCTGATGGGCGGCAAGCCGCGCTACGAGAAGGAACCTCCGGCCACCGCCGAAGAACTGGTCGAGCGCGCCATGCAGAGCGGAGTGTGATGCCATGGCGATGATCGAGATTTCCGGGCTTCTGCTGCTCCTGCTCATGGCCCTGCTGGCCTGCGGGGTGTGGATCGGCATCGCCCTTCTGGTGGTGGGCTATGTGGGCATGCAGTTCGTCGGGGGCGGCATTCCCGCGGGCGCGGTGCTGGCCACCACCATATGGGGCAATTCCGCCTCCTGGACCCTTGCGGCGCTGCCCCTGTTCGTCTGGATGGGCGAAATCCTGTTCCGCACCCGTTTATCGGAAGAGATGTTCCGGGGCCTTGCGCCCTGGCTCAACTGGCTGCCGGGGCGGCTGATGCACGTGAACGTCATTGCCTGCGGCCTGTTCGGCTCGGTGTCGGGCTCCTCCGCCGCCACCTGCGCCACCGTGGCCAAGATCGCCTTGCCGGAGCTGAAGAAGCGCGGCTACGACGATAATGTCAGCCTCGGTTCGCTCGCCGGCGCCGGCACGCTCGGCATCCTCATCCCGCCGTCCATCACCATGGTGGTGTATGCGGTGGCGGCCAACGTCTCCATCATCCAGGTGTTCCTCGCCGGCTTCCTGCCCGGTTTCCTGGTGATGGCGCTCTATTCCGGCTACATCATCGTCTGGTCGCTGCTGAACCCATCGAAGACGCCGCCGGCCGATCCGCCCCTGCCGTGGCGCGAGAAGATGCGGGAATCGGCCAACCTGATCCCGGTCAGCCTGCTCATCATTTTCGTGTTCGCCTCGCTGCTGTTCGGCTGGGCGACGGCGACCGAATGCGCCGCCTGGGGCGTCGCCGGCTCGCTGGCCATCGCCTGGTGGCAGGGCGCGCTGAACTGGCCCGCCTTCTGGGCCTCGGTGATGGGGGCGACGCGCCTGACCTGCATGATCATGCTGATCCTGGCGGGCGCCTCCTTCATGTCCACTTCCATGGCCTATACGGGCATCCCGGTGGCGCTGGCCGAATGGGTGGATAGCCTCCACCTCTCCCCCTACGCCCTGATCGCCGCGCTCACCGTCATGTACATCGTGCTCGGCACGGCGCTCGACGGCCTGTCCATGATCGTGCTCACCACCTCCGTGGTGATCCCCATGATCAAGACGGCGGGCTTCGATCCGGTCTGGTTCGGCATCTTCCTCGTGCTGGTGGTGGAGATGGCGGAGGTCTCGCCGCCCGTGGGCTTCAACCTGTTCGTGCTGCAGACCATGTCGGGGAAGGATTCCAACACGGTCGCGCTCGCCTCGCTGCCGTTCTTCTTCCTTCTCGTTGCGGCAGTTGCCATCATCACGGTGTTTCCGCAGATCGTCATGATCCTGCCGGACCTCGCCTACGGGAACTGACGGGCACCCGCCCGCCCGGGCCTTTCCGCCCGGGGAGAGTGCATAAAAGGTCCAACCGAAGGAGTTCTCATGTCTCGACTGACGCGCATCCTCGCCCCGGCCCTGGCATTGGGGGCCCTCGCCTTCGCCGGCCCGGCGCTCGCCCAGACCAAGTGGAACCTGCCGTCCGCCTATCCGGCCGACAACCTCCACACCGAGAACCTCGCCCAGTTCGCCAAGGACGTGGAGACCGCCACCGGCGGCAAGCTCGTCATCACGCTCCATCCCAACGCCTCGCTGTTCAAGGCGCCGGAGATCAAGCGCGCGGTGCAGACCGGGCAGGCGCAGGCGGGCGAGGTGATCATCTCCATCCACGAGAACGAGGACCCGGTCTTCGGCGTGGACGTGGTGCCCTTCCTCGCCACCTCCTTCGAGCAGTCCAAGAAGCTGTGGGCCGCCTCCCGCCCGGCGGTGGAGAAGAAGCTCGCCACCCAGGGCATCAAGGTGCTCTACGCCATGCCGTGGCCGCCGCAGGGCCTGTTCTCCAAGATGACGGTCGAGAAGGTGGAGGATCTCAAGGGCGCCAAGTGGCGCGCCTACAATCCGGGCACGTCGCGCATCGGCGAGATGGTCGGCGCCCAGGCCGTCACCGTGCAGCAGGCGGAGCTCGCCCAGGCGCTCGCCACCGGCGTCGTCAACGCGCTCATCACCTCCAGCGCCACCGGCAACGACGTGAAGATCTGGGAGAGCGTGCCCAATTTCTACGACATCCAGGCCTGGCTGCCGAAGAACGTGGTGTTCGTGAATCAGGCCGCCTTCGACGCCCTCGACAAGCCCACGCAGGAGGCCGTGCTCAAGGCCGCCGCCGCAGCCGAGGAGCGCGGGTGGAAGCTCTCCGAGGCCAAGACCAAGGGCTACATGGACACCCTCGCCGCCAAGGGCATGAAGGTGGTCCCGCCCTCGCCCGAGCTGAAGGCCGGCTTCGAGAAGATCGGCGGCACCCTGTCCGAAGCCTGGCTCGCCAAGGCCGGTGCGACCGGGCAGGAGATCATCGCCGCCTACAAGAAGTGATGGCGCGCGGCCGGGACGGAACGCCGCCCCGGCCGCCTCCCCAAGGACCGAGCCCGTGACCAAGGACACACTCCCGAAGCCGACCGATGGCGCCCGCCGCAAGGCCGGCCCCTCCATCGTCTCCTCCGCGCATCTCGCCGACGGGGCGCTGCCGGCGCTGTCCGAGTTCGAGTTCGGGCTCAACATGCTCACCCACGCCTACAGCCGCTGGATGGTGCGCTGCATGGCGGCGGCCGGTGTGCCGGACCTCTCCGCGCTGGACGTGCTGATCCTGCACCATGTGGTCCACCGCGACCGGCCCAAGACCATCGCCGACCTCTGCCTCGTGCTCGATGTGGAGGACACCCACCTCGTGACCTATGCGGCGAAGAAGCTGCAGGCCCTCGGCCTCGTCGAAGGCGGCCGCCGGGGCAAGGAAAAGACGCTCTCCGCCAGCCTCACCGGCCGTGCCGCCTGCGCCCGCTATCGCGAGGTGCGCGAGGCGCTGCTCGCCGACGCGGTGGCCGCCACCGGCATCGATCCCGGCCGCCTGTCCGAGGTCGCGGCGCTGATGCGCACGCTCTCCGGCCATTACGACCAGGCCGCCCGCGCGGCGGCGTCGCTCTGAAGCCGGCTTAACATTTCCGCCACAGGCATGGTGCGCCGGGGGCGTTCGGCTATGATGGGCCGTCGCCCCACCCGGACCGCAAAGGACGGACCGCGCCTCATGTGGCTTGACGATCTGCGTCCCTTCCGTCCCGCGGCGGCCGATCCGCTGCCCTGCGCGACCGAGGACGCCTATCGCGCGTTCGGGCTGGCCAGCGGCGTCGTGCGCGAGGAGGTACCGGCCGGCCTTCCCTTCGGCCGGCTGCGGCTGTTCTGCCGGCAGGATGCACCTGACGCGCCCGCCCGCACCGTGCTGGTGGTGGCGCCCATCGCCGGCGGCTATCCTTTCCTGATGCGCGATCTCGTCGCCGCGCTTTTGCCTGCTGCGGGGCGTGTCGGCATCACCGAATGGCCCAATGCGCGCTACCTGCCGGCCGGCGCGGGCCGCTTCGGCTTTGCCGAGAATTGCCTTGAAACGGCGCAGATGGCCCGTGCGCTCGCGGTGACGGGGCCGGTGCATCTGGTGGGCGTCTGCCAGGGTGCGCTGCCCGCCTTCGCTGCCGCCTGCCTGCTGGCGGAGGAGGGGGTGCCGGTGGCGAGCCTCAGCCTTGTCGGTGGACCGATGGACCCCGCGCGCAACCCCACGCGCCTGTGGAAGATGCTGCAGGAGCGCTCCCTTGAGGCGCTGGAAGCGCAGGTGATGGAGGACGTGCCGCAGGGCCTGCCGGGCGCCGGGCGGCGCGTGTTTCCGGCGTGGCGGCAGATCGACACCTTCGCGCTGTACCTCTGGCGCCAGTCCATCAGCGGCGGCGACCTGCCCATGCGCCTGCTGTTCGACGAGGGCGACGACCCTTTGCGCTTTCCGCTCTCCCGCCTGTGCTGGACCATGATGGACGTGCCGGACGAATTCTTCATGGAGAACGTCTCCACCATCTTCCGCGACAACGCGCTGGCTAAAGGCACGCTGGAGATCGGCGGGCATCGGGTGCGGGCGGAGGCCCTGCGCGGCGTCCTGCTCACGGTCGAGGGCGCGCAGGACGACATCTCCGCCCCCGGCCAGACCGAGGCGGCGCACGATTTCTGTCGTGCCGTCCCCGAGGCCCTGCGTCGCCGCGTCAGCGTCGCGGACTGCGGCCATTTCGGCCTGTTCTACGGCCGAAGGATGCGCGCGACCGTGATCCCGGCTCTGGTCGAGGCGATGGAGGCGGGGGAACGGGCGCTGTGAGGAGGGTTGGCCTGGCGCCCACCCCTTCGGCTGATCGCAACGGCGCGTCACTTTGAACGCGCGCGTCACATTGAACGAAGGTGCGCGCAAGCCCCTCCGGCTGTCATCGCCCGCCGTGTGCGGGCGATCCACGGTACGGTGGGGAGGGGTGTCGGTCCGGCGCGGGCGGGACAAGCGGCAGAGTGGATCCCCCGGACGAGCCGGGGGATGACGGCTTTGGGAGGGCCGAGGCTGATCCCAACGCCCACCCTATTCCTCCGTCACGCTCTCCCATGTGGCATGGCGGGTATTGGGGCGCCTAGCCAGACGATCGGTGATGGCGTCAAGTTCGGCCGGAACCACCGAGGTGGTGACGAGCTTCGCCACCAGCACCACGGCGCCGTCGGTGCCGGGCTCCTCGTCCACGTCGCCCACGAGATATTTCTCGGCCTCCAGCGTGTCGATGAGCACGTCGCGCAGATCGGCGGCGGCGGCGGAATCCACCGTGAGGCGCACCTCGTAGCTGACTTCCGAGCGGCGGGCGTCGAGGGGCGCGCGGTCGATGGCACGGGCGACCGGGCGCAGCACCGTATTGCCGGCGATGATGATGAAGGTGATGAGCGCCGCCTCGGCGAGGCGGTCGGCTCCGGCGCAACTGCCTACTGCCGCCGAGCACCAGAGCGTCGCGGCGGTGTTGAGGCCGCGCACGTTCATGCCTTCCTTCATGATGACGCCGGCGCCGAGGAAGCCGACGCCCGTCACCACGTTGGCGGCGACGCGCATGGCGTCGGTCGGCCCGCCGAGGCTGGCGGCGAGATCGACGAAGGCGGCGGAGCCCACGGCCACCAGGACGTTGGTGCGCAGCCCGGCGGTGCGCTGGCGATACTGCCGCTCGGCCCCGATCAGCGTGCCGAACAGGAAGGCGGCGGCGAGGCTGACCACGGTATCTAGGAACTGCACCCCGTGGAAATTGGAGACGAACTGCACCCGAAACTCCTCCTCCTGCGGCGGGCCTCACGGCCGGCCGCCCAGCGCCTCGCCCAAGATGATGGCGACGGCAAGGTCGCGGGGCCGGATCATCCCCGCCCCGCGCCCGGTTTTCACATCGCTGCGCGCCGGATTGTCGCGCCATCGTGGAACTGCTAAAAACCCGCCCCATGCGACAGACGCGTGACCATCGCCACAGCCTCGACCGGGCGGCCCATTGCGGGGCCGGCCCGTTCGCGCGCACGACGATGGAGTTCGCGGCGGTGCCGGACCATGTGCGCCTGCCGGGTCGCTTCTTCGGCCGCTTCACCACGGCGGCGTCCTCGGTGCTTTGACGCCCGCATGGTGACGCGCCCATAAGCGGCGCGACGGATACCGCCCTTCCATCGTTACCGGCCCGGCCGCACCGACGCGCGCCGGCCTTTCCTCAGGACACGACGCGATGAACGCCCCGGTGAACGGTCCCAAGACCCTCTACGACAAGATCTTCGACGACCACGTCGTCTCCCGGCAGGATGACGGCACCTGCCTGCTCTACATTGACCGCCACCTGGTGCACGAAGTGACCAGCCCGCAGGCGTTCGAGGGCCTGCGCATGACCGGCCGCAAGGTGCGCGCGCCGCAGAAGACCCTCGCCGTGGTGGACCACAACGTCCCCACCACCGACCGTACCCTGCCGAACCCGGACCCGGAGAGCGTCGCGCAGATCGCCGCGCTCGCCGAGAACACGAAGGAGTTCGGCGTCGAATATTATGACGGCTTCGACAAGCGCCAGGGCGTCGTCCACGTGGTCGGCCCCGAGCAGGGCTTCACTTTGCCCGGCACCACCATCGTCTGCGGCGACAGCCACACCTCCACCCACGGCGCGTTCGGCGCCCTCGCCCACGGCATCGGCACGTCCGAGGTGGAGCATGTGCTCGCCACCCAGACGCTGATCCAGAAGAAGGCGAAGAACATGCGCGTCACCGTCTCCGGGCCGCTGCCCGAGGGCGTCGGCGCCAAGGACGTGGTGCTCGCCATCATCGGCACCATCGGCACGGCCGGCGGCACCGGCTACGTCATCGAATATGCCGGCGAAGGCATCACCTCCCTCTCCATGGAAGGGCGGATGACCGTCTGCAACATGTCCATCGAGGGTGGCGCCCGCGCCGGCATGGTGGCCCCCGACGAGAAGGCGTTCGAATATCTCAAGGGCCGGCCGAAGTCCCCCAAGGGCGCCGACTGGGATGCGGCGCTGCGCTACTGGCAGACCCTGCGCTCGGACGAGGGCGCGCATTTCGACGCCGAAATCCACATCGACGGCGCCAACCTGCCGCCCATCGTCTCCTGGGGCACCAGCCCCGAGGACGTTGTGTCCGTGGAAGGCTTCGTGCCCGATCCCGCGCTCATCGAGGACGAGGGCAAGCGCGCCGCCAAGATCCGGGCGCTCGGCTACATGGGCCTCACCGCCGGCACGAAGATCACCGACATCGCCATCGACCGGGCCTTCATCGGTTCCTGCACCAACGGCCGTATCGAGGACATGCGCGCGGCGGCCGCCGTGGTGAAGGGCCACAAGGTGAACCCGCGCGTGAGCGCCATGGTCGTTCCGGGCTCCGGCCTCGTGAAGGAGCAGGCCGAGGCCGAGGGGCTGGACAAGATCTTCATCGAGGCGGGCTTCGAGTGGCGCGAGGCGGGCTGCTCCATGTGCCTCGCCATGAACGCCGACCGCCTCGCCCCCGAGGAGCGCTGCGCCTCCACCTCGAACCGCAATTTCGAGGGCCGCCAGGGCTTCAAGGGCCGCACCCACCTCGTCTCCCCCGCCATGGCGGCGGCGGCGGCCATCGCCGGCCACTTCGTGGACGTGCGGGCGTGGCCGAAGGCCTGAGCCTCTTTTCTTCCTGAACACAGACGGCCGGGCCGGGAGACTCTCCTCGCCCGGCCGTTTTCGTTTCCGGGCCTCACTCCGCCAGTTGGTAGGTGAGGGGGAGCCAGCGATAGGCGCTGCCCTGCCGCTCCACATAGCCCACCGACGGGAAGGACGTGTGATAGCCCACCACCGGGATGCGGTCGGTGGCGGCCATGTCGTAGATGCGCTTGCGGGTGGCGGCGCCCTGCGTCTTGTCCATGTCGAACAAGGCGTGCCACTCGGGGTGCGCGAGGGACGCCACCTCGTGGTGGGCGCAGTCGCCCCAGACGAGCAGCCGCTTGCCCCCGCTCTCCAGATGGAACGCCAGATGGCCGGGCGTGTGCCCGAAGGCTTCCACCGCATGGATGCCGGGGACGATCTCGGCGCCCGGCCGCACCCGGGTGACGCGATCGGCGAAGGGGGCGAGGTTGCGGGCGAACACCTGCGCGGTCGCGTGTTCGAGGCTGTCGGGGGCCGCCGCGCGCCGCTCGGGCGCGGCCCAGAAGGAATATTCCGCCTCGCCGATGACGTAGCGGGCCTTGGGAAACACCTCCTTGCCCGCCTCCACCAGCCCGCCGATATGGTCCACATGGGCGTGGGAGAGCACCACCACGTCCACCTGCTCGGGCGCATAGCCGGCGGCGGCGATCTGCTGCGTGAGCCAACCCCCGTTCGGCCTCGGGATGAAGCCGTTCGCGCCGTTGCCGGCATCGAACAGGACGAGCTGCGAGCCGGTATTCACCAGCGTCGGGGTGAAGCCGGGCCGGAAGCGCTTTTCCGGCAGCAGGCTGGCCTGCATCAGCGCCGCCACCTCGCCGGCCGGCCGGTCCTCGCCGACGATGGGCCACGGGCCGTCGATCATGGCGGAGGCGTCGAGCACGGTGGTCACCTCGAACGCGCCCAGGCGGAAGCGGAAGGGCGTGACGGGGAGGGCGCCGCGCTCGGGCGCCGTTGCGCTCGCCCGACCCGTGCGCAGGAGCGCCGGGGCGGCGATGGCGGCGGCGAGGAGGGCGCGGCGGCTGGGCGCGCCGGGCCGGAATGGCGAAGCCGGATCTGTCTGCATGGCGGTCCCCCTGCGGGCCGCTTTGTACTGCCCGCTATGTGTGTTGAAGTGTGGTGGGAGGAGCCTAGGCATGGGCACGCGGCCCCGCTTGTACGAACGTGCTGCGCCGGGGACAGCGGGCCTCGGGCCGCTCTGGTTCCTGGATGCGGGCCGCACCTTCTTCGCCGGGCCGCTCATCTACAATGCCCCGCACCAGCACGGCGCCCCGGTGTTCCTTGCCGGGCTGTACGGGCCGTTCGGGCTGCGCGTGCGCGGCGGGGAATGGCAGGCGTGCCGCACGGCGCTGGTGCCCGCCGGGGTGGTGCACGAGCTGGACGTGGGCGGCGAGCCCATCGCGGTCTTCTATCTGGAGCCGAGCGTCGACGGCGCCCATGCGCTGGCGCCTCTGGTGGCCAATGCGCGGGAGGAGCAGGGCGCCCTCTTCGGTGCCGGCACCGCGCTGCCGCTGCTGCGCGAATTATGGGAGGCGCCGGACGCGGCCGGCTGGGCCGGCGAGGCCCTCGCCGACATGGTGGATGTCTCCCGCCGGCGCGCCCGCGCCGGGCTCGATCCCCGCATCCAGCGGGTGGCGGCGGCGATGACCGACGCGGAGCGCGTGCCGGAGCTTGCGGCCCTCGCCCGCAAGGTGGGCCTGTCGCCCTCGCGCCTGCAGCACCTGTTCACCGCCGAGATGGGCGTGCCGTTCCGCCGCTACCGCGCCTGGGGGCGGATGCGGCGGGCCATCGCCGAGATCGCCGACGGCAGCAGCTTCACCGCCGCCGCCCATGCGGCCGGCTTTGCCGACCAGGCGCATTTCACCCACGACTTCCGCCGCACTTTCGGCGCGGCGCCGTCCCAGAGCCTGCGCGGCGTGCGCCTGTGATCCGCGTCAGCCCACCCAGTCGAGGCCGATGTCGAGGATGGGGGCGCTGTGGGTCAGCCAGCCCACGGAGATGAGGTCCACGCCCGACGCCGCGATGGCCGGCGCGGTCTCGCGGTTCACCCGGCCGGAGGCCTCGGTGAGCATCCGCCCGCCGACCATGCGCACGGCCTCCGTGAGGGTGGCGGGGGTCATGTTGTCGAGCAGCACGGCGTCGGCGCCGAGGGTCAACAGCTCTTCGAGCTGAGCGAGGGTATCCACCTCCACCTCCACCTTCACCATGTGACCGGCACGGGCGCGCACACGCCGCACCGCTTCGGCCACTGAGCCGGCGATGGCGACGTGGTTGTCCTTCACCAGCACCGCATCATCGAGGCCGAAGCGGTGGTTGGCGCCGCCGCCGGCGCGCACGGCGTATTTCTCCAGCGCGCGCAGGCCGGGCGTGGTCTTGCGGGTGCAGACGATCTGCGCCTTGTGGCCCGCCACCGCATCCGCCAGCGAGGCGGTCGCCGTGGCGATGCCGGAGAGGCGGCAGGCAAGGTTGAGGCCGGTGCGCTCGCCGGTGAGCAGAGCGCGGGAGGGGCCTTCCACCTCCGCCAGAACGGTGTCCGGCGTTACCCGCGAACCGTCCGCCACCACGGGCGTGAAGCGCACGTCCGGGTTGAGCAGGCGGAAGGCGAGGCGGGCGCAGTCGAGCCCGGCAACCACGCCATCCTGCCGCGCGGCGAGCACGAGGCGGCTGACGTGTCCGGCCGGCACCACGGCGTCGGTGGTGATGTCCCCGGCGCGGCCGAGATCTTCCAGCAGGGCGGCGCGGACGATGGGCTCCACCATCAGTTCGGGGAGCGGGTCGAGGGCGGCCATGGCGGCTCCGTTCGATAGGATCATGTCCCCGTTTCGCGGAAACGGGGACATGATCCACGTTATTGAGTTGACGCATTTTCTTCACGCGAACCGGTGCCCACTTCGCTTGAAAATGCTTTAGGCGAAGGCGAGGTCCGGCACGCGCACGCGACCGGCGGCGGCGCGCGCTTCGGCGAGGGTGATGCGCGAGCGCCGGGCGACCGGCGCCGTCTGCGGAAAGTCGGTGCGCGCATGGGCGCCGCGGCTTTCGGTGCGGGCGAGGGCGGCGGCCGCCATCATCAGGCCGACGCGGGCGGGCGCTGTGGCCGGGGTCGCGCCTACGGCCAAAGGCAGCAGGCGCTGGAGCGCCATCGTCAGCCCCTCCGCATCGCGGGTGACGCCGACGAGGCGGGAGACGATGGCGCGCGCCGGCGCCGCATCCGCCGCCGGGGGCAAAGCGGACGGCGCTGGGACGATCGCGCGTCCCACCGGGCGGCCGGCGATGTCGTTCGCCACCTCCCGCCCGCACACCACCGCTTCCAGCAGGGAGTTGGAGGCGAGGCGATTGGCGCCGTGCAGGCCGGTGGCGGCGCATTCGCCCGCCGCCCAGAGGCCGGGGAGGGTGCTGCGGCCGTGCGCGTCCACGGCGATGCCGCCCATGTGGTAGTGCGCGGCGGGGCGGATGGGCACGAGATCGGTCGCCGGATCAATGCCGGCGGCGCGGCAGCCCGCCGCCACCTGCGGGAAGCGGGCGGAAAAGCGCGCGCCGAGGCTGGCGCGGGCATCGAGAAACACCTCGCGCCCCGCCACCACTTCGCGCCAGACAGCGCGGGCCACCACGTCGCGCGGCGCCAGCTCCCGGCCCGGAACACCCTCCAGAATGCGCCGGCCGTTGCCGTCCACGATGAGCGCGCCTTCGCCGCGCACCGCCTCGCTGATGAGCGGGAGCGGGCGGGCGGGCGTCGCCAGTGCGGTGGGGTGGAACTGCACGAATTCGAGGTCCGCCAGCTCCGCCCCGGCCTCGGCGGCCAGCGCGATCCCCACGCCCCAGGATGCGGCGGGGTTTGTGGTGTGCTCATAGAGCGCGCCGACACCGCCCGTCGCCAGCACGACGCGGCGCGTGGCGAGCACCTGCGCGCCTTCGGCCGTGGCCACGAGCAGGCCGCAGACCGCGCCGTCGCGCATCAGGATGCGCCGCGCCTCGCCCTGAACCAGCATGATGGAGGGGCAGGCCCGCGCGGCCTCGGAGAGCGCGCGCACCAGTTCGCGCCCGGTGCCGTCGCCGTCCGCATGGACGATGCGGCGCCGGCTGTGGGCGGCTTCGAGGCCGAGCAGCAGGCTGCCGGCCGCGTCGCGGTCGAAGCGCACGCCGAGACGTTCGAGGGCCGCGATAGCATCCGGGCCGGCGGAGAGGATGCGGCGGGCCGCCTCGGCATCGCAGAGGCCGTCGCCCGCCGCCAGCGTGTCGGCGAGGTGGAGGGCGTCGTCGTCGTCCGCCCCGACACTGGCGGCGATGCCGCCCTGCGCGAGCGGACTGGAGCCGTCCGCGCCCAGCGGCGCGCGGGTGACGAGCACCACCGGCTCGGGGGCGAGGAAGAGGGCGGCCGCGAGCCCCGCGATGCCGGCACCGACGATGACGGGGCGGCCGTCCAGCCTGTCCCCGGTCATAGCGCCAGCATCCGCTCGACCGAGGCACGGGCGCGCGCGGCGATCTCGGGGTCGATGGTGACTTCGTGGAGGTTGTTCTCCAGCGCCGCCCGGATGTTGCGCAGCGTGATCTTCTTCATGTGCGGGCAGAGATTGCAGGGGCGCACGAAGTCGATGTCGGGATAGTGGACCGCCACGTTGTCGGCCATGGAGCATTCGGTGAGGAGCACCACGCGGGGCGGGCGCTTCTCGCTCACATAGTCGCTCATGGCGGCGGTGGAGCCGGCGAAATCGGCTTCCGCCACCACCTCCGGCGGGCACTCGGGGTGGACGAGCACGGTGACGCCGGGATTGGCGGCGCGCAGCTCGCGCACGTCGGCGGCGGTGAACAGCTCGTGCACCTCGCACTGGCCGGCCCAGGAGATGATGTCGATGCCGGTCTCGGCGGCGACGTTCTTCGCCAGATACTGGTCCGGCAGCATGATGACCTTGGGCACGCCGAACGACTTCACCACCCGCGCCGCATTGCCCGAGGTGCAGCACACGTCCACCTCGGCCTTCACGGCGGCGGACGTGTTCACATAGGCGATCACCGGCACGCCGGGATGGGCGGCGCGCATGAGGCGCACGTCGGCGGCGGTGATGGAATCGGCCAGCGAGCAGCCGGCCTCCTGATCCGGGATCAGCACGGTCTTGCCGGGGTTCAGCAGCTTTGCCGTCTCGGCCATGAAGTAGACGCCGGCGAGCACGATCACGTCCGCATCCACCCGCATGGCCTCACGGGCCAGCGCCAAGCTGTCGCCCACGATATCGGCGACGCAGTGGAAGATTTCCGGCGTCTGGTAGTTGTGCGCGAGGATGACCGCGTTGCGCTCGCGCTTCAGCCGGAGGATCGCCTCCGCATCCTCGGCGAGGAAGGCCCAGTCGGCGGGCGGCACCACCCGGCGGATCTTCTCGTAGAGCGGCGCGGTGCGGGCGAAGGCCGCCGCGAGGGCGTCCGGCGTGGGAGAAACGGCGGCGGTGGAAAGGGCGGATACGACCATCGTCTATACTCAGTTTGAGCATATGGTGGGCATATGCTTATCCTGAGCATAAGCCGTGTCAAGAGCGTGCGAGGGGCAATTTCGTTCCGGCGAAGGCCCGCTCCTCCACCACCGCATGGCGGAAGCGGAAGAGTTTTGCAGGCCGGCCAAGGGTTTCGGTGGTGGCGCCGCCGGCTTCCTCCACCAGTTCCTGCTGCTCCATCAGCCGGCGAAAATTCTGCTTGTGCAGGGTCCGCCCGGCGATAGCCTCCACGCAGCGCTGCAGCTGGAGCAGGGTGAAGGTGGGCGGCATCAGCTCGAACACCACGGGGCGGTATTTGATCTTGGCCCTGAGCCGCGCGATGGCGGTGGCGAGGATGCGGCGGTGGTCGGCTATCATCGGCCGTCCGGCGCCGGCGGTCTCCTGCCGGCCCTCGCGGCGCAGGCGCTCGGCGACGATGCCGGCCTCGTAGAGGAGTTCATAGCGCTGGAGCGTCAGCTCCTCGTTCCATATAGCGCCGTCGAGCCCGAAGCTGATGGCGGCGCGCTGGCCGCGATGGCTGCGCTCGGCCGCCGAGGGGGCGGCATCCGCCCAGGCGGCGAGGGCCGGCGCGAGCGTTCCGGCGATGACGGGCGGCGCCCCGTCGCGGTGGTCCTCCCAGGGGAAATACTCATACCAGCCGTGCCACTCGGCGGCGCCGGCGGTGGCCGCCTGCTCCCGGGCGAGGCCGAGATAGGAGATGGAGATGGTGCGGGCCGCGCTCTCCGCTCCGGCGCGGTCCTTGTCGGCGAAGGTGTAGAGCTGTTCGAGATAGCCGAGCGGATGGTGGGTGCGCTGCTCCACCCAGTCGCGCAGGCCCTGCTGGAGCGAGCGGTGCGCCAGCTCGAACGGGCCGGAGGGCAGGGCCGAGCCGTGCTCTACCGTCATCACCCGCGGCGCGCCCCCCGTCACTGCCGCGAGCACGGCGATGAGGTCCACGACGACGGATCGGCTGGCGGACTTCGGCATGAAGCTCCCGGAAGGCGATGGGCTGGGCGATGGGGTATTCGCCCACGATCTCCCGGATATCATGGCCGCGCCGGGCTGCGAAGGCGCCGCGCCCCTTCAGGCGTTCCGCCTCAGGCGGATTCCACCGCCGCCCGCGGGGCGGCCACGCGCACGCCGTCCTTGCCCTGCTGCTTCACCTCGTACATGGCCGTGTCCGCGAGGCGGATCAGTTCGGTCTCGTCCGTGGTGTGGCGCGGATAGAGCGCGATGCCGATGCTCGCGCCGACGCTGACCGTGTAGGACTGGTCGTTGTACGAAACGACATAGGGCTCGCGCAGCGCCTCGCACAGGCGCTGACCCTGGGCGTGGGCGGCGTCGCCCTCGACGAGGTCCACCATGATGACGGCGAACTCGTCGCCCGACAGGCGGACCGCGAAATCCTCCTGCCGCAGGTTGCTGCGCAGCCGGCTGGCGATGGCGCAGAGCAGCTTGTCGCCGACCCCGTGGCCGTGCCTGTCGTTGACCTGCTTGAAGCCGTCGATGTCGATGTAGAGCAAGGCGAACTCGCGGCCGT
Organism: Xanthobacter flavus; assembly: GCF_017875275.1. Lineage (NCBI taxonomy): Bacteria > Pseudomonadati > Pseudomonadota > Alphaproteobacteria > Hyphomicrobiales > Xanthobacteraceae > Xanthobacter > Xanthobacter flavus. Next base: position 1,981,169 of record NZ_JAGGML010000001.1, on the reverse strand, counting down.
GGCGCTGCGCCTGCGAGCGCGCGCGGGTCAGGTGCTCGACGAACAGGATGCGGTTGCCGAGGCCGGTGAGGGCGTCGTGGGTCGCCATATGGCGGATCTGCTTCTCGACCCGGCGGCGCTCCTCGATCTCGATCTCCAGCTGGCGGTTGCGCTTCTCCAGCTCCTCCAGCGCGCCCTTGAGGCGCAGCTTGGAGATGTGCAGGTCGAGGAAGACCGTGACCTTGGACAGGAGCACGGCGTCGTTGATGGGCTTGGCGATGTAGTCCACTGCGCCGAAGGTGTAGCCCTTCAGCCGGTTGATGTCGTCGTGATAGGCCGCCGTGACGAACACGATGGGAATGTCGCAGGTGTCCGGGTCGTTGTTGAGGAGGGAGGCCACCTCGAATCCGTCCATGTCCGGCATCTGCACGTCGAGCAGGATGAGCGCGAAGCGATGGTCGAGGCAGAGCGCCAGCGCCTCGTTGCCGGAATGGGCCTCGTAGATCTCGGCCTTCACCGGCGCGAGCAGGCGGCGCATGCCGACGAGGTTCGCACGCACGTCGTCGACGACGAGAATTTTGGGCAGGTCGGCCGTGGTCATTCGGGCATCCCCCGGCCCGGACGCGCGCGAGGAGCGCGGCAGAAGGCATCGAGGGCGACGGCGAGCGCGGCGAGGGGCGCGCACAGGTCCGCTCCGGCGCGCGCGAGCGCGGCCAGCGGCATGGTCTCGACCTCGGCTTCCGACGGCTCTTGCACGAAGGCGCGGCCTCCCAGTTCCCGAATGCGCTTCAGCCCGTCCGCCCCGTCGCTGCTGGCTCCGGTGAGAACCACGCCAGCCAGGGCGTCACCGTAAGCCTCCGCTGCGCTGGCGAACAGCACATCAATTGCAGGCCGCGAATAGCACACCCGTGGGTCCACGGAGAGTGAAAAACGGCGGTCGCGACCGACTTCCAAGTGGTAGCCGCTGGGTGCGACGTGAACAAGGCCGCCCAGGAGGGGGGCCCGCTCCTGCGCCAGCACCACGGTGCGGCCGGAGAGGCGGGCGAGGATGGCGGGCAGCATGTCCGGCCCGTCCGCCCCGACGTGGTTGACCACAGCGATGCCCACGTCCGGGTGCGGCGCCAGTGCGGCGAAGAGCCGTCCCAGCGCCGGAAGTCCGCCCGCCGACGCGCCCACCACGATGGCGCGCGGCGCGGGAGTGCCGGGAGCGGACGGACCCATCCCGCCCCTCCTGTCAGCGCCGCGGCCGACTTATGGCGTCACAACCAGGGCTGCTCGGCGCCCTTGGCGGCTTCGTACTGGTCGATGGCCGGCGCCTTCTGAAGGGTGAGGCCGATGTCGTCCAGGCCCTCGACCAGGCAGCGCTTGCGGAAGGGGTCGATCTCGAACTTGACCACGCCACCGTCCGGGCCGCGGATTTCCTGGGCCGGCAGGTCGATGGTGAGGGTGGCGTTGGCGCCGCGCTCGGCATCGTCGAACAGCTTGTCCAGGTCGTCCTTGGAGACGACGATGGGCAGGATGCCGTTCTTGAAGCAATTGTTGTAGAAGATGTCCGCGAACGACGTGGAGATCACGCAGCGGATTCCGAAGTCGAGCAGCGCCCACGGCGCGTGCTCACGCGAGGAGCCGCAGCCGAAATTGTCGCCGGCGACGAGGATCTTGGAAGAGCGGTACGCGGGCTGGTTCAGCACGAAGGCGGGGTTCTCGGCGCCGTCGTCGAGATAGCGCATCTCGGAGAAGAGGCCCTTGCCGAGGCCGGTGCGCTGGATCGTCTTCAGATACTGCTTGGGGATGATCATGTCGGTATCGACATTGACCAGCTTCATCGGCGCCGCGACGCCCTCCAGGACCGTGAACTTCTCCATGGGACCTACTGCCTTGTCTCGTCTGCCGGATCTCGTCTGCCGGGGGCCGGTGGCCGGACCCGCGGCGGCGCGGCCCGCTCAAAGGGCGCGCCGGAGGCGCCCCGCAGGGTGCCTCCGTAGCGTTCATCCATAACAGGCGGACCGGGCCTTGCACAGCACCTTGGCCAGCCCCGAGCGCGAGCCTCTCCCAGGCGCGTCTCAGGGCGCGAGGCGCTCCGGCAGCATGCGCTTCAGCACATCGTCCTTGAGCACCACGTGGTGGAGCACGGCCGCCGCCGCGTGGAGGAGGGCGAGGACGATGACGGCGTTGGCCATCAGCTCGTGGATCTCCTGCACCTGCTTGCCCAGATCGCGATTGACCGCGATGGGCGAGGGGATGGTGAAGAGCGAGAAGAAGGACACCGGGGCACCGCGCAGGAAGGCGAGATAGACGCCGAGCGCGAGCGTGGCGATGAGCGCAAGATAGAGCAGCCCGTGCACGATGTGCGAGGCGATCGCCACCGGCCGGCTGATCTGCGTGGAGGCGGGCGGATTGCGCCCGAAGATGCGCACGGGGATGCGCACCGCCAGAAGCGCGATGATCAGGAGGCCGACCGAGATGTGGACCCACCACACCATGCCCCGCGCCGGCGTGCCGCGGGCGTAGAACTGCTCCAGATAGGTGACGCCGAACGCCGTGAACACGGCGATGGCGGTCAGCCAGTGCAGCGCGCGCAGGGCCGGCCCGTAACGGGTCATGCTGGAATCGACAGGCATGGGGGTCTCCTTTTTGGAGTCATTCTAGAAAGCGCTGCCCCTGCGTCCAGTGCCAGGGTCACGTTTTGCCTGCGGTCAATTGGCCCGGTCCTCGATGGCCTCCATGTCGTCGTCGCTGAGGCCGAAATGATGGCCGATCTCATGCACCAGCACATGGGTGACCACGTCGCCGAGGGTTTCCTCGTTCTCCGCCCAGTAATCGAGGATGGGGCGCCGATAGAGGAACACCATGTTCGGCATCTGCCCGGTCTGGGCCACCGCGCCGCCCTGCGCGCGGCCGATGCCGTGGAACAGGCCGAGCAGATCGAACGGCGTCTCGGCGCCGAGCTCGTCCAGCACTTCGTCGGTGGGGAAGTCCTCCACCTTGATGACGAGGCCGGCGCACAGGGCGCGGAAGGTGTCGGGCAAAGCGGCGAAGGCTTCCCGCGCAAGCTGCTCCAGCTCGTCCTGTCCCGGGGCCTCCAGATCACGCCATCGGCTCTTCGACGGTACGCCGGTGAACGACATGCTTCCCCTCCTGGCGGTTACATCCGCGTTACATCGGTATTGCGTCGCAACATCACGAACCGCTGAAGTCCTCGCGGCCGCTGACTTGGCCGGCTCTGGCGTCACGGACCCGTGACTTTCCTGAACACTTCGTTAACGCAAGCATCAATCCGGGTTCAGGGTGACTTGGTTAAGGAACTCTTAACCCACCTGCATCGTTGAGGGTGCAGAACGGGTTCGTATGGGATCTGGGAGTTAAGCCATGCTTCGCAAGCTTGCTGTCACCGGTGCTCTGGTGTCCATCCTTGGTATCGCTGCGTTTTTCGCTCCGCACGAGGCGAGCGCGGCATCGGTCGCCACCGTGGTGGGCGCGGTCTTCTGAGTCAGCGGAAGATTGCGCGGGCCTTTTGTGCCCCGGTCGATCACGTGATTGTGATGTTATTGGAGCGGGTTCAGGATTGCTCGTTTCTTCGATGCAACAGCTCCGAATCGTCTTCGCAGGTGCGAAATGCGCCGCGAGGCGGGCCGTGGTGAGCCGCAAAGGCTTGCCGCGCCAGAATGCTGTGCGCCTTCGCGTGGCGGCCGAAAGGGCTGCCGGCGCCGTGAACTGATTCGCGCCGACGCGGCCTGACCGGTCTGTTCTGGTCGAGAGGCTCATTCCGTGGCCGCCCGCACCAGTTCCTCCTCCGCCTCCGCAAGCAGTGCCTCATTGGCATCCCCGCCGACGCTCTCCCGCCCGATTTCCAGCAGGACTGGCACCGCCAGCGGCGACACGCGCGGCAGCGGCTGGTGCACCACGTGCCCCCGGATGCGCGCCAGCATCTCCCCGAGCCGCTTCACGTCCAGAAGGCCCGTCGCCGCGTCCGCCCGCGCCGCGCGCAACAGCAGATGGTCCGGCTCGTGCCGGCGCAGCACGTCATAGATAAGGTCGGTGGAGACGGTGACCTGCCGCGAGGTCTTCTCCTTGCCCGGAAACCGCCGTTCGATGAGGCCGGCGATGACGGCGCAATAGCGGAAGGTCCGCTTCATCAGCGCGCTTTCGGCGAGCCACGCCTCCAGATCGTCGCCCAGCATGTCCTGATCGAACAACTCGTCCAGCGAGAGCCGCCCCTGGCTGATGGCCGCCCCCATGTCGCCGGCCGCATAGACGGCGAGGGCGTAGTCGTTGGCGACGAAGCCCAGCGGCTTCAGCCGGGCGCGCTCCAGCCGGCGGGTCAGCAGCATGCCCAGCGTCTGGTGGGCGAGCCGGCCCTCGAACGGGTAGGTGACGAGATAGTAGCGCCCCGACCGCTCGAAGGTTTCCACCAGAAGATCGTCCCGGCCGGGCAGGCGGGACTTGGCCTTCTGCAATTCCAGCCAGTCGCGCACCTGCGGCGGCAGCGCGGCCCAGCGCTCCGGCGCGGAGAGCAGGGCGCGCACGCCGGCGGCGAGGAAGGTGGAGAGCGGGAACTTGCCGCCCGCATAGGCCGGCACTTTGGGCTCGGTGGCGGTGGTGCGGGAGACATAGACTTCGTCCTCTACCAGCACCTCGTAGCGCAGGATTTCCCCGGCGAAGACGAAGGTGTCGCCGGGCACCAGAGTCTCGACGAAATATTCCTCCACCTCGCCCAGCAGCCGCCCGCCGAAGCGCACCCGGCCCGCCACCCCTGTTTTGGCCGCCCCGCGCGCCGAGACGAGGCGTACCTTGAGCATGGAGGCTTCCACAATGGTGCCCACGTTCAGCCGGTAGGCCTGCGCGATCATGGGATTGGCGACGCGCCACAGCCCGTCCTTGGTGCGGCGGATCTTGGCGTAGCGCTCATAGGCGCGCAGCGCATAGCCGCCGGTGGCGACGAAATCGAGCGCCGCGTCAAAGTCTTCGCGCGACAGGGCCCGATAGGGCGCGGCCGAGCGCACCTCCGCATAAAGGGCATCGGCAGAGAAGGGCGCGGCGCAGGCCATGCCGAGGATGTGCTGGGCCAGCACGTCGAACGCCCCCTGCCGCTCGGGCGGCGTGTCCTGCGCGCCCGCCTTCACCGCCTCCAGCGCGGCACGGCATTCCAGCACCTCGAACCGGTTGGCCGGGATCAGCACGGCACGCGAGGGCTCATCCAGCCGGTGGTTGGCGCGGCCGATGCGCTGCATGAGGCGGGAGGCGCCCTTGGGCGCGCCCACATTGATGACGAGATCCACATCGCCCCAGTCGATGCCGAGGTCGAGGGAGGACGTGGCCACGACGGCCTTCAGTTTCCCCGCCGCCATGGCCGCCTCCACCCGGCGCCGCTGCTCCACCGCGAGGGAGCCGTGATGGAGCGCGATGGGGAAATCGAGGTCGTTGATGCGCCAGAGTTCCTGAAACAGGAATTCGGCCTGCCAGCGGGTATTGACGAAGACGAGGGACAGCTTGTTGGCGCCGATCAGCTCGTAGATCTCGGCGAAGGCGTGCTGCGCCGTGTGGCTCGCCCACGGCATCCGCGCGCGGCTCTCCAGCATGGAGATGTCGGGCGCCGCGCCGCCGGCCGCGATCACGAGATCGGCGAGGGCGGGTTCGACCTTTTCCTCATCCTGCGGCACCAGATAGCGCCTGAGGTCGTCCGGCTCCGCCACGGTGGCGGAGAGGCCAACGCATTGCAGGCCCGGCGCGATGGCGCGCAGCCGCGCGAGGGCGAGGGACAGCAGATCGCCGCGCTTGGAGGTGACGAGGGCGTGCAACTCGTCCAGCACCACGCGCTTCAGGCCGGAGAAGAGGTGCTCCGCATCCTTCGAGGCGAGCAGCAGGGAAATCTGCTCCGGCGTGGTGAGGAGAATGTGCGGCGGGTCGCGCCGCTGGCGCTGGCGGCGCGAGGCGGGCGTGTCGCCGGTGCGGGTCTCGACGCGGATATCGAGCCCCATCTCCGCGACGGGCGCCTCCAGATTGCGGGCGATGTCCACCGCCAGCGCCTTCAGCGGCGAGATATAGAGCGTGTGCAGGGGCGATGCCGGCCGCTCCGCCTGCCAGCGGGCGAAGGGGACGGGGGCTTCAGCGGCGCCGGGTTCGTCCGGCGGCGGCGAGGCCTTGCGCGCCTTCGTCTTCGGCCGGCTCAGCTCGATGAGGCTCGGCAAAAATCCGGCCAGCGTCTTGCCGGCGCCCGTGGGGGCGATGAGCAGCACCGAGTGCCCGCTCTCGGCGGCGGCGATGAGGTCGAGCTGGTGCGCGCGCGGCGTCCAGCCCCGCGCGCGGAACCAGCCGGCGAACGGCTCGGGAAGGGCGGGGGACGCCCCACGCCGTGGTTCGCCGGTCTCGGGACGGGTTTTGCCGATGGATCTGGTCGCTTTGGCCACCTGCGGAAGATAGGCACACCACGGCGTGGGCGCGAGCCTCCGCGCCGCTCAAGCGAACGATTCCGTCCGCGCGCGGTTCCTTCGGTGTCCTGGCCCGGAGGAGTCGCCCATGAGCTACGCGCGCTTTGCCGCCATGATCGCCACTTCGACCGTGGTGATGTTCGGTCTGATGTACCTGAACACCTACGCCCTCGATCATGTGGCCTTCAGCGAAACCCGCGCCTTCATGGCGCTCGTCATGGGGGCCGTGATGGCGGGGATCATGCTCGGCTTCATGTGGGGCATGTATCCGAACCGCCGCATCAACCTCGCCATCCTCCTGGCCAGCACCGCCGTCTTCGCCGGAGCGCTCGCTCTGGTGCGCACCCAGGCGACGGTCGGCGATGTGGCGTATATGCGGGCGATGATCCCGCACCATTCGATCGCCGTCCTCACCAGCGAGCGCGCGCACATCCGCGATCCGCGCGTGCGGCTGCTGGCGGACCGGATCATCGACGCGCAGGTGCGCGAGATCGGCGAGATGAGGGCGCTGGTCGCCGATCTCTCGCGCAACCCACCCCCTGCGGACGCGCCGGACCTTCCGTCCTACCGGGCACGGGGCGCGAGCCCGCCCGCGCCCGAACGTCCTTAATCCGCCGTCAACCAACGCGGGGGCATGGTGCGGGAAATGTCCCGTCCCGGAGTATGCGTCCCATGATGTCGCGCGCCGACCGCACCGTCTTGAGCGAATGGTGGTGGACGGTGGACCGCGCCCTGCTCGCGAGCCTCGTCGGGCTGATGGTGATCGGCATCATCCTGTGCCTCGCCGCGAGCCCGGCCGTGGCGGCCCGCCTGAACATCCCCGATCCGTTCCATTTCGTGAACCGGCAGGTGCTGTTCCTCATCCCCGCCGCGGTGGTGATGATCGCCACCTCCTTCCTCTCGCCCCGCACCATAAGGCGCACCTGCGTGGTGGTGTTCGGCCTGTTCTTCGTGCTGCTGCTGGCGACGCTGGTGTTCGGGCCGGAGGTGAAGGGCGCGCGGCGCTGGCTCACCATCGCCGGCATCACCGTGCAGCCGTCGGAATTCATCAAGCCGGCCTTCGTCATCCTCGCCGCGTGGCTGTTCGCCGAGAGCACCAAGCGGCCGGAGATGCCGGCGACCCTGTTCGCCTTCCTGCTGCTCGGCAGCGTGCTCGGCCCGCTGGTGAAGCAGCCGGACTTCGGCCAGAGCCTGCTCATCTGCCTCGTCTGGGCGTCGCTGTTCTTCCTCGCCGGCCTGCGCTGGATCTGGATGGTGGGGCTCGCGGGCATCGGCGCGGGCGGCGGCTTCATCGCCTACATGACCGTGTCCCACGTCCAGAAGCGCATCAACCGCTTCATCAATCCGGATTCCGGCGACACCTACCAGATCGATGCGGCGCTGAACTCGTTCCGCAGCGGCGGCTGGTTCGGCACCGGGCCGGGCGAGGGCACCATGAAGCGGATGCTCCCCGACGGCCACACCGACTTCGTGTTCGCGGTGGCGGGCGAAGAGTTCGGCATCATCCTGTGCATGATCATCCTCGCCCTGTTCGCCTTCATCCTCCTGCGCTCGCTCTCGCGCGCCTCCAAGGAGAGCGATCCCTTCACCCGCTTCGCCATCACCGGCCTTGCGCTGCTGTTCAGCCTGCAGGCCTCCATCAACATGGCGGTGAACGTCCACATCGCGCCGGCCAAGGGCATGACGCTGCCGTTCATCTCCTATGGCGGCTCCTCGCTCATCTCCATCGCCTTCGGCATGGGAATGCTGCTGGCCCTCTCGCGCAAGCGGCCCGGCGCCGCGGCGCTGGCGCGGCTCAGCGAGGGGCATGGCGATGCGCGCAGGGGTGAAAGCCTCGCCCGCCCGGTGTCGCCGCCGCCCGCAGCGGTGGCGGAACCGGCCTGATCGCGGGCCTGATCGAAGGTCGCGCGGACGCGGAACCGCCGCATTGCCGGGGCACTGCGGCGCGTGCGCCGGATGATCCGGCCGCACCGCTGCCCGGCAGCCCGAGGGGATAATGTGACCGATCTCGTCCTTCTCGCCGCCGGCGGCACCGGCGGCCACCTGTTCCCGGCCGAGGCGCTGGCCGCCGTTTTGACCCGGCAGGGCTTCACCGTGGACCTCGCCACCGACGCCCGCGCTGCCCGCTATGCCGGGCATTTCCCGGCGCGGGAGCTGCACGTGCTGCCGGCGGATACGGTGCGTGGGCGCTCGCCCATCTCGCTCGCCCGCACCGGGCTCGCGCTCGCCTCGGGCTTTGTCTCCAGCCTCTCTCTGCTGCGGCGGGTGAAGCCCGTGGCGGTGGTGGGCTTCGGCGGCTATCCCACCGTGCCGCCGCTGCTGGCGGCGAGCTTTTCCGGCGTGCCGAGCATCGTGCACGAGGCGAACGGCGTGATGGGCCGGGCCAACCGGATGCTGGCGCGCCGCGTTACCGCCATCGCCACCGGCTTTCCCGGCGTGGTCGATGCCGATCCCGCGCTGAAGGCCAAGGCGGTGTGGACGGGCAATCCCCTGCGCCCCGCCGCCATTGCCGCCGCCGCCGCACCCTATGATCCGCCGCTGCCCGGCGGCGACCTCCACGTGCTGGTCTTCGGCGGCAGCCAGGGCGCACGGGTGATGTCCGATGTGGTGCCCGAGGCCATCACGCGGCTCGGCGCCGATCTGCGCGCCCGCCTCGTCCTCGTCCAGCAGGCGCGGGAGGAGGATCTGGAGCGGGTGACCGCCACCTATGCCCGGCTCGGCGTTCGGGCCGAGGTGCAGACCTTCTTCGACGATCTGCCGGCCCGCATGGCGCGCGCCCACCTCGTCATCTCCCGCTCCGGCGCCGGCACGGTGGCGGAACTCGCCGCGCTGGGCCGGCCCTCCATCCTCGTGCCGCTGCCCCACGCGCTGGACCAGGATCAGGCCGCCAATGCCCGCACCCTCGCGGACGTGGGCGCGGCGCTGGTGCTGCGACAGGTGGAATTCGAGCCGGACCGGCTGGCGCTGGAACTCAATACCTTTGCCGGCGAACCCGGATCATTGACGCGCATGGCCGATCGGGCCAGAAGCCAGAGCGTGCTTGACGCCGCCGAGCGGCTGGGCGGTCTCGTCCGGCATCTGGCGGGCGGCGGCGCGGTCGCAACCTTCAGGGGAAACAGCGCATGAAGCTGCCGTCCGGCCTCGGCTCCATCCACTTCGTCGGCATCGGCGGCATCGGCATGAGCGGCATCGCCGAGGTGCTGCACAATCTCGGCTACGCGGTGCAGGGCTCGGACGTGGCCGACAGCGCCAATGTGAAGCGCCTGCGCGAACACGGCATCACGGTGATGATCGGCCACGCCGCCGCCAATGTGGACGATGCTGACGTGGTGGTGGTCTCCTCCGCCATCAAGCGCGACAATCCAGAATTGATGGCCGCCCGCGCCAAGCGCCTGCCCGTGGTGCGCCGCGCCGAGATGCTGGCCGAGCTGATGCGGCTGAAGAGCTGCGTCTCCATTGCCGGCACCCACGGCAAGACCACCACCACCTCGCTGGTGGCGACGCTGCTCGACGCCGGCAATTTCGACCCCACCGTCATCAACGGCGGCATCATCAACGCCTACGGCACCAATGCCCGCCTCGGCGACGGCAACTGGATGGTGGTGGAGGCGGACGAGAGCGACGGCACCTTCCTGAAGCTGCCCACCGAGGTGGCCATCGTTACCAACGTGGACCCTGAGCACCTCGACCACTTCAAGACCTTCGACAGGGTACAGGAGGCGTTCAAGGCGTTCGTGGAGAACGTGCCCTTCTACGGCTTCGCGGTGATGTGCATCGACCATCCGGTGGTGCAGGCGCTGGTGGGCCGCATCGAGGACCGGCGCGTCATCACCTATGGCGAGAATCCGCAGGCCGACGTGCGCCTCGTGGACGTGGACCTCAAGGGCGGCGTCACCAAGTTCGGCGTGGTGTTCCGCAACCGCGCGGGCGAGACCGTGCACGAGATCCGCGGCCTGCGCCTGCCCATGCCCGGCAAGCACAATGCGCTGAACGCCACCGCCGCCATCGCCGTCGCGCACGAGCTGAAGGTGCCGGATGAGAAGATCATCGAGGCGCTGAGCCAGTTCGGCGGCGTGAAGCGGCGCTTCACCCGCACCGGGGAATGGAACGGCGTGACGGTGTTCGACGATTACGGCCACCACCCGGTGGAGATCGCCGCCGTGCTCAAGGCCGCCCGCGCGGCGAGCGACGGGCAGGTGATCGCTGTGGTGCAGCCGCATCGCTACACCCGCCTCGCCTCGCTGTTCGACGAATTCTGCACCTGCTTCAACGATGCCGACCATGTGGTGGTGGCGCCGGTCTACACCGCCGGCGAGGCGCCCATTCCCGGCGCGGACCGCGACCATCTGGTGCAGGGCCTCATCGCCCACGGCCACCGCTCGGTGACGGCGCTCGACGGACCGGAGCAACTGGCCGGCATCGTCGCTGGCCTCGCCAAGCCCGGCGATTACGTGATCTGCCTCGGTGCCGGCTCCATCTCGGGCTGGGCCTATGCGCTGCCGGGGGAGTTGCAGGCGCTCAAGCCGGCGGCTTAGTCGGCGCAGACCCGCGCGCACCTCCAGAAACAAAAAAGCCCCCGGACGCGCCGGGGGCTTTCGCTTTCAGGGACGCCTCACTTCTTCGGCAGGGCCTCGAGCACGTCGTCGAACGTGCGCAGGCCGGTGCGGGGGGAATTCACCAGCACCGCCATGTTGCCGGGGGCGTGCTGGTTCTTCCACATCTTGGTGTGCGCCTCGGGGATGCGGTCCCACGGGAACACTTCCGACATGCAGGGGTCCACGCGCCGGTCGATGATGAACTGGTTGGCGGCGGAGGCCTGCTTGAGGTGGGCGAAGTGCGAGCCCTGGATGCGCTTCTGGCGCATCCACACATAGCGGGCGTCGAAGGTGATGTTGAAGCCGGTGGTGCCGGCGCAGAACACGATCATGCCGCCGCGCTTGCCCACCAGCGTGGACACCGGGAAGGTGCTCTCGCCGGGATGCTCGAACACGATGTCCACGTCGCGCTTGCCGGTGATGTCCCAGATGGCCTTGCCGAACTTGCGGGCTTCCTTGAGCCACTCCGCATATTCCGGCGAGTTCACCGTGGGCAGCTGGCCCCAGCACTTGAAGTCCTTGCGGTTGATGACGCCCTTGGCGCCGAGGCCGAGCACGTAGTCGCGCTTGGTCTCGTCCGAGATGACGCCGATGACGTGCGCGCCGGAGGCGGCGGCGAGCTGCACGCCGAACACGCCGAGGCCGCCCGAGGCGCCCCACACCAGCACGTAGTCACCCGGCTTCACCGTGTGCGGCGGGTGGCCGAACAGCATGCGATAGGCGGTGGCCATGGTCAGCGTGTAGCAGGCGCTCTCTTCCCAGGTGAGGTGCTGGGGGCGCGGCATCAGCTGGCGGGCCTGCACCCGGCAGAACTGGCCGAAGGAGCCGTCCGGCGTCTCATAGCCCCAGATGCGCTGGGAGGGGGAGAACATCGGGTCGCCGCCGTTGCACTCCTCGTCGTCCCCGTCGTCCTGGTTGCAGTGGACGACCACCTCGTCGCCCACCTTCCAGCGCTTCACCTTCGGGCCCACCGCCCAGACGATGCCCGAGGCATCGGAGCCGGCAACGTGGAACGGCGCCTTGTGGACATCGAACGGGGAGATCGGCTGGCCGAGACCCGCCCAGATGCCGTTGTAGTTCACGCCGGCCGCCATCACGAGCACGAGCACGTCCTGCTCACCCAGCTCCCAGGTCGGCACCACCTCCAGCTGGAACGATTGCTCCGGCGGCCCGTGGCGGTCGCGGCGGATGGTCCAGGCATACATGTTGGCAGGCACGTGGCCGAGCGGCGGGATCTCGCCGAGCTCATAAAGGTCCTTCACCGGTCCCTCGTTCGTATTGGCGGCTGCCGTCTGGGCCATGGCTGTCATCCTCTCCTGGATTGGACCGTTCGGTCGCGTCGTTGCAGTCCCTATCTCGCAATGCAGCGTAGCAGAGAAAAAATCCAAGGCGAGAGCCATTCTCAACCCCGACATTGGGCCATGTGGACGCTGCGGCGCGGAACAGGAACGCCCAAGGCCCCGCCGGCGTTTCCGGCCGCGCTGGCGTTTCCGGCGGCGGCGTGCCCCGCTAGAGTGGGACTGTTGCGCGCCGGACGGCCGGCGTCGCCGCAAGGGGATGGGAGAATTTCATGGGCATCATCTGGATGATCATCGTCGGGGCGGTCGCCGGCTTCCTGGCGGGCCAGCTGTTCCAGGGCTACGGCTTCGGCCTGTTGGGGAACATCGCCGTCGGCATCGTCGGCGCCATCATCGGCGGCTTCCTGTTCGGCGGCGTCTTCGTGGTGGGCGGCGTGATCGGCCAGATCATCTCCGCGACGCTGGGCGCGGTGATTCTCCTGTTTGTCATCTCGCTGGTGAAGCGCTAGCGCGCCGGCCCGGCGCGCCATGTCGCGGGCGCGCCATTTCGCGGGCGGGTCAGGAGGCCTTCTGGCCCTCCTCGCGCTGGAAGGCGATGCCGCATTTCTTCTGGATGGACACCTGCTCGATGGCGTCCATCTCGCCTTTCAGCCGCGCCAGCTCGGCGGTCTGCGCATCGTCGCCGCCCACCAGGAAGGCGGCGGGCCAGAAGACCACCACGGCGACGGTGGTCGCCACCGCGTCGCTCGTCGCGCGGTTGTTCTGGGCGCCGGTGAGGGCAATGGCGCGGGCCGAGCTGCTGGCAGCTGTAGCTCTGGAACTGCATGGGTGAGACATAGGCGGCCGAGACCTTGTCGGCCGATTTCGCGCATGCGGCGGTCGCAAGCGCCGCCATGAGAACCACCACCGTCCGCACCCTCGCCCCCCGGATGTCCAGCGGGGGAACGCTAGCATCAATGCAATCAGAATGAGAATTTATTTATTGATGCAATTTTAAGTATTCTCCGCCGCGCCGCTGCGCACGGCTCCCGGCGTCCCGTCCATTGGATAATTTTCCCATCGACGGCGCTGCCATTGCGACGCACAATCCCGGCAAATATCCAAAAGCGATGGATGGGGATTAGGAATGGTGCTCCGCGACAAACCCTGGCTCTTCCGCACCTATGCGGGGCACTCCACCGCCGCGGAATCCAACAAGCTCTATCGCTCCAACCTCGCCAAGGGCCAGACCGGCCTCTCCGTCGCCTTCGACCTGCCGACCCAGACCGGCTACGACAGCGACCACGCCCTCGCCCGTGGCGAAGTGGGCAAGGTGGGCGTCCCCATCTCCCACCTCGGGGACATGCGCACCCTGTTCCAGGGCATCCCGCTCGCCGAGATGAACACCTCGATGACCATCAACGCCTGCGCGGCGTGGCTGCTCTCGCTCTACATCGCCACCGCCGACGAGCAGGGGGCCGACCGCGCCAAGCTCCAGGGCACGACGCAGAACGACATCATCAAGGAATATCTCTCGCGCGGCACCTATGTGTTCCCGCCCGCGCCCTCCATGCGGCTCACCAAGGACACCATCATCTTCACCACCGAGCATCTGCCCCGGTGGAACCCGATGAACGTGTGCTCCTACCACCTGCAGGAAGCCGGGGCGACGCCGGTGCAGGAGCTGGCCTTCGCGCTCGCCAACGCCATCGCCATCCTCGACACGGTGAAGAAGTCCGGCGAGGCGGAAGGCGCGGTGTTCGGCGAGGTGGTGGGGCGCATCTCCTTCTTCGTGAATGCGGGCATGCGGTTCATCACCGAGATGTGCAAGATGCGCGCGTTCGTGGACCTCTGGGACGAGATCTGCGTCAACCGGTACGGCATCACCGACGCCAAGCAGAAGCTGTTCCGCTATGGCGTGCAGGTGAACTCGCTGGGCCTCACCGAGCAGCAGCCGGAGAACAACGTCTACCGCATCCTGCTGGAGATGCTGGCCGTTACCCTCTCCAAGAAGGCCCGCGCCCGCGCCGTGCAGCTGCCGGCCTGGAACGAGGCGCTGGGCCTGCCGCGCTCCTTCGACCAGCAATGGTCGCTGCGCATGCAGCAGGTGGTGGCCTATGAGACCGACCTCCTCGAATACGGCGACATCTTCGACGGCTCCACCGAGATCGCCAAGAAGGTGGAGGAGCTGAAGGCCGAGGCCCGCGCCGAGCTGGCGCAGATCGAGGCCATGGGCGGCGCCGTCGCGGCCATCGAGAACAGCTACATGAAGCAGCAGCTGGTGGAGAGCAACACCCGCCGGCTGGAGGCCATCGAGCGCGGCGACCAGGTGGTGGTGGGCGTCAACCGCTGGACCGAGAGCGAGCCCTCGCCGCTCACCACCGGCGAAGGCGCCATCCTCACCGTGCCGGAGGGCGTCGAGGCGGAACAGATTGCGCGCCTTCAGGCGTGGCGCGAGGCGCGAGACGCCAAGGCGGTGGACGCGGCGCTGGCGGACCTGAAGAGCGCGGCGCAGGAAGGCCGCAACATCATGGAGCCCTCCATCGTCTGTGCCAAGGCGGGCGTGACGACGGGCGAATGGGGCACCTGCCTGCGCGAGGTGTTCGGCGAATATCGCGCCCCCACCGGCGTCGGCCGCGCCGCCCGCGTGGATACGCAGGGCCTCGAAGAGGTGCGCAAGAACGTGGATGCGGTCTCCGAGAAGCTCGGCCGCCGCATCAAGTTCCTCGTGGGCAAGCCTGGCCTCGACGGCCATTCCAACGGCGCCGAGCAGATCGCGGTGCGCGCCCGCGATTGCGGCATGGAAGTGGTCTACGAGGGCATCCGCCTCACCCCGGCGGAGATCGTCAACGCGGCGCTGGAGGAGAGCGTCCACGTGGTGGGTCTCTCCATCCTCTCCGGCTCCCACGTGCCGCTGGTGCGCGACGTGATGGAGCGGATGCGGGCGGAAGGTCTCTCCGACGTGCCGGTGGTGGTCGGCGGCATCATCCCGCCGGAGGACGAAGCCCAGCTCAAGGGCTTCGGCGTCGCCGCCGTCTACACGCCGAAGAATTTCGAGCTGAACCGCATCATGGCGGACATCGTGACCATCGTGGACCGCGAGGCCCAGAAGGCGGCGTGACCGCTGCGGGACGTATCGGGCGCAGCTCATCCCGCTGCGCCCGGCGCCCGGGATCTCCGATGGCGGCTGTATTCGAGGCCTGAGACGCCAGCTTTTGCTTGCAATGGTGCAATGGCGTCTTGCGCGGGGCGTGTCCATATTTGGCTCAACGCCCAGCCGGGCGGACGACACCGCCCGGCGCCAAGGAGCCTCATCATGACCCTCGCCGCCCCCGCCGGCTCGCCCGGCGCACATCCTGCCATTGGGATCGAGCCGTCTGCCCGCATCGCCCCGCACGATCTTGTGCTCGGTGCCGTCAGCCTCGCCAGCCCCGACCCGCGCCGCCTCGTCGCCTTCTACCGCGACCTCCTCGGCCTCGATGTTCTCGCCGAGGGTGAGGCGACCATGCTCGGGGCCGGCGTCCGGCCGCTGGTGGAAATCCTCTCCCGGCCCAAAGCCCCGCCGGCGCCGCGCCGGGCGCCCGGCCTGTTCCACATGGCCATCCGCGTGCCGGACCGCGCCAGCCTCGCCGCGCGGCTGCTCGCGCTACACGGTGCGGGCCTGCGCCTCGGAGCCTCGAACCATCTGGTGAGCGAGGCGCTCTATGTGGACGATCCGGACGGCAACGGCGTCGAAATCTATCGCGACCTGCCGCGCGCGGAATGGCCCGTCGAGCCGGACGGCTCCATCGCCATGCAGACGCTGCCGCTCGACCTCCAGTCCCTCGCCCGCGAGGCGAAGGTGGCGGGCGGGCCGGCTCCGGCCGGCACCGACATGGGCCACGTCCACCTCAAGGTGAACGACCTCGACGCGGCCAAGCGCTTCTGGGTGGATACGGTGGGCCTCGCCATCATGGCCCGCTATCCCGGCGCGCTGTTCGTGAGCGCCGACGGCTATCACCACCATGTGGGGCTGAACGTCTGGCAGTCCGGCGGCGCCCCGGTGCCGGCGGCGGGCACGGCGGGGCTCGACCATTTCACCGTCACGCTGGCGGCGGACGCCTTCGCCGCCCTCGCCGTCCGCCTCGTCGCGGCGGGTGTGGAAACGCAGCCGGGACGGGACGGTGCCCTGCGTGTGGCCGATCCCTCCGGCAACACGGTCGAGTTCCGCGCCGCAGCGTGACGCCCGCGTCGGCCTCCTTTACCCTCGGCAGGCACCGAATCGCACATCCGCGACGGTGCGGGCCGGGGGGCCGAAGCCATGATGTCGCTGCCGTTCTTCGGCGTGTTCCTCGCCCTCGCGGCGACGCTCATGGGCCAGCGCATGGCCGCGCTTGCGCTCTGGGTGCTGTCGGTGGCGACCATGCTGGTGCTGTTCCGCCTGCACGTCACCGATCCGCTCAACATCGCGCTGTGAGGGGCGTCATGGACACCGGCTTCACCCTCGCGGACCGCTTCCGGGTGCTGAACGCGCTTGGCCTCCTCGCCGTCTCGGCGGTGCTCATCGCCGCCTTCTTCGACCAATTGGTGTTCAACGACCTGCCGTGCCCGCTCTGTCTGCTGCAACGCGCCGGCTTCGTCTGCGTCGCCGCCGGGCTCGCGCTGAACGTGAAGTTCGGCCCGCGCCCCTCGCATTACGCCATCATGATCCTCTCCGCGCTGGCCGGCGGGGCGGTCTCCACCCGCCAGACCCTGCTGCACATCATTCCCGGCGAGGGCGCCTATGGCGACGCCTTCTTCGGCCTGCACTTCTACGCCTGGGCGCTGGTGCTGTTCGGCGTGTGTATCCTCGGCTCGGCCGTGCTGCTGCTGTTCGACGGCCAGTTCGAGCGGCAGTCGGCGGACGCACCGCCCCATCGCCCGCTGCTCGGCACGGCGGCGATCGTGCTGGTGCTGCTGCTGGCGCTGGCGAACGGCGTCTCCACCGTGCTCGAATGCGGCGGGGGCCTGTGCGCCGACAACCCCACCGGCTACCAGCTGATCCAGGACGGCACCATCAACCGCCTGCTCGGGCGCTGAAGCTTCAGCGGCGCCGGAAACATCTCACGGCTTTGCCTGGGTCATCACTTATTGTGATGCTTTGCGCCGTGAAATTCGATTTCCCTCATGGCTCTCCTCGGGTTAGAGGAGGGGGCCCGTGGGCCGTCGCAATAAGAGGGGACGGACGGCACTCCCGGCCAACAGGTCATCAGATGGCGCGCCGTCACGGCGCGCCTCGGGAGAAGACATGTCCGCCACCCCGGTCCGCCCCAGCCGTTTCGCCCTCTATGACGCCCCTTATGTGCTGCTGACCCTGGTGGCCCTCCTGTGGGCCATCAACCTCGTGGTGGGGCGCTACATCGCCGGCCACATCCCGCCCATCACGCTGGCCATGGTGCGCTGGATGGGCGCGACGCTCATCCTCCTGCCGTTCGCCTGGAAGCAGATCGTGCGCGACGCGCCGATCATCCGGCGCAATCTGCCGTTCCTCGTGCTGCTCTCGGCCACCGGCATCGCCTGCTACAACGCCATGAGCTATTACGGCCTGCAATACACGCAGGCGGTGAACGGCCTTCTGGTGCAGTCCACGGCGCCGCTTCTGGTGGCCGTGTGGACCTTTGTGCTGTTCCGGGAAAAGCTCAGCCTCGGCCAGGCGGCGGGGGTCATCACCTCCCTTCTCGGCGTGATGGTCATCATCAGCCACGGCGACCTCGACACCTTCCTCCACCTCAAACCCAACATCGGCGACGTGGTCATCATCGTGGCGCTGGTGATCTATGCTTTTTATGCCGCCATCCTGCGCAAGCGTCCGCCGCTCGGACCGCTCTCCTTCCTCGCGTCCATCATGGCGCTGGGCTCGTTGCTGCTCTCGCCCTTCGCGCTCTGGGAATATCTGAACGGGCAGGTGCTGCCGCTCGACCACATCACCTTCACCACCCTCGCCTATGTGATGACCGGGCCGTCGCTGATCGCCTATCTGTTCTTCAACCGGGGAATCGAGCTGGTGGGCGCCAACGCGGCCGCGCCCTTCCTGCACCTGATGCCGGTGTTCGGAACGGCGATCGCCATCGTCGTCCTCGGCGAAACCATGGCCTGGTATCATCTGGCGGGCTATGCGCTGGTCATCGCCGGTATCGCGCTGGCGACGCTTTCCGCGCGGCGGCGGCAAACCGTGCGCTGACCGGCGCGGGCGGCGGCCCGCCACTTTCTTCTTCAATCCTTCTTCACCCCCGCCTATGCATGCTGCGCCGGGCGCGGAAGGGGTTTAGGGGATGCTGGAAAAGCTGACCGAACGGTCGTGGTTCGCCAATCTCGGGATGCAGGCCAAGGCTGGGCTGATCGTCGGCCTCCTCATCTCCATGTTCCTGCTGCTGCTCGGCGCCAACTGGGTGATGGGGCAGATGGTGAAGGCGCAGGAGCGCCGGGTGGAGCAGGTCCGCCAGGTCAGCGTGCTGGCCGCCGACGCGATCCGCGCCTTCAATCGCCGGCAGCTCGAGACGACGCGCACCGCGCTCGCCGAGCCTCGCAACCTCAAGGCCCGACTTGCGGCATCGACCGCGCTCACCACCGAAATGCTCGCGGCCCTGCGCGCGGCGGTGTCGGGCGAGCCCACGCTGCTGCCGTTCGCCGAGCGGGCCTCGCGCATCTCCGGGCGCTGGAGCGACGCGGTGGCGGCGCCCCTTCTGACGGCGGCCGAGAGCGCGGATCTCGATACCATCGAGGCGGCGCTGCGCGTCTTCCTCGCCGCCGAAGCGAGCGAGGAGGGCTATCGCGGCATCGTCGGCGCCATCGACGAATTGAGCGCCGCCGCCTCCGCCGAGGTCGTCAGCGCCCAGGTGGACCTCGACCGCGCGGACGCCATCGTCAGCGCCATCGATGTCATCGCGCTGGTGGCGACCCTTTTCGTGGCGGTGGCGGGCGTGTTCCTCGGTGCCGTCTTCATGGCCATCCCGCTGCGGCGCCTCGCCGAGCTGATGACGCGCCTCGCCGAGCAGGACCACACCATCGAGGTGCCCTACGCCGAGCGCAAGGACGAGGTGGGCACGCTGGCCCGCGCCCTCAGGGTGTTCAAGGCCACCTCCATCGCCGCCTATGACACCGATTGGGTGAAGACCAGCCTCAACGCCATCGGCACCCGCCTGCAGGCGCAGGAGGACACCCGCGCCTTTGCCGATGCGCTGCTCACCGAGCTGGCGCCGCTGCTGGGCGCCGGGGTGGGCGTGTTCTACGCCCACGATGAGACAGCGGGGCCGGAAGGGGAGGCGCTGGAGCTGGTCGGCAGCTACGCCTTCAGCGAGCGGCGCCATCTCGCCACCCGCGTGCGCCTCGGGGAGGGGCTCGTCGGCCAGTGCGCGCTGGAGCGGCAGACCATCGTCCTCTCGCCCGTGCCGGCCGACCACATGCGCATCCGCACCGGCACCGGAGAGGCGGCGGCCCATACGGTCGTCGCCGTGCCGCTGGTGCTGAAGAAACGCCTGCTCGGCGTCGTCGAGCTGGCGCTCCTCGCCCCCATGGACGAGCGGGCCCGCCGCCTGCTCCACGAGGTGATGCCCCTCGCGGCCCTGTCGCTGGACAATCTGGCCCGCGCCGCCCGCACCCGCGAGCTGCTGGAGCAGAGCCAGAAGCAGGCGCAGGAACTGCGCGTCGCCGAGGAGGAACTGCGCACCCAGCAGGAGGAATTGCGCGCCACCAACGAGCAGCTGCACGAGCGCACCCTGCGCCTCGCCGCCTCGGAGGAGGAACTGCGGGTGCAGGCGGAAGAGCTGCAGGCCTCCAACGATGTGCTGCGCCGCTCCTCGCAGGAGATGACGGAGCAGAAGGAACTGCTCGAGGCGCTGAACCAGCAGATGGAGGCGCGGGCCGAGGAACTGCTGCGGGCCAACGAGTACAAGTCGCAATTCCTCGCCAACATGTCCCACGAGCTGCGCACGCCGCTCAACAGCCTGCTGATCCTCTCCCAGGACCTCGCCGAGAACCGCACCGGCAATCTCGACGCCGACCAGGTGGAGGCGGCGAGCATCATCCATTCCTCCGGCTCGAACCTCCTGCGCCTCATCAACGACATCCTCGATCTCTCGAAGGTCGAGGCCGGCAAGATGGAAGT
The DNA here is from genome assembly GCF_017875275.1 of Xanthobacter flavus. Lineage (NCBI taxonomy): Bacteria > Pseudomonadati > Pseudomonadota > Alphaproteobacteria > Hyphomicrobiales > Xanthobacteraceae > Xanthobacter > Xanthobacter flavus. The sequence goes on along the minus strand of NZ_JAGGML010000001.1, from coordinate 1,960,768 downwards.
GGTGCGCGAGCCGGTGAAGGTGGCGAGCGTCGCCCAGCGCCTCGAACGCAACTTCCGGCGCCTCGCCCAGGAGCGCAAGCTGCGCCTTTCGGTCAGCGTCACCGAGGCGCCGGACCTCGTGTTCACCGACCCCGGCAAGCTCGACCAGATCCTCACCAACCTCGTCGGCAATGCACTGAAATTCACCATGCAGGGCCGGGTCTCCGTCACCTTCTCGCAGGACGAGGCGGGCAAGCGGCTGAGGGTGGCGGTGGCCGACAGCGGCATCGGCATTCCGGAGGAAAAGCTCGGCACCATCTTCGAGGCGTTCGAGCAGGTGGATGCGTCTACCCGCCGCCAGTTCGGCGGCACCGGCCTCGGCCTCGCCATCACCCAGCGCCTCGCCGGCCTGCTCGGCGGCAGCGTGAGCGTGGAGAGCTCCCTCGGCCAGGGCTCCACCTTCACGCTGGAAATCCCGGTCGGCGAGCCTTTGCCGGATGAGGCCGACGGGGAAAGCGGGACCGCCCCTTCACTCGCCCCTTCACTCCCCCCTTCACTTGCCCCCTCCCTCGCCCCGTCCGCAGGCCTCTCGCCGGCGCAGGTCACGTTCGACACCACCCGGCAGGAGCGCGAGGCCGCCGGCCTCTCCGGCCTGCCGCCGGTGCCCGCCGTGAGCGTGGAGGACGACCGCGACCGGCTCACGCCCGGTTCCACCGTGATCCTCGTGGTGGAGGACGATCCGGTGTTCGCCCGCACCCTGGTGGGGCTGGTGCGGCGCAAGGGCTATCTGGCGCTCGCCGCCGGCGACGGCGAGAGCGGCCTCGCCCTCGCCCGCACCTACAGGCCCACCGGCATCCTTTTGGACGTGATGCTGCCCGGCCTCGACGGCTGGACAGTGATCGAGCGGCTGAAGGCCGACGCCGCCACGCGCCACATCCCGGTGCATTTCGTCTCGGCGCTGGACGAGAGCCGGCGCGGCCGCGACCTCGGCGCCGTGGGCTTCCTCACCAAGCCGGTGAGCGCGGAGCAGCTCTCCGAGGCGCTCGGCCTCCTCACCCATTATTCGGCCGACCGTCCCCGCCGCGTGCTGGTGGTGGACGACGACGCCGCCGCCCGCCACGCGGTGCGCACCCTGCTCGCCCGCGAGAAGGCGCAGATCGTGGAGGCGGCGAGCGCCGAGGCGGCGCTGGAGGTGGTGGCTGCCGGCGATCTCGACTGCATCGTGCTCGACCTCGGCCTGCCCGGCATGTCCGGCTTCGAGCTGATCGAGCGCCTCGCCGAGGGGGACAGGCATGTGCCGGTGGTGGTCTATTCGGGCCGCGACCTCACCACCGAGGAGCGCATGAAGCTGCGCGCCTTCACCGATGCCATCGTGGTGAAGGGCGCGCTCTCGCCCGAGCGTCTGCTCGACGAGGTCTCGCTGTTCCTCCACTCGGTGCAGCGCGAGCCGGAGCAGCTCGCGGCCAATCCGGACGGCGATCTCGAAGGGCGCAAGCTGCTGCTGGTCGACGATGACATGCGCAACATCTACGCTCTCGCCAAGGTGCTGCGCGCGCGCGGCGTCAACGTGGTGCTGGCGCAGGATGGCGCCAAGGCGCTGGGGCAGCTCGACGAGCAGCCGGATATCGAGATCGTGCTCATGGACGTGATGATGCCGGTGATGGACGGCTACGAGGCGATGACGCAGATCCGCGCCCAGCCGCGGTTCGCCAAGCTGCCGGTCATCGCCCTCACCGCCAAGGCCATGAAGGACGACCGGGAGAAGTGCCTCGCCGCCGGCGCCAGCGATTATCTGGCGAAGCCGGTGGACGTGCCGAAGCTGCTGTCCATGATCCGCACCTGGCTCGCCGCCCGATGACCGCGGACACCGACGCGCAGGACGATTCGCCGCCGCCGGCCTCCACAGCGGCGGCGCGGGATGCGCTGGCGCTGGAGACCATCGAGGTGGATCTCTTCGTCGAGGGCCTGTTCCGCCGCTACGGCTACGACTTCCGGGACTATGGCCGGGCTTCGCTCACGCGGCGGGTGCGCAACCTCGCCACCGCCTTCGGCGCCGCCACCATCTCCGATCTCACCGCCGGGATGCTGCACGCGCCGGAGCGACTGCCCGACATCATCGCCGGCCTCTCGGTGCCGGTGTCTGAATTCTTCCGCGACCCGCACGTGTTCCTGACGCTGAAGGAGCGGGTGTTTCCGCTGCTCGCATCCTATCCGGAGATCAACATCTGGCAGGCGGGCTGCGCCCATGGCGAGGAGGTCTATTCCCTCGCCATCCTGCTCACCGAGGCCGGGCTCTACGAGCGCACGCGCATCTTCGCCACCGACATCTCGAAAGCGGCGCTTACCCGCGCCGCCGAGGGCATCTTCCCGCTGCAGGAGGCGGGCGAGGCGGCGCGCCGCTATCGCGCGGCCGGCGGGGCGGCAAGCTTCTCGGACTATTTCCACGCCCGCTACGAGCTGATGAAGCTGGACCAGAAGCTGACGGCCAACGTCACCTTCGCCGAGCACAACCTCGTCACCGACGGGGTGTTCTGCGAGGCCCATCTCATCCTGTGCCGGAACGTGCTGATCTATTTCACCACGCCGCTGCAGGACAAGGTGCTGGGCCGCTTCGCCGAAAGCCTCGTGCGCGGCGGCTTCCTGTGCATCGGCACCCGCGAGAATCTGGAATTCTCGCAGGCCCGCAACCGCTTCCAGCTGATCGACGGCGCCGCCCAGCTCTACCGGTTGCTGCCGGGAACGGCGGCTGGGTAGGTCTGCGGAGCGAGGAGAGTGCCCGCCTATACCACCGTCATCCCCCGGCCCGTCCGGGGGATCCACGGTTACGCTCGTCGGGCTTTCTGGCGGTTGTCACCCTTTACCCGACGCCCCTCTGGCCCATGAGTGGATCGCCCGCACGAGGCGGGCGATGACGGGCGGTGGGGCATGCATGTAGCTGTCGGCGTTCGGGACGTGCTCAGGGCCGCGCAGGCCACGGCCCCTCACGTTCACGAGGCCTTCAGCCCTTCACATAGACCCGCGTGCCGAGCGGGACGCGCTCGTACAGGTCGATGATGTCCTGGTTGAGCAGGCGGATGCAGCCAGAGGACACCTGCTGGCCGATGCTCCACGGCTCGATGGTGCCGTGGATGCGGAACAGGGTGTCGCGGTCGCCGTCATAGAGATAGAGCGCGCGCGGGCCGAGGGGGTTGGTCTCGCCGCCGGGCAGGCCGGCCTGGTAGGGCCCATAGCGCGCGGGCTGGAGGCGGACCATGTTCGCGGTGGGCGTCCAGTGGGGCCACTTTTCCTTGCGCTTGATGGTGGCCCAGCCCTTGAACGAATAGCCCTGCTTGCCCACGCCCACGCCGTAGCGGATCGCCGTGCCGTTGCGGCCGATGAGGTAGAGATAGCGCTCGCTGATATCCACCACGATGGTACCGGGTCCATAGCCGGCGGGGGCGGGAACCTCCTGCCGCAGGAACCGCGGGTCCACCTCGGAAAGGTCCACGGCATCCACGGGGAAGGGCTCGCCGTCCACCGGGCCATACATCATGCTGGCGCGGCTGAGCGGGGCCGGCGGCGCGTTGGTGACGCACGCGGCGAGCGCCAGCGGCGCGCCAAGCACGAACAGGCGGCGGCCGAGGACGGGTGCGTCCTCCCCCTTCACCATTTCGGCCGCGGCGCGGGAAGCCTTGACCAGGACCTTCGGGAACAACCGGGGCAGAAACGAAGGCATGCTTGGACCACTCAGACGATGCGAGACCCTACGCCGCACACAACGCACGACGCCGCGCTTCAGTTTCCTGTCGGCGCACGGATGCATTGAAGCCGGATAAGGTGGCGTTAAGGTTAACGCCCGGAAGTTGGAGCCCAACCCGGGCGGGACGACCCAGCCTTTGCTGATCTAGCATCTTCGCTGCGTCGCGGGGTTGCGCCGGGGCCACACCCGCCCCGCCATGTGCATCGCACAATCGTGAACGGCCGGCAGCGCGTTTCGATTTTCCTTCCCGACTCCAGCCTGGGGCAAGCCTCGGCGCCTAGCCCTTTGGGGCGTGACGCGCCGCTTCGGGCAGCGCTGCGGCAGGCGGCGGCCTCTCGCCGTGGAGAACAGGACGGACAGCATGACGGCAAGCGCGCTGCGGGCGAGGCCCGAGCCCACGCCCTCCGGACGCGGCACGGTCGCGAAGGAATTCGGCACCCTCGCCACCGGCATGGCGGCGCAGATTATCGCGGCTCTGCCATATGGCGTGCTGCTGTGCGAGGGGCGCGGCCTTGCCGTGGTTCAGGCCAATGCGGCCGCCACCGAGATTCTCAATGCCGTCGCCGCCGGCCTCGCTGCGTCCCCGGCGGGGCTTCAGGGGATGTCGCTCGGCGCGCTTCATCCGGCGCTGGCGGATCTCGGCCGGCGCCTCGCCGAGCCCGGCTTCCTGCCCCATGAGACGCACCTTGCGGTGTCCGGCGAGACGCTGGCGCTGACGCTCACCGCCTTGCGCGACCGGCACGGCGTCCTTGCCCATGTCATGGTCACGCTGCGCTCCGACACGGCGCGCGCCGGCATCGAAGCCCGCGCCCAGCGGCTCCAGCAGATGATGGAGAACATGCCGGTGAACATCATGACCTGCGATCGCGAGACGCTGGTCGTCGATTATGTGAACCGCACCAGCATCGAGACCCTGCGGCGCATCGAATCCCATCTCCGCGTAAAGGCGGACCAGATGCTGGGCACGTCCATCGACGTGTTCCACAAGCACCCCGAGCACCAGCGTCGCCTTCTCGCCGATCCCGCGAACCTGCCGCACAATGCCCGCATCCGCGTCGGGCCGGAGACTTTGGACCTGCGCGTCTCGGCCATCTTCAAGGCGGACGGCAGCTATGACGGCCCCATGCTCACCTGGGACGTGATCACGACCGCCGTTGCCACTGCCGAGGGCGTGACCGAGGTTGGGGAAGACATGTCCCGCACCTCCGAGGCCAGCCAGTCGGCCTCCGCCGAGCTGCTCCAGCTCACCGAGCGCACCGAGGAGATGGCCACCGCGGTCTCGTCGGCCGCGCAGGAAATGTCCGCCTCGTTCAACGGCATCTCGCACCAGATCGAGCGGGCTAGCACCATGTCGCAGGAGGCGACCCAGCGCGCCGCCCGCACCAACGAGCTGGTGGAAAGCCTCGCCACCAGCGTCGGCCGTATCGGCAACGTCACTACCCTGATCGAGAAGATCGCGGCGCAGACCAACCTACTCGCCCTCAACGCCACCATCGAGGCGGCGCGCGTGGGCGAGGCCGGCAAGGGCTTCGCGGTGGTGGCGCAGGAGGTGAAGGCGCTGGCGCTCCAGACCGCCAAGGCGACGCAGGACATCCGCCACCAGGTGGAGCAGGTGCAGCAGGACGGCAGCGTCGCCACCGAGGCGGTGTCCGACATCACCCAGAGCATCGCCAACCTCGGCGACCTGTTCGTGGAGCTGTCGGCGGCCATGGCGCAGCAATCGTCCACCTCGCGCTCCGTCTCCGACAGCATCGACGGCGTGTCCCATGCCGCCTCCGACATCCGCCGCGCGGCGGTGGGCGTGCGCGCCATCGCCGATCAGGTGGCGGGCTATGCCGATCGCCTGCGGCGCGAGGTTTCGGCCCTGCTGCGCCGCTGATCCCGCACGGTTTCTCGCAAACGGATGCACGGCCCTTCGCCAGCCGTGCGCCGCCTCGCCCCGCCCCCCGCCCGGGCGAGGGGTGACGGCCCGCCCGCTTCCCCCGGGCGGGCCGCACGCCGTTTGCGGTGTCGTTCAGGTCAGCCGGGCTCGAGACCCAGCTCCCGGCAGGTGCCCTCGCTCTCGCGCGCCAATTGGTCGAAATGGGCGGCGCGGTTGTTGCCCGCGCGCCAGAAGAATCCCATGTCCCGCGTCGCCGGCCAGCCCTCCACCTTGAGCAAGGCGATATGGTCCTGCACGCGGAATTCCGAGCGCGCGTAAAGCTCGGGGAAGAGCGACAGGCCCATGCCCATGATGACCATCTGGCGCAGGGCATCGAGGCTCGTGCCCTCGTAATCCTCCCGCACCTGGGCGCCGGAGGCCGCCGCCAGCGCCCGCGCGCTCTCGAACAGCTGATGGCCGCGCCCGAGGGTCAGCAGCCGCTCGCCCCTCAGCTGGCCGATCTCCACGCTCTCGCCCTCGCCGAGGCGGTGGTCGCGGGCGGCGCCCAGATAGATGGCTTCCCGGCACAGGCGGCGGAAAGTGAGCACCGAGCCGGACAAGGGCTGCGGGCCGAGGCCGCAATCGAGATTGCCGGCGGTGACCTCCCGCTCGATCACCGAGGGGCGTTCCTCGCGGATGTAGATCTGGAGGCCGGGATAGCGCCGGTGCAGCACCGGCAGGAGGTGGGGCAGGAAGTAGGGCCCGAAGGTGGGCGCGACGCCGAGCCGGATCAGCCCGCCGAGATTGTCCGCGCCGGTGGCGGCGGTGGCGACGATATCGTCCAGCGCCTGCAGCACGGCCCGGGCGGAGGCGATCACTCGCTCGCCGACGGCGGTAGGGATGACCCGGCCGCGCGTGCGATCGAACAGCGGCGTGCCGAGCTGCTCCTCCAGCAAAGCCACCTGCACCGAGAGCGTCGGCTGCGAGACATGGCAGCGCTTGGCGGCCGTGCCGAAATGCCCGGTCTCGGCGAGGGCGACCACATATTCGAGCTGGCGATGGCGTGGCCGGAAGGGCATGGCGATTTCATAGTCCAGAGCTATTACCAATATAGCGACTATGGATTGGAGCTATCAAGCGCCCGGCCCCATCCTCTTCCCATCGAAAGGAGGTTGTCGTGGACCAGTTCATGAAATCCCTGAAGACGCGCCATAGCCTGATCGAGGAGGAGATCTCCTCCGAGCAGACACGGCCGAACCCCGACCGCAATCGCGTGCTGGCACTGAAGAAGATGAAGCTCCGCCTGCGCGACCAGATCGAATATCTGCGCCGGGAGGGGGCCGACATGGCCCGCGTCGTGGTCGTCCACCGCAAGAGGTGGGCGGAAGTCACCCTCAAGCCGGCGAGATAGTCCGGCACAGCGCCCGCGCGCAGAACTCCCGCGCGCCCCCCGGCGCCCGGACCCTTTCCCTCAACACGCGAGGTCCGGGCCCCTCTGACGGGCGCGGATGCGGACCGGCCTGCCCCAGCTGCCCCGGGGCAGGCCGGATCCGTGCCCGCAAGCCCGCCATGTCGGTCCTCCTATCCGGTTTCCTGCCCCGTTTCTGCCCGGCGCCGCTCTTCGCGGCGGCCGCCGCTGGCGCAGGCCCTGAAAGGACCGTCCCATGGATCAAGTCATCGCGCTTCTGTTTCTGGATGTCGCCGGCAAGCCGCTCTGGCTCTGGCTTGGCTTCCTCGCCATCGTCTTCGCTTTGCTCGCCTTCGACCTCGGCGTGCTGCATCGCGACTCGCGGGAGATCGGCATCGCCGAAAGCCTCAGGCTCTCCGTCTTCTATATCGCCGTGGCGGCCGTGTTCGGCGGCTGGATCTGGGCCTCGATGGGGCCGCAGGCCGGCATGCAATACTTCACCGGCTACGCCATCGAGAAGGCGCTCTCCATCGACAACGTCTTCGTCATCTCGCTGATCTTCAGCTACTTCTCGATTCCGCGCGCCTATCAATACCGGGCGCTGGTGTGGGGCATCATCGCCGTGCTGGTGCTGCGCGGGCTGATGATCGGCGTCGGCGCGGCGCTGGTGCAGGCCTATGACTGGGTGCTGCTGCTGTTCGGCGCGTTCCTGCTCGTCACCGGCATCAAGATGCTGTTCGCCAGCGAAGGCGAGACGGACATCTCGCAGAACGCCGCGCTGCGCTTCCTCACCAAGCGGATGCGGGTGACGCACGAACTCCACGGCGAGCGCTTCTTCGTGCGCCAGCCCCACCCGGTCACCGGCAAGGCCGTGCTGTGGGCGACGCCGCTGTTCCTCGCCCTGGTGGTGATCAATATCGCGGACTTCGTGTTCGCGGTGGATTCGGTGCCGGCGATCTTCGCCATCACCACGGACACCTACATCGTGTTCACCGCCAACATCATGGCCATCCTCGGCCTGCGCGCCCTCTACTTCGCGCTGGCCGCCATGGTTCACCGCTTCTCGCACCTGAAGTATGCGCTGGCCGGCGTGCTCGTCTTCATCGGCGGCAAGATCTTCTGGAGCTACTTCTTCGGCAAGGTGGACCCGGCCATCTCGCTGGGCGTGACGGTGGCCATGATCGCGGCCGGCATCCTCTTCTCGCTCTGGCGCACCGGCGGCGGGACGGATGTGAAGCACGCGGCCTGATCCGTCTGAAACGAAAGAAGCCCCGTCCGGCCGGACGGGGCTTCTGCTTTTTCGGGGGGCAGGCTCAGAAAGCGAGGGCCGTCAGAAAGCGAGGGCTTTGGCCGCCTTCACCTGCGGCAGGGCCTGCACCTTGGCGAGCAGCTCGGCCGGAACAGCGCCGTCCACCGCCACCAGGGCGATGGCATCGCCGCCCGCATGATCGCGGCCGAGGGCGAAGGTGGCGATGTTGATGCCGGCATCGCCGAGCAGGCCCGCGAAGCGGCCGATGAAGCCGGGCTTGTCCTCGTTGGTCACATAGACCATGGCGGGGGCGAACTCGGCATCCACCTTGATGCCCTTGATGTTGACGATACGGGGATGCCCGTCCGCGAACACCGTGCCGGAGACCGAGCGCTCGAACTGCTCCGTCACCACCGTCACGGTGATGAGGCTCTCGTAATCGCCGGTGGCGGCGCGGGTCGTCTCCTCGATCACCACGCCGCGCTCCTTGGCCACCGAGGGGGCGGAGACCACGTTGATGTCGGCCAGCGCCGGGCGCAGCAGGCCGGCCACCGCCGCCGAGGTCAGCGCCTTCACCTTCAGGTCGGCCACCGCACCCTCATAGATGATGCGCACGGTCTTGATGTCGGTGTCGGTGAGTTGGCCGGCGAAGGAGCCGAGCTTTTCCGCAAGCTCGATGAAGGGCTTCAGCTTCGGCGCCTCTTCCGCGGTGATGGAGGGGAAGTTCACCGCATTGGAGATGGCGCCGGTGAGGAGATAGTCGCTCATCTGCTCGGCCACCTGCAGCGCGACATTCTCCTGCGCCTCGGTGGTGGCGGCGCCGAGGTGGGGCGTGCACACCACGTTGGGATGGCCGAACAGCGGGTTGGTCTCGGCCGGCTCGATGGTGAACACGTCGAAGGCGGCGCCGGCCACGTGCTTGGAATCGAGCGCGGCGCGCAGCGCCGCCTCGTCCACCAGTCCGCCGCGGGCGCAATTGATGATGCGCACGCCCTTCTTGGTTTTGGCGAGGTTCTCGGCCGAGAGGATGTTCTTGGTCTTCTCGGTGAGGGGCGTGTGCAGGGTGATGAAATCGGCGCGAGCGAGGAGGTCGTCCAGCTCCACCTTCTCCACGCCCAGGTCCAGCGCCCGCTCCGGCGAGAGGAAGGGATCGAAGGCGATGACCTTCATCTTCAGCCCCACGCCGCGCTCGGCGACGATGGAGCCGATATTGCCGCAGCCGATGATGCCGAGGGTCTTGGCGGTGAGTTCCACCCCCATGAAGCGGTTCTTCTCCCACTTGCCGGCCTGGGTGGAGGCGTCCGCCGCCGGGATCTCGCGGGCGAGGGCGAACATCATCGCAATCGCATGCTCGGCGGTGGTGATGGAATTGCCGAACGGCGTGTTCATCACGATCACGCCCTTGGCGGTCGCGGCCGGCAGGTCCACGTTGTCCACGCCGATGCCGGCACGGCCGATGACCTTGAGGCGGCTGGCCTTCTCCAGGATCTTCGGCGTCACCTTGGTGGCCGAGCGGATGGCAAGGCCGTCATAATTGCCGATGATCTCGGCCAACTTGTCCTTGTCCTTGCCGAGGTCGGGCTGGAAATCCACCTCCACGCCGCGGTCCTTGAAGATCTGGATGGCGGCGGGGGAGAGCTTGTCGGAGATGAGAACGCGGGGTGCCATGGGATGGGCTCCGTTTCGCGAAGGGGATGAGCCGGGCATGCGCGGTCGTTCGCGCGTCTCCGGCGTGGACCTCGCCCGCTTGCGGGGGAGGTGAAATGGGGCGGCGCTCTCCCCTCTCCCCTCGAACTCGGCTGTTGCCGAGTTCGACTTTCACGAACCTAACTCGGCAACAGCCGAGTTCGGGCGGGAGAGGGGCCGGGGGTGAGGGGGCTCGCGGCGTCAAGAGCTGTGCTTTCGGCGAGGTCTTACCCCTCACCCTAGCCCTCTCCCGCAAGGGGAGAGGGGACGCAGTGCGCCAAGCCGAACCGCTTGCCCAGCCTTACCCAGCTTAAATCACGCCGCCGAAATCACGCTGCCTTGGGCAGCGCGGACTTCGCCTCGGTGAAGGCCCAGTCGAGCCAGTGGGTCAGGGCTTCCACGTCGGCGCGCTCGACGGTCGCGCCGCACCAGATGCGCAGGCCGGGAGGGGCGTCGCGATACGCGCCGATGTCGTAGGCGATGCCGCCCTTCTCCAGCCCCGAGGCGATGGCCTTGGCGAAGGCGGCCTGCGCGTCGGCGGGCAGCGCGGTCACGTCCGCATCCACCACCTTCAGGCACACAGAGGTGTTGGAGCGCGTCACCGGGTCGGTCGCGAGGAAGTCCACCCACGCCGTGCGGTGCACCCACTGGGCGATGGCCTCGAAGTTGCGGTTGGACCGCTCCTGGAGCGCGGACAGGCCGCCGATGTTCTTCGACCACTTGAGCGCATCGAGATAGTCCTCGACGCACAGCATGGACGGGGTGTTGATGGTCTCGCCCTCGAAGATGCCTTCGATGAGCTTGCCGCCCTTGGTCATGCGGAAGATCTTGGGCAGGGGCCAGGCCGGCTTGTAGCTCTCCAGCCGCTCCACCGCGCGGGGGGAGAGGATGAGCATGCCGTGGGCCGCCTCGCCGCCGAGCACCTTCTGCCAGGAGAAGGTGACCACATCGAGCTTGGCGAAATCGAGCTTCTGCGCGAACGCCGCCGAGGTGGCGTCGCAGATGGTCAGGCCCTCGCGGTCGGCCGGGATCCAGTCCGCGTCCGGCACCATGACGCCGGAGGTGGTGCCGTTCCAGGTGAAGACCACGTCGTGGGTGAAATCGACGCTCTTGAGGTCCGGCAACTCGCCATAGGGGGCGGTCAGCGTGCGGGCATCGGTGAGCTTGAGCTGCTTGATGACATCCGTCACCCAGCCCTCGCCGAAGCTTTCCCAAGCCAGCATGTCCACCGGCCGGGCGCCGAGCATGGACCACAGCACCATTTCCACGGCGCCGGTATCGGAGGCGGGGACGATGCCGATGCGGTAGTCGGCCGGGACTTCCAGCACCTCACGGGTGAGGTCGATGGCTTCCTTCAGCTTCACCTTGCCGACCTTGGCGCGGTGCGAGCGGCCGAGGGGGGCGTCGGAAAGCCCTTCCAGCGTCCAGCCGGGACGCTTGGCGCAGGGGCCGGAGGAAAAATTGGGGTTCTCCGGGCGCGTGGCCGGAGCAGGATTCATCGTCATGTGGTCCATCCTTACAGATGGGCGCCTCCCGTTGGGGGGAGGTGTCCCACGGATGGGGTTACGCCTCGTGGGGGTGGGGCGTCAAGGGCGATGAGGGGGCTGCTGCCGAAGGCTTGATCTTGGCGCTTAAACAGAAGGCAGGCTTGCTTCGGATTGCCGCGCCTTCATCCGCACCCCGACGAACGCCGCGATGAACACGCCCGTCATCAGCAGCACGATGGTCGGGGCGGGCGCCGAGTCGAGGAAGAAGGAGAGATAGACGCCGGCCAGCGAGCAGGAGACGGCCACCAGAACCGCCGTCACCAGCATCCAGCCGAAGCGCTTCGTTACGAGAAACGCGATGGCCCCCGGCGCGATCAGCAGCGCCACGGCGAGGATGATGCCCACGGCTTTCAGGGCCGCGACGATGGTCAGCGAGAGCATCACCAGCAGGCCGTAATGCAACAGGCCGGTGTGAAGCCCCACCGCCTTCGCCTGCGCGGGGTCGAAGGCGTTCAGCAGCAAATCGCGCCATTTGGCGAGCAGCACCAAAGTCACGAGGCCGGCGATGAGCGCGCTCTCGGCGATGTCGCCCCAGCTTATGCCGAGGATGTCGCCGAAGAGGATGTGGTCGAGGTGCACGTCGGTCTGGATCTTGGTGTAGAGCACCAGCCCCAGCCCGAACATGCCGGAGAAGACCACGCCCATCACCGTGTCTTCCTTCACCCGGCTGTTGGCCTTGAGATAGCCGGTGCCGAGCGCGCAGATCATGCCCGCCACGAAGGCGCCGAAGGCGAGCGGGAGCCCGGCCATATAGGCCAGCACCACGCCCGGCAGCACCGCGTGGGAGACGGCATCCCCCATCAGCGACCAGCCCTTCAGCACCAGGAAGCAGGAGAGCAGCGCCATGGGCACCGCCACCAGCGCGGCAATCACGAGGGCGGTCTGCATGAAATCGAACTGGAAGGGGGCGAAAAGGCTCATGCCGCGCCCTCCTTCAGCGCCTCGGCCGCCTGCCGCCGCGCCGCCAGCACGCCGTGCTTCGGGGCGAAGACGAAGGCGAGGAGGAAGATCAGCGTCTGCAGCACCACGATGATGCCGCCCGTCGCGCCGTCGAGGAAATAGGAGGCGTAGGCACCCACGAAGCAGGTCGTCGCGCCGATGGCGACGGACAATGCGATGAGGCGGGGAAAGCGGTCGGTGAGGAGATAGGCGGTCGCGCCCGGCGTCACCACCATGGCGATGACGAGGAAGGCCCCCACGGTCTGGAGTGCCGCCACCGTCGAGGCGGCGAGCAAGGTGAAGAACATCACCTTCAGCGCGGTGGGTTTCAGGCCGATGGAGCGGGCGTGGCTCTCGTCGAAGAAGGTCACCATCAGGTCCTTCCAGAACACGAGCAGCAAGGCGAGCGAGACGAAGCCGATGATGGCGAGTTGCAGCGTGTCGGCGGGCGAGATGGCGAGGATGTTGCCGAGCACGATGGTCTGCACGTTCACCGAGGTCGGCGACAGCGAGACCATGAACAGGCCGAGCCCGAAGAAGGAGGTGAAGATGAGGCCGATGACCGCATCCTCCTTCAGCTTGGTCCGCTCCTGCAAAAACAGCATCGCCCCCGCCGCCAGCGCCCCGGCGAAGAAGGCGCCCACCGAGAAGGGCAGCCCCAGCATGTAGGCCCCCGCCACGCCCGGCACGATGGAATGAGACAGCGCATCGCCGATCAGCGACCAGCCCTTGAGCATGAGAAACGCCGAGAGGAAGGCGCACACGGCGCCGACGAGCGCCGACACCCACATGGCATTGACCATGTAGGAATAGGTGAAGGGTTCGAGGAGGAGGGTCATGGCGTTGCCCTCCGGCGCCGGCCCGTATCCCGGCCGACCGCAGCGGAGCGCGAGCGCAGCGGAGGGAGAGCCGGGATCCAGCGCAAGGACATGTCGAAGGCGCCCTGCTCCGGAGGCCGCTGGATTGGGGCTGCTGCGCAGGAGTCTTGCGCTGGGCCCCGGCTCGGCGCTCCAGCTGCGCTGTCGCTTGTCCGGGGCGCGAAGGCGGTTCCGGGTGCGCCCATCACCCGATCCCCTCGCTCGATCCCGCCGTGCCGCTCTGGGCGGGGCGGTCCTTGTAGAGCACGAGGGGACGCTCGTCGTCGGTGAGCACGCCGAGCGTGCCGGGGGTGGCGGAATGGCTCTCGTCCAGCACGAAGTGGCGCAGCACGCCGCCGAAGGCCTTTTCGAGGTTCGCTTGCGTGAACACCTCGGAGGTGAGGCCGTAGGCGAGCACGGTACCCTTCACCAGCACGGTGCGGTCGCAGAATTCCGGCACCGAGCCGAGATTGTGGGTGGAGACCAGCATCACCCGCCCCTCGTCGCGCAGGGCACGCAGCAGGCCGATGATGGCGTCCTCGGTCTTCACGTCCACGCCGGTGAAGGGCTCGTCCAGCAGGATCACGCGGGCGTCCTGCGCAAGCGCGCGGGCGAGGAACACGCGCTTTCGCTGCCCGCCGGAGAGTTCGCCGATCTGCCGCGTGCGGAAGTCCAGCATGTTGACGCGCGAGAGCGCCGCCTCCACCGCCGCGCGGTCGGCGGCGCCGGGCATGCGCAGGAAGTTCATGTGGCCGTAGCGGCCCATCATCACCACGTCCTCGACGAGGACGGGGAAGGTCCAGTCCACCTCCTCGGCCTGCGGCACATAGGCGACCACGTTGCGCTTCAGCGCCTCGGGCACGCTCATGCCGAGAATGCGCACCTCGCCGCGCGCCGCCTTGAGGAAGCCCATGATGGTCTTGAACAGGGTGGACTTGCCCGAACCGTTCACCCCCACCAGCGCCGTGATGGTGCCGGTGGGAATGGCGAAGCTCGCGTCACGCAGCGCCGTGTGGCCGTTGCGATAGGTGACGGTGACATGCTCGACGACGATGCCGGCGCCGGCCTCGGCGAGGCTCTGGCGGGAGAGGGGCGCGTTCATTGTGCCGCCTTTCCCGTCAGGCCGGCGGCGATGGTGCTGCTGGTCACCCTCAGCAGGTCGAGATAGGTGGGCACCGGCCCGGACGCATCGGAGAGGGAATCCACATAGAGCACGCCGCCGTAGCGCGCGCCGGTCTCCCGTGCCACCTGCTTGGCGGGCTCGGCCGAGATGGTGCTTTCCGAGAAGATGACGGGGATCTTGTCCTTCCGCATCAGGTCCACCACGCGGCGCACCTGCTGGGGGGTACCTTGCTGGTCGGCATTGATGGGCCAGAGGTAGAGCGCCTTCAGCCCGAAATCGCGGGCGAGGTAGGAGAAGGCGCCCTCGCTGGTGACGAGCCAGCGCTGCTCGGCCGGCACCTTTTCCAGCTCGGCGCGGATGGGGTCGATGGCGGCGGTGATCTTCGCCTTGTAGGCGGCGGCATTGGCCGTGTAGGTCGCGGCGTTGGCCGGATCATACTTCACCAGCGCGTCGCGGATGTTGTCCACGTAGATCAGCGCGGCGGAGGGTGACATCCAGGCGTGCGGGTTGGGCTTGCCGCTATAGGGGCCATCCGTGATGCCCATGGGCTCGACGCCCTTGGAGACCACCACGCTCGGCACGTTCTTCAGGCGCGAGAAGAATTTCTCGAACCACAGTTCCAGGTTCAGCCCGTTCCACAGGATCAGGTTCGCGCCCTGCGCCTTGATGAGGTCGCCGGGGGTCGGCTGGTAATTATGGATCTCGGCGCCGGGCTTGGTGATGCTCTCCACCTGCGCGGCGTCCCCCGCCACGTTCTTCGCCATGTCGGCGATGACGGTGAAGGTGGTGACCACCTTGAACGGCGGAGCCGCGCGGGCCGGCTGGGGGGCGAGAAAAGCCGCCGCGGCGGCGAGGGCGAGCGCCGGAAAATGCCGGCGGGACAAAACGAAAGCGTCGGGCACGGGAATGCTCCGGTCCGGCGGTCGTGACGGGTGCGGCCGCCTCTGTTGCGATCAATTCGCAAAAACTACCGCACCCTTCCTGCAATTGCAAATTATTCGCAATAAGGTCGAGCTACAGCGTCTCTTTTTGCGCCGCCGCAGCAGGCTCCGCAAGGCCGCGCTGGTTGGGGCCGGGCTCCACGGAAGCGGCGGCTGCCACGCCCGATGCCGAGTCGGCCACCTGCGCGGCATCCGGGGCAAGCGGCGGTCCCGCCTGATTTCCGCCCGGCACCGCCTGTTCGGCGGCCGCGGCTGCGGCGATATCGTTCTGGGAGGTCTCCAGCACATGCGCCAGCATGCCGCGCGCCACCTCCCGCTCGCCCATGATGATGAAATCGGCCCCGCTCTGCCTCAGGTGCTCAACTTCCGCATCCGAATGGGCGCGCGCCACGATCTCGATGCCGGGATTGAGCTGGCGCGCCCTCTTCAGCACGTTGCTGGCCTCGAACCCGTCCGGGATGGCGAGGATGATGCGCCGCGCGCCGACGAGATTGGCCGCCGCAATGGCGGGGGCCGAGGCGGCGTTGGCGTTCACCGCCTCCAGGCCGAGGCGCTTCAGCTCCTCCAGCCGGTCGCCCTGGTCCTCGATGACGAGGAAGGGCGTGCCCGCCGCCTTCAGCCCGTCGGCGACGAGGCGGCCCACCCGGCCGTAGCCCACGAGCACGGTGTGGTTGGCGAGCGCCGTCACCGGCAGTTCAGGAATGGGCTGCGGGGCAGGGACGGGCGCGGCGGCTTTCTCCGGCCGCAGCGGCGCATGGCGGGCGCGGTAGCGGTCCAGCACCAGGAAGAAGAAGGGGTTGGCGAGGATGGAGATGATCGCCGCCGCGAGGATCAGGTCGCGCCCCTCGGACGGCAGCAATTGCAGGTCCACGCCCAGCGCCACGAGGATGAAGGAGAATTCGCCGATCTGCGCCAGCGAGGCGGAGATGGTGAAGGCGGTGGAATTGCCGTAGCCGAACGCCCGCACGATGAGAAAGGCGGCGATCGACTTGCCGAACAGCACGATCAGCACCGTCACCAGCAGCGGAACCGGGCTCTTCACCACGATGGAGGGGTCCACCAGCATGCCCACCGAGACGAAGAACAGCACGGCGAAGGCGTCGCGCAGGGGCAGCGTCTCCTCGGCGGCGCGGTGGGAGAGGGGGCTTTCGCTCAACACCATGCCGGCGAAGAAGGCGCCGAGCGCGAACGACACGCCGAACAGCTTGGCCGAGCCGAACGCGACGCCCAGCGCGATGGCCAGCACCGCAAGCCGGAACAGCTCGCGCGAGCCGATGTGCGCCACCCAGTGCATCACCCACGGGATGACGCGGCGGCCCACCACCAGCATCAGCACCACGAAACCCGCCACCTTCACCAGCGTAACGGCGAGCGTGGTCCACACATCCCCGCCGAGGCCCAGCCAGTCGATGGTGCCGGTGGTCACCGTGCGTCCGCCGAGCGCGCCGGAGAGGGCCGGCAGCAGCACCAGCGCCAGGACCATGGCGAGGTCCTCGACGATGAGCCAGCCCACCGCGATGCGTCCCTGCTCGCTCTCCACCATGCGCCGTTCCTGCAGGGCGCGCAGCAGCACCACGGTGGAGGCGACCGACAAAGCGATGCCGAAGACGATGCCCGCCCCGAGGCCCCAGCCCATCGCCCAGGCGAGGCCCATGCCCATGAGGGTCGCCACCGCGATCTGCACCACCGCGCCGGGAATGGCGATGGCTCTCACCGACAGAAGGTCGGACAAGGAAAAATGCAGGCCGACGCCGAACATCAGGAGGATGACGCCGATCTCCGCCAGCTCCAGCGCCAGATGCTCGTCGGCCACGAAGCCGGGGGTGAACGGCCCCACCAGCACGCCGGCGAGGAGATAGCCCACCAGCGGCGACAGCTTGAGGCGCTGCGCGATGGCGCCCAGCACGAAGGCGAGGACGAAAGCCCCCACGAGGGTCGCAATAAGCGGCGTGTCGTGGGGCAAGCGTGTCCTCCATGCGGCAATGGGCGCCACTCCGCGCCCCAGGGCACAGCATGACGGCAGGTCTGGGATGAGGATCGGTCGGCGGTTGCCGTGACCCGTTTACATCATGCGCGCAGAACACGGCGCTGTCATGGCGCAGGTGACGAAACGGAAGCTTTTTGCACCGTGCGCAGCCGTTCCCGGCCCGCGACCTTGCCGTCACCGGCCCCGTCCTTTAAGACGCCCCGACCCTTGCATTTACCGAGCGGGACACGGGTCCCGAAGCATTGAAGCTCGAAGCATCATGGCCAAAGAATTCAAGCCGAAGGCGCGGCTCCCGCGCGGCCTTGTCGACCGCACCGGCGCGGAGCTGTCCGCCACCCGCGCCATGCTGGAGAAGATCCGCGCCGTCTATGCGCTCTACGGCTTCGAGGCGCTGGAGACCCCGGCCATCGAATATACGGACGCGCTCGGCAAGTTCCTGCCCGACCTCGACCGGCCCAACGAGGGCGTCTTTTCCTTCCAGGACGATGACGAGCAGTGGCTCTCCCTGCGCTACGACCTCACCGCGCCGCTGGCGCGCTATGTGGCCGAGCATTTCGAACAGCTGCCCAAGCCCTATCGCTCCTACCGGGCGGGCTATGTCTTCCGCAACGAGAAGCCCGGCCCCGGCCGCTTCCGCCAGTTCATGCAGTTCGACGCCGACACGGTGGGCGCTCCTTCGGTGGCCGCCGACGCCGAGATCTGCATGATGGCCGCCGACACGCTGGAGGCGGTGGGCATTCCGCGCGGCTCCTATGTGGTGAAGGTGAACAACCGCAAGGTGCTCGACGGCGTGATGGAGGCCATCGGCCTCGGCGGCGACGAGAATGCCGGCCGCCGCCTCACCGTGCTGCGCGCCATCGACAAGTTCGACAAGTTCGGCGCCGAGGGCGTCGCCCTCCTGCTCGGTCCCGGCCGCAAGGACGAGAGCGGCGACTTCACCAAGGGCGCCGGCCTCGATGAGCGGCAGGCGGCCGTGGTGCTCGCCATGCTCACCGGCAAGGGCGTGCGCGCCACCGATGTGGGCGTCGAGGTGGAACTGGACGATGTCGGGCTCGCCACCGCGCTCGCCGGCAACGCCGCCTTCCAGGACGGCATGGCGGAGCTGAACGACATCCGCACCCTGCTCGCGGCCGGCGGCTATCAGGACCGGGTGAAGATCGACCCTTCCGTGGTGCGCGGCCTCGAATATTACACCGGCCCCGTCTACGAGGCGGAGCTGACCTTCGAGATCACCGACGAAACCGGCCGCCCCGTGCGCTTCGGCTCGGTGGCCGGCGGGGGGCGCTATGACGGCCTCGTCGCCCGCTTCCGCGGCGAGAAGGTGCCGGCGACCGGCTTCTCCATCGGCGTCTCCCGCCTGCTCGCGGCCCTCGCCTTCCTCGGCAAGATGGACGCGGACGCCGAGGTCGGCCCCGTCGTGGTGCTGGCCATGGACAAGGAGCCGGCCCGCATCGCCGATTACATGAAGATGGTGGCCGAGCTGCGCGCCAACGGCATCCGCGCCGAGATGTATCTCGGCGGCGCCGGCATGAAGGCGCAGATGAAATATGCCGACCGGCGCGGCGCCCCGGCCGTCATCATCCAGGGCTCCAACGAGAAGGACGCCGGTGAGGTCCAGATCAAGGATCTGGTGGAAGGCGCGAAGATCGCCGCCGGCATCGCCGACAATGCGGAATATCGCGCCGCCCGTCCTGCCCAGTTCGCGGTGAAGGAAAGCGAGATGGTCGCCGCCATCCGCGACGTGCTGGAGCGCCGCGCGGCGCCCTCGCTGGGGCTGGACGACTGAGGGCTCAAGCAGGCTGAAAGAAAAAGGCCCGCCTCCGGCTGGAGACGGGCCATCCTTCTTGAGGATCTTGCTTTTCCTGGGCGGCATGAACGCCCGACGCGATGCGAACGCTGTCTTCCTGAGCCGTCATGCCCCGGCTTGTCCGGGGCATCCACCGGGCCGACAGGCCGGCGCAGCCATCCCTGGCGCGGGCCTGCGGAAGCGTGGATCCCCCGGACGAGCCGGGGGATGACGCCGCCCCCAGAAACAAGAAGGGCCGGCCTCCGCCCGGACGCCGGCCCTTTTTCATGTCGCCTGTCCGTCGGCGCCGGAGGCCTCTTCCGGCGCCTCCCGCCTCAGAGAAACGCGAGACGGCGGTCGCGGCGGCGGTCCTGCACCGGCTGGTAGGCGATGCGGGCGTGGGTCTGGCAATAGGGCATGCCCGGATTGGCCTTGCCGCCGCAGAAATGGAAGCTCTCGGTGCCGGGCTCGCCCAGCGGCCAGCGACAGGTGCTCTCGGTGAGCTGCATGATGGTGCAGCCCTGGGTCATGGGCACCACGTTGTCGCTCATGACGGGGGCGGGCGCCGGTGCCTCTTCCGGTGCCTCGTCCAGATCGGCCGCAAGCGCGGTGTTGCCGATGGTGGTGGGCCGCTGCGGCCGCGCCTGAGCGTCGGGACGCCCGGCCGGGGCGCCCATCGGCCCGTTCATCGGGCCGGCCTTTGCCGGCGCCGCTCCGCTGGCGCGGGGGCGCGCCGGGGTGGGGGCGGACTTCGCCCGGCCGGACAGGCCGAGGCGGTGGACCTTGCCGATGACGGCATTGCGCGTCACCTCGCCAAGCTCCGTCGCGATCTGGCTCGCGGAGAGGCCTTCGCTCCAGAGCTTTTTCAAGAGTTCGACGCGCTCGTCATTCCAGCTCATCGCTCTTCTCCATTCGCCGCATCTACTTGCCGCATTTCAACCGGCAGCATCTCAAGAACGCCGCGGGCGCCGGAAACGCTCGGCGCCGCATCCAGCCATCCGCGGGCGCGCCGCTGCGGGCGCGTCCGGGCCGTGACTTCGCAGGGCTGAATCCCTTCCCGTTCCCGTGCGCGGCAAAGCGCTCGGATGGACCCGGATTGCGGTTCCTTGGAAGAGGGTTCCTGATGCCCCTGCGCACGACATCTCGTGGCTGACGATCACGAACCTACAATATGGCCCGTCCTCGCAACAGAGTCGGCAAGGGGTGCCGGCGTGTTTTCCCCAGCTCCTTAAGGCTTCGTTTACCCTTGGGCGGCGTCGGGTCGCGACAGCGATTCGCCGCGCGGCCGGCGATCGGTTGACCTCGCGCGCATGATCATTAGAATCCGGAGGTCGGGCTGCCCCCGCTTGGGCGGCCTTTTTTAGTTTGTGCGCGCGGCTGGGCGAGGGCCCGCTGTCGCACAGTGTTCGCAAACCCGTGCAACCTCGAGGCCGAAGCCTGAAGCCAAGCCCCCCAGGAGGATAGTGTGATCACCCCCGTTCTGCCGACCTACGCACGCATCGACCTCCAGTTCGAGAGGGGAGAGGGCTGCTGGCTCGTCACGACGGACGGGCGACGTTTCCTCGACTTCACCGCCGGCATCGCCGTGAACGTGCTGGGCCACGCCAACCCTTATCTCGCCGCCGCGCTCTCCGAGCAGGCGTCGAAGCTGTGGCACGTGTCCAACCTGTTCCGCATTCCCGGCGCCGAGAAGCTGGCCGACCGGCTGAAGGCCGCGACCTTCGCGGACACCATGTTTTTCACCAATTCCGGTGCGGAAGCGCTGGAGTGCGCCATCAAGATGGCGCGCCGCTATCAATATGTGAGCGGCCATCCGGAGAAGAACCGCATCATCACCTTCGAGGGCGCCTTCCACGGGCGCACGCTGGCGACCATCGCCGCCGGCGGCAACCCGAAGTATCTGGAAGGCTTCGGCCCGGACCTGCCGGGCTTCGACCAGGTGCCGTTCGGCGACCTGGACGCGGCCCGCGCCGCAGTGACCTCCGAGACCGCCGCCATCCTGGTGGAGCCGGTGCAGGGCGAGGGCGGCGTGCGCGTGCCGCCGGCAGGCTTCCTCGCCGGCCTGCGCCAGCTGTGCGACGAGAACGGCCTGCTGCTGGTGCTGGACGAGGTGCAGAGCGGTGTCGGCCGCACCGGGCGCCTGTTCGCGCACGAGTGGACCGGCGTCACGCCGGACATCATGTCGGTGGCCAAGGGCATCGGCGGCGGCTTCCCCATGGGCGCGTGCCTCGCCACCGAGGAGGCGGCCAAGGGCATGACGGTGGGCACCCACGGTTCCACCTATGGCGGCAACCCGCTGGCCATGGCGGTGGGCAATGCGGTGCTGGACGTGGTCCTGGAGGAGGGCTTCCTCGATCGCGTCAACCGCGTCGCCGGCCGCTTCCAGCAGCGCCTCGCCGAGCTGCGCGACAGCCATCCGGCCGTCATCGCCGAACTGCGCGGGCAGGGCCTGCTGCTCGGCATCAAGGCCGCCGTGCCCGCGCCCGAGCTGATCGCGGCGCTGCGCGAGGAGGGCATGCTGGTGCCCGGCGCCGCCGAAAACGTCATCCGCCTTCTGCCGCCGCTCAACGTGAGCGAGGAGGAGGTGGGCATCGCAGCCGACAAGATCGAAGCCGCCTGCCGGCGCATCGAGGCGCGCCTCGCCGCAGATCCGGTGAAGGGAGCGGCCGAATGAGGGGGAATGGGGTGCGTCATTTTCTCGACCTGTCCGAGATCCCGGCCGAGGAGCTGCGCCGGGTCCTGGACTTCTCCAAGGACCTGAAGGCCCGGCGCAAGGCGGGCGAGCCGGTGGAAAAGCCGCTCGCCGGCAAGTCGCTGGCGATGGTGTTTGACAAGCCGTCCACCCGCACGCGCGTGTCGTTCGACCTCGCCATGCGCCAGCTGGGCGGCGAGACCATCATGCTCACCGGCCAGGAGATGCAGCTCGGCCGCGGCGAGACCATCGCCGACACGGCCCGCGTGCTGTCGCGCTTCGTCGACGCCATCATGATCCGCATCCTGGACCATGACGACCTGACGGAGCTGGCCAAATACGCCACCGTGCCGGTCATCAACGGCCTCACCCGCATCTCCCATCCCTGCCAGGTGATGGCGGACGTGATGACCTTCGAGGAGCATCGCGGCCCCATCACCGGCCGCTCGGTGGCCTGGACGGGCGACGCCAACAACGTGCTGGCCTCGTGGGTGCACGCCGCCCAGCGCTTCGACTTCTCCCTGAAGGTGGCGACGCCCAAGGAATTGTCGCCGCGTCAGGCGCTGAAGGATTTCGTCAAGCGCACCAAGGCCAAGGTGAAGTTCATGCGCGACCCGGAAGAGGCGGTGGAGGGCGTGGATTGCGTCATCACCGACACCTGGGTCTCCATGGGCGACAAGGAGGCCGAGCGCCGCCACAACATCCTCAAGCCCTATCAGGTCAATTCGGCCCTGATGGCGCGGGCGGACAAGGATGCCATCTTCATGCACTGCCTGCCCGCCCATCGCGGGGAAGAGGTGACGGACGTGGTGATGGACGGCCCGCAGTCCGTGGTGTTCGACGAGGCGGAGAACCGCCTGCACGCGCAGAAGGGCGTGCTCGCCTGGTGCTTCGACGCGGTCGGCGGCTGAGGCCTCTGGCGGACGACAGGACGAGCCGGGTTGAAACGGCCCGGCTCGTGAATATGTGTGGGACCAAACCTTTGGGACCCATTGGCTGTGCGTAGAGCGCGGGCAGGCGGGTCCGGCACGTCCGGAGACCAGTCATGAAGGGCGAGCGCACCCGCACCGCCACCCGCGCCGCATCGGATGCCGCGCAGGACGATATCGTCACCGCCTTCCAGGTGGACGCCCTCGACATTCGCGGCCGCACGGTCCGCCTCGGCCCCACGCTCGATGCGCTTCTCGCCCATCACGCCTATCCCCCCGCCGTGAAGCGGGTGGTGGGCGAGGCGGTGACGCTCGCCGTCCTGCTCGGCTCCTCGCTGAAGTTCGAGGGCCGCTTCATCCTCCAGACCCAGACCGACGGGCCGGTGGACATGGTGGTGGCCGACTTCGTCACCCCCGACAAGATCCGCGCCTATGCCCGCTACGATGCCGATGCCCTGGCGGAAGCAGAGCGCCGCAACGAGACCTCGCCCGCGGCTTTGCTCGGGCGTGGCCATCTCGCCATGACCATCGACCAGGGCATCAGCACCAACCGCTACCAGGGCGTGGTCGCCCTCGACGGCTCGGGGCTGGAGGCGGCGGCGCACGAATATTTCCACCAGTCGGAGCAGATCCCCACCCGGGTGCGCCTCGCCGTCGGCGAGGAGATGAAGCCGGGGGGAGGGGAGTCCTCCTGGCGTGCCGGCGGCCTGCTCGCCCAGTTCCTGCCGCAGGACGCCTCCCGCGCCCGCATGGCCGACCTCTCCCCCGGCGACGCGCCCGAGGGCGTGGAAGAGCACACGGTGGACGAGGACGACGCCTGGGTGGAGGCCCGCTCCCTCGTCGGCACGCTGGAGGACGTGGAGCTGATCGACCGCGACCTCTCCTCCGAGCGGCTGCTCTACCGCCTGTTCCACGAGCGCGGGGTGCGGGTGTTCGACGCGCTGCCCATCGCCGCGCGCTGCTCGTGCTCGCGCGAAAAGGTCTCCGGCGTCCTCGCCTCCTTCGGGCCGGAGGAGCGCCGCGAGATGATCCAGGACGACGGCAAGGTGACGGTGACCTGCGAATTCTGCGGCCGCACCTACAAGTTCACCGCCGAGGAGGTTCTCGGCCGGGCGGACGGGTGACATTTTAGGTGTGCCGTCGTGCTCCGGTTCGGTGGGCGGGGGTAAGAGGCGGCGCCCGCGCCGCAAGAGCCGTCATCCCCCGGTTCATCCGGGGGATCCACCCCTCCGCCTGTCGGCGCCCAGCCATTAAGGCTTAGCGTCAGACCACCCGTGGATCGCCCGGACGAGCCGGGCGATGACGGTTGAGTGGGGATGGTAAGAGGCGGCGTCCTCGCTGCAAGAGGCCGTCATCCCCCGGTTCATCCGGGGGATCCACCCCTCCGTCTGTCGGCTCCCGGCCATCGGGGCACGGCGTCAGACCATCCGTGGATCGCCCGGACGAGCCGGGCGATGACAGCGCGGTGGGCGGGGCTGCCTCCCGCCCCTCACATCTCCTCCGCCGTCTTCAGCAGAAACGCATAGAGCGCTTCCGCCGCGAGGCCGATGTCGGCGGGGGCGGCGTATTCGCGGGGGTTGTGGCTGCCGTTCTCCGAGCGCACGAACAGCATGGCCATGGGCATCACGCCGCGAAACACCATGGCGTCGTGGCCGGCACCGGAGGGCAGGCGCATCACGGGCAGCTGAAGGCTCTCCACCACCCGCGCCATGCGCTCCTTGAGCGGTCCGTGGCAGGGGGCGGCGGGCACCTCGTGGCCGATGTCCACGCTGGCCTTCACCCCACGCCGGGCCGCGATATCGGCGACCGCCGCGCGGATGTCGGCGACGGCACGGGTGCGCAATGCGTCCGAGAGGGCGCGCACGTCGAGGGAGAATTGCACCTCCCCGGGCACCACGTTGACCGCGCTGCCGGCGATGATGAGGGTGCCGACCGTGGCGACGAGTTCCTTCCCGTCGGCGCGGCCGCGCGCCTCCACGGCGAGGATCATTTCGGCGGCGGCGGCGAGCGCGTCGTGGCGCATGGCCATGGGCAACGTGCCGGAATGGCCGGCCTCGCCCCGGATGCGCACATAGCCGCGCGAGGCCCCGGCGATGCCGGTGACGATGCCGAGCGGCGCGCCCGCCGCCTCCAGCACCGGGCCCTGCTCGATATGCACTTCCACATAGCCCAGCGTCTCGGCGGGATCGCGCCGGCAGTCGGCGACGCGATCCACCGGCGCGCCGAAGGAGCGCAGCGCCTCGATGCGGGAGATGCCCTGCGCGTCCACGTCCTCCAGGCTTTTCGGATCGAAGAGGCCGGCCATGGCCTTGGAGGAGGTGAGGGTGGAGAGGAAGCGCACGCCCTCCTCGTCGGCGAAGGCCGCGACCTCGATGGCGAAGGGCAGGCGGATGCCGTTCTGCTTCAGCGCCTCCACGGCGGCGATGGCGACGAGCACGCCGAGATTGCCGTCATAGATGCCGGCATTGCGCACGGTATCGATGTGCGAGCCGAGGATGAGGGTCT
Organism: Xanthobacter flavus; assembly: GCF_017875275.1. NCBI lineage: Bacteria > Pseudomonadati > Pseudomonadota > Alphaproteobacteria > Hyphomicrobiales > Xanthobacteraceae > Xanthobacter > Xanthobacter flavus. Next base: position 1,935,540 of record NZ_JAGGML010000001.1, on the reverse strand, counting down.
TGGCGTTCGCCCGGTCGGCGGCATAGCGGCCGACGATGGAGCCGGTGGCGTCCATGTGGACCTGCGCGAGCCCCGCCTCCCGCATCCAGAACGACACCTGCGCCGCCGCCCTTTTGTGGGCCGGGGTCAGCGTCAGGCGCGTCATCTCGCCGGGCACGTCGGTGCAGGCGGCTAGCTCCTTCAGGCGAGAGACGATGGTCTCGCCGTCGAGGGGCGAGGGGAGCGAGGCGGAGCCGGTGGCGGAGCGGGGCACGGGGGAGACCTTGTTCAGGAGGCGGCCGGCAGCATCTGGGAGAGGCGCAGCAGGCCGATGCGCTCGATCTGCGCCAGCGCCTCCGCCACCTCGGTCTCCCGGTCGTGGGCGAGGCGGCGCTCGAAGGCGGCGAGGATGTCGGCCTTGCTGCGCCCGCGGATGGCCATGATGAAGACGAAGCCGAACTTCGCCTTGTAGGCGTCGTTCAGCGCGGTGAAGCGCGCCTTCTCGTCCGGCGTGAGCTGGTCGAGGCCGGCGGAGGCCTGCTCGGCGGCGGACTCGGCGGTGAGGAGCTTTGCCTCCGCGAGCTTGCCGGCGAGATCCGGGTGGGCGTGGATGACACCCATCTGCTTCTCAGGGGGCGCGGCGCGCAGCACGGCGGCGAGGGCGTCGTTGAGCCCCTCGGCGGTGTCGGCGGCGGCGGTGAGGCCCTTGTCATAGGCGCCTTCCGCGATCCACGGGGAATGCTCGTAGATGCCGCCGAACCGTTCCACGAACAGGCCGCGCGGCATGTAGGTGGGCCGGTATCCCCCGACGGGTGGGTGATGAGCGATCCAGTGGCGGGCGATGTCGAGGCGGCGCGCCACCCACACCTTCTCGTGCCCGGCGATGTAGTCGAGGAAACGGGCCAGCGCCTGCGCCCGGCCGGGCCGTCCGGCGAGGCGGGGGTGGAGGCCGATGGACATCATGCGCGGGGCGGTGGCGCCCTCGGCATAAAGCAGGTCGAAGCTGTCCTTCAGATAGTCGAAGAATTCGGTGCCGTTGGCAAAGCCCGCCGCCACCGAGAAGCGCATGTCATTGGCGTCGAGCGTGTAGGGCACGACCAACTGAGGCCCGCGCGGGCCATGGATCCAGTAGGGCAGCTCGTCCGCATAGCTGTCGGCCACATAGAGGAAGCCGCCTTCCTCCATCAGCAGCGGCACCGTGTGCTCGGCGGAGCGGCCCTGATAGAAGCCGAGGGGGCGTTCGCCCGTCACCTCAGTGTGCAGGCGCACGGCCTCCTCGATGTGCTCGCGCTCGGCGTCGCGGGTGAAGTCCTTGTATTCGATCCATTTGTAGCCGTGGCTCGCCAGCTCCCAGCCGGCCTCCTGCATGGCTGCGACGGCATCGGGATTGCGGGCGAGCGCGGTGGCGACGCCATAGACGGTCGCCGGCATGTTGCGCTCGCCGAACAGGCGCAAAAGCCGCCAGATGCCGACGCGGGCGCCGAACTCGTAGATGGATTCCATGTTCATGTGCCGCTGGCGGGGCCACGGCACGGCACCGATGATCTCGGACAGGAAGGCCTCCGAGGCATTGTCGCCATGGAGCACCGAATTCTCGCCGCCCTCCTCGTAATTCACCACGAACTGCACCGCGATGCGCGCATCCCCCGGCCAATGGGGATGGGGCGGATTGCGGCCGTAGCCCACGAGATCGCGCGGATAGGGCTTGCCGGTGACGGGATCGGTGGGGATGCCGGAATTGTCGCGTCCGGTGAAGGGGGCGGGCATGGGCTCAGGATCCCCGATAGGTGGAATAGCTCCACGGGGAGCACAGCAGCGGCACGTGATAGTGGCCTTCGATGAGGGTCACGCGCAGCGGCACCACGTCGAGGAAGGGCGGGTCGGCGACCGGCGCGCCCGTGGCGCGGAAATGCGCGCCGATGTGGAAGACCAGCTCATAGGTGCCGGGGATGAAGTCGTCGCCCGCCAGCAGGGGCGTGTCGGTGCGGCCGTCCGCATTGGTCTGACGGGTGGTGACGAGGGCGCGTTCGCCCTCCGCGGTCAGCCGGTAGAGTTCAACCGCGACACCGGCGGCAGGGCCGCCGGACACCGTATCGAGCACATGCGTGGACAGCCGCCCCATCGCTTCCTCATCCGTTCCTGGTTCAGCCCCGACCGCCCGCCACGCCTTGGGTGCGCAGGGCTGGAGGCCGGGGCAAAGGTCCGCTGCACGGCAGCATAACCTGCGCCTCGCCGATCTATTTTCCGAAAAAATCGGAAGATATTCCGATTTCCCGACCTGTTTCCCCGGCGCAGGATTTGATCTCCAATGAGGCATGCCGATGTGTTGGGCAATGCCCGTTCGGTTCCCGCGCCGGAGCGTTGCCGTCGCCAAAAAAATTTGAAGAACGCCCTTCCGTTTCAACCGACCTTCCGTTTGGGGAAACCTGATGTCACAAGCCGTTCATCCCGTAGATGAAGTCCTGCCGACACCGAAACTCGCGGCGCTCGGCCTCCAGCATGTGCTCGTGATGTATGCCGGTGCGGTCGCCGTGCCGCTCATCATCGGCCGGGCGCTGAAGCTGCCGCCGGAGCAGGTGGCGTTCCTGATCTCGGCCGACCTGTTCGCCTGCGGCCTCGCCACCCTCGCCCAGTGCCTCGGCATCCTCGGCGTCGGCATCCGCCTGCCGGTGATGATGGGCGTCACCTTCGCGTCCGTCGGCCCCATGCTCTCCATGGCCAACGATCCGTCCATCGGCATCCTCGGCATCTACGGCTCGGTCATCGCCGCCGGCATCTTCGGCATCATCGTCGCCCCCTTCATCTCGCGCCTTCTGCCGCTGTTCCCGCCGGTGGTCACGGGCACCATCATCATGGTGATCGGCATCTCGCTGATGCGGGTGGGCATCAACTGGGCGGGCGGCGGCATCCCCTTCTTCACCCAGACCATCGACGGCAAGGTGGTGCAGATCGCCAACCCCAATTACGGGCAGCTGCAGGGCCTCGGCATCGCGCTGTTCGTGCTGCTGGTGATCCTCGCCTTCATCCGTTTCGGCAAGGGCTTCGTCGCCAACGTGGCGGTGCTGCTCGGCATCGTCGCCGGTGCGGTGCTCGCCTCAGCCCTGGGCCTCATGCATTTCGAGAAGGTCGCGGCGGCGCCGTGGTTCGACGTGATCCTGCCGTTCCACTTCGGCATGCCCACGTTCCACCTCGTGCCCATCATCACCATGTGCATCGTGATGATCGTGGTGATGATCGAGTCGCTGGGCATGTTCCTCGCCCTCTCCGACATGACCGGCAAGCCGGTGGACGAGAAGGCGCTCGCCCGCGGCCTCAGGGCCGATGGCGTGGGCACGCTGCTGGGCGGCATCTTCAACACCTTCCCCTACACCTCCTTCTCGCAGAACGTGGGCCTCGTCGGCGTCACCGGCGTTCGCTCGCGCTGGGTGACGGTGACGGGCGGCGTCATCATGCTCGCCCTCGGCCTTTTGCCGAAGATGGCCGCGCTGGTGGAGGCGGTTCCGCAGGTGGTGCTCGGCGGCGCGGGTCTCGTGATGTTCGGCATGGTGGCGGCCACCGGCGCGCGCATCCTCACCGGCGTCGATTTCAAGACCAACCGCAACAATCTCTTCATCGTCGCCATCGCGGTGGGCTTCGGCATGATCCCGCTGGTGTCGCCCAACTTCTTCAAGGCGCTGCCGCACGAGCTGCACCCGCTTCTGGAGAGCGGCATCCTGCTCTGCGCCATCGTCGCGGTCGTGCTCAACGTCTTCTTCAACGGCGTGAAGAAGAGCTCGACCGAGGAGATCGTCGCCGCCGCCAAGCAGGCCGAGGCGCACTGAGGTCCGGTCAGGGGCAGGCCGGGGAGTGGTTGCCTGTCGGTGTCGAAAGGCTCAGGCGGGCAGCCGCTCCCCGATCTTGGCGAGTTCGCGGGCGATGTAGCGCCGTCCCTCGTCCACCAGCATGTCGGCGAAGGCCTTCACCTTCAGCGGCACCAATTGGCGGGCGGGATAGAGCACCGCCAGCGTCGCCGGCTTCGGCGGGTTCTTCTCCAGGAGCGGCACCAGGCGGCCGTCCGCGAGGGCGTCCGCCACCTCGAACCGCGGCTTCACCACGATGCCGCGCCCCTCGACGGCCCACACCGTCAGCACGTCGCCGTCGTCGGCCTCCAGATGGCCGGTGACGGGAACGGCGAGGTCGCGCCCCTCGTCGGTGAGCATCCAGCGCAATTCCCGAAGGCTCGCGAACCGCAGGAGGAGGCATTGATGGGCGAGGAGATCCTGCGGCCTGTTCGGCACGCCGGCCCGGTCCAGATAGCTGGGTGCGGCGCACACAATGCGCTCGACCTGCGAGACCTTGCGCATGATCATGCTGGAATCCTCGAAGGTGGCGAGGCGCAGCGCCACGTCGATGGATTCGGCGATGAGGTCGAGGGTATGTTCCGACAGGCGCAGGCGCACGTCGATCTCGGGATGGATTTCCTGGTAACGCGCCGCCACCTGCGCCACCAGCCGCCGGCCGAGATGGAGCGGCGCGGTGACGCGCAGCGCGCCGCGCGGCAGGGCGCCGAGTTCCGAGACATTGCTTTCCGCCGCCTCGATGAGGCGCAGCGCCTCGGTGATGGCCTCGTAATAGACGCGCCCCTGCTCGGTCAGGCTCATGCGGCGGGTGGTGCGGTTGAACAGCCGGCAGCCGAGGTGCTTCTCCAGCATCTGGATGCGGTGGCTGACCACGTTGGCAGAGAGGTGCAGGCGGCGCCCGGCCTCCGAGAAGCTCTCGCTCTCCACCGAGGCGACGAAGGCCTTCATGTTCTCCAGCACGTCGCGCGACCCCTCAGCCCAAGCCACAACAACGATAGCCAAACCGACATTACCCATGCCGCCGGCCCGGGCCAATGGTCCCGCCCGGCGGACGTGACGGGCGCGAACGCCCCATCCTCTTCCAGCCACGGGATCTGAACGGCAATGGAACCCATTCTCCACGAGTACGGCAGCCTGCTTCTGCGCTGGACCCACATCATCGCCGGCATGGCGTGGATCGGTGCGTCGTTCTACTTCATGCATCTCGATGCCAGCCTGAAGGCGACGCCCGACATCCCCGCAGGCAAGGGCGGCGAGGCGTGGGAGGTGCATGGCGGCGGCTTCTATCAGGTGAAGAAGTATCTGGTGGCGCCCGACTTCCTCCCCGATGAGCTGGGCTGGCACAAATGGCAGTCCTACGCCACCTGGATCACCGGCTTCTTCCTGCTCATCTGGGTCTATTACTACCAGTCGTCCATCTATCTCATCGATCCGGAGGTGATGAATCTGAAGCCCGCCGCAGCCATCGCCATCGGCCTCGGCGGGCTGGCGCTGGGCTGGATCGCCTATGACCAATTGTGCCGCTCGAAGCTCGGCGACCAGCCGCTGGTGGTGGGCATCATCGTGTTCACGGGCGTGGTGCTGGCGACGTTCCTCTACCAGCAGGTCTTCTCGCCCCGCGCCGCCTTCATCCATACCGGCGCGCTGATGGCGACCATCATGAGCGGCAACGTCTTCTTCGTCATCATCCCCAACCAGCACAAGGTGGTTGCGGCGCTCAAAGCGGGCGAGGTGCCGAACCCCTATTACGGCAAGACCGCCAAGCTCAGGTCCGGGCACAACAATTATTTCACCCTGCCCGTCGTCTTCCTGATGATCTCCAACCATTACCCGCTCACCTATTCCACCCCTTATGCCTTCGTCATCGTGGGGCTGGCGCTGATCGCGGGAACGGTGATCCGCTATTTCTACAACGAGCGGCACGCGGGGCGCGGCGACAAGGCGTGGTGCTGGCTGGTGGCGGCGGTATGCCTGATCGTCGCCGTGTTCATCTCGGCCACCACCACCGCCGCCGGCCGCATGGCGCTCGGCCTGCCGCCGCTGGTCACGACGGCCTATGCGAAGAGCGGGCCGCCGGCCGACGTGCCGGTGGACATCCAGAACATCGTCATGGGCCGCTGCGCCATGTGCCACGCCGCCGAGCCGGTGTATGAGGGGTTCGCCATCGCCCCGCGCGGCGTGCTGCTCGACACCGCGGAGGCCATCCACAAGAACCGCAAGCTCATTCTCGTCCAGGCCGGCCTCACCCATGCCATGCCGCCCAACAACATCACCGAACTCTCCGACGAGGACCGGGCCATGCTGAAGGAATGGGCCTCCGGCAAATAGGCCGCACCCCATCGCAACGACAGAACCGGCGGGCCGTCGCCCGCCCCAGAACAAGGAAGCATTCATGTCCACCGCCGCCGCCGACACACTCCGCAGCCTGATCGCCGAGCGCGCGGAAGCGCAGCGCCAGTTCCTGGCGGAGCTGGTGAAGGTGCCGTCCGACAATCCGCCCGGCGACTGCGCGCCCCACGCGGCGCGCGCCGCCGATCTGCTGGAGGCCCTCGGCTACACCGTCGAGCGCCATGCGGTGCCGGCCGACCGGGTGAAGGCGGCGGGCATGGTGACGGCCACCAACCTCATCATCCGCCACCGGTTTGGTGACGGCCCCGTGGTGGCGCTCAACGCCCATGGCGACGTGGTGCCCCCCGGCGAGGGCTGGACCAAGGACCCCTATGGCGCCGAGGTTGTGGATGGTCGCATGTATGGCCGTGGTGTCGCGGTCTCCAAGTCCGATTTCGCCACCTATGCCTTCGCCCTCGACGCGCTGAAGCGCTCCGGCCTGCCGCTGAAGGGCACGGTGGAACTGCACTTCACCTATGACGAGGAGATCGGCGGCGAGGTCGGGCCGGGCTGGATTCTCGAAACCGGCCTCACCAAGCCCGACTACGCCGTCTCCGCCGGCTTCTCCTACGCCGTCGTGGTGGCCCACAACGGCTGCCTGCATCTGGAGGTGGAGGTGATCGGCAAGTCCGCCCACGCCGCGCTGCCCTTCACCGGCATCGACGCGCTGGAGGGCGCGACCCACATCCTCGCCGCCCTCTACGCCTATCGCGACACGCTGCAGGCGAAGGTCTCGGACGTGCCGGGCATCGGCTCGCCGCAGCTCACGGTGGGTCTCATTTCCGGCGGCATCAACACCAATGTGGTGCCCGATCGCGTCACCTTCCGCCTCGACCGCCGCATTGTCCCCGGCGAGAATCCGGATCAGGTGGAGGCCGAGGTGCGCGGCGTCATCGCCAAGGCGCTGGAGGGCTCGAAGGCCAGGGCCGAGGTGAGGCGCATCCTCATCGCCCGTCCGCTGGTGCCGGACGACAAGGCCCTGCACCTCGCCGGCGTCATCTGCCGCAACGCCTCGGCCGTCACCGGCGAGGAGGTGAAGACCACCGGCGTGCCGCTCTATACCGACGCGCGGCTCTATGCCGAGGCCGGCGTGCCCGTGGTGCTCTACGGCGCCGGCCCGCACACCATCGAGGAGGCCAACGGCCACCGGGCGGACGAGAACCTGCTTTTGTCCGACCTCGACAAGGCGACGCTGGTGATCGCCCTTACTGTCGCCGATCTGCTCGCCTGAACAAGGCGTGCTTCCCTCCGGTCCCGCCGGAGGGGCGCGCGTTCAGCCCTGCTCGGCGAGAAGCTGCGCCACCGCCGCGCGCAGCTCTGGGAAACCCTGGCCGGTGTTGCTGGAGGTGGGGAAGATCTTCGGATAGGCCGCCGGCCGCCGGCGGATCTTCTCCTCCACCCCGGCGATGACCGATGGCAAGGCGGTGGGCTTCACCTGGTCCACCTTGGTGAGGATGATGGCGTAGGAGACCGCCGCCTTGTCCAGCAGATCAAGGATCTCCTCGTCCACCGGCTTGATGCCGTGGCGGGAATCGATGAGCACGAACACGCGTGCCAGGTTCACCCGGCCGCGCAGATAGTCCTTGATGGTGCGCGTCCACGCATCCACCTTCTCCTTCGGCGCCTTGGCGAAGCCGTAGCCCGGCATATCCACCAGACACAGCTCCGGCCCCACCCGGAAGAAAATCAATTCCTGCGTCCGCCCCGGCGTCACCGAGGTGCGGGCCAAAGCCTTGCGGCCGGTCAGCGCATTGACGAGGGACGACTTGCCCACGTTGGAACGGCCTGCCAGCGCGATTTCCATGCCCTGCATGGGCGGCAGCACGTCGACGGTGGGCGCGGCCGAGACGAACTGCCAGTCGCCCGCGAACAGCAGGCGTCCGGGCTCGAGATAGGGATCGGCTTCGGCGGGGGAAGGGCTCTCGGTCATGACGCCTTATCCTAGAGCCGGGCGGCGCGCGCAAGGCAATGGGCTTGCCAAGGCCCTGTTTGAGTTTCCGGCGTGGCCGTGCACCATGGCGGAAAAGGGGAGAGCGCCGTGGTTCCTGATGTAACCGTCCTGGTGGTGGGGGCCGGACCCACCGGGCTGCTGCTGGGTGCCGAACTGAAGCGCCGGGGCGTGGACAGCCTCGTCATCGATGCCCATGAGGCGCCCATGACGTGGGACCGCGCCACCGTGGTGCATCCGCGCTCCATCGAGGTGTTCGACCACCTCGGCATCGCCGACGCCCTGCTCGACGCCGGTGTGAAGCAGCGTTTCGCCCGCATCCATGCGGACGGCGCCGTGCTGGGCGAGATCGACCTCAGCCTGTCCGGCAGCCGCTACGCCTTCAACATCGGCGTTTCCGAGGAGGTGACGGAACAGATCCTCACCGACTATCTCGTCCGGCTCGGCGGCGCGGTCACGCGCGGTACCAAGCTCGTGGATCTGGAGCCGCATGGCGACGGGGTCGTCGCCATGCTCGAGAATGGCAGCGAGTCCAAGGTGGTGCGCGCCCGCTGGGTGGTAGGCTGCGACGGCCATCGCAGCGCCGTGCGCACCCTCGCGGGCATTGCGCAGGATGGCCATCCCATCGAGGAGCCGTGGGCGGTGTTCGACGCCACGCTTACCGATTTCCCGCACACCTTCGAGGCCAATTACGCCTATCTGGACGACATCCCCCTCATCCTCACCGCTCTGCCGGGCCAGCGCTGGCGCGCCTATGTGCGGCCGAGCGGGCCGGACAGCGATCTGGTGGCGGATGCCTCCGCCACGCTTGCCCGCTACCTCCCGGCTGCGCGCTTCGTGGACGTGGCCAATCCCGTCCGCTTCCAGTGCTTTACGCGGGTGGCCCAGCACTACCGCTCGGGTCGCCTGCTGCTGGCGGGCGATGCCGCCCACACCTGCAGCCCCATCCAGGGGCACGGGATGAACAGCGGCATCCAGGATGCCTTCAACCTCGCCTGGAAGCTCGCTTTGGTGGCGCAGGGCCATTGCGCCGACACCCTGCTGGACAGCTACGAGGCGGAGCGCCGGCCGGTGGCCCTGCGCATCACCGCCTCGGGCGACGAGGCCGACAGCGCCCAGATGCTCAAGAGCGCGGCCGACCGGCAGGCCCGCAATGCCGTCATCCGGGACGTCCTGTCCGATCCCGAGGCGCGACACCACGAGGCGGTGGCCGAAGCGGAGCTGGATGTGGACTATGCCGCCTCGCCCATCGTGGTGGGGGAGGCGGGGTCCGCGCTCTCCCCCGGCCAGCGCCTGCCGGATCGTGTCCCGCTGGGGATGGCGGACGGCGAGGTGCTGATGCTGGACGATCTCGTCAACCGCACCGGCCACACTTTGCTCCTGCTCGGCGGCGAGACGGCGCGCGTGGAGAAGGTCGCCTCGCTCTTTCAGGCCCTCTGCGCCCGCGCCGACCCCCGCCTCTATGGCGCCAGCTTCGCCGCGACCGTGCTGAACCAGGGGGCGGGCGGGACCGACGTGGCGCACGGCGTCGCCGGGCTGCCGGCCGAGGATGCCCTTCGGATGGGGATCACCGGCATCACCCTGCTCGTCGTCCGGCCGGACGGCCACGTTGGCCTCCGGGCCGACACCGGCCACGAGGCGGCGCTCGTCTCCTACGGGCTGAAGCTGGGCGTTCGACGGTAATCGAGTGCTATCGAATCGAACTCCGCTCTCGAACGCGCCAAACGCCATCGATTCCCGGCCTGAACCCCTGGTGCTACTCGCACTGATCTCGGTGTCAGGTCAGAGGAAGGGCTTGCCGCCGGTGACGGCGATGGTCGCGCCGGAGACGTAGCTGGAGCGCGGATCGGCCAGCATCACATAGGCCGTCGCCAGCTCCGCCGGCTGCCCCGGACGGCCCATGGGCACTGATTTTCCAAAGTTTTTCACCGCCTCCTCCGGCATCGTGGAGGGGATCAGCGGCGTCCAGATCGGCCCCGGCGCCACCGCGTTGACCCGAATGCCGCGCGGGGCGAGCGATTGGGCAAGTCCTGCCGTGAAATTATGGATGGCACCCTTGGTCGCTGCGTAAGCCAGCAAGGTTGGATTGGGATTGTCCGAGTTGATCGACGCGGTATTGATGATGGAGCCGCCGTCCTTCATATACTTAAGCGCGGCCTTGCTGAGATAGAACATGGAATGGATATTGACGGCGAAGGTATGTTCCCACTCGCTATCTGGAATATCTTCCACTTTCTCGAACGTGGCCTGATGGGCGGCATTGTTTACCAGAATATCGAGCCCGCCGAGCGCCTCCGCCGCATCGTCCACCAGCCGCCGGCAGAATGCGGGGTCGGAAATATCCCCCGCCGCCAAAATCCCTATTTGCCCAGCCTCTTCCACCAGCCGGCGGGTCTCTTCAGCGTCCTCGTCCTCTTCCAGATAGGCGATGCACACGTCAGCGCCCTCGCGGGCAAAGGCCAGGCAGACGGCCCGCCCGATGCCGCTGTCGCCTCCGGTAACCAAGGCCTTGAGGCCCTTGAGCTTTCCGGAGCCGACATAGCTCGTCTCGCCATGATCGGGGCGCGGATCCATCGCCTCGGTCAGGCCCGGCATGGGCTGCCGCTGCGCGGGAAGCGGAGGCGTCGCGGGATGGTCCATGATGCTGCTCCCGTCGGGGAATGGGTTCGAATGCAGGACAACCCGTCCGGCGGTGGCCGGTTCCGCCTCACGCCGCGTCGGCCGTTCGCCAGGCCGACAAAATCTCTTCCATTTCAGCGACTTCCACCTGGATCGACAATCGTTGCGACAGCATGTGCAGCACCGCATCGTGTCCCGCGTCGGAGGACGAGCACACCGCGTCTCGCGCCACCACGACCCGAAATCCGTAATCCACGGCATCGAACAGCGTTGCGAGAATGCACACATCCGTCTCCGCCCCCGTCAGCACGAGGGTGTCGGCACCGAGATGGGCGAGAAGGGGCAGGAGGCTCGGGGAGGAGAACGCAGAATAGCGAGTCTTATCAACGAGTTGTGCGGGAGGTGAGAATCGCTGTAGCTCCGGTACCAGCTCCAGGAGTTCGGGCGCGAGTTGGGCCTGCGTCACCTCTCGCCATTTGCTGTAGAGCTGGCGCCAGGTGCCCGGCAGTGCTTCCGGCGCATGCGGCGGGATGAAGCGGGAGAACAGGGTCCGCCCTGGCACACGGCCGGCCAGCTCGACGATCACCGGCAGAATCCGCGGTGCCCAGGGCGTCGGCCAAGGTCCTCCGGGCGCGAACAATTGCTGCATGTCCACGCACAGATGCACTGCGCGGGGACCGATGGGGCTTCTCAGGCCTTGTCCCATTCATTCCTCCGGCGGCGGTCCGCTTTCTCCGGGCCGGCCCGTCGGCTGGTCCGCGCCGCGCTTGCCGATGCCGACGATTGCGGCTTCCCGAGTCGGGTAGGGACCTGCCGCCGGCGTGCCGTCGGGTGCGACGGCCCACCAACCGGCCATCACGCCGAGGCGGGTGGCATCAGCCTCGGAAATAAGTCGCGGTTCGAGCGTCATGGCGCCTCCTTGTCGGCCCGCAACCGGCGGGCGCATAAGGCTCAACGGCGCCGTGCGGAGGCAGGTTCCGGCACCGGACATCGCGACAGGTGGACAGCCCCGGTGCTGCTGTGCATTTTAGCCGCTCCCGGAGGGGGTGACGGCGGCGCTGCCGCCGTGGATCGGGTACGGAGAAGTTGCGTGGCGGAATTCAGCGGACGCAGGGCCGAAATCCTCGCGGTCATCGCAGAAGAGGCATCCATCGATCCGGCCATCATCGACGCGGACACCAGCGTCGCGGACCTCGGCATCGGATCGCTCGACCTCGTGGAACTGATCTTCAAGATCGAGGAACGCTTCGGCATCGAAGTGCCGTCCCAGGGCGTGCTCGAAAGCAACGACGTGAAGGTTTTCGCCCTGCTCGAAGCGGTCGAGCAGCTCATCGACGCGCGGAGCGGCACGGTGTCCACGGCGCAGCCGGCCCGATGAGCCGCAGGGTCGCCATCACCGGCATCGGCGCCGTTTCCGCCCTCGGCCTCGGCATTCCCATTCATCTCGAAGCCCTCCGGCAGGGGCGTGGCGGCATTGGGCCGCTCACGCTGGTGCCGCAGGAACAGGTCAAGACGCGGGTGGTGGGTGAGGTGCCGGGCTACTCGGCTGAAGCGCACTTCACCCCACGGCAGATTTCCACGGTCGACCGGTCCGGCCAGTTCGCCTTGCTGGCGGCGGCGGAGGCGATGACCGAGGCTGCAGGCGCCACCGAGGGCGTGGCGCCGCAGAAGGCCGGCGTCATCTTCGGTGCGGCGGTGGGCTGCCAGACGTTGGAAGAGGGCTATGTGCGCATCCTGCGCGATGGCGCGCGCCCTCTGCCCTTCACGGTGCCGCGCGTCATGCCCTCGTCCGCGGCCAGCCAGATTTCCATGGCCTATCACATCACCGGGCCGAGCTTCAGCGCCGCCTCGGCCTGCGCCTCGGCTTCCCATGCCATCGGCCTCGCTTTTCAGATGATCCGCGGCGGGATGCTGGATATGGCCGTCACCGGCGGCTGCGAGGCCCCGCTGACGCTGGGCATGGTGAAGAGCTGGGAAGCGCTGCGCGTGCTCGCGGCCGACACCTGCCGCCCCTTTTCCAAAGACCGCAGCGGGCTGGTGCTGGGTGAAGGCGCGGCCGTGCTGGTGCTGGAGGAGATGGAACGGGCCCGCGCCCGCGGCGCCACCATTCTCGGCGAGGTGCTCGGCTTCGGCATGACCGCCGACGGCGCCGACCTCACGGCGCCCGATGCCTCGAGCACCGCCCGCGCCATTTCCGCCGCCCTCGACGATGCGGGGCTCGATGCCGGCGCGGTGGATTACGTCGCGGCGCACGGCACCGGCACGGTGCTGAACGACAAGACCGAGACCACGTCGCTGCGCACGGTGCTTGGCGAGCGGCTGGCCAAGGTGCCGGTGTCGTCGCTGAAATCCATGACCGGCCACTGCTTCGGCGCCTCGGGGGCGCTGGGCGTCACGGCGGCGCTGCTCGGCATGCGCAACGGCTTCCTGCCGCCCACGCTGAATTTCCGCGAGCCTGATCCCGAATGTGACGTGGATTGCGTGCCCAACGCCCCGCGGACGGCCACGGCGGAAATCGCCCTGGTCAACGCCTTCGCCTTCGGCGGCCTGAACGCGGTGCTCGCGATCAGGGCCGCCTGAAGGGGTTTCAGTCCACCGTCAGGCGGATTTCGCCGACGCCCTCGACGCCGCCTTCCAGCACGTCGCCCTTCTGCACCGCCCCGACGCCCGCCGGGGTGCCGGCGAAGATCAGGTCGCCGGGGGCGAGGCGGAACAGGGTGGAGAGGGTCGCGATCATCTCCGGCACCTTCCAGATCATCTGGTTCAGGTTGCCTTCCTGCTTCACCTTGTCATTGACCTTCAGGAAGATGCGCCCGGCACCGGGATGCCCGGCGGTCGCGACCGGAAGAATCGCCGAGCAGGGCGCGGAGTCCTCGAAGGCCTTTCCGGTTTCCCACGGGCGGCCGAGCTTCTTGGCTTCGCCCTGGAGGTCGCGGCGGGTCAGATCGAGGCCGACGCCGTAGCCGAACACGTGGTCGAGGGCCCGTTCCACCGGAATGTCCTCGCCGCCTTCCTTCAGCGCCACCACCAGTTCGACCTCGTGGTGCAGGTCCTTGGTGAGCTTGGGGTAGGTGATGGTCGCGCCCGAGCGCACCAGCGTGTCCGGGTTCTTCTGGAAGAAGAAGGGCGGCTCCTTGTTGGGGTCGTGGCCCATCTCCACCGCATGGTCAGCGAAGTTGCGGCCGACGCAATAGATGCGATGCACCGGAAACACGGCATCGCTGCCGACGATGGGCAGGTGGGGATGGGGCTGGGGCTGGAAGACGTAGCTGGCCATGGGGCGCTCCGAAGGTTCGGGTGCTTGAATAGGGCGCGGCGGCCGGCGAGGAAAGGGCGAAACGTCGCAGCGCGTGGCGGGTGAACGGATTTCGCGAGCCTCAGGCCCGGCGGGCTTCCACGATGGCGAGCGCCGCCGCAAAGGCGGCTTCGATGCCGAGGTCGGAGGTGTCGAGCAGCACGGCGTCGTCGGCCTTCAAGAGCGGCGCGCTGGAGCGGCCCGAATCGCGCTCGTCGCGCTTCAGGATGTCGGCCAGGACGGCGTCGTATGCGATGGTCTCGCTCCGTCCGGCCAGCTCGCGGAACCGGCGCTCGGCCCGCACCTCCGGCCGTGCGGTGACGAACAGCTTGGCCGGCGCATCGGGGCAGATGACCGTTCCGATGTCGCGCCCGTCCAGCACCGCCCCGCCGGCCTGGGCGGCGAAGCGGCGTTGGAGGTCCAAAAGCGCCGCGCGCACGCCGGGCCGGGCGGCCACCACGGATGCCGCCTCGCCGAGTTCAGCCGTTCGCAGCGCGTCCGGATCTAGTGCCGAAACATCAAGGCTCAGGGCGGCTGCGACCGACGCTCCCTCGTCGCCGAGGCGGCCCTCTTTGAGGCAGCGCGCTCCGACCGCGCGATAAAGCAGGCCGGTATCGAGATGCGGCAGGCCGTAATGCGCGGCCAGCCGCCGGGCCAGCGTGCCCTTGCCGGATGCCGCCGGCCCGTCGATGGCGATGATCATGGCCGTCCCGTCAGTCGATGATGGCGCCGAGGCCGCGCATCATGGGCATGAAGGTGGGGAAGGAGGTGGCGATGAAGGCCACGTCGTCGACGCTCACCCCATCCTCGCTGGCAAGCCCCAGCACGAGGAACGACATGGCGATGCGGTGGTCCATGTGGGTCTCCACCGGCCCGCCGCCCTTGACCGTCGCGGCGCCGGTGACGAGGAGGTCGTCGCCCTTGACCTCATGGGCGATGCCGCAGGCGGCGAGGCCGGCGGCCACGGCGGCGAGCCGGTCGCTCTCCTTCACCCGCAGCTCGGACAGGCCGCGCATGGCCGTCGTGCCCTCGGCGAAGGCCGCGGCGACGGCAAGGACGGGATATTCGTCGATCATGGCCGGTGCCCGCTCGGGCGGCACCTCGACGCCCTTGAGGCGGGAATGACGCACGCGCAGGTCCGCGACCCGCTCGCCGCCCTCGGTGCGCTCGCCGACCACGGTGATGTCGGCGCCCATCTCGATGAGGGTGGTGATGAGGCCGGTGCGCAGCGGATTCATCATCACGTCGGTGAGGATGATGTCCGACCCGGGCACGATCAGCGCCGCCACCAGCGGGAACGCCGCAGAGGAGGGGTCGGCCGGCACGTCGACCGGCGCGGCGACGAGATGCGGGCGGCCCTTCAGCGTGATACGGCGGCCATGGGCGCCATGGGGCTCGACGGAAATCTCCGCGCCGAAATGCTCCAGCATCCGCTCGGTATGGTCGCGGGTGGCCTCGCGCTCGATCACCACCGTCTCGCCGTCGGCGCCGAGGCCGGCGAGCAGCACGGCGGACTTCACCTGCGCGGAGGGAACCGGGGTCTCGTAGATGATGGGCTTGGTTTCGCTGCTGCCCTTCAGCGTCAGCGGCAGACGGCCACCCTCGGCCGAAGAAACCACCTCGACGCCCATCTGCGTCAGGGGATCGAGCACGCGCTTCATGGGCCGGCGGCGAAGGCTGGCGTCCCCGTCGAACCCGGCGATGACATGCTGTCCGGCCACCGCACCCATCATCAGACGCACGCCCGTGCCGGAGTTTCCGAAATCGAGCGGCGCGGCGGGGGAGGCGAGGCCCCGCCCGCCTGTGCCCGTCACCTCCCAGGCGCCTTCGCCCGTGCGGGTGACGCAGGCGCCCAGCGCCGCGCAGGCCTTGGCGGTATTCAGCACGTCCTCGCCTTCGAGCAGGCCGGTGATGTGGGTCGTGCCCTCCGCGAACAGGCCGAAGATCAGAGCGCGGTGCGAGACGGACTTGTCTCCCGGCACCCGGACCCGGCCGGAGAGGGCGGGCGAGCGGCGCCCGGTGGCGGGGCGGGCCTCGCCCGTGCCGTGGCCGTGTGCTTCGGGAGCGCTTGCGGTTGCGGGTTCGGGATGGGCCATTTCTGCCTCGCTCGGGCGCTCGGCCGCCGGCCTCGGCCGGGGCGATCGCCGCATGTTCTGTGCCGCCGTCGTCTAGCACGCCGTCGCTTGCGGCGTCACGCTGTTGCGACGCCATGATGATCTGCCCTTGACAGGGCGCGGGCGAAACGCCAATGGAGCACGCTCCTTATACAGCTCCGAGGAACTTTGCCGTGGCGAAGCCCGAACTCGGCACCAAGCGCATCTGTCCGGTTACGGGGCGCAAGTTTTACGACCTCAACAAGGATCCCGTCGTGTCTCCGTTCACGGGGGAATCCTATCCGAGGTCCTATTTTGAACCCGCCGCCCGTGGCAGCAGCCGCGCGGAGCCGCGCGCGGCCGTCGCTGCCGAAGAGGTGGACGGCGAAGAGGCTGAGGCCGAGGTCATCAGCCTCGAGGAAGCCGACGAGGAAGCCGCAGCCCCCGCGAAGGTGGTGGTCGGCGACGACGTGGATGTGGACGACGACATCGAGGCCGGTGACGACGACACGTTCCTTGAAGAAGACGAAGATGATGGGGATGACGTCTCCGATCTGATCGGAGAGGGCCTCGAAGACGACGAAGAGGCTTGATACCCGACGCGGCCTGTGCTTTAAGGCCGCTCTCGCTCGGCGGACATCAATCGCCGGGCACCCCGCCGCGGGACTTCCCGGCGCGCTAACTGGTTCTGATGCCGAGGTTTTCAGCCTTGGCTATGAAACCCAAAGCGCGCAGCCCGCGGCCCGGTGGGGCCATAGCTCAGTTGGGAGAGCGCTTGAATGGCATTCAAGAGGTCGGCGGTTCGATTCCGCCTGGCTCCACCAAATTTCCACCCGGCATTCCCCATCGATCGCTCCATGCCGGGTCGTTCCACCCAGGTTTCCGGCTGAGGTTCATCCCCCGATTCGGGTGGGTTCGGCCTGATTCGAGCGACGATTCGAACCCCCGCCGATAGCCGTCCCTCCGGCAGCCCGCTCCGACAGGCCGACTCATCCGCGAATCGCGCCCGGCCCGCGCCGCGAACGGCGGCGCGCTACGCGCAATCTTGAGCATTGCAATTGCGACGCACTTTCAGGTTGCGACGGCGCGAGGGCCACTCCCGCACGCCCGTTGCGCCGTGGGGTCCCGCCTGCCAGCCTGCTTCAGCTGCCCGCCAGCTCCGCCCCGGGCTTGCCCCTGACCTGCTTGCCCCTGACCTGCTTGCCACCGAGCTGCTTGCGCCCGACCTCCTTGTCCCCGATCTGCCCGCCCGAAAGGTATCCCCACCCTCATCCGCCGCCCGGTCCGCCCGCCCCAGCGTCATCGATCGAGGTCCTGCCCCTTGTGGACACCCCCCGCCGCCCCTGCGAACGAGGCCCAGCGCCTCACCGTCCTTGCGACGTGTGGTCTCATGGATACGCCCCCCGACGAGCGGTTCGACCGGCTGACGCGGCTGGCGCGGCGGCTCTACGAGGCGGATGTCGCCTTCCTCGGCCTCATCGACGGCACCCACCAGTGGCAGAAATCGCGCACGTCCGCTCTCGTGCCGGCCAGCGTTCCCCGGCGCGACACCATGTGCAACATGCTGGTGGGGAGCGGCGCACCGCTGGTGATCGGCGACATGAAGTCCGATCCGCGCCTTCTGGGCCATCCCCTCGTCCCGCACCTGCCGCTGCGCTTCTATGCGGGCGCGCCGCTGATGGTTGAGCCGGATCTGGTCATCGGCACGATGTGCGTGATGGGGCGGGAGGCGCGGGACAAGGAGGCCTTTGACTTCGGCCCGCTGCTCGACCTCGCGGCGGTGGCGGCGGACGAAGTGGAGCTTCTGCGCCTCAATCGCGATCTCGCCCGCAAGTCCCAGCTGGACGCACTCACGGGCCTGCCCAACCGGCGCAGCTTCGACGAGGAACTGGAGCGTGCCATGCGCAGGGCGCAGCGCCTGGAGGGGCCGCTGTCGCTGCTGGTGATCGACATCGACCACTTCAAGGTGGTGAACGATTTGTGGGGCCATCAGGCCGGAGATGCGGCGCTGGCCGCGGTGGGCGGCGTGCTGGCGCGGCTTCCGGGGCGGGCGCAGGATACCGCGGCGCGCTATGGCGGCGAGGAATTCGCGGTGATCCTGCCGGATACCGACGAGGCCGGCTGCGATGTGGTGGGCGAGGCGCTGCTGGCCGCGTTCCGGGCAGAGAGCATCCCGCACCCGTCGGGCGGCCATCTTACGGCGAGCATCGGCGGGGCCACAGCGCGGGGCTGCGATCTCGCCGGCCTGTTCGCGGCGGCCGATGCCGCCCTTTATGGGGCGAAGGCCGGCGGCCGCAATCGCTATCGCCGCGCCGCGGCACACTGACCGGCGCGACGGGCGGGCTCAGTCCACGGCCGCCTCGGCGCCGAGGCTCTCGAACACCGCGTCGATCTTGCCCTTCAGCGTCTGTGCGTTGAACGGCTTGACGATGTAATTGCTGACGCCGGCCTTCTTGGCGGCGATCACGTTCTCGGACTTGGCTTCCGCCGTCACCATGATGAACGGGATCTGGCCAAGGGCCCCGTCCGCGCGCACCTGCTTCAACAGCTCGTAGCCGGTCATCGGCTCCATGTTCCAGTCCGAGATGACGAGGCCGTAGCTGCGTTCCTTCAGCTTGGCCAGCGCCTCGGTGCCATCGGAGGCCTCGTCCACATCCTCGAAGCCGATCTGCTTCAGAAGGTTTCGGATGATGCGCACCATGGTCTTGTAGTCGTCGACCACAAGGACGGGCATCCCAAGATCAACGGACATGATCAACCCCCATGACACACTCCAGAAACGGGGACGATGAACACGCTCTTTCCAACTCTGGCGAGATCCAGGTCTGGCGAGCGCAGCGATGAGAATTGTTTTGATGTCCCGGGCTTGTGCGAGGCTTGCACCAAGAATTGGGGCTATCTTCCTCAATCATCGGGGAGGATTTATAGGAGGGTGCAAAGCAAAGCGTGTTTCAGGAGGCCTTCATGTCGGCTGCCCGGCGACCCTTCAGGATTGAGACCCCGTGTTCCGCCGGCGCCGCCGTCGATCTCCTCGCGGTGGATGGCCTTGACGATCAGCTGCGCCGCATCTTCGGCGAGATCGCCGGGGTGCGCGAGGAGATCTCGCGCTTCAAGGCGCGCGATCCGGCGGTGGATCGCGAGCGCGACCGCAATGTGCTGTGGGCCGGCATCGAGACCATCCAGGATGCCATCCAGCACACCAAGCACGAGATCGCGAGCCTGCACGCCGAGGGCGCGCGGGGCGAGAAGCTGTTGCGCGCCACCAGCGAGCTGGAGGCGGTGGTGAGCGACACGGAGGAGGCGACCGAGGCCATCCTCACCTCCGCCGAGCGGGTGGACGCGCTGATGGTCCAGATGCATACGCTGCTCACGGGCGATGCGGCGGACCTTGCCTCCGAGATCCAGAACGAGACCACCAAGATCTTCGAAGCCTGCAATTTCCAGGACATCACCGGCCAGCGCATCCGCAAGGTGGTGAAGCTGCTGCTCTTCATCGAGGAGCGGGTGGCACGCATGACCGACATCTGGGGCGGTGCCGACCTGGTGGCGCAGGGCGCCCGCATCATCCCGCGCGAAGGCGACGAGGCCCTCCTCAACGGCCCGGCGCTCGCCGACGACATCGGCGTGGTCTCGCAGGACGACATCGACAGCCTGTTCGCCTGAGGGGCGGGCGGGGGCGGCCGATGATGGGTGCCCCCCGCCTTCGCCAAGTTCTCTTCCCCGCAAGCCTCGCGCAAGCTTGCGCCTCTAACGTCTCTTCCATGGCAGGTTGACCGGCCCCGAAACGGGCCGGGCGCCGGACCCCCTGGAGCGCGATCCGAGCGGAAACAATCCGCTCGGGAAATCGCCCTCCAGCTCTAGGGACCGGTCATCCAAAGGCATGACGCCGCCCTGCCATGCCGGTGCGAACCCGGCATGTCCCCCTTCATTCCAAGTCACAGAGGGACATTCCCATGACCAGCCTGATCACCAACAACTCCGCCATGGTCGCCCTGCAGACCCTGCGGACGATCAACGCCAACCTCGACACCACCAACGCCCACGTCTCCACCGGCAAGCGGATCAACTCCGCCAATGACGGCGCGGCCTACTGGTCCATCGCCACCACCCTCACCTCGGACAACGGGGCGCTCGGCGCGGTGAAGGATGCCATGAGCCTCGACAAGAACTCGGTGGATGCCGCCTCCAGCGGCGTCAACGCGGTGGTCGCCTCGCTCGCGAAGATCAAGAACAACCTGACGGCCGCCCTCTCGCCGAACGTCGACCGGGCCAAGCTGCAGACGGAAATCTCGTCCTACGTCAGCGAAATCAAGACCACCGCCGACAACACCGTGATGAACGGCAGCAACTGGCTGTCGGTGGATACCAGCGCCTCGGGCTTCAACGGCACCAAGAACCTGCTGTCGTCCTTCTCGCGGACCGGCTCGACCGTGACGGTGGGCTCCACCTCCATCGACACCGGCTCGTTCACTGTCTACGACGCCTCCACCACCGGCACCTCCACCGGCACGTCCACGACCCTCGACAAGGCCGTCACGGCCGTGGCGACGGCCGCGAACATCACCGGCGGCGCCACCGTGACCGTCGACACGACCGCGGGCAGCCTCAAGGGCTTCATGGACACCAAGTACGTCATCGGCGGCACCGCCACGGCGGGCACGGAAGCCATCACGGACTTCGACGTGTCCGGCCTCGGCAACACCGACGCTGACCTCGCGAAGATCCAGGCCTATGTGAAGATCGTGGACGCTACCATGCAGCAGCTGCAGAACGGCGCCACCACGCTCGGCACCACCTCGACCCGGCTGGACTCGCAGCAGACCTTCGCCCAGAGCCTGATCGACCTCAACACCTCCTCCATCGGCACCCTCGTGGATGCCAACATGGAAGAGGAATCGACCAAGCTGAAGGCCCTGCAGACCCAGCAGCAGCTCGCGGTGCAGTCCCTGTCCATCGCGAACAGCTCTTCGCAGAACGTGATGACCCTGTTCCGCTGATCGCGTCCCCGCCGCGCCTCCGGGCGCGGCGGTTTTCGTCCCCCGCGCCTCCGGGCGCGGCGGTCCGCGCGCGGGCGCCGTCCCCTCCGGCGGCGCTCCGGCGTTCCCTGAGTTTCAGCGTCCCCCCGACGCCCCCCTCGGCCACCTCCGCCCCCCGGAGCGTGGCCATTTTTTTGTCCTCTTCCCCTCTCCCCTCGCGGGAGAGGGTGGATCGCGGCAAGGCCGCGAGACGGGTGAGGGGGCTGGCGCAGCACGAGCGGACGCCGAGATCGCGCCCCGCCTCACCCCTCACCCCCGCCCCCTCTCCCTCTCCCTCTCCCGCAAGGGGAGAGGGGAGACGCAAAGCCCCCGCAACGCCCATGCAAGTTTGACCGTCGAGATTGCCGCCCGAGGCACATGAGCGCGAGGGGTCCCGTCCCCCGCGCGTGCCCGGTCCCTGAGGTGCGCCTCCGCGCGCCGCAATCAGACGAGATCCCGCCGATGATCGGCAAGGAACAGTTGGAGCAACTCTGGCGCAATCTGCGCGACCTCGGCGCCCGGCGCCTGATCGCGCTGGCGCTGATCGGCCTCACGGCGGTGGCCGCCGTGGCGCTCGGCGCCTGGTATCTCGGCCAGCCCGAGCGCGAGCCGCTCTACGCCAACCTCACCCGCGAGGACGTGAACCGCATCGGCGGCGCGCTGAAGGACGCGGGCATCGCCTTCGACGTGAATGCGGACGGCACCACCGTCCTCGTCTCCCATTCGGACACCGCCCGCGCCCGCATGCTTCTGGCGGTGAAGGGCCTGCCGCAGAGCGGCAATACCGGCTACGAATTGTTCAACGATGTCCGCGCCTTCGGCCTCACCTCCTTCATGCAGGAGGTGACGCGGGTGCGCGCGCTGGAGGGCGAGCTGGCCCGCACCATCCAGACCATGAAGGGCATCAAGGCGGCGCGCGTCCATATCGTCCTGCCCGAGCGCGGCTCCTTCCGCCGCGACCAGCAGGGCGCCTCCGCCTCCGTCGTCATCCGCACCGAGACGGCGGAGGACGCCTCCACCGCGCAGGCCATCCGCCACCTCGTCGCCGCCGCCATTCCCGGCCTCAAGATGGACCAGGTGACGGTGCTCAGCACCGAGGGGGCGGTGCTCTCCTCCAGCGAGGACGGCGCCAGCGCCGCCGCCGGCAAGAAGGCCATGCTCCAGCAGCAGGTGAGCCGCGAGACCGAGGAGAAGGTGCGCCGCACCCTCGCGCCCTATCTCGGCCTCGGCAATTTCGAGGTGCAGGTCTCCGCCCGCCTGGACACCGATCGCGTCACCACCTCCGAAACCACGTTCGATCCCGCCTCCAAGGTGGAGCGCTCCGTGCGCGTGGTGAAGGAGCTGGGCCAGAGCCAGAACAAGACCAAGCAGCCCAATACGTCCGTCCAGCAGAACATCCCCGGCCAGCAGCAGCAGGGCGACGGCGGCACGGATTCCAACGAGAACTCCTCCCGCCGCGAGGAGCTGACCAATTTCGAGGTCTCCACCCGCACCGTGCAGACCGTGCGCGAGGCCTTCGTGGTGCGCGGCCTGTCCATCGCCGTGCTGGTGAACAAGGAGCGCCTCGTGGGCGCGGCCGGCGGCGCCGATGCCATTCCCGTGGAGCAGCAGCTCTACGAGGTGGAGCAGATCGTCGCCTCCGCCTCCGGCTTCGACAAGGAGCGCGGTGACAAATTGAAGGTCGCGGCCGTCTCCTTCGCCAATGGCGGGGCGGGGCTGGAGCCGGTGCCGCCCTTGCCGTGGTCCGAGCTTCTGCTGCGGCAGGCCGGCACCATGATCAACGCGGCCACCATTCTCATCGTCGCCGGCCTCGTGATCTGGTTCGGCCTCCGGCCCGCCGTGCGCGCCATCCTCGCCCGCCCCGAGCGCGACGAGGTGGAGGACGCGGATGCCATCGAGGCCGCCATGCTGGCGGGCGGCGCGCCGCTCGCCGCCGTCGCCGGCCCGTCCGTGGTGCCGGGCGATGGCGCCGCAGGGGAGGAGGCGCCAGGCGCGCTCAGCCTCATCGAGGATCTCACCAGCCGCCTCAACCGCTCGCCGCAGAAGCGGCTGGAGCAGATCGTCGAGTTCGATGAGGAGCAGGCCGCCGCCATCCTGCGCCAGTGGCTGCATCAGGACGCCCGCGCATGAGCACCACCGCGCTTCACCGTCACCTGCCCCATTTCGGCCTCGCGCCGCGCGCTCCGGTGAGCGCCGTGCCGCCCGTGCCGGCCCTTGCACCCACCCCCGCCTTGCGCCCGCACGAGCCGCCCGGCGCCGATGCCATCCGCGCGGCGGCCGAGGAGGCCCGGCGCCTTGCGCTGGAGGAGGCCGCCATCGCGCTGGCCGCCTGCGAGCAGCAGCTCGCCGATGCCGAGGCCGCCTTCGCCGCGCGCCTCGAGGACGAGATCGAAGCGGCCCGCGCCCGCTGGTGCAGCGAGGAGAGCGAACGGCTCGCCGGCCTCATCGGTGAAGGCCTCGATGCGGTGGAGGCGCGCATCGGCGAGGCGCTCGCCGCCGTGCTGCGCCCCTTCGTGAGCGGGGCCGCCCGCGCCCGCGCGCTGGAGGAACTGGCCCGCCGGGTGCGCGACCTGCTGCGCGGCGGGGCGGCGGGGCCGTCCATCACCATCACCGGCTCCGGCGACCTCGCGGCGGCTTTGCGCGCGCGGCTCGCGGACGTGCCGGGCATCGTCATCGCGGACGGATCGACGAGCGACCTCAAGATCACCTGCGACGACAGCGTGCTGGAGACTCAGCTCTCCGGCTGGGCGGCCGCCGCCGCGCGCGGCAACTGACGGGAGCGCGGCATGTCCGGCAAGGAAGGCCACCAGGAGCCTCACGGCGAGATCATCATCGTCAAGCGCCACGACGACGAGGAGCACGAGCACCATTCGAGCGCCTGGAAGGTGGCGCACGCCGACTTCATGACGGCGATGATGGCCTTCTTCCTCATCATGTGGCTCATCAACGTTACCGACAAGGATACGCGGAAAGCCATCGCCAATTACTTCAATCCGGTGGATCTCGCCTCCAGCATCACTGACGTGCGCGGGCTGAACGATCCCGAGGATACGAAGGCCAAGGGCACCTCTTCCGATGGCGACAAGCAGTCGAGCCTGAAGAACACCACGGGGCCGGAGACCGGCGCCGGCGACGACCGCCAGCAGGGCGACAAGGAGCGCGCCGCCTTCCGCGATCCCTATGCGGTGCTGAACAAGCTCGCGGGCGATGCCGATGCGCGGGCCGGGGGCACGCCCGACGCCGCCGCCGGGGATACCGGCTCGCCGGGTACCGGGGCGGGCGACGTGAACCGCGATCCGTTCGATCCCACCTATTGGCAGATGTCCAGCGGCCGGCAGGCCCGCAATCCGCAGGCGAAGCCCTCCAAGGTGGACCAGCCCACCGGCCGCCCCGACGCCACCACCGCCGCGGCGAAGCCCGGCGAGGCACAGGACAAGGCGGCCGCGCAGGCCGCGGCTCAAGCCGCCACCAAGGCCGCGCGCGACCTGGAAGGCGAGCTGAAGCAGGTGGTCGCCGCCACCGTGGGCACGGCCGGTGCCGCCCCGCGTGTGGATGTGCGCGCGACGAAGGAAGGGCTCGTCGTCGATCTCACCGACGATCTCGACTTCTCCATGTTCCCGGTGGGGTCGGCGGTGCCGGATGCCCGCTTCGTGCGGGCCATGGGCGAGATCGCGAAGAAGCTCGGCGCGCGGCCAGGCGAGATCGTCATTCGCGGCCACACCGACGCGCGGCCGTTCCGCTCCGACACCTACGACAATTGGCGGCTCTCCAGCGCGCGGGCGCAGATGGCCCTCTACATGATGGTGCGCGGCGGGCTGGAGGAGAAGCGCGTCACCGCCATCGAGGGCCTCGCCGACCGCAATCTCAAGAACACCGCCGATCCCAACGCGCCGCAGAACCGGCGCATCGAGATCCTGCTGAAGGCGCCCTCATGACCCGGCCCCGCCTTTTCCCCCTCGTCCTCGCCGGGGCGCTCCTGATGACCGGCGCCGCCCGCGCCCAGGACGATGCGGACCCGTGGGACGGCCTGCGCGAGGAGCCCGCCGCCCCCGCGCGCCCCGCTGCGGCGAAGCCGGCGCCGAAGCCGGTCGCGACCAAGCCTGCGGCGCCGAAGCCCGCGACGGCGAGTGCGAGCGCTGCGAACCCGGCAGGGCCGAACGCCGAAAATCCGAAACCAGCGCCCGCCGGCGCGCCTGTGGCCGTTTCCCCGGCGACCGCGCCGGTGGCGCCCAACGCCGCCCGGCCGGCTCCCCCGGCTGGCACGCCCGCGCCAAAGCCGGCCCCAGGCGCGACCGCTCCCGCTGCGCCGATGTCCGTCCCAAGCGCCCAACCCAAGCCAGCCGTCGCTCAGAAGCCGGCCCCTGCCAGCGCCGCGTCGACAGCCATCACCGATGCCCGACCGGCGGCTCCCGCCGCGCCGCCAGCCGCGCCGAAGCCCGTGGCCTCCTCGCCAGCCGGACCCGCCGTGCGCCCGGTGGTCGCGACGCCTCCCGCCAATGCGGGAGCAGCCACCTCCGGCCAACCTGTGCCGGCACCGGCTCCCAAGCCGACCGCAGCGCCCAGACCGGTGGCGGCGCCCGTCCCCGCGCCCGTTTCCGTGCCCCTTCCCCAGCCTGCGCCCGCATCCAATCCCGCAGCGGCCTCCAAGCCCGTGCCCGCGCCGCCCCAACCCACGCCCGCCTCCGCGCCGGGCCCGGCTGTCGCGACGCCCGCACCTGCATCGGCGGTCTCCGCCTATGCTCCCCTCGCGCCCATGCCGCTGCCGCCGCGACGTCCGCTGCCGCCCGCGCCGGCGGCGCCGATGGCTCCGGCCGTCTTGCCGCTCCCGGCCGCCGTTTCGACCGCCGTCCCCGGCCTCGCTCTCGCTCCGCCCGCTGCGCCGGCCGAGGCGAGCGGAATGGCCGCTGCGCCGCCGGCGCCATCCATTCCCGATCCTGCCGAGGCCGGCTCGCCCGCAGTTGCAGAACCTTCGGCGGAGCCCGTCGCCATGGCCGCTCCGTCCGCTGATGCCGCGGCTGCTCCGCCCCGCGACGCCCAATCCGCTCCGGCTGCCGCCCCGGCGCGCCCGTCCGAGCCTGCTTCCGCCCATGCGGACGCCGCCGCCCCCCACAGCGCACCGGCCGCGGCCGCGGCGCCGACCGGACGCACGGACATCTATCCCGTCACGTTGGTACGTCGGCTCCAGCGCTTGCAGGACCTCATCGCCGCCGGCTCCACCGCCGGCATCGCCCAGCAGCGGGCCATGATCACCGAGATGGACGTGGCGTTCGGCGAGGCCGACCCCTCCGTCTGGCAGGACCCCGCCAATGCGCGGGCGCTGGTGATGTATTTCCTCGGCGGCGGCAATCCCGCCGTGCTGCGCGATATCATCAACCGCGAGCCCAGGCCGAACATCGACGAGAAGCTGCTCACCGGCAGCCTGCTCTATCTCGAAGGCCGCGAGGAGCCGGCGCTGCGCCAGCTCGGCGAGATCGACGCCCGCAAGCTGCCCAACGGCATCGGCGGGCAGATCGCGCTGGCCCAGGCCGCGCTCACCGTACGCACCGATCCGGCCAAGGCGTCGCGCCTGCTGGAGGTGGCGCGGCTGCTCATGCCCGGCACGCTGGTGGACGAGGCGGCCCTGCGCCGCGCTGTTCTGGTCGCCGCGCAGGCCGGCGACCTCGACCAGTTCGAGCGGCTGTCCGGCCAGTACTTCAGCCGCTTCCGGCACTCCGCCTATGCCGGCAATTTCCGCCAGCGCTTCGCCGCCGCCTTGAGCCGCATGAACGTGCTGGCGACGCCGGACGGCCTGTTGCGCCTCGACGCCCTGCTCGCGCCGCTCGACGAGGAGGCCCGCCGCGAGGTGTTCCTGCTGGTGTCGCGCGCCGCCATCGTGGAGGGCAAGACCGCGCTCGCCACCGCCAGCGCGGAGCGTGCCATGGTCCTCGCCCCGGTGGCGAGCCGCGATGCCGAGCGCGCCCGCGTCTATCTGAGCGCGGCGCAGGCGGCGACTCCGGACCGCTACAAGGCGGCGGAAGAGGCGCTGAAGGCCATTGACCGCGCCCGCCTCGATCCCTCCGACCAGGCCCTGCTCGAGGCCGCGCGCCGCACCGCCGAGCTGATCCGCCGCGCCGACGAGGCCCCGCCCGCTGCGCCCGCGCCCGCAGCAGCCCCCGCTGCTCCGGCGGTGGTCGCCAGCGCGCAGCCGTCGCGCGCGGCACAGGAGGGGGAGAAGCCCTCGACGGCCATCAGCAAGGCGCAGGCGAAGCTCGGCGAGATCGACGCCATGCTGAAGGAGGCTCCGCGATGAGGACCGCCGACATCGCCCCCGCCGCTGTGGCGCGCCCACCGGACCTCGCCGGCCGCGCGGCACTGCCGGATGGCCAGCCCTTTGACGACCTGCTCAGCGGGATGGGCGAAGCCCCGGCAGCGCCTGTTCCCGAGACCGCGGCGGGGGTGCCGCCCGCCGACGCTTCGCCTTGCCCGCCGCCTGCAAGCCTCGACCGGCTGCTCGCCCGCTGCGCCCGCTCCGACCCGGAGCGCGAGGCGATCGAGACCCCTCCCGCCCCGGGCCGCGCGCCGGGCCTCCTGCGGCCGGAGGCGGAGCCCGTCGACACCGCCGATGCCGCGCCCGCTCCGCTGCCGGACGCACCCGCTCCGGACACGCCTGACCGCCCCCAGCCGCCGCCGCTCCTCGCCCTGCTATCCGCGCCGCTCGCGGGACCGCGGGACGTGTCGGCGGAGGTGGCCCCCCAGCCCCGCGCGAGCCCCCCGCCTGTCCCCCTCGCGGTGCCGGCCGTGCCGGCGGAGACCGCGGCGGAAGCGCCGGCGCCCATGCGGGTCGCCGTGCTGCGACAGGAAACCCATTTCGCGCCGGTGCGGCCGTTCACGCCGGAGCCCCCGCCAGCCCTGGCGGAAGCCGCGCGAGAGGCGCCTGGCGGGCGCGATATCGAGGCGAACCCGCCGAGCCGTGAGGGCCGCATCCCCGTCCGGCCGCTCCCCCTTGGCGCGGCGGCCGATGATGGCGCGCCGAACGATCAGCCAGAACCCCGCCGCGCCGACGCCCGGCAGAGCCCCGGGACGGCGCGCGCCGCCGCCGCGCCCGCGGTCCTGGACGACCGGCCACCTGCGCCCGTCCGGCCGGCGGAGGCAACGCCCGCGCTGCCGTTCGCCAGCCTCGCCCAGATCGGCCGCGCCATCGCGGCGGAAGTCGCGCAGATGGATACGGCGCCCGCCGCTGCCGGGACGGGCGCGCCGCCCGCAAGCGAGGACGCCCCCGTGCCCACCGGCCCCGTGCGCGTGCTCGATATCGCGCTGTCGCCGGACAGCCTCGGCCGGGTGGTGGTGCATATGCGCCTCACGCCCCACGGCCTCACCGTGCGCCTCAAGGCGGACGACCCCGCAACCGCCGCCCTTCTGGCGGGCGACAGGGCGCACCTCTCCGCGCTGCTCGGATCAGCCGGCCTGCCGGACGTGGATCTGGAGGTCGGCGGCGCCGGCCTGCCCGTGATCGACGCGCCGCTGCGCGCCCCCGCCGCCATGGAGGGTCCGCCCCCGCAGGACACGGCGGACCATCCGGATGGCGGCAGCCGGGGCGGCGCCGATCCCGGCCGTCAGGGCCGCGGCGGCCGAAACGACAGGACTTATCCCGATGACGACGCTGCGCCTTCTTTTGCTGACGAGCCTCGCTTTGGCGCCGGGTGAGGCACGCTGCGGCGACGCCTCGTCAATCGTCGGATCGTCCGAGCCCCTGCCCGCCGCTTCGGCATCTCCCGCCACCATCCGGCCGATCTGGGGCGAACGGCGCGCGCCCGCCGGCACGCCGCGCCAGACGGCGGCTTCGGCTCCGGCTCCCACCAGTCCGGCGGCGGCGGACTCAGCGCCCGGCAAGGCCTCCGCCAAGGCCTCCGGCAAGCCCTCCGCCAAAACCTCCGCAAACCCCGCCCCGCAGGGCGTCTGCGAGCGGGAACTGGCCCGCGCGGCGGCGAAATACCAGATCCCGCTCCAGATCCTCTATGCCGTCGCGCTGACCGAAAGCGGCACGGGCAAGGGCCTCCAGCCGCTGATGCTGCACATCGAGGGCAAGGACCATATCCCCGCGACGCTGCCCGAGGCGCTGACGCTGTTCCGCGCCGCCAATGAGCGCGGGGTGAAGCTGATCGACATCGGCTGCATGCAGGTGAACTGGTACTGGCACCGGCACGAGTTCAATTCGCTGGAGGAGATCTTCGATCCGCGCCTCAACGTGGAGCAGGGGGCGCGCTTCCTGCAGGTCCTGCGCAAGCGGCATGGCAACTGGACCATGGCGGCCGCGCGCTACAATGCCGGCCCGAAGAACACCGTGGCGCAGCACCGCTATGTGTGCCGGGTGATGAAGAATCTGGTGAAGGCCGGAGTGGGGCAATGGACTGCCACAGCCGAGGCCTTCTGTGCCGCGCCGCCGGAGCCGCCGCAGCAGGCCCGCGTGGAGTGACCGGCGCGGCGTGGCGCGGCGGGCCACCGGCCGTGCGGTCCGCGCTCAGAAGAAGGAGCGGATCAGCCCGCCGACGAGCAGGTTCCAGCCGTCGATGAGGATGAAGAAGAGGATCTTGAACGGCAGGGAGATCACCGCCGGCGGCATCATCATCATGCCCATAGACATGACCAGCGTCGCCACGATCATGTCGATGATGAGGAAGGGCAGGACGATGAGAAAACCGATCTCGAAGCCGCGCCTGAGTTCCGAGATCATGAAGGCGGGGATGAGCACCCGCAGGGGCACTTTTTCCTCGCCCGCCTTCTCCGGCGCGGGCGCAGGGGAGGTCGCCTCCTCGGCCGGCTTGTCGCGCGAGGCGATGTCGGCGAACAGCTTCAGATCCTTGCCGCGCACGTGGGTGAGCATGAAATCGCGGAACGGGTCGGCGATGCGCTGCAGCGCCTCTTCCTCGCTGATCCGGTTCTCGGTGAGGGGCTTCACCCCGTCCTGCCAGGCGCGGTCGAAGGTCGGGCCCATCACATAAAAGGTCATGAACAGGGAGAGCGAGACCAGCACGAGATTGGCCGGCGTCGAGGGCAGGCCGAGGCCGGAGCGCAGGAAGGAGAAGGCGATCACGAAGCGGGTGAAGCTGGTGACCATGATGAGCAGCCCGGGCGCCACCGACAGCACCGTGAGCAGGGCCACCATCTGGATGAGGCGCCCCGCCGTGCTGCCGCCGCCCTCGGGCAGAAGCTGCTCCAGGGAAGGCATCTGCGCGGCAGCCTGCGCCAAGGCCGGCGCGGCGGAGAGGAGCAAGGCGGCGACGAGCGCGGATATCAGCGCCGCAAGGCGCACCGGCCCCCTCACTGCACCACCAGCGTCGAGACGATCAGTTCGTCCACCTTGCCGTCGGATCGGGCGCGGGCGCGCTCGTTGAGGTCCTCGCGCAGGTGCTGGAGCGCGCTCGGGCCTTCGAGCTGGCTCAGCGCCAGGGTGCGCATGTAGGCCATGATGTCCTCGCGCAATTCGGCGGCCGTCACGTCCGGGTTCGTCAGCGCTCCGTTCTTGAACACGATGGCCGTCTCGATGCGGATGAAGGTGGAGGAGGGCGCGGAAAGGTTCACCACCACCGGCTTCAGGTCCTTCAGCACCAGGTCGCCGGAATGCCGCAATGGCGGGGCCGGCTTCTTCTCCGGCTCGGCGGCGACCTTCTTCGTCACCGCCTGCTCCACCGTGCCGGCGAGCTGGAGCCCGAGCCCCGCGCCGGCGGCGAGCGCCAGCAGCGTGACGATGAGGAGGGGCACGAGGAGCCCGGGCTTCTTCTCGGGCGCTCCGTTCGGGGCGAGGGCTTTGGCGGGGGCTGCGGTCGCCATCACGTCACCAGGGCGTCACGACGTCATAGAGGCGCTGGCCCCAGGCGGGCTGCTGCACATCCGTGAGCCGGCCGCGTCCGCCATAGGAGATGCGTGCCTCGGCGATCTTGTCGTAGGGGATGATGTTGGTCGAAGACACGTCCAGCGGGTTGACGATGCCGGCGATGGTCAGCTCGCGCACCTCGTAATTGACGAGGATCTCCTGCGAGCCGCGGATGACGAAATTGCCGTCCGGCAGGATCTCCGTCACCACCACGGCGACCGAGAGGCGCAGCTTCTCGGAGCGGTCGATGTTGCCCTTGCCCTTGGTCTTGGTGTCGCCGTTGATGTCGAGATTGCCGGAGCCCGCGCCCGCGTTCGCGCCCTTGCCGAAGCCGGAGAGGGTGAGCGCCGCGTCGAAGCCGAGGTTGCTCTTCGATTCCCGCGAGCGATCGGTGGCGTTGTCGAACTGGGCCTTGTCGTCGATGGCGATGGCCACGCGGATCACGTCGCCCACCTTGGCGGCGCGCAGGTCGCGATACATGCTCGACGAGCGGTTGAGGTCCCAGGTGGAGCGGAAGGTCTTCTTCTCTGGCTGCTGGAAGGTCATGGGCAGCGGTTCGCGCTTGGCGGTGTCGAGCCCGTAGCCGACGGGGGTCAGCGACGGCCCGGTGGCGAGGTTGTCGTAGGTGCTCTTGCAGCCGGAAAGGGCGAGGCCGGCGAGGGCCGCGAGGGCGGCGCGGGCGATGAGGGGGATGAGGGGGATGAGGGTCATGGTGCTTGGGGCCTTTCTGGCGCGCATCAGCCGGGCCGCCCGGTGGTGCGGGGCGCCTCGGTCCGCCCTTCCTGCGCGCGGCGGGCCATGCCGACCATGGTGGAGGTGAGGCGCGCGGCGCGGGCCGGCTCGCTCTCGTTAAGGATGGCGCTGGCGACGCGCGGCGACAGCCGGGCGAGCACGGCGGCCGCCATGTCCTCGTTCATGGCCGCGAGCTGGGCGGCGGCGGCGTCCGGGCGCATCTGCGAGACCACGGCGATGAGGCTGTCGTCGGCCTTTTTCAGGAACGTCTCGCGGCGGGCCAGCCACTCCTGGTATTCGGCGCGCTTGGCCTCGAGCTGGGCGAGGCGGGCCTCGATCTCCTTCTCCATGGCGGCGAGCGCGGCCTGCTGGCGGGTGAAGCGGGCGTCGGCGGCGGCATCGGCGATGTTGCGGCAATAGAGGGCCGCATTCTCGCCGGCGGCGGCGTCGGGGGCGCCGGGGGAGGGCTCCGCGCGGGCGTCGCCCGATATCGCCAGGGCGGAGCCGCAGAGCGCGGCGAGGGCCAGCGCGGCACCGGCGTTGCGGCCGGATCTCGCCCGGGCCACCTTGCGGCGCCGCGCGGTGACGAAGACGGCATGGAGCCGCGAGCAGGTCACGCGCCGGAGCGCGATCACGCCCACGAGCAGCGAGCACGAGACCGAGGCGATCGCATAGACGATTGCGGCGTCCAGCAGGACCGTCGACACGGACATGGAACCTCTCCTCTTCCCCGAGGGGCGGCGCCGGCAGGGGCAGGGGCGCCTTGATGGTTCCGGTCTAGGGGGAGAGACTTGCGCGACGCTTGCGGGGGCAGTCTGCGCCCGGCGGGGTCACTGGAACACCAGCTCGGCCTGCAGCGCGCCGGAGGTCTTCACCGCCTGGAGGATGGAGATGATGTCCGAGGGCTTGAGCCCGAAGCGGTTGAGCCCGTTCACCAATTGCTGGAGATTGGGGCCGCGGACGATGCCGATGGGCCCGCCACTCTCGTCGGCCTGGATGTTGGTGCGCGGCACCACCACCGTCTCCCCGAAGGTGTAGGGCTCGGGCTGCGACACCTCCGGCGCCTCGGTGACCTGTACGGTCAGGTTGCCCTGGGTGACGGCGAAGGTGGAGACCTGCACGTTACGGCCGATCACCACCGTGCCGGTGCGCTGGTCCACCACCACCTTGGCCGGCGTGTCGGGCGTGATGCGCAGTTCGCCGATCTCGGCGATGAAGCGGGCGGTGCCGGAATTCGGCGGGCGCTGCACCACCACCGTGCGCAGGTCGCGCTCGCGGGCGAGGCGCTTGCCGTAGCGGGCGTGGGTGTAGGCGTTGATGACGTCGGCCATCAGCGCGGCGGTGCGGAAATCCGGATTGGTGAGGTCGATGAGGATTTCCGGCAGCTCGGAGAGCTGGCCGGGGATCTGCCGCTCCACCAGCGCACCGTTGGCGATGCGCCCTGCGGTGGGCACGCCCTGGCTCAGCGTCTCCGCCTGCCCGGTGATCTGGATGCCGGAGACGATCTGGCCCTGCGCCACCGCATAGGTCACGCCATCGGCGCCGTTGAGGGGCGTGACGAGCAGGGTGCCGCCGCGCAGGGAGGTCGCGTCGCCCAGCGAGGCGATGGTCACGTCGATGCGCGTGCCGAGGCCGGCGAAGGCGGGCAGGTTGGCGGTGACGGCCACCGCCGCCACGTTCTTGGCGCGCAGCGACAGGCCCTGCACATTGATGCCCATGCGGTCGAGCATGGATTGCATGGCCTGCTCGGTGAAGGGCGAGTTGCGCAGCGTGTCGCCGGTGCCCTGGAGGCCGATGATGAGGCCGTAGCCCACGAGCTGGTTGTCGCGCACGCCCTGGATGGAAGAGATGTCCTTGATGCGCGTCGTCGCCTGCGCCGCCGCGGGGCCGGCGAGGGCGAGGAGCGCGGCGAGGGCCATAAGCGCGCGGCGGATCATCGCGTCTTCACCCACACGGTGCCGTCGCCGGCCACCTCGCCGACGATGATCTGGCCGGATTCCATGTTCTTGAGCCGGATGGTGGCGCCCGCCGCGCCGGAATCCAGCGGCATGCCGTAGCCGGAAATGGAGAGACCCCCCTCCCTCAGCTGGATGCGGGTGGCGACGCCCTTGGTGACGAGGGTCACGTCGGCGAGCGCATTGAGCGGCACCGGCTGGCCGGCGGCGACGACCCGCCGGGCCGACTTGCCCACGATGGCGGAGGCTTGCAGCGCGATGCCGCCGCGATCGAGCACGGCATCGGCCACCTCGCGCTGCGCCAGCATGCCGGCGGAAATGACATCGCCCGGATAGAGGGTGACGGCGGCGACGGGGACGCGCGCCATCGGCGCGGCATCGGCCGTCGGGCGCGCGGGGGCGGGGCGGGGCGGCTCCACCTCCTCGCGGCCGGCGGCGGCCTGCTGGGCCAGGGAAGAGATGCTCTGCGCCGCAGCGGGGGCGGCAACGGCGCAGAGCAAAGCTGCGGTGCCGGCCCAGAGGCCGAACCGCAGGCATCGGGTGCCACGCATGGCGCGCCGCCGCGATTGCGTGTTCATCTCGATTGCGTTCACCGGATTCCCTTCGACACGACCCCGGCCATGTCGTCGGCGGCCTGGATCACCTTGGAGTTCATCTCATAGGCGCGCTGGGCCTGGATGAGTTGGGTGATCTCCTTGATGGGGTCCACGTTGGAGCCTTCCAGATACCCCTGCACCACGGCGCCGAAGCCGGTGGTGCCGGCGACGCCCGTCACCGGCTGGCCGGAGGCGGATGTCTCGCGATAGAGGTTGTCGCCGAGCGGCTCCAGGCCGGAATCGTTGGCGAAGGTCGAGAGCGTCAGCTGGCCCACCAGGGTCGGCGAGGACTGGTTGGCGATCTGGGCATAGATCTGCCCGCTCTCGTTGATGACGATGCTGCTGGCATCCTGCGGCAGTGTGAGGGACGGGTTCAGCGCATAGCCGTCGGCGGTCACGAGCTGGCCGGTCGGGCCCTTGTTGAAGGAGCCGGCGCGGGTATAGAGCGTGTCGCCCGAGGGGCTGGTGATCTGGAACCAGCCGCGGCCGTTCAGGGCAAGATCGAGCGGGTTGCCGGTCTGCGCCAGCGGCCCCTGCAGGTGCAGGTTGCGGATGCCGATGGTGCGCACGCCGAGGCCGACGAGCGCGCCTTCCGGCACCGGGTCCGCGCCGTCCTGATTGGGCACGCCCTGGGCGCGCTCGGCCTGATAGAGCAGGTCCGTGAACTCGGCGCGGGCGCGCTTGAAGCCGGTGGTGTTGATGTTCGCGATGTTGTTCGCGATCACCTCCACGTTGGTCTGCTGCGCCGACATGCCGGTCGCGGCGATGGCCAAAGCTCTCATGTCATTCTCCTCAGATGGCCATCCGGCTGATTTCCTGATAGGCGGCGACCACCTTGTCGCGCACCGCGATGGCGGTCTGGAGCGTCTGCTCGGCGGACATCACCGCCTCCACCACCTGCTGCACGGAGACGCGTCCGTGGATGCCGGAAATGGCGCTCGCCTCCGCCGTCTTCACCTGGTCCACCGCATCCGACGACATGCGGGCGAGCATGGTGGAGAAGTCCGAAATGCTGCCCGCGCTCTGGGTGGCGTTCGCGGCCTCGGTGGCGCGGGCGGCGGTGGTGGCGCTCGTGGCGGTGGTGCGGCTCAGCGCATTGAGGGAAACGGCGTCGATCATCACGGCGTCCTCAGAAGATCGATGGTCATGGCGACCATGGAGCGGGCCTGCTTGATCATCTGGAGGTTGGCCTGATAGCTGCGGCCGGCCTCCCGGAGATCCGCCATCTCGGCGAGCGGATTGACGTTCGGCACCTTCACCCGCCCCTCGGCATCGGCGGCCGGATTGCCGGGGTCGAACTCCACGGAAAAGGCGCTGCGGTCCACGCTCGTCGCCTTCACCTTCACCCGCGATGCGCCGAGCGCGCGGTCGGGCTCCTGGGTGAATTCCACGGTCTTGCGGCGATAGGGGTCGGCGCCCGGCGTCGTGCCGGTGGAGCGCGCGTTGGCGATGTTCTCCGCCACGATGCGCATGCGCTGGGTCTGCGCGGCAAGGCCGCTCGACGCGATGCCGGTGATGGTCTTGAACGGATCGCCGATCATTTGACGCTCGCGAGGATCATGCGGTGGAAGGAACGGACGATGGAGGTGTTGAGCGAATAGGCGCGGTTCACCTCGTCGGCCTTCAGCATCTCCTGCTCCAGGCTCACGCTGTTGCCGGAATGGGAGGTGTCCCAGCCGTCGCGGGGGGCCACCTTGGTGGCGCCGATGCCGCCCGCCGCCACGTCCATGTGGCTGCCCGAGGTGCGGGCGACGGCGAGGCGGGTGCGGTCGAGGATGGCGCTGAACGGCTCGGCGTCCACCGCCTTGTAGCCGGGGGTGTTGGCGTTCGCGATGTTCCCCGCGATGGCTGTCTGCCGCACCGTGGCCCACTGGGCGTGCCGCGAGGTGAGATTGAACAGGAACAGGGGTTCCATGGCACATTCCCCGGATGAACCGCGATGGTCTCGCGCGCCTTTGGAAGGGGCGAGATAACGAGTGCTAGCGCGTCAACCTTGCCCGAGGCTGGCCGGTCAACCGCCTCTCCCTCACGCCCCCAGCCGCACGCCCTCCAGCGTGGCGGTGAGGTGTTCGAGGAGCCCGTCCGCCTCCGGTTCCGCCTCGTGGTAGAGGATGCTGTCCATCTCCACGCCCACGGTGCCGGCGTCGAAGATGATGCGGAAGTAGAGCGAGCAGTCGGCGCAGCCAAGCTCCATGTCCATGGCGACGGTGGGGGCGACGCCCCAGTCGGCCTGGATCAGCGCCTGCCCGCCATAGCGCAGCGCGCCTGGCTTCAGGGAGCGTTCGGCGCAGGAGGCGACGATGTCGTCGATGATGTTGGTCTGCCCGGCATGGATATAGGCCATGAGCAGGCCGGCATTGGTGAAGAACAGTTCGGTCATCACCTCGCGCAGCGCGCCGGCCAAAACCCGCTCGCAGGCGAGCCGCTCCAACTTCGGGCGGCCGGCGAGGCGCTGGAGGCGGAGGAATTCATTTCGCGCCATGGCCCGGCCTCGCATAGATGTAGTGCAGTATTTTCGCCACCGGCCGATAGAAATCCTGCGGAATCCACTGGTCCACCTCCACCGCCGCGAACAGGGCGCGGGCGAGCGGGCGGTCCTCGATCACCGGCACGCCGTGGCGTTCGGCGATCTCGCGGATCTTGAGGGCGATGAGGTCCACGCCCTTGGCCACCACCAGCGGCGCGCCGCCGGTCTGCCGGTCGTATTGCAAGGCGACGGCGTAATGGGTCGGGTTGGCGATGACGACGGTGGCCTTGGGCACGGCGTTCATCATGCGCTGGCGCGCCCGCTCGCGGGCCACGGCGCGGATGCGCGCCTTGACCATGGGGTCGCCCTCGGCCTGCTTGAACTCGTCCTTCACCTCCTGCTTCGTCATGCGCAGATTGGTCTTCCAGCTCACCCGCGACCACACGATGTCGGCGGCCACCAGCCCGATGGTGACGACGCACACCGTCGCCACCAGCCGCATGGCGAGGGCGAGGAGCAGGCTCGGCAGGCGGAGCGGATCGGTGAACATGGCATCCACCATCTCGCGCTCCTGGGCATAGAGCACGAGCGCCGCGACGATGCCGATGGCGAACAGCTTGAACAGCGCCTTGCCGAACTCGATCTGCCCCTGCGTGCCGAAGATGCGCTTGAAGCCGGCGGAGGGCGACACCCGCGACCATTGCGGACGGATGCGCTCCGCCACCAGCGAGGGCACGTTCTGGAAGCCCGAGGCGACGAGGCCGGCGAGCATCAGCACGATGACCATGGGCATCAGGAAGCGCCCGGCCCCCGCCAGCGCGCCCCACAGGATGGAGACCGCATCGTTGCCGGTGGCGATGGGAAAGCCCGCCGGATCGTCGATGAGGCGGGAGAGGTCGGCGGTGAGGAGCTTTGTCGGCGCCGCGACGAAGAAGGCGAGGATGGCGAGGATGCCGATGAGCGAGGCGAACAGCGTCGCCTCCCGCGAGAAGGGCACGTTGCCCTTCTCCACGGCGTCGGAAATCTTCTTCTCGCTCGCCTCTTCTGTCTTGCTCTCCTTGTCCTGTTCCTCAGACATGGCGCCCCCGGTGCGGCGGGCTCAAAAGGCCGGGCAGAGGGGCGCGGGTCTCAGCGCACATAGGCGTCCTCCTCCGTGCCGGAGGCGATCTCGATCTCGCCGCGCCCGGCCATGTCGAGAGCGAGGTCGGTGACGGTGCGGCGCGCCTCCATGACATCCTTGGCGGGCGCCGGCTCGCTGCCGGCCATCTCCTGCTCCACCATGCGGCGCACGCGGGCGCCGAGCGATTGCAGGATGATCTCGCGGAAGTCGGGATCGGTGCCCTTCAGCGCCAGCACCAGCTTGTCGGTGGGCACCTGGTCGAACAGCGATGTGCGGGCGCGGGGCGTCAGCTTCACGATGTCGTCGAAGGTGAAGAGCAGGCCCTTCAGGATCTCCGCCGATTTCGGGCGCGTGTTGGCGAGGCTCGCGAGCACCGTCTCCATGGCGTCGCGGTCCATCTTGTTGATGATGTCGGCCATGCGCGCGTGCGGGTCGGCGCCGGCGTTGCGCGAGAAGTTCATCATGAAGTCCTCGTGCACCTGCCGCTCGATGACCTGCATGGTGGCGTCCACGATGGGCTTGAAGGTGAGCATGCGGCGCAGGATGCCGTTGCGCTTCTCCTCGGGAATGAAGCTCAGCACCTTGGCGGCGCAGGCGGGCTTCACCTTGGAGAGCATCAGCGCGGCGGTCTGCGGGTGCTCCTTCGCGACGTAGGCCGCGAGCACGTTCTCGTTGACGGTGGAGATGCGGTCCCAGATGGACTGGTTCGCCGCGCCCATGATGTCGTTCATGATGTCGGCGATCTGCTCGGCCGGCAGCACGCCCTGCAGCAGCCGCTCCACGTCGGCGACCGTGCCCACGAGGTTCGCCCCGCCGGCGAAATTGCTGGCGAAGTCCTCGACGAGGGTCTCGATCTGCGCGGTGGTGACCGGCTTCAGCGCCGCGATGGAGCGCGTGATGAGGCGGATCTCGTCCGCCTCGAAATGCTTCATCACCCGGTTGGCCGTGGGCGCGCCCATGGCCATCAGCAGCGCCGCCACGCGGTCGATGCCCTGGAGGGGACGCGGCTTCGCCGCGCTCGCAGCCGCCATGGCCGCCTCAGCCGGCGTCGGCGTCGTTGGGGCCGACGATCTCGGTGAGAGAGACGCCGAAGCGGGAATTGTCGTCCTCCACCACCATCACCTCGCCACGGGCGATGACGCGGCCGTTCACCACCACGTCCACCGGCTCGCCGACGCGATGATCGAGGGGCACCACCGTGCCGCGATTGAGCTTCAGCAGGCTCGACACCGGCATGGAGGCGGAGCCGAGCACCACCTGCAGCAGCACCGGGATGCGCTTGACGGTCTCAAGCCCCGCGCCGGAGCCGAGCGTCTCGCCCCCCTTGGCGAGCAGCGCCTCGTCGAGGGCGCTGGAGGGGGTCATGGTTTCGATGTCGGGAGCGGGCATGGCTTTGATCCGGAAGTGCGAGAAACGATTCAGCGGTCGCTGAGTTCGGGGGCGCGCCGCGCGTCGATCTCGGCGATGAGGTCGTGGGCGGTGTCGATGCGGCCGGCGAGCATCACCAGCACCTCGCGGCCGTCGCGGCCGAAGGTGTCGAGCGCGTCGCGGGCGCAGACGAGGGCGGCGGAGGCTTCCGCCAGCGCCCGCCCGTAATCGGCGTTCAGCCGGTCCACCGCCTTGAGCCGGCGGTTGAGCAAAGCGACGGCGGCGGTGGTGACGACCAGCGCCGCGAGCAGGAGGAGATCAGCGGGGAAGGATGTCATCGAGAAAGTCCTGATGCTGGTTGATCTGCTCGTCGAGGCGCACCACGTAGCCGCCGTCGGACTGGCCGAGGTGGCACCAGAACAGCGGCTGGGCGGCGCTCTCCAGCTTCACCCGGCTCGCCGGGGTAGCGGCGAGCTTGAGGATCTGGCCCACCTTGAGGGCGGCGATGTCGCCGAGCGTCACCTCGTGCTCGTCGAGCACGGCGCGCAGCTCCACCTCGGTGCGGTTCACCTCGTCGCGGATCTTCTGCGCCCATTTCGGGTCGCGCCCGCCGGTCTCCGCCTGGCTGGTGCTGGAGAGCGCGCGGCGCAGCGGGGTGAGGGCCGACTGGGGGATGGTGACGAACATCTCGCCGCCCCGGTTCAGCGCCTGCAGCAGGAATTTCGCGGTCACCGCCAGATTGTTGCGCCGGCCGATGACGGCGAAGTCCATGCGGGTTTCCTGCCGCTCGAACTGGAAGGTGGTGTCGCTGACCAGGGCGAAGGCGGCTTTCAGCGCCTTCGTCATCTGCTCGAACAGGAGCTGCGCCACCCGCCCCTCGATGTTGGAGAAGGAGCGCTCGTCCTCCACCGGCGGCTCCGAGCCGTCGGCGCCGAACAGCACCTCGATCATGGTGAAGATGAAGTCGCGGTCGAAGCCGACGATGAGCTGGCTGTCCCAGGACGGCGCGTTGAAGATGCCGGCGATGGCCATGCCCTCATAGGCTTCCAGCACGTCGCCGATGCGCCCGCTCTCGACGCTGGAGAGCGAGTAATAGGCCTGCGAGGCCGCCACCTGCCGAAGGCCGTCGGCGCAGAAGGTGGCCATGCGGTCGAACAGCACATGCAGCATGGGCAGCCGGTCCAGCGAGAGGCCGGCGGCATCGAGCAGCATGTCGCGGATGTCGTGGTGCTTGGATGCGGATTTGGCGGCGGACTTGGCGTTCATGGCTCAGGCCGCCTGCTGCACGGCGCCGCTGGAGGAGGGCGCGGCCTGGATGGCCTCGCTCTCCACCTCGTCGATGGTCGGGCGCTCGCCGGCCGAGATGGTCTTGCGGCCATGCTCCAGCGCGATGGGTGGCAGCGCGCCGTTCATGAAGGCGATGAGCGTCTGCTTGGTGATGATGAAGGGCTGGCACTGCTTCTCG
This sequence comes from Xanthobacter flavus, assembly GCF_017875275.1. Lineage (NCBI taxonomy): Bacteria > Pseudomonadati > Pseudomonadota > Alphaproteobacteria > Hyphomicrobiales > Xanthobacteraceae > Xanthobacter > Xanthobacter flavus. Next base: position 1,894,811 of record NZ_JAGGML010000001.1, on the reverse strand, counting down.
CGCGTGCTCTTCACCTTGGCGGCGAGGGGCGAGACGATGGCGTAGGACGCATAGATGCCGACGAAGGTGCCAATGAGCGCCGAGGCGATGTAGTGGCCGAGGATTTCCGGCGACTGGTCGATGGCGCCCATGGCCTTGACGATGCCGAGCACCGCCGCGCAGATGCCCAGCGCCGGCAGCGCCTCCGCCACCGTGCCGAGGGCTCCGGCCGCCTTGGTCTTGTGCTTCTTGATGGTGGAGATCTCCTGCTCCATCAGCGCCTCGATCTCGTGCGACTTGGCGTTGCCGATGAGGATGAGGCGGGCGTAGTCGCAGATGTACTGCGTCAGTTCCTTATCCTTGAGCAGGCTCGGGAAATGGCCGAACAGCGGCGAACTGGCCGGATCGTCGATATGCGCCTCGATCTCGTTGCGTGGCTTCTGCCGCATGTCCCGCATCAGCGCGTAGAGCAGGCTCAGCAAAGCGAGGAAATCCTTGCGCTTCGGCGCCGTGCCCTTCAACGCCTGCATGATGCCCGAGCCCGTGTCCTTGATGACGGACAGCGGGTTGGCGATGATGAAGGTGGAAAAGGCGATGCCGCCGATGATGACATATTCAAACGGCTGCCACACCACTTCCGGGTGTCCGCCCATGGCCATGAAGCCACCAAAGGTAGCGGCCAACCCCAATATAATTCCGATGATGACGGCCACGGCTTCCCCCGTTCTGTCCGGTGTCCGGTGGTAGGGGGCGAGGATTGTGCGAGGCTGTGCTGTGTCGAGCTTGGCAATGTGCCCGGTTTCACTCCATAATCATCGCCAAAATGGAGCGGATTCTTCTGCCATCCATGGGTTGTGCGTGCTACACAACTCGCGTCTTGGCTCGCAGGCCTTTCTGGTTGCACGTTCGGCCGATGCGAAGCCTTCGATATCCCGTGCCAAGCCCTGACCGGCACGGGGTGGCCGGACCGGGGGGTGTCAGAGATGACGTCTTCCGGTCCGCGCTGGGCTGATCCCGGACAAATCCCCCCAGAAAAATCCCCACAGATTGAAGCCCTTGCGCCCGCAAGGCTGGCGCAAGGCAGCGCGGGCGAGATGGGGCGCGCGTCGGCGGGCCGCCGCGCGCCCCTGCTCCCTGCGGATGCCGATATGGACAGCACGCTCCTCACCTACCGCCAGCTGACGCGCGACATGACGCGCTCCTTGTCCGCCAAGGCGGCCGAGAAGCCGGTGGCGCTCGAATCCGCCTACTATCTCAAGCATATCGGCAAGGTGACGGGCATCGAGGGTTTCCTCAAGGATACCCGGCTCTTCACCTATGCCATGAAGGCGTTCGGCCTGGAGGACATGGCCTATGCCAAGGGCTACATGCGCAAGGTGCTGAAGGAGGGCGTCACCGATCCCAAGAGCTTCGCCAACAAGCTCAACGACGACCGCTTCAAGGCTTTCGCGAAGGTCTTCGATTTCCAGGGCCTCGGCGCCGCCGCCACCCGCTTGCCCGACGCCGGGCAGAAGGTGGTGGACCGCTATGTGCGCCAGGCGCTGGAGGTGGACCAGGGCACCAGCAACGAGGGCGTGCAGCTCGCGCTCTACTTCCAGCGCCAGGCGCCCACGGTGAAATCGGTCTATGGCCTGCTCGCCGATCCCGCGCTGTGGAAGGTCACGAAGACCATCTTCGACTTCCCCGATGCCATGGCGGCAGCGCCCATCGAGAAGCAGGCCAAGGCGGTGAAGGCCCAGATGAACATCGCGGATCTCAAGGAGCCGGCGAAGCTCGACGCGCTGCTGCGCCGCTTCAGCGCGAAATGGGACGTGGCGCAGACCATGAGCGCGACGCCGGTGCTGGACCTGTTCTCGGCCCGCACCTCCAGCGCGGCCTCATTCTCCATCCTCAACCTGAAATACGGGGGTTGAGATGGGCTCGGGTCTCTACGTCTCGCTCTCGGCGCAATTCGCCGCCGACAAGCGCCTCGCCACCATCGCCAACAATGTCGCCAACCTGAACACCGCCGGCTACCGCGCCGAGGAGGTGCGGTTCGAGTCGCTGGTCTCCAAGGCGGGCGGGCAGGACGTGTCGTTTACCTCCGCGGGCGAGACCTACACCTCGCGCAAGTCCGGCCCCATCAACCCCACCGGCAATCCGCTGGATATCGCGGTGGAGGGCCAGGGCTGGTTCGCGGTGCGCGACGGCGCGACCACCGCCTATACCCGCGACGGGCGCATGAGCATGAGCCCGGAGGGCGAGTTGCGCACCCTCTCCGGCCGTCCCATCCTCGATGCATCCGGTGCGCCGGTGGTCATCGATCCCACCGGCGGCACGGTGCGCATCGGCACCGATGGCTCCATCTCCCAGAACCGCCGCCCCATCGGCCGCGTCGGCCTGTACCTGATCCCGGACGACGCCAAGCTCACCCGCCGCGACGGTGCGCTGGTGGTGCCGGACAAGCCCGGCGCGCTGGTGCAGGACTACACCCGCAACGTGGTGCGGCAGGGCTTCGTGGAAGGCGCGAACGTGGATGCCGTCACCGAGATGACGCGCCTCATCGCCTTGCAGCGCGCCTTCGAGATGGCCGCCTCCGCCGTGTCGCAGACCGAGGATGCCACCTCACAGACCATCCGCGAGCTTGGTCCGGGATGACCGCGCCGCCGACCAACGCGCTCCAGCGCCTGCGCCAGGCCGTCGAAAGCGGGCTGGAGGACAATCCCCTCGTCCGCGTCGGCGGCATCGTTCGCGAGGTGGCGCCGACCCATCTGCGGGTCTCCGGCCTCTCCAGCTTCGTCACTTTGGGCGAGCGCGTGGGCTTTGAGCAGGCCTCCGGCACCAGCATCGGCGAGGTGGTGCGCATCGATGGCGCGGGCGCGGTGGTGAAGCCGTTCGACGAGCGGGTGGCGGTGGGCATCGGCACGCCGGCCTTCCGCATCGGCCCCCTCGCGCTCAGTCCCGACCGCTCCTGGAAGGGCCGCGTGATCGACGCCCTCGGCCGTCCCCTCGACCGCGCGGAACCCCTCGCCCACGGCCCGCGCCGCATGCCGCTCGACGCCGAGCCGCCGCCCGCCATGGCGCGCGGGCGGGTGCACCGGCCCCTCGTCACCGGCGTGCGCGCGGTGGATATCTTCACGCCCCTCTGCGAGGGCCAGCGCATCGGCATCTTCGCCGGTTCGGGCGTGGGCAAGTCCACGCTGCTCTCCATGTTCGCCCGGTCGGCCGGCTTCGACACGGTGGTGGTGGCGCTGGTGGGCGAGCGCGGGCGCGAGGTGCGCGAGTTTCTCGAAGGCCCGCTCGCCGCCAGCCGCGACCGCGCGGTGGTCATCGTCTCCACCTCCGACCAGAGCCCCATGATGCGCCGCCTCGCCCCGCAGGCGGCGCTGGCGGTGGCCGAGTATTTCCGGGATGCCGGCGAGAGCGTGCTGCTCATCGTCGATTCCGTCACCCGTTACGCGCATGCGGCCCGCGACGTGGCGCTGGCGGCGGGCGAGCCGGCGGTGGCGCGGGGCTATGCGCCGAGCGTTTTCTCCACGCTGCCGAAGCTGCTGGAACGCGCCGGGCCGGGCCTGGAAGGGGAGGGCGCCATCACCGGCATCTTTTCCGTGCTGGTGGATGGCGACGACCACAACGATCCCGTCGCCGACGCCATCCGCGGCACCCTCGACGGGCACATCGTGCTCGACCGCGCCATCGCCGATCAGGGGCGCTTTCCGGCCGTCAATTTGCTCGGCTCCATCTCGCGCCTCGCGGGGGAGGTGTGGAGCGAGCCGGAGCGCGATCTGGTGCGGCGGCTCAAGGCCATGATCGCCCGCTTCGAGGACACAAGCGACCTGCGCCTCATGGGCGGTTACCAGCCCGGCGCCGACGGCGAGCTGGACCAGGCGGTCGCCATCGTGCCGCGCATCTACGATGCCCTGCGGCAGGACCCCGGCGCCCCGCCCAGCCTCGCCGCCTTCTCCGACCTCGCCGCCGCACTGAAGGCCTGAGCGGCTGACTCCAGCCCCGCGCAAGCCATCCGCCCTCAGATGCGGCGAAGACACTGGCGCAGGCTCCGCCCCCGGGCGGGCGGCGCGCCCCATATCCAGACCGCGACGAGGACGAAGCCATGAGCCTTTACGGAATGCTGCGCACCAGCGTGTCGGGGATGACCGCGCAATCCAACCTGCTCGGCACGGTCTCCGACAACATCGCCAATGCCGGCACCACGGGCTACAAGCGCGCCGACACGGAATTCTCCTCCCTGCTGCTGGAGACCGGCGGCACGGAATATCAGTCCGGCTCGGTCAATACGGATGTGCGCTATGCCATCACCCAGCAGGGGGCGCTGGACTACACCTCCTCCTCCACCGATCTCGCCATTCAGGGCGGGGGCTTCTTCCTCGTCAACGACCCGTCGGGCCAGACCCAGCTGACCCGCGCCGGCTCGTTCCAGGTGGATGCCAGCACCGGCAACCTCGTGAACAGCGCCGGCCTCACCCTCATGGGCTACGACGTCTCCAAGGGTGATCCCAGCGTGGTGCTGAACGGCACGGCCGGCCTCGTGCCCATCAATCTGCAGAACACCAAGCTCGCGGCGACGCCCTCCACCGAGGGCACGTTTGCGGCGAACCTGCCGTCCAATGCCCCGGTCGCCACCGCCCCCGTCGCCGGCGCCAATGTGGCGGGCGCGAGCTTCACCGAGAAGTCCTCGCTGGTGGCCTACGACAATCTCGGCAATGCGGTGACGCTGGATCTCTATCTCACCAAGACGGCGGCGAACCCGGATACGTGGCAGCTCGCGGTCTATGACCAGGCGGGCGCGCCCGCCACCGGCACCTTCCCCTATGCCTCCGGCCCGCTGTCCACCCAGACCCTGACCTTCGACGCCAGCGGCAAGCTCGCTTCCGGCGACAGCATCTCGTTGGCCGTGCCGAACGGGGCGACGCTGACCCTCGATCTCTCCGGCATGTCGCAGCTGGCGGCGCCCTACACGCCGTTTACCGCCAGCGTGAACGGCAATGCCCCGAGCGCCATTTCCGACTTCTCCATCGCCAAGGACGGCACGGTCTACGCCACCGATGCCAATGGCCGGAAATCCGCCATCTACCGCATCCCGCTGGCCACGGTGGCAAGCCCCGACCGGCTGGAGCCGCTCACCGGCAACGCCTACAGCACCACGCTGGAATCCGGCGCCATCCAGGTCGGCTTTCCCAACGAGGGCGGGGCCGGCACGCTGCTGTCGGGCGCCACCGAGCAGTCCAACGTGGACATGGCCTCCGAGCTGACCCGCATGATCGTGGCGCAGCGCGACTACACCGCCAATTCCAAGGTGTTCCAGACCGGCACCGAGCTGCTCGACGTGCTGATGAACCTGAAGCGCTGATCTGACGGCGCCGCCGCGCGCACGGGTGCATCATGAGCCTTTCCCTCGCCTTCAACACGGCGCAATCCTCGCTCACCGCCAATGCGGCGAAGATCGCTTTGTCCAGCCGCAACGTGGCGGGGGCGGGCGAGGCCTCGGCCTCGCGCAAGATCGCCGTCACCACCACGGCGGCGGACGGCTCGGTGCGGGTGGTCTCCATCACCCGCGCCACCGGCAGCGCCCTGTTCGACCGGATGCTCGGCGCCACCTCCGACAGCGCCGCGCAGCAGGCCCTCGCCGATGGCCTCGGCCGCCTCGCCCAGACGGTGGGCGACCCGCAGGACCCGACCTCCCCCGTCGCCCGCCTCGGCACGCTGAAGGATGCGCTGGCCCGCGCCGCCGACACGCCGGACGACATGACCCTTGCCCAGGCGGCGGTGACGGCGGCGCAGGATGTCGCTGCCACCCTCAACACGGCAACCGACACCGTGCAGCAGGTGCGCACCGATGCGGATGCGGCGATCGCCAACTCGGTCGCCAACGTCAACGACCTCCTCCACCAGTTCGAGGCGGAGAACAGCGCCATCGTGAAGGGCTCCGCCGCCGGCGCCGACATGACCGATGCGCTGGACCGGCGGGATTCCATCCTCGCCAAACTCTCCGAGGAGATCGGCATCTCCACGGTGACGCGGGCCAACAACGATATCGTCATCTACACCGAGGGTGGCGCGACCCTGTTCGAGACCACCGCCCGCTCCGTTGGCTTCACCCCGTCCCATACGCTCGATGCCAAGACGCAAGGTGGCAGCGTGTTCGTGGACGGTGTGTCGGTGACGGGACGCGATGCCACCATGCCGGTGCGCACCGGCCGCATCGCCGGCCTCACCCAATTGCGCGACGAAGCCGCCTCCACCTACCAGACGCAGCTGGATGAACTCGCGCGCGGCCTCACCGACGCCTTCCAGGAGACCGACGGCGCGGGCACCACCCGCGCCGGCCTGTTCGTGCCGGCGTCCGGCAGCGCCGCCGTGCCCGGCGCCGTGTCGCCCGGCCTTGCCGGGACGCTCGCGGTGAACGCGGCGGTGGACGTGGCGCAGGGTGGCGATATCCGCCTGTTGCGCGACGGCGGCATGAACGGCGCGGCCTTCGCCGCCAACACCACCGGCGCGGCGAGCTTCGCCGGACGGCTGAAGGCGCTCTCCGCCGCGCTCGACGCCCCGCGCGCCTATGACGGGGCGGCGCAGCTCTCCGACAACCAGAGCCTCGTCTCCTTCGGCACCGCCTCGGTGAGCTGGCTGCAAGGCGCGCGCAGGGCGGCGGACACGCGGCTCGATTCCGAAAAGACCGTGCTGGCGCAGGCCTCCAACGCGCTCTCCGCCGCCACCGGCGTGAACCTCGACGACGAATACGCCAGCCAGCTCGAACTGGAGCGCGGATATCAGGCCACCTCCAAGCTCATGGGCGTGGTGAACCAGCTCTACGACAGCCTCTTCCGGATGATCGGCTAAGCCATGCGCAGCACCTACATCTCCACCCTCGCCTGGACCTCCCCGTCCCGCGCGGCGCTGCCGAAGCTGCAATCGGACATCTCGAAGGCCACCACCGAGATCGCCACCGGGCGGCAGGCGGACGTGGGCCTCACGCTGGGCGTCGCCACGGGGGAGAGCGTGGCGCTGCATCTGGCGCGCGGCGCGATCCTGTCGCAGAAGCAGGGCAATGCGCTGGCCGCGAGCGTCCTCGGCAACAGCCAGGTGGCGCTCTCGCAGATCTCGGACGATGCCAACCAGTTCCTGAAGGACATCCTCGCCGGGCAGGCGGGCAATTCATCCGGCGCCATCCTCGCGGATCAGGCGAAATCGGCGCTCGAGGCCTTCACCGCCCACCTGAACGCCACCGACGGGCAGCGCTATCTGTTCGCCGGCATCAACAGCGCCGAGCCCCCGATGGCGGATTACGCGACCGGCCCCAAGGCGGCGGTGGATGCGGCCTTCGCCAGCGCCTTCGGGCTTGATCCCGCGAACCCGCAGGCGGACCCGAAGGTGGCGGACATCTCGGCCGCCGACATGGGCACTTTCCTCGACGGCGCGTTCAAGGACCTGTTCGCCGATCCCGCCTGGGGCGCCACCTGGTCCAGCGCGTCGGACGAGGCGCTGACCAGCCAGATTTCCGACACCGCGCGCGTGCCCGTCACCACCACCGCCAACACGACAGCCATGCGCAACCTTGCCATGGCATTCACCATGGTGTCGGAGCTGGGCACGGCGAACCTCTCCGAGGCCACCCGCAAGGTGATGCTGGACAAGGCCGCGACCGTCGCCGGTTCCGCCGTGAGCGGGGTGGTTTCGCTGTCCGCGCAGCTTGGGGTGTCCCAGACCCGCGTCGATGCGGCGGACGAGGCCCTCGCCCGGGTGTCCGATCTCGTCGACCGGAGGATCAACGTCCTCGAAGGGGTCGATCCCGCCGAGGCGAAGACCCGCCTCGACACCCTGACGACCCAGTTGCAGATGTCCTACGCGACCACCGCCAAGGTGATGCAGCTGAGCATCCTGAACTACATCTGACATGAGGGTGCGTGATGTATCGTTTCTCCTACGCGGAAATTCTCGACGAATCCGCGACGCTCAACCGCGAGCGTGAACGCCTCGCCCTCGACAAGGCGGTGGAGCTGCTCACGCTCGCCGCGAAGGCGGAGCCGGGCTCGCGCGAAGTGATGGCGGCGGTGGCCTATCTCCAGAAGCTCTGGGGCTTCTTCATCGCCGACCTCGCCGACGCCAACAACGAGCTGCCGCGCGAGCTGCGCGCGTCCCTCGCCTCCCTCGGCCTCGGCGTGATCCAGGAATGCGACCGGCTGATCTCCGGCACCGGAGGCAGCATCGGCCTGCTCATCGATATCAATACTGCGATCCGGGATGGCCTGAAATGACGAAATCCATGCACATCTCCCTCAAGGCTGGCGAAAAGCTGTTCCTGAACGGCGCGGTCTTTCAGGCGGACCGCAAGGTGACGCTGGAGTTGCTCAATGACGCGACCTTCCTGCTGGAAAGCCACGTCATGCAGCCGGAAGACACCACCACGCCGCTGCGCCAGCTCTACTTCGTCGCGCAGTCACTGCTGGTGGACCCGGCCAATGCGGATGCCGCCCGCCGGCTGTTCTTCCGCCATCTGGCCGCGCTGATGACCACCTTCTCCAACCCCGCGATCCTGTTGAACCTCGACGCGGTGGGCCGGCTCGTCAGCGAGGGCCGGGCCTTCGAGGCGCTGAAGGCGCTCCGGGGCATGTTCCCGCAGGAAGAGGTGGTTCTCGCCTGCACCCAGCCGCACCGCGCCGCATGAGGGATTTCGCGAAGTCGGCCTCGCGCAATCCTCGCGGGTGAGAAGGGCGGCAGGACGCGGCGTGAGGAAGGAGACAGCAGCATGACCCAGGTCCAGAGCGTCGCCCCGGCGGCCGGCGCCGCCGCAAACGGCAAGACGGCCTCGGCCGGCAAGGCGAACAGCATCGACTACAACGCCTTCCTCCAGCTCCTGGTGGCGCAGCTGCAGAACCAGGATCCGACCCAGCCCATGGATTCCACCGCCTACATGTCGCAGCTCGCTTCGTTCTCTCAAGTCGAGCAGCAGGTGGCGAGCAATTCCAAGCTGGAATCGCTGCTGGCCGCCAGTGCCTTGCAGACCGCCAACCTCGCGCTCGGCCACACCGTCACCTCCGCCGACGGCAGCATCAGCGGCAAGGTCACCTCGGTGGAGATCACCAGCGACGGGCCGCTGGCGCAGCTCTCGAACGGCAAGAGCCTGCTCATCGGCCCCGGCGTCACGGTGAGCTGACGATGAACGAGGCGGATGCGCTCGGCATCGTCCATTCGGCCATCTGGACCATCCTCGTCGCCGCCGGACCGGCGGTGGCCGCGGCCATGCTCATCGGCATCCTCGTCGCCCTGTTCCAGGCGCTGACGCAGATCCAGGAAGTCACCCTCACTTTCGTGCCGAAGATCGTCGCGGTGCTGGTGGTGGCGGCGGTGACGGGTTCCTTCATGGGGGCCCAGATCATGGCCTTCACCGAGGAAATCTACGGCCGCATCGCCAGCGGCTTCTGATCTCATTCTGCGGGAACCTGATCCATGTCCGACATCACGGCGCGCGCGCCGGCAGCGCAGGGCTCGCGCCGCGACATCGGCTTCGCCCTGGGCATGGTGGCGATTCTCGCCATCCTGTTCCTGCCCATCCCGCCCACGCTCATCGACATCGGCCTCGCGCTCTCCATCGCGCTGTCGGTGCTGATCCTGATGGTGGCGTTGTGGATCGACAAGCCGCTGGAATTCTCCGCCTTTCCCACCGTCCTCCTCATCGCGACGCTGCTGCGCCTCGGCCTCGGCGTGGCGACGACGCGCCTCATCCTCGCCCACGGCTCCGAGGGGGTGAGCGCGGCCGGGCACATCATCCACGGCTTCTCGCAGCTCGTCATGAGCGGCGATTTCGTCATCGGCATCGTGGTGTTCCTGATCCTGGTGACGGTGAACTTCCTCGTCATCACCAAGGGCGCGACCCGCATCGCGGAGGTGGGCGCGCGCTTCACGCTCGATGCCATCCCCGGCAAGCAGATGGCCATTGACGCCGATCTCAACGCCGGCCTCATCGACGACAAGGAGGCGCAGCGCCGCCGCGCCGAGCTGGAGGAGGAGAGCGCCTTCTTCGGCTCGATGGACGGCGCCTCCAAATTCGTGCGCGGCGAGGCGGTGGCGAGCCTCATCATTATCGCGGTGAACATTTTCGGCGGCATCATCATCGGCGTCACGCGGCACAAGATGCCCATCGCCGACGCCGCCGACATCTTCACCCGCCTCTCCGTGGGTGACGGCCTCGTGTCGCAGATCCCGGCCCTCGTCGTCTCCCTCTCCGCCGGCCTGCTCGTCTCCAAGGGCGGCACGCGGGGGCGGGCGGAAAAGGCGGTACTGGGCCAGCTCGGCGCCTATCCGCGGGCGCTGTTCGTGGCGGCCGGCCTGCTCTTCGCCCTCGCGCTGGTGCCCGGCCTGCCGTTCCTGCCCTTCGCGCTCATCGGCGGCATGATGGCCTTCGTCGGCTGGTCGGTGCCGCGCCAGCTCGCCAAACAGAAGGCGGATGCCGACGCGCGCGAGGCCGATGCGAAGCAACTGGCGGACCGCGAGGCGCGGGAGTCCGTAAAGGAGCAGCTGAAGACCGCCGAGATCGAGGTGTGCGTCGGCAAGCAACTGGCGACACAGGTGCTGAGGACGCCCTCGGAGCTCGGCAACCGGCTCGGCAAGATGCGGCGCAAGTTCGCCCTGCGCTACGGCTTCGTGGTGCCGGACATCCGCATGTCGGAGAGCCTCGCCGCGCCGGCCAAGGGCTACCAGATCAAGATGCACGGCACGGTCTTGGCGGCGCAGGAGATGCGCATCGGCGAACTGCTCGTGGTGGTGGGCGACGGCGCGCCGCCGGACGTGCCGGGCGACGAGGCGCGCGAGCCGGCGTTCGGCATGAAGGCCATGTGGATTCCGGAGGCCTACGCCACCGAGGTGAAGCGCGAGGGCTTCGCGCCGGTGGACAATCTCACCGTCATCCTGACCCACCTCTCCGAGGCCATCGCCAACAACCTGCCGCAGCTTTTGTCCTACAAGAGCATGCGGGCGCTGATCGACCGGCTCGACCCCGAATACAAGCGCCTCGTGGAGGACATCTGCCCGGCGCAGATTTCCTATTCCGGCCTGCAGGCGGTGCTGAAGCTGTTGCTGGCGGAGCGCGTCTCCATCCGCAACCTGCATCTCATCCTGGAGGCGGTCGCGGAGATCGTCCCCCACGCGCGGCGCTCCGAGCAGGTGGCCGAGCATGTGCGCATGCGCATGGCGCAGCAGATCTGCGGCGATCTCGCCGAGGGCGGCGTCTTGAACGTGCTGCGCCTCGGCAGCCGCTGGGACCTCGCCTTCCACCAGAGCCTCAAGCGCGACGCCAAGGGCGAGGTGATCGAGTTCGACATCGACCCGCGCCTCGTGGAGCAGTTCGGCACGGAAGCGGCCACCGCCGTGCGCGAGCGCATGAAGGCGGGCGCGCCCTTCGTGCTCGTCACCGCGCCGGATGCGCGGCCCTATGTGCGCATGATCGTGGAGCGCATGTTCCCCTCGCTGCCCGTGCTCTCCCATGTGGAGATCGCGCGCGGGGTGGAGATCAAGGCGCTGGGCGCCATCTCGTGACCTCCGGCGCCGTGAGCCTGCTCGCGCGCGAGGCGGTGCTCGCCGCCTTCCTCGTCTTTTGCCGGGTGGGCGGCGCGCTGATGCTGATGCCGGGCATCGGCGGCCGGCACATTCCCATGCGCGTCAAGGTGTTCCTGGCGCTCGCCCTCTCCTTCGCTTTCCTGCCGCTGGTGCTGGACCAGGTGGCGCCGCGGGTGCGGACGGCGGGTTCGGGAGATTTCGTCTTCATGATCGCCGGCGAGCTTCTCACGGGCCTCCTCATCGGGCTTCTGGCGCGGCTCTATGTGACGGGGCTGCAGTTCGCCACCAGCTTCATCGCCCAGGCGGTTGGGGTCTCGCCCATGCCGGGCGTGTCGGTGGAGGAGGACGAGCAATTGCCGATCCTCGCCACCCTCATCGTCTTCGCCGCCACCGCCCTCATCTTCGTCGCCGACCTGCATCTGGAGCTGGTGAAGGGGCTGGTGGACAGCTTTTCCCGCGTGCCGCCGGGCAGCCTGCTCGCGGTGCGGCCGGCGCTGGTCGATCTCGTGGACCAGATGACGGCGGTGTTCCTGGTGGCGGTGCGGCTCTGCGGCCCGTTCATCCTCTATTCGGTGATGGTGAATTTCGCGGTGGGCCTCATCAACAAGTTCACGCCGCAGGTCCCGGTCTATTTTGTGGCGACACCCTTCGTCACGGCGGGCGGGTTGCTTCTGCTCTACGTGAGCGTGGAGCCGCTGCTCTCGGCCTTCCTCGTCGCCTTCTCGCAATGGCTGAGGGTGGGCTGAGCATGGAGAAGGCGCGCCACAGGAAGGCCGAGCGCCTCGTCGCCGTCCAGCGGCAGTTGAAGCGCGCCGCCGAGACCCGCCATGCGGACGCGGTGCGGGAGGGCGTGCGGCTCGACGGCGAGACGGCGGACCTTCTTGCCGCCCTCGATGACGGGCATTTCGCGCCTTTGATGCTGGAGAACGTGGCGCGCCGGCTGGAGCGGGTCGCCCTCGCCCGCCAGCAGGCCCTTGCCGCCGAGGCGACGGCTGCCGATCAGGTGAAGGCGGAAAGCTTCACCCTGAAGCGCGCCGAGCGCCATGCGGAGGCGACCGGCCGCCTCGCCCGCGCCGAGGATGAGCGCGCGGCCACCGACGCCATCGCCGAGGCGAGCCTCATCTCCAGCGGGCGTGCAAGCCTCGCATAAGCATGGCGGGGCAGGGTGGCTGCCGAACCGTTTTCGATGGAAGCCGCGCCATGGGCATCTCCCCGCCGTCCGACCTCGTCTTCGACGTGATGCAGGCCGCAGACGCCGCCCGCGCACGGCAGGTGATGGGCAAGCTTCAGGCCCTCACCCCCGCGCCCGACGGCGCCTTCCGCACCGAGCTGGATACGGTGGCCGAGGCGAAGGCCACCGCGCGGACTGAAAAACTGGCTGCGCGCGGAGACAAGGATGCCGCGGCCGCCGCCGCGGCGCTGATCCCGCCCGGCGTCGCCTTTTCCGGCGCCAGCCTCACCGGGCTGAAGAACGCCCATGCCCTCGGCCCCCACCATGCGGGCGGCGGCACCGGCGCCGCGCCGCTGGCCGGCACGCCGAACGCCGCTACCCCGGGGGCGGCCTCGCTCCAGAAGTTCGAGGCCATGGTGCTCTCCCAGTTCCTCGACACCATGATGCCGGCGAAGGGCGCGACCTCGAAATCCTCCATGTTCGGCTCCGGCACCGCCGGCGACACGTGGAAATCGCTGCTCACCCAGAAGGTGGGCGAGGAGGCGGCCCGCGCCGGCGGCATCGGCCTCGCCGCGCGCCTCGGCACGTCGTCGGCCGTCTTCGCGCGGGCGAAGGGAGGCGCGGCATGAGCTTGGATCTCGACGCGCCGAGCCGGCCCCCTGCGGTCGCCACCCTCATCAGCGCCCTCGACCGGCTGGAAGAGATTATCGATCTGGAGAATGCCGCGTTCGAGGCGCGCGGCGCCCTTGACCTCGTGGAGATCAACCGGCGCAAGAGCCGCGCCTTGCTGGAACTGAGCCGCGTCATGCGCGGGCTGCCGGACCGGCTCGATGCCGCCACGGCCGCGCGGCTCGCGCGGCTGAAGGCGAAGCTCGATCGCAACCTCTATGTCATCGCCCTGCGCATCGCCGCCGCGCGCGAGGTCGGCGCCATCCTCGACCGGGCGCTCGCCGAGGCGGAATCGGACGGCACCTATTCGGCGCATTCCGCCCATGCGGCGCGCGCGGGGGCGGGGGCATGATCCGCTTCGTCATCATCGGCGTGTGGGCCTGCCTCGTGGGGCTCGGCTCCAGCTATGCGGCGGCCTGGTATGCGGCGGGCACGCCGCGCAAGAGCGAGGAGCCCTATCTCGCCGGCCTCGAATATCGCCGCCTGCCCGCCGTCACGGTGCCCATGATCGTGGACGGCAAATTGCAGGGCTACGTGCTGGCGAAGTTCGTCATCACCGCCGATGCCGCCGAACTGCGCAGGCTCCCCCTGGAGCCCACCGTCTTCGCGGTGAATGCCGCCTTCAGCGAGATCTATGTGAACGGCCGCATCGAGAGCGGCAAGATCACCAAGTATAATCTTCCCGAGATGCTCGGCCGCATCAAGACGAGCACCAACACCTATCTCAAGGGTGAGGTGATCCGCGAGGTGCTCGTGGATTCACTCAACTATATCGACAAGACGGACATGCGCTCCGGCGTCGGCGTCAATGTCGCCAGCGCCCCGGGCGAGAAGCCGGCGGGCAAATCCGGTGACAAATCCGGCGGCCACGGCGAGGCCGATGCCAAGCCGAAGGGCGGGCACTGAGCATGCGCCCCCACATCCTCGCAGACTTCTCCCACCTTGTAAGCGGCCGCGCCGCACCGCCCCGGAGCCAGGATCATGGATGATCTCTTGCGCGAGTTCCTGACCGAGACCAGCGAGAGCCTCGACGTCGCCGACGTGGAGCTCGTGAAGTTCGAGCAGGACCCGAACAACGCGCAGATTCTCAACAACATCTTCCGCCTGGTGCACACCATCAAGGGCACCTGCGGCTTCATCGGCCTGCCGCGCCTCGCGGCCCTCGCCCACGCGGCCGAGACGCTGATGGACCGCTTCCGGGAGGGCCGTCCCGTCACCACCGAGGCGGTCGGGCTGGTGCTGTCGACCATCGATCGCATCAAGCTCCTGCTCCAGCATGTGGAGGAGAGCGAGGGCGCCGAGCCCGAGGGCGAGGACCGCGATCTCATCGCGCTGCTCGAAGCCATGGCGGAGGCCGTGGACGCGCCCGTCGCATCTCCCCCGCCACCTCCGCCGCCGGCCCAGCCGGTGCAGACGCTGGAGCGCCCGCTGCTGCCCGGAGAGCTGTCGCTGGACGAGCTGGACCGCATCTTCCGCGAGACCAAGGTGGAGCCCCCCGCCGCCGCGCCCGCGCCGGCCTCGGCTCCGGCCCCCGCGCCGGTGGCCAAGAGCCCGCCCCCGGCGGAGGCGGCCCAAAGTGCCCCCCAAGGCGCCCCGTCCGCCGGCGATGGCCACGGCGTCGCCGCCCAGTCCATCCGCGTCAACGTGGGGGTGCTGGAGCAATTGATGACCATGGTCTCCGAGCTGGTGCTGACCCGCAACCAGCTGATGGAGATCGCCCGCCGCCACGACGAGCCGGAATACAAGGTCTCCCTGCAGCGCCTCTCCAACGTGACGGGCGAACTGCAGGAGGCGGTCATGCGCACGCGCATGCAGCCCATCGGCAATGCCTGGCAGAAGCTGCCGCGCATCGTGCGCGATCTCGCGCAGGAGCTGGGCAAGCAGATCGAGCTGGAGCAGGTGGGCGCCGACACGGAGCTGGACCGGCAGGTGCTGGACCAGATCAAGGACCCGCTCACCCACATGGTCCGCAACTCCGCCGACCATGGGCTGGAAATGCCCGAGCAGCGCCGCGCCGCCGGCAAGTCCGAGCGCGGCCTCATCCGCCTGTCCGCCTATCATGAGGGCGGCCACGTCATCGTCGAGATTTCCGACGACGGCCGCGGGCTGGACGTGGCGCGCATCAAGCAGAAGGCGCTGGAGAACGGTCTCGCCACCGAGGCGGAGCTGGCGAAGATGCCGGACGCGCAGGTGTTCCGCTTCATCTTCCATGCCGGCCTCTCCACCGCCAGCAAGGTCACCAGCGTCTCCGGCCGCGGCGTCGGCATGGATGTGGTGCGCTCGAACCTGGAATCCATCGGCGGCACGGTGGACGTGCGGTCGCGGCCGGGCGAGGGCTCCACCTTCGTCATCAAGATCCCGCTCACCCTCGCCATCGTCCCGGCCCTCATCGTGCGCGCCGCCGGCGAGCGCTTCGCCCTGCCGCAGAGCGCGGTGGAGGAACTGGTGCGGGTGCAGGCAGGCTCGGACCACGAGATCACCTGGCTCAACAATTCGCCGGTCCTCGCCCTGCGCGACCGTCTGCTGCCCATCGTCAGCCTCGGCGGCCTGCTCGGCCTCGCGCCGGAGGGCGACGGGCGCGAGGAGGCGCTGTGGGAGCGGGCGCTCATCGTGGTGATGAAGGTGGGGCACCAGACCTTTGGCGTGGTGGTGGAGGCGGTGTCCCACACCGAGGAGATCGTGGTGAAGCCCATGGCCTCGGCGCTGCGCCAGCTGCCCATGGTGTCGGGCAGCACCATCCTCGGTGACGGGCGGGTCATCATGATCCTCGATCCTTCCGGCCTCGCCCAGCATGCCGCGGCGCGCGGCGGTGCCGCCGAGGATGTCGGCCGGCACGGCGCCGGGCGTCAGGCGCGCGCCGCGCAGAAGCGCTCGTCGCTGCTGCTGTTCCGCGCCGGCTCCCGCGATCTCAAGGCGGTACCCCTCGGCCTCGTCACCCGCATCGAGGAGCTGGAGGTGGCGCGCATCGAGCGGGTCAACGGCTACCCGGTGCTGCAGTATCGCGGCGCTCTCATCCCCGTGCTCTACGCCAACGAGGAGGTGCAGCGCGTGGCGCAGGGCACCCAGCCCATGCTGGTGTTCGCCGATGGCGTGCGCGTCATGGGCCTGGTGGTGGACGAGATCGTCGACATCGTGGAGGCCGAGCTCGACATGGAGCTGTCGCCCTCCAACATGCCGGAGGTGCTCGGCGCGGCCGTCCTGTCGGGGCAGGCCACCGAGATCCTCGACGTCGCCTTCTATACGCAGGTGGCCTTCGGCGAGCGCTTCCGCCATCTCGTCCGTCCGGCGGAGCGGCCGCGGCTGCTGCTGGTGGATGACAGCCCGTTCCACCGCGACCTGCTCGCGCCCATGCTCAACGGCAACGGCTACGAGGTCACGGCCTGCGCCTCCGCCGGCGAGGCACTGGCGCGGCTCGGCGAGGAAGATGGCTTCGACGCCATCGTCAGCGACGTGGACCTGCCGGGCATGGACGGCTTCGCCCTGGCCGCCGCCGTGCGCGGCGACCCGCGCATCCGCGCGGTGCCCATCATCGCGCTCGCCACCGCGCAGGACCGCGACGCGCTGGAGCGGGGCCGCGCCGTGGGCTTCACCGACTGCGTCGCCAAGTTCGACCGCCCCGGCCTCATCGCCGCGCTGAAGGAATTCACCGGCCGACAGGGAATTGCCGCATGAACGCCCACACACCCCTGACCCCCGACGCGGCCCAGTCCGCGCATGACGTGATCCAGTACGTGACGGTGCGCATCGGGCCGCAATTGTTCGGCCTGCCCATCGCGCTGGTGCACGAGGTGTTCGTGCCGGAAGCCATCACCCGCGTGCCGCTGGCCCCAGGCGAGATCGCCGGCGTGCTGAACCTGCGCGGCCGCATCGTCACCATGGTGGCCATGCGGCGCCTGCTGTCGCTGCCGGATGCCGAGGGCGCGCCCATGGCGGTGGGCATCGAGCACCATGGCGAGGCCTTCGGCCTCATCATCGACGACGTGGGCGAGGTGCTGTCCCTCGATGCCGCGCGTCGCGAACCGAACCCGGCCAACCTCGACCCGCGCTGGGCGCAGGTGGCCGCCGGCGTCCATCGCCTCTCCGGCGACCTGATGCTGATCCTCAACGTGGACCTGGTGCTGGAGCGGGCCGGCTCGGCCGTCGCCCGCCAGGATGCCGGCAAACGCGCGGAGCTTTGAATGAAGACCTGTCTTGTGGTGGACGACTCCAGCGTCGTCCGCAAGGTTGCCCGCGGCATCCTGGAAGATCTCGGCTTCTGCGTGGAGGAGGCGGCGGACGGCGCCCCGGCGCTGGAGATGTGCGCGCGGGCGATGCCCGACGCCATCCTGCTCGACTGGTCCATGCCGGTGACGGACGGCCTCGCCGTGCTGGAGCAGTTGCGCTCCACCGAGGCGGGACGGACGCCGAAGGTCATCTTCTGCACCGCCAAGAACGACATGGAGCATATCGCCCGCGCCGTCTCGCTCGGCGCGGATGAATACATCATGAAGCCGTTCGATTCCGAAATCCTGCGCGAGAAGCTCGAGGCCGTGGGTCTCCTGGACAGGGTGGACTGATGCCGCAACCTTCCTCCCCGCCGGCGACGGCAACGCCGGGCACCGCCATCCGCGTGATGGTGGTGGACGACAGCGTGTTCGTGCGCGGCATCATCGCCCGCTGGCTCTCGGACGACCCGGCCTTCGAGCTGGTCGGCACCTATTCCAACGGCAAGGCCGCCCTCGGCGATCTTGAGCGGGTGCAGCCCGACGTGGTCATCCTCGACCTCGAGATGCCGGAGATGGACGGCCTCACCGCTCTGCCGCTCATCCTCAAGCAGCGGCGCAACACGACGGTCATCGTCGCCTCGGCCCTCTCCCGCCGGGGCGCGGAGATCAGCCTCAAGGCGCTCACGCTGGGCGCCGCCGACTATCTGCCGAAGCCGGACGCCACCAAGGGCACGTTTGCCACCGACGACTTCAAGCGCGAGCTGATGGAGAAGGTGCGCAGCCTCGGCCTGAAGGTGCTGCGGCAGGCCGGCCGCGCGCCCGCCTTGCCGCCGCCCTCCCTGCAGCCGCAGGCGGCGGCCGCCAGCCTGCCAAGGGGACCGATCCGTTTGCGACCCTATTCCGCGTCCGACATCTCGCTGATCGCCGTGGGCAGCTCCACGGGCGGGCCGCAGGCGCTCACCCGCCTGTTCGCCGTGCTCGGGCCCTATATCGAGCGCATCCCGGTGGTCATCACGCAGCACATGCCGGCAACCTTCACCGCGCTCCTGGCCGAGCACGTCAGCCGCGCTGCCGGCCGTCAGGCGGCCGAGGGGCAGGAGGGCGAGGCGCTGCGCGCCGGGCACATCTACATTGCCCCCGGCGGCAAGCACATGCTGCTGGAGCGCGACGGGCCGCGCACGCTCATCCGCCTCTCCGACGGACCGCCCGTGAATTTCTGCAAGCCGGCCGTGGACCCCATGTTCGACACGGTGGCGCAGATCTATCGCCGCAACGCCCTCGCGCTCGTGCTGACCGGCATGGGCAGCGACGGCGCGCGGGGCGCCGGCCTCATCGCCGACGCGGGCGGCAGCGTCATCGTGCAGGACGAGGAGACGAGCGTGGTCTGGGGCATGCCCGGCGCCACCGCCCATGCGGGGAACGCCAGCGAGGTGCTCCCGCTCCAGGCCATCGGACCCAAGGTCATCGCCATGCTTGCGAGGAGGCGCGGATGATCCGCCCCGCGGACTACGACTTCTTCGCCCGGTTCCTGAAAGACAGGTCGGGGCTTATCCTCACCGACGACAAGCATTATCTCCTCGAAAGCCGCCTCATCCCGCTGCTCAACCGCTTCGCCATCCCCGATTTCGCGCGGCTGGCGGAGATCTTGAAGAGCAACGAGGCGCCCATCATCGCGGAAGCGGTGGTTGAGGCGATGACCACGAACGAATCCCTGTTCTTCCGCGACAAGGTGCCGTTCGAGGACATGGCCCGCTCGCTGCTTCCGGCCTTGTGCGCGTCGCGGCTGAAGACCCACACGCTGCGCATCTGGTGCGCCGCCGCCTCCACGGGCCAGGAGCCCTATTCCATCGCCATGCTGCTGGCCGAGCGGCCCGAGCTGACCGGCGGGCGGCGGGTGCATATCCTCGGCACGGACATTTCCAGCGACGTGCTGGAGCGGGCCCGCGCCGGCCGCTACAATCAGTTCGAGGTGCAGCGCGGCCTCTCGGTGCAGCAGCTGCTCAAGTATTTCGTGAAGTCGGGCGACTGGTGGGAGGTCGTGCCGCAGCTGAAGTCCGTGGTGGAGTATCGCAAGTTCAACCTGCTCGACCCGTACACCGGGCTCGGTACGTTCGATCTCATCATGTGCCGCAACGTGCTGATCTATTTCGACGTGCCCACCAAGGCCGACATCCTCGCCCGCATGTCGCGCCAGCTCGCGCCGGATGGCTTCCTCCAGCTCGGCGGGGCGGAGACGGCCATCGGCATCTGCGATGCCTTCCGCCCGCTCCCCGATCATCGCGGCACCTACGTCCACACCCGCGCGCCGTCGACGATCGTCGCCGCCCGGCGCTAGCACGAGCTTTCGCCGGCCGCCGGCGCCCAGCCCGCGGCGGGGATCGTTCCGGATCGGAGCCAATCCGGAGCGAGAATGCCCTCAAAACTCCAGAGCCGGCGCCGCGGATGCAGAATCCGCCGCCGGCTTTCGTCTTTCGTAGGGGGTGAGGCCGCGACCACTCCGATCTGGCAGTCAATTCGCTTCCAAACCCGTTACTCTTCAGATTGCCCGTTCTGTGCCATCGTCCTAGGGATTTTGCGTCGCCTGACGCGAAATAAATCGTTAAGACATCGATGCCGGCGACACGAACCCTTTAAGACATGATGGAGGGAATCATGTACGTCGTCGTTGATGAGCGGGCCTCTGTTGCCGAAAGCTATGTTTCGGCGTTCTCCCGCGAGGGTTTTTCTTCGCAGGGTTTCACGGGTAGCGAATTCCGCGACTGGATCGAGACCACCTCGGACCAGGATCTCGGCGCGGTGGAAAGCTTCCTGATCGGGGAATCCGACGCGCGCATCACCTATCCCGACCTCATCCGCTCGCACAGCCCGGCGCCCATCATCGCGCTGGAGGACGTGAAGTCCCTGACCCAGACGCTGGAACTCTTCACCGCCGGCATCGACGACGTGGTGCGAAAGCCCGTCCACGTGCGCGAGATCGTGGCCCGCGCGGACGCGGTGTGGCGGCGGGTGCGTTCCGGCGACATCCAGATGCCGTCCGACGAGCGCCTGCGCGTGTTCTTCGACGGCCGCGACCCCGAGGTGGACGGCGCGCCCTTGGCCCTGCCGCGCCGTGAGCGGCACATCCTCGAATATCTGGTGAAGAACTCCAAGCGCCGGGTCACCAAGACCCAGATCTTCAACACCATCTACGGCATCTTCAACGAGGACGTGGACGAGAGCGTGGTCGAGGGCCACATGAGCAAGCTGCGCAAGAAGCTGCGCCTGCAGCTCGGCCGCGACGTGATCGATGCCCGCCGCTATCTCGGATACCAGTACGTCGGCTGACGGCGCGGGTAGTACTCTCGGTAGCGCAAGCTCCAATCCAGCTTGGGTGAGTATGAAAAGGCGTATCTTTGTCTTTCAGTCCTGAGACAAGTTCAGAAATACCCGAAAAAGGGGAGACAAACATGCGTCTGACCGTCAAGAGTACATTGATCGGCCTCTACCTCGTCCTGGTCGCTCTGGCGGCAGGGCAGGGCGCGCTTGCCCTGAGCAAGCTCGCCCACATCAACCAGAATGTCGACGAACTGGCGGAGAACTGGCTGCCGAGCGTGCGTGCGCTGGGCGAGGTCAAGTATGCAATGACCCGTGTCCGCGTCGCCGCCATGCGCACCCTGCTGGTCACCGAGCCCAAGGAGAGCGCGGCCCTGGCGGACCGCATGAGCCGCCTCATCGGGGAGACCGGCAAGGCTACGGGAGAGTATGAGAAGCTGATCTCCTCGCCGGAGGAGCGCTCGCTGTGGAACGACGTGTTGGTGCGCTGGGCGGAGTATGTCCAGGTGCAGGGCGAACTCTTGGGCAAGCACCGCGCCGGGCAGGAGGACGCCGCCATCGAGCTCGCCAACAAGAGCGTCGGTGTCTTCGATGCCGTGATGCTCAGCCTTGCGAAGAGTATCGATATCAACAACAAGGGGGCGGCCGACGCCGAGACCCGCGCCGCCCAAGACTACGAGACCGCGCAATCGGTCCTGATCCTCGCCGTGGTCGCGCAGCTCGTGCTCGGTCTTGCGGCCGTTGCCTTCATCCTGTTCGGCATCACCCGCCCGCTCAACCGCGTCACTGATGCGATGGGCAAGATCGCCGGCGGCGCGCTGGATACGCAGGTGCCGAACCGCGAGACGAAGAACGAGATCGGCGACATCGCCCGCACCCTCGAGGTGTTCCGCGACGGCCTCGTCGAGACCGAGAACCTGCGCGCCGAGCAGAAGCGCAAGGAGGAGGAGATGGCGCAGCAGCTCATCGCCGAGCGCGCCAACATCGCCAACGCCTTCCAGAGCCGCATGGGCGCCCTCGCCGAGCGCTTCTCCGGCTCGTCCGGCGAGGTGGCCGACGCCGCCCGCAACCTCTCCGCCACGGCGGAGGAGACGTCCCGCCAGGCCCAGTCGGTGACGCTCGCCGCCGAGGGGGCCTCGGACAACGTGCAGACGGTCGCGGCTTCTGCCGAGGAGCTGTCCGCCTCCATCCGCGAGATGAGCGACCAGGTGTCGAACTCCGCCGTCATCGCCCGGTCGGCGGCGGATGAGGCCGAGCGCACCAACGACAACATCCGCCAGCTCTCCGAGGCGGCCCAGTCCATCGGGCAGGTGCTGAACCTCATCAAGGAGATCGCCGAGCAGACCAACCTCCTCGCCCTCAACGCCACCATCGAGGCGGCGCGGGCGGGCGATGCGGGTCGCGGCTTCGCGGTGGTCGCCTCCGAGGTGAAGGAACTCGCCGCCCAGACGGCGAAGGCCACGGACGAGATCTCCATGAAGATCGGCGAGATCCAGCACGCGACCTCCGCCACGGTGACCTCCATCCAGAGCATCGTGACCACCATCAACAACGTGCGTGACCTCACCGCCATCATCGCCGGTGCGGTGGAGGAGCAGCGGGCCGCCACCAGCGAGATCGCCGCCAACACCCACCGCGCCGCGCAGGGCGCCACCCAGGTGACGAACAACATGTCGGGCGTCGGCCAGGCCGCCGGCATGACCGGCTCCGCCGCGACCCAGCTCATGAGCCTCTCCTCGGCGCTCTCCGAGCAGTCGCAGGACCTCCAGCGCGAGGTGACGAGCTTCGTCTCCACCCTGCGCGCTGCCTGATCCGCGCCGCGCAAAGAAAGAGGGCCGGTGTCGCGAGACACCGGCCCTTTTCGTTTGTCTCGTCGCGTTCAGTCGAGCTTGATGCCGAAGCGGTCGGCCTGCCGCTGCACGAAGGCCTCCATGCGGCCGCGCCCCTGCTCGGTGAGCACCACCAGGATGCGCCGGCGGTCGCGGCCGTCGGGCACGCGCTTCACCAGCCCCGCCTCCTCCAGATCATCGATGCGGCGCAGCGCCGTGGTGGTGGGCGCGCCGGAGGCGATGCACAGGCTGGTGACGGAGATGGGCCGGGCGCTCGCCTCCGCCACCGCGAGGTCGAGCATCATCTCCCACGCGGGATCGGAGAACAGCCCGGTCTGGAAGATGGCGTCCCGGTCGGCCCGGGCGGCGACGAGCGCCTTCATGTAATTGGGCCGGGCGATCGTGGCGGGCAGGTCGTCCTCGCCGTTCGCGTTCAGCGCCTCGTCCTCGACGATGGCGAGGGCGCGGTGGATGGCGTGCGCCACCTCCTCGGCGAGAAGCGGCTTCTGGAGGAAATCCACCGCCTGGAGGCGCAGCGCGCCCACGGCCCGGTCGAGGGAGGCGTGGCCGGTGATGACGATGGCGGCCATGGGATGCTTGCGGCGCCGCACCGAGAGCTTCTGCAGAAGCTCGATGCCGTCGATGCGCGGCATCTGGAGATCGGTCACGATCACTTTCAGGGGATCGTTGCGCTGCACGAGGTCCAGCGCTTCCACCGCCGTGGTGGCGGTGAGCGAGGCAATGCCCAGCATCGAGAGGCCGTCGTGCAGCTCTTCCAGCACGTCGCGGTCGTCATCGACCAGAAGTACCTGCGGCTCGGCGGTCGCGGCCTCGGCCCATCCGCCCTTGGAGCTGTCGTTACGCATTCTTCAGCTTGGCGTCCTGGGGTTAGGTCGTGGGTTGGGTCCTCGGGGGCGTCCTCGGTCAAGCTTTCTCTGGGCCGGCGACCGTGATTGTGGCGCCGGATTGTCTCCATTCCTTGAACATCGCGATGAATTCGGCAAGGGCGAGTTTGCGGGAAATGACAAAACCCTGGACCAGATCCACGCCCATGGCCTTGACGCGGGACAAATCCTCTTCCGTTTCCACGCCCTCGGCGACCACCTTCAGGCCGAGGCGATGGCCAAGCTCGATCAGAGCCTCCAGAATGCTGCGGGATTTTTCGGTGCCCCGGGACTGGACGACGAGGGCGCGGTCGATCTTGAGCTCGGTGATGGGCAGGCGGGCCAGCTGGAGCAGGCCGCTCTGGCGCTGCCCCACATCGTCCAGCGCGACGCCGAAGCCGGCCATGCGCACCTGGGCGAGGGCCATCAGCGCGTCGCTGGAGGAATCGTAGATCGCGTCCTCGGTCAGCTCCAGGATCACGTCGGAGGGGGCAAGGCCGGCTGCCCTGACGGTTTCTGCGAGCAGCGCCGGGGCGCGGGGCTCGGTCAGAAGGTCCAGGGTCATGTTGATGCTGACCGGACCGTCGAGCCCGGCCGCGCGCCAGGCGGCGCCGCCCCGGGCCGCGCGCCAGGCGGCGCCGCCCCGGGCCGCGCGCTCCACCACCTCGAGGGTCAGCCGCCGCAGCAGGCCCGGCATCGTGCCGGCCGCCTCGATGATCGCTGACGGGGAGATGCGGCCGAGGCCCGGCCAGACATCGCCTAGCAGTGCCTCGGCACCGCCGAAGGCGCGGTCGCCGGGACGGCACTTGGGCTGGAACATCACCGGCACCGTGCCGCCCGCGATCGCCGCCTCCACCGCCTCGGCCACCTGCGAAACGGAGGGAGCGCGGGCGGTGGCGTGGTGGATGCTCGCCTCGGCCGCCTCGCCGCCGATGAGTGTGAGCAATTCCTCGGGATCGAACGGCTTGTGGAGGGTGCCGAGGATCCGGATGTTGCTCATCCTCCCGGCCTCGGCGGCCGCTTCGATCACATCCTTGTCACTGCCGCTGATGAGGACCACCTGGGCGCTGAGAACGCACCGGCAGAGGTTGCGCAGTACGTCCACACCGTCGACGCCCGGCATGTTCAGGTCAAGCAGGAGGATGTCGGTATCGCACAGGCTCCGTGGGGTCACATCCGTGGGATCGGAGGTATGGCTTACCGTATGGCCGGCGAAAGTAAGGTATTCCGCTAGGTCTTCGCGAAAAGCCGCATCGTCGTCAAGAATAAGGATGCGCCGAAGCTTGCCACGCCCCGGGGGCACTTTGGGTGGTGCGGCAGCCTGCGGCATCAAATACACCTCGCGCTGGCCGCCATCTTTCTGGCCGGGTTGGAAAAATTCCAATCTATGGGCTCATATTTCACTCCGTTTGTCATCTTTCAAGCCGGCAACTGATCCGGAATTCACTTCAAATCGGAATGAGTTTGCCTTGACGGAGGGCAGGCGCGGGCGTGGAGTGCGCCGCAAAACCGGCATCCCATCCTTCAATACCGGCTGAGCGGGGTCCGACGACAGATGACTCATGTTCTCATCGTCGATGACGAGCCTGAATACCTCGACGAGCTGATCGAGGCGCTGGCCTTTCGCGGCCTGTCCACCCGCTCCGTCGGGCGGGGCGCCGAGGCCATAGACATTCTCGCGCGCGATACCGACATCCGGGTCGTGCTCACCGACATGCGCATGCCGGACATGGACGGCGTCGCTCTGGTGGAGACCGTGCAGGGGCGGTTTCCTGGCCGCGATGTGCGCTTCCTGATGATGACCGGACACGCTGCCGAGGCCGACATGGAGCGCGCGCGCCAGAAGGGCGTGCTGCGCTGCTTTCCGAAGCCGCTGGCCTTCGATGATCTCTGCGCGGCGCTGGTGGAGCTTGGAGGGGCCGGCGATGTCACCGCCTGATGCCATGTCTGGTCGGCCGGCCGATCACCCCTCCGGTCCCGGACCCGGTCCGTCGCCGAAGCAGGAACCCCAGGGCTTCAACCGCGTCACGCTGATGCTTGCCGGGCTCGTCTTTCTCGTCGGCCTCATTCCGCTGGTGGCGGCGCTGGTGCTGTTCCAGTTGCACAGCGATGCGGAGATGGAGAAGGCGGAGATCACGGCCCACCGCATGGCGACGCTGCTCATGCGCAGCTTCGAGCAGGCGGTGGAGCCCATCGACGCGCTGCTGCAAAACTTCGCGAGCAATTACGACCACAGCGCTGCGCCCTACCAGATCTATGAGCAGCTCAAGGACTTCAGCGTCCCCCCCTCGGTGGTGCAGCTCGCCGTCACCGACAGAAACGGCGTGATGGTGGCGAGCAGCCTCGCGCCCCCGGGGCCGGAGAAGGTGGATCTCTCCGATCGCGAGCACATCCGCGTCCACATGGGCAAGGACCCGGGGAAGGGGCAGCTCTTCATCAGCAAGCCCGTGCTCGGCCGGGTCTCCAAGAAATACACCATCCAGCTGACGCGGCCCCTGACCGACGCGCAGGGCGGTTTCGCGGGCGTGGTCGTCGCCTCCTACGCCATCAGCGACTTCATCGATTTCTACAAGCAGCTGCGCACCGAGGATGGCCAGCTCATCGCCCTCATGGGCACGGACGGCATCGTCCGCGCCCGCGCCACCAACAGGACCAGCTTCGGCGACGATTTGTCCAAATCGCCGGCCTTCGTGGCCGCCATGCAGAACGGCGGCGATGCCTATCGCCAGGCCAGCACCGTCGACGGCATCGAGCGGGTGGGCTTCACCGTGCGCTCGGGCAAGTTTCCCATCCTCGTCTCCGTGGCTTATTCCACGGATTTCGTGCGAGCCCAGTCCGCCGACTTCAAGGCGGCGATCTGGAGCACGGCGGCCGGCCTCTCCATCGCGCTCCTGGTGGTGGTCGCGGTGGGCGGCAGCTATTTCAACCTGCAGAAGCGGCTGGAGGCGCAGGAGGTTCAGGCACTCGCGCGCCTGCGCGAAGCCAATGTGCTCGACGCCATCAGCCGGGTGCCCGGCGTTTCGGTCATGCACGTCACGCCAGAGGGCGCCAGCGAGATCGGCTCGCCGCCGGACGGGACGCTCGGACGCCTCCTGCGGTCCTATCTGGGCAGGCCCCGCTTCCGCACCATCGTCGCGGACCTCAATGCGCCGCGCCACATCAATGAGCGCCTCTCCGACGGGGAGACCGACGTGGAGGCGGAGATCGTCGTGGCGCCGCTGCAGGGCATGGGCCCGGGCGGCTCCGGCGGGCAGGAGGTGGTGGTGGTCGCCGTCGACCAGACCCAGCGCCGGATGGAGGAGAACAAGCTCTACCAGATGTCCAAGCTCGCCTCGCTGGGCGAGGTGGCGACGGGCCTCGCCCACGAGATCAACCAGCCCCTCGGCGTCATCCGCCTCGCCGCCTCCAACGCTTTGACGGGGATGAAGATGGGGCTGCCGCCCGAGCATCTCGTCTCCAAGCTCGACCGCATCGTGCAGCAGACCGTGCGCATGAGCCGGATCATCGACCACATGCGCATCTTCGGCCGCAAGAGCGACGAGCACCTCCAGCCCTCCGCGCCGCTGGATGCGGTGGAGGGCGCGCTGCAGGTGGTGGGCGCCCACCTGCGGCTGGACAATATCGAAGTCGAGACCGCCCAGGGGCCGGACATTCCCAAGGTGCTGTGCCGGCAGGACCAGCTGGAGCAGGTCATCATCAACCTCATCCAGAACGCCCGCGACGCCATCGTCGAGCGCCGTGCCAGCACCGGCACGGACTTTCCCGGCCTTATCCGGCTGCGCGTCGGCTGCGAGACCGGCAAGGCCGGCCGCCTGCTGCGCATCCGCGTGGAGGACAATGGCGGCGGCATCCCCGAGGACGTGATGGAGCGCATCTTCCAGCCCTTCTTCACCACCAAGCCGCCGGGCAAGGGCACGGGCCTCGGCCTCTCGGTGAGCTTCGGCATCATCCGCGACCACGGCGGAACGCTTTCCGTGGAGAACGGGGAGGGCGGCGCCGCCTTCACGATCGAGCTGCCGGCGATGAAAGAGGAGCCGGCGGCGCAGGCCGTCTGAGCCGATCTGGCGGGCAGCCGCCGGGCCGGCCCTCCCATCGACCCTACCCGCGCGCGCCGCGACATGGATCGCGCGCGCGCCACGCTCGCAGTGCGTCATAAGCCGTGCGCCGCGCAATGCCCGCAATCACGCCGATCCGCCACGCGGCGGCGTCCTGCCTCGCTGCATTGCACCCAGCCAAAATCGCCAAATTAGTCAGTGTCACATCATTTCTTTCGGATCGCCGCCGAGAGATGCGGCACGAATGTGCGCGATTTGCCAGCAATCAGCCCATATCTGCGTCATTTTCCGGAAATGTGACGTGGCGCATTGACGGCCGAATTAATCAGTGTACTCCTATTAATGGAGTCCGCCGCAGGCGGGCGCACAGGAGCAGGCGCCGCCGGGTCGCGTTGCGATCGGGTGCATCGTCTCCGGGCAACGAGAGGGAGACACGAATGGCTCAAGAGCCGCTCGCCACCAAGGGCAACTACCTCCACATCTACGACTTCACCATCAATCCGGGCTCGGAAGCGGAGTTCATCCGCGAGTTCGAGGATTTCGACTATTCGGATGGAAATCCGATGCACAAGTCGTGGGCGCAGGTGAAGGACGGCGTTCTGCTGCGCGATGAGGAAAATCCGCTGCGCTTCTATTTGATCGCGGAGTGGAAGGACATCGAGGAGCACGCCAAGATCCGCAAGATCCTGGCCGAGGAGCTCAAGCCCTCCTTCATCCGCCACATCGTCGGTGGCAAGTTCGTGCCGCGCTACGCGAAGGTCGTGTCCTCCACGCCCGACGAGATCCTCGCCAAGGCCGCCAGCTGACATCTCCGGGCGGCGCTGTCTGCCGCCCCCTCCGGCGATGGCTTCGCGCCATCGCCGTTCCATGCGTCCGAAGAAAAAACAAAACTTCCAGAGTGCGCAAATGGAACTCTACGGTTTCTTTCGGTCGTCGGCGTCCTACAGGGTGCGCATCGCGCTCGCCTTCAAGGGGCTCACCGCGACGCCGCGTGCCATCAGCCTGCCGAAGATGGAGCACAAGGCCGACGCCTTCGTGCGCCTCAATCCGCAGGGCCTCGTGCCGGCCCTGGTGGATGGCTCTCTCGTGCTCACCCAGTCGCTCGCCATCATGGAATATCTGGAGGAGACGCAGCCCGAGCCGGCGCTGCTGCCGAAGGATCCCATCGAGCGGGCCTATGTGCGCGCCTTCAGCCAGGCCATCTGCTGCGACATCCATCCGCTCAACAATGTGCGGGTGCTCAAGCATCTCGACCGCCTCGGCCATGACGAGACCGCCCGCAACGCCTGGTATGCCCACTGGATCGCCGAAGGCTTCCGGAGCTTGGAGGCCATGCTCGCGGCGCGGGGCCTCAGCGGCAGGTTCGTGCTGGGCGATGCGCCCGGCATGGCGGACATCTGCCTCGTGCCGCAGGTGTTCAATGCCCAGCGCTTCAATTGCGATGTGACGCCCTATCCGCTGGTGATGGGGATTTACGAAAACTGCATGGCCCTCGACTGCTTCGAAGCCACGCACCCGAAGTATCAGGCTGACGCCGCCTAGATTAGAATAGTTCTTTTTCAAGTTGAAAAGACGCGTTGTTCGATCCGTCCGCCGCTCGCATCCCTTGCCCCGGGAGTAGAGGCATGAAAGCCCTATTGTCCTTGTCGCGTTCCATAGACGCGCTGAATGTCTTCGTCGGCCGCGTGGCGTGCTGGGCGATCTTCGTCGCCATCCTCGTCTCGGCCGCCAACGCCGTGGTCCGCAAGATGTTCGGCGTATCGTCCAACGCCTGGCTCGAATTGCAGTGGTATCTGTTCGGCGCGGTGTTCATGCTCTGCGCGCCGTGGACGCTGCAGCTCAACGAGCACATCCGCATCGACATCGTGGCCTCCCGCTTCAGCCGGCGGGTCACCAACATCATCGAGATCGTCTGCATCGTCCTGTTCCTGATGGTGTTCTCGATGCTGATGGTGTGGCTGTCCGTGCCGTTCGTGTTCGAGTCCCTGAAGTCCAGCGAGACCTCCACCAATGCGGGCGGGCTCATCCTTTGGCCCGCCAAGGCGCTGATCCTCGTCGGCTTCGCGCTGTTGCTGCTGCAGGGCGTGAGCGAGCTCATCAAGCGCGTGGCCATCATGCGCGGCGATCTCGCGGAGGCGGCGGGCCCCGACATCCACGCGGCCGAGGCGGAGCGCATTCTCCACGAACTCGCGAAGGTGGACCCGCGGATCTCGGAAGGCGGCATGCGGCCATGACCCTGGCCGCCCCAACTTCCTCGCCCGTTCGCCCGCCGCGCCCAAGGCTGCCCCGATGATCGAGTTCATTGCCCAGAACCTCGCCCCCATCATGTTCGCGACGCTCGTCGTGTTCATGCTGCTCGGCTATCCCGTCGCCTTCGCGCTGGCCGCCAACGGACTGCTCTTCTTCTTCATCGCCGTCGAGCTTTCGCCCTACGCGCCGGACGCGATCACGCTGTCCTGGCCGCTCCTCCAGGCGCTGCCGGAGCGCATGTTCGGCACCATGGCCAACGAGGTGCTTCTGGCGATCCCCTTCTTCACCTTCATGGGGCTGGTGCTGGAGCGCTCCGGCATGGCCGAAGACCTTCTGGAGACCATCGGCCAGCTGTTCGGCACCGTGCGCGGGGGCCTTGCCTATGCGGTGATCTTCGTGGGCGCGCTGCTGGCCGCGACCACGGGCGTCGTGGCCGCCTCGGTGATCTCCATGGGGCTCATCTCGCTGCCCATCATGCTGCGCTACGGCTACGATCGGCGCCTCGCGGCCGGCGTCATCGCCGCCTCCGGCACGCTGGCCCAGATCATCCCGCCCTCGCTGGTGCTGATCGTGATGGCCGACCAGCTCGGCCGCTCGGTGGGCGACATGTACGAAGGCGCCTTCCTGCCCGGCCTCATCCTGTCCGGCCTCTATGCACTCTACGTCTTCGCGGTCACCATCATTTCACCCAAGTCGGCGCCCGGCCTGCCCCCGGAAGCGCTCACCTGCCGCGAGCCGTCGGGCGCGCGCGGCGTGTGGCAGCTCGGCGTGCTGGTCGCCTATTCCGCCGCCATCGCCACTTTGCTGATGCGCGAGACCGGCATCAAGGCGGGCGCGGACTATGTCATTCTCGCCATCTGCGTGGCGGTGGTGGTGGCGCTCGTCTGCGCGCTGCTCAACCGCTTCCTCGGCGCGCGGCGGCTCGTCCTCTCGGCCGTGCTGACGGCGGCGTTCGGCGCGGCCTATGTGCTGCTCCGCGAGAGCGGGCATCCGACGGTCGGTCTCATGGCCGACATCCTCGCCGCGGGTGCCCTCTATGCCTTCATCGCCGGCGGGATCGAGCGGTTCACCGGCCTGCCCCTGGTCTCGCGCATGGCCGAGCGGGTCACCTTCGTGATGGTGCCGCCGCTGCTGCTCATCTTCCTGGTGCTGGGCACCATCTTCCTCGGCGTCGCAACGCCCACGGAGGGCGGCGCCATGGGCGCGCTCGGCGCCATGGCCCTCGCCGCGCTGAAGCGCCGGCTGGAGAAGAACCCCGCACGTTTCTCGCTCTCCATCCTCACGCAGGCGACCCAGACCACCGCCAAGCTCTCCGCCTTCGCCATCTTCATCGTGCTCGGCGCGCGGGTGTTCTCGCTCACCTTCTACGGCATCAACGGACATGTGTGGGTGGAGCATCTGCTCACCGGCCTGCCGGGCGGGCAGATCGGCTTCCTGCTCTTCATCAACGCGCTGATCTTCGTCCTCGCCTTCTTCCTCGATTTCTTCGAGCTGGCCTTCATCGTCGTGCCGCTGCTGGCGCCGGCGGCGGACAAGCTCGGCATCGACCTCATCTGGCTCGGGGTGATGCTGGGGGTGAACATGCAGACCTCCTTCATGCATCCGCCCTTCGGCTTCGCGCTGTTCTATCTGCGCTCGGTGGCGCCGAAGAGCGCCTATCTCGACCGGCTCACCGGCAAGCGCATGGAGCCGGTGACGTCGGCGCAGATTTACTGGGGCGCCATCCCCTTCGTGGTGATCCAGATGGTGATGGTGGGCCTCATCGCCGCCTTCCCGGGCCTGGTGATGCACTACAAATCCTCGGCCCCCACGGCCGATCCCGCCGCCGCCCAGCGCCAGCTCGACAGCCTCGATGCGCCGGCGAGCGGCCTCGGCCTGCCCGCCATGCCCGGCCTCGATGACCTGCCGAAGCCCGGGGCCGGCTTCTGATTTCGCCTTTGCCGACCGACGCCGACCTGACAAAAACAAGGGGAATGATGATGAAGAGACGGACCTTCCTGACCAATATCGCCGCCGGCTCCGCCGCCACTTTGGTGGCCGCGCCCGCCATCGCGCAGAGCCAGGCCACGGTGAAGTGGCGCATGGCGACGAGCTGGCCGAAGAGCCTCGACACCATCTATGGCTCGGCGGCCGCCATGTGCCAGCGCATCGGCGAGCTCACCGAGGGCAAGTTCGAGGTGACGCCCTTCGCCGGCGGCGAGATCGTCGGCGCGACGCAGGTGTTCGATGCCACCAAGAACAAGACGGTGGAGTGCTCGCACACCCTCACCTCCTTCTTCACCGGCAAGAATCCGGCCTATGCCTTCGACGGCGGCATCGCCTTCGGCACCAACGCCCGCCAGCAGAACGCCTGGTATTACTACGGCGGCGGCAAGGCGCTGATCCAGGAGCTGTTCGGCAAGGAGAACATGGTCTCCTTCCCCTGTGGCAACACCGGCGTGCAGATGGGCGGCTGGTACCGTAAGGAGATCAAGGGGCTCGAGGACCTGCAGGGCCTCAAGATGCGCATCGCCGGCCTCGGCGGCCGCATCCTGACCAAGCTCGGCGTGGTGCCGCAGCAGATCGCGCCGGGCGACATCTATCCCTCGCTGGAGCGCGGCACCATCGACGCGGCCGAGTGGATCGGCCCCTATGACGACGAGAAGCTCGGCTTCAACAAGGTCGCCAAGTATTACTACACCCCCGGCTGGTGGGAGGGCAGCGCCCAGATCACCACGCTTGCCAACAAGGAGGCGTGGGACGCGCTGCCGCCGGTGTTCAAGGCCGCCTTCGAGACCGCCGCGACAGAGCAGAATCTGATGATGCTCGCGAACTACGACACCAAGAACCCCGAGGCGCTGCGCCGCCTGCTCGCGGCCGGCGTCGAGCTGCGCGCCTTCCCGCAGCCGGTGATGGAGGCGGTCTACAAGGCGACGCTGGAGACCTTCGCGGAACTGGCCGCCTCCAACCCCGAGTTCAAGAAGATCTACGAGCCCTGGAAGACCTACCTGAACGAATCCAATTCCTGGATGCGCGTCGCGGACTTCCGCCTCGACAGCTTCCGCTTCTCCGCGCCCAAATGGCCGTGAGCGCGGCAGCCTGAGCCGATGATCGCAGGGCGGCCCTTGCCGCCGCCCTGCCCATACCGAAGGAGAGGGACGCCATGTCCGTGGAGCACGACACCCATCCCGCCGTCAGCGGCGAAGGCATCGGCGCCCGCGTCCGCCGCAAGGAGGATGCGCGCCACCTGATGGGCCGCGGCCGGTTCGCCGGCGACATCCGCATGCCCGGCATGAGCGACGTCGCCTTCCTCCGCAGCCCCGTGGCCCACGCGCGCATCCTCTCGGTGACGAAGCCGCAGGGGCACGAAGGCGCCGTCTTCACCGCCGCCGATTGCGCGGGCGTCGGCGACATCATCACCCGCTCCACCATCCCCGGCTACAAGCTCTCCGCCCATCCGCCGCTGGCGCGGGAGAAGGTGCGCTTCGTCGGCGACATCGTCGCCATGGCCTATGCCCCCACCCGCGCCGAGGCGGAAGACCTCTGCGAGGCGACCCTCTTCGACTATGAGGAACTGCCCGCCATCGTCGATTGCGACAGCGGCCGCGCGCCCGGCGCCGCGCTGCTGCACGAGGCGTGGGGCGACAACCTCTTTCTGGAAACCAGCTTCGATTCCGGCGGCATCGAGGAGGTCGCCCGCACTGCCGCCGTGAAGGTGGAGAAGCGCTTTCGCACCGGCCGCCAGTGCATGCACCCCATGGAAGGCAAGGGGCTGGTGGCGTGGTGGGATTTCCAGAACGACACGCTGGTTGTGAACACCTCCACCCAGGTGCCGCACATGATCCGCGCCGGCCTCGCCGAGACCTTGGGCCTGCCGGAAGCGCAGATCCGCATCGCCCCGCCCGACGTGGGCGGCGGCTTCGGCTACAAGTGCCTCCTCCAGCCCGAGGAAGTGCTGGTGGCGTGGCTGGCGATGACGCTGAAGCGACCCTTCCGCTGGATCGAGGACCGGCGCGAGCACCTCACCGCCGGCGCCAATGCCCGCGAGCATGAATATGTCATCACCGCCTATGCCGACGAACGCGGCCGGCTGCTCGGCCTCGACGCGGAAGTGGCGGTGAACGTGGGCGCCTATTCGGTGTGGCCCTTCACGGCGTGCCTGGAGGCCGCGCAGGCGGGCGGCAATCTGCCGGGGCCGTACATCTGGCCGCAGTATCGCTGCAAGACCTATTCGGTGGCCACCAACAAGCCGCCCTTCGCCCCCTATCGCGGCGTGGCGCGGCCGGGCGTGTGCTTCGCCATGGAACTGACCATCGATGCGGTCGCCGCCGCCGTGGGCCGCGAGGCGGTGGATGTGCGGGCGGAAAATCTCGTGCCCGCCTCGGCCATGCCGTACCTGAACATTACCAAGAAATTCTACGACAGCGGCGACTATCCCGCCTCGCTCGCCACCGCCCGCGAGATGATCGGCTTCGAGGCCATCCGCGCCCGGCAGAAGATGGGCGAGATGGACGGCCGGCGCATCGGCGTCGGCTTCTCCACCTATACGGAGCAGTCCGCCCACGGCACCAAGGTGTTCGCCTCCTGGGGCACGCCGCTGGTGCCGGGCTATGAGCAGGCCACCATCCGCCTCAATCCGGACGGCAGCGCCGATGTGAAGGCCGGAATCCACACCATCGGCCAGGGGCTGGAGACGACGCTGGCGCAGATGGCGAGCGAGATCCTCACATTGCCCATCGCGCAGATCCGCGTGACGCTGGGCGACACCGCCACCACGCCCTTCTCCACCGGCGCCTATGCCTCGCGCGGCATCGTCATGGCCGGCGGCGCGGTCTCCAAGGCGGCGCAGAAGCTGGCGGAAAAGGTGAAGGCGCTCGCCGCCCATCTCATGCAGTGCTCCGCCGAGCAGGTGCGGTTCGAGGGCGGCGCCATCCATGGGCCGACCGGCTCCGTCACCTTCGCCGAGATCGGCCGCGCCTGGTATCGCACCCCCGAGGTGCTGCCGGACGGCGTGGACACCGGCGGCCTCGAAGTCACCGAGGGCTACAAGCCGGACGTGGACACGGGCCTCTTCTCCTACGCCACCCACGCCGCACTCGTGGCCGTGGACGTGAAGACCGGCGCCACCGAAATCCTCGACTATGTGGTGGTGGAGGATTGCGGGCGCATGGTGAACCCCATGATCGTCGAGGGGCAGGCCTATGGCGGCGTCGCCCAGGGCGTCGGCACGGCGCTGTTCGAGGAAAGCACCTACGATTCCGAGGGCCAGCCGCTCGCCTCCACCCTCGTGGATTATCTGCTGCCCGGCCCCACCGAGTTGCCCAAGGTACGCATCGCTCACACCGAGACGCTGTCCCCGTTCTCCGCCCACGGCATCAAGGGCGTGGGGGAGGGCGGCGCCATCGCCCCGGCGGGGGCCATCGTGAACGCCATCAACGATGCGCTGAAGGATCTCGGCGCCACCCTGTGCGAGATTCCCGCGACGCCGGAGCGCGTGCTCGCGGCCCTCGCCGAGGCGCGTCGCGCGAATAACGGACGGAGCGCCGCATGAAGCCCGCAGCCTTCGACCTCACCCTCGCGACCTCCCTCGATCAGGCGCTCTCCGTGCTGGCAGGCGAGGGCGCAAAGCCCGTGTCCGGCGGCTGCTCGCTGGGGCCGATGCTCAACCTGCGCCTCGCCCGCCCCGCCGCGCTCGTGGACCTGCGCCGCGTCGGCGAGCTGCGCACGCTTCAGGGCAGCGCGACCCATCTCGATATCGGGGCCGGCTGGACCCATGCGGAGATCGAGGACGGCGTGGTGCCGGACGTGACCGGTGGGCTGATGCGCCGCGTCGCCCACGGCATCGCCTATCGCGCCGTGCGCAATCGCGGGACGATTGGCGGCAGCATTGCCCATGCGGACCCGGCCGCCGACTGGATCAGCACCATGACCGTGCTGGACGCGACCCTCCTCATTCGGGGACCGGCCGGTGCGCGGGCCTGCGCCATGGCCGACTTCATGCTGGCGGCCTACACCACCACCCTCGCGGCGGACGAGATCATCACCGCCGTCCGCGTGCCGGTGCTCTCGGCCGGAGCGAAGACGGGCTACCACAAGGTGTGCCGCAAGACCGGCGAGTTCGCCCAGGCCATCGGCGCCGTGGTGGTGGATGGCGGGCGCGGCCTCGCCCGCGTGGTGGCGGGCGCGGTGGAAGCGCCGCCGCTGGTGCTGGC
The DNA here is from genome assembly GCF_017875275.1 of Xanthobacter flavus. Taxonomy (NCBI): domain Bacteria; kingdom Pseudomonadati; phylum Pseudomonadota; class Alphaproteobacteria; order Hyphomicrobiales; family Xanthobacteraceae; genus Xanthobacter; species Xanthobacter flavus. The sequence goes on along the minus strand of NZ_JAGGML010000001.1, from coordinate 1,858,719 downwards.
GGGGGCGGGCGAACGCCTCAAGGCCGGCGACATCGCGGGGGCGCGCGCCGCCGCCAACGAAGAAATCGAGGCCGCGCTGGCGGGCCATCCGGAGGCGTTCCGCGCACTCCATCAGGTGGCCGTGGACCGCGCCCTCACCGATGCGGGGCTCGCATGAACGCCATCACCCTCACCGTCAACGGCCAGCGCCTCTCCCGTCAGGTGGAGCCGCGCACGCACCTCGCCGATTTCCTGCGCGAGGAGCTGAACCTCACCGGCACGCACCTCGGCTGCGAGCAGGGGGTCTGCGGGGCCTGCACCGTGCTCATCGACGGCAAGCCCCAGCGCTCCTGCATCGCCTCCGCCGCCGCCTGCGACGGGGCGGATATCCGCACCATCGAGGGGTTTGATGGCGATGCGCTGATGGGCGAGCTGCGCGAGGCCTTCTCCGTCCACCACGCGCTCCAGTGCGGCTTCTGCACGCCGGGGATGCTCATCTCCTCGCGCGATATCGTCAGTCGCCTGGGGGAGACATCCGAGCGCACGGTGCGCGAGGAGCTGAGCGGAAACCTCTGCCGCTGTACCGGCTATGTGGGCATCGTGAACGCCGTCTGTGCGGTCTCCGCCGGGAAGGCTCCGGCATGGCAGGCGGAGGCGGTCGGCATCGCCGCGGCTGCGGCTCCCGCGCCCGTGGCGGCTGCCGCTCCCAAGGCCGCACCGGCCCCCGCCGCGTCCATCGGTGCCGGCGGCAGCGAGATCCGCCAGAGCCTCACCGTGGATGCCGCGCCGGAGGTCGTCTGGCCAGCGCTGAAGGACATCCACCTCATCGCCCGTTGCCTGCCCGGCGCCGAGGTGACGGCCTTCGATGGAGAGAAGCTGGAGGGCCGGATGGTGGTCACCTTCGGCCCCATCAAGGCGGCCTTCGGCGGCGATGCGACCGTGACCTTCGACGATGCCGCGCGCACCGGCCTCGTCGTCGGCTCCGGCCGGGATGGCGGCTCCCGCGCCCATGGCGAGATCACCTTCGCCCTCAAGCCGGCCGGCACGGGCAGCGCCATCGACCTCGCGCTGCGCTACCGCATCTCCGGCCCCCTCGCCCAGTTTTCACGGGGCGCCCTTGTGCAAAATCTCGTCTCACACCTGACGGGGGTGTTCGCCGCCAATCTGGCCGCCGCCCTGAAAGGGGAGGCGCCGACCACTCAGACGAGCCTCTCGGCACTCGGCATTGTCAAAGTGGTGCTGGCAACGTGGTTCAAGCGGATGAAAACGTGGGTGGAACCCCACCCGAAGTGATGTCGAACGTGTGAGTACCGAGCGGCTTGCGGCAGAAAATTACTCGGTATACTGATTAAAATCGCCGGAAACGGTGGGAGGATCCGATGGGCTTCAGGAAGGTGGCGGAACTCGACGCGCTGCGCGACGGCGGCGTCACCGGGGTGGAGGTGGACGGTGTGCCTATCGCCTTGTTCCGTCAAGAGAATGAGGTTCACGCCACCCACGGCATCTGCACCCACGCGCTGGCCTTCCTGAAGGATGGCTATGTGGAGAATGGCACCATCGAATGCCCCCTCCACCAGGGCGTCTTCGACATCCGCACCGGCCGCGCTTTGTGCGCTCCCCTCACCCAGGACCTCACCACCTATGCCGCCAAGGTGGAGGGCGGCGATGTGCTCGTCGACCTCGAAACCGCCAGCACCGGCCGCGCCGATGAGGCGCCTGTCGATGCGGATCAAGTGCTTGAAAAAACGGGACGAGATCAGCTTCCGCTCGTGATCGCGGGAGCCGGCCAGGCCGCCGCCGCCGCCATCCGCGCGGCGCGCGCGGCCGGCTTTTCCGCCCCCATTCATCTCGTCGGCGCCGAGCCGCATCTGCCCTATGAGCGGCCTCCTTTGTCCAAGGAGGCGCTGGGCGAAACCTTCGATCCCGCCTCCGCCTGCCGCCTCCCGCCCGCCGACGTGGCGGCGCTGGGCGTGACGTTCCATCCGGGCCTGCGCGTGGCCGGGGTCGATGCGGCGTCGCGCATCGCAACCCTTTCTGATGGAACGGAAATCTCCTATGGCGCGCTCCTGATCGCCACCGGCGGAACGGCCCGCCGCCTCGGCGTTGCGGGCGATGACCTGCCCGGTGTGCATCACCTGCGCACGCTGGAGGATGCCCGCTCCATCGCCGCGTCCCTGGCATCCGCCGGCACCGTTGCCGTGGTGGGCGGCGGCTTCATCGGGCTGGAACTTGCCTCCGCCGCCCGGGCGCGCGGTCTCAAGGTGGTGCTGCTGGAGCGCGAGGGCGAGCTGATGTCCCGCCTCCTGCCGCCGCCCCTGGGCGCCGCCTTCCGCCGGCTCGCGCAAGCCCATGGCGTCGATATCCGGCGCGATGTGGCGGTGAAGGCGATCGCCCCGCGCGGCGGCGCTCTGGCGCTCGCGACCACAGCCGGCGAGATCCTTGCAGACACGGTTCTGGTGGGCGTCGGCCTCGTGCCCGAGACGGACCTTGCCGCCTCCGCCGGCTGCGAGGTCGCGGGCGGCATCGTGGTGGATGCGTCCGGGCGCACCACCATCGACGGCATATGGGCGGCGGGCGATTGCGCGCTCCATCATGCCCCGCTGAACGGCCGGCGCGGCCGGCTCGAAAGCTGGCAGAATGCCGAGGAGCAGGGTGCCGCCGCCGGCCGCAGCATCGCCGGGGACGACACCGCGCGGGCCGAGAGGGCGCCGTGGTTCTGGACCGACCAGTTCGGCCTCAACATCCAGATGCTGGGCGTGCCCGGCACCGGAGACGCGGTGGCTCTGAGCGGCACGGACGGCGCTGCGGGCGCCGTCTACCGCACCGTCGCGGACGGGCGCGTCACGGCTGTGATCGCCTTCTCCGAAGCCGCCGCCATCCGCGCCGCCCGCGCGGAGCTGGCCGCCGGCACCCCCTTCGACCTTGCCGCCCACGGCGCGCGTCTCCTTGCGCCGGGCGATTTTGAACCCACGCCGATCGATCCTGAGGAGGACGACATGAGCGCGAGCCCCGACGTCCAGTTCACGAAGAAATATGTGTGGCCCGATGAAGGCCTCTCCATCATCCCCGACTGGGTCTATACGGACGAAACCGTGTACCACCGCGAGGTGGAGCGCATCTTCCACGGGCGCACCTGGAATTTCGTCGCGCTGGAATGCGAGATCGAAAATCCCGGCGACTTCGTCCGCTCCAATGTCGGCCCGACCCCCGTGGTGGTCGCCCGCGCGGAAGACGGCACCATCCACGTCTTCGAGAACCGCTGCGCCCATCGCGCGGCCGAATTCTGCCGGGAATTGTCGGGCAATGCCAAGGAGTTCGTCTGCCCCTATCACCAGTGGTCGTATGACCTGAAAGGCAATCTCGTGGGCGTCCCCTTCCGCCGCGGGGTGGATGGCAAGGGCGGCATGCCGAAGGACTTCAAGCCGGCGGACCATGGCCTGAAGCAGCTCAACGTGACCACCCATCGCGGCGTCGTCTTCGCCTCCTACGCGGAGGACATGGAGAGCTTCCCGGACTATCTCGGCCCCGAGGTGCTGCGCGAGTTCGAGGCCACCTTCGACGGCCGCAAGCCCAAGCTGCTGGGCCACTATCGCCACAGCCTGCCGGGCAACTGGAAGCTCTATCACGAGAACCTCAAGGACCCCTATCACGCGACCCTGCTGCATACCTTCCTGGTCACGTTCGGCCTGCTTGTGGCGGGCAACAAGTCTCTGATGCTGGCGGACCCCTCCGGCCGGCACGGGGTGATGGCGTCCGCCAAGTCGGATGCCGTGGTGTCCGAGGACAAGAAGAAGGAAATGCGCGCCTACAAGGAGGGCATGACCCTCGAGGAGCCGCGCTTCATGGACTTCATCGACGAGTTCGACAGCCCGTGGTCCGTCACCATGGCGACCATCTGGCCGAACCTCATCGTGCAGCGGGAGATGAACACGCTGGGCATCCGCCACATCGTGCCGACCGGCCCGAACGAGTTCATCATGAAATGGACCATGTTCGGCTTCGAGGGCGATGACGAGGAGATGACCCGCCATCGGCTGCGCCAGGGCAACCTGATGGGTCCGGCCGGCTTCCTGGGGCTGGAGGACAACGAGGCGATCAAGTTCGTGCAGGACGGCATGATCGGCGTGCCCGGTGGCAAACATCTGGTGAAGCTCGATCCCGGCACCGAGGCGGGCACCGCCGACACGCTGATTTCGGAAGCCGCCATCCGCGCCATGTATCGCCACTGGCGCGACGCCATGGGTATCGCCTGAGGAGGCGCGAACATGCTGAACCCCACGAGTGCAAATGCGCCCTCCCGTGAAGATCTGATCGATGCCCTGCTGCTTAAGGCGGAGGTGGAGGCCTTCAACGAGGCCTATGCCTCCGCCCTCGACCAGCAGCGGCTGGCGGACTGGGCCGAGATGTTCACCGTCAATGGCTTCTACAACATCATCTCGCGCGAGAATTACGACCGGAAGCTCCCGGTGGGCCTGATCTATTGCGAGAACCGCGGCATGATCCGGGACCGGGCGTTCGCGCTGGAGAAGACCGCCATGTTCGCGCCGCGTTATTTGCGGCACATGGTGGGCAACCTGAAGGTCGCCGAGGCGGAGGACGGCAGCGTCGACGCCACCGCGAACTATGTGGTGTTCCAGGTGCTGTTCGACCGGCCGGACGCGACCATCCACCAGGTGGGCCGCTACATCGACCGTTTCGTGCGGGAGGAGGGCGGGCTGAAGCTCGCCTCGCGCATTTGCGTTTACGACAGCCTGCTCATCGACAACGCTCTGTGCATCCCGGTTTGAGCATGAACGCGATTGCACGAGAAAGCGAGGTCGCACGCCTCGCCGCAGCCCATGCCGCCGGCACGCGGCGGGTGAGCGAGACGGTGGACGCGGCGCTGGCCCGCGCGCAGGCGGCCCAGGCGGGGTACAATTGCTTCGCCGCGCTCGACGGCGCGGGCGCGAGCGCGGCGGCGGCGGATATGGACGCGCGCACGGCCGCCGGCGAGACGCCCGGTCCGCTCGCGGGCGTCCCGATCGCCGTGAAGGACATTCTCGATTGCGCCGGACTGCCCACGCGCTGGGGTTCACAGCTGTTCGCTGAGGCCGCGCCGGCGGCGTCGGATATCGCGGCCGTGGCCCGGCTCAGGGCGGCGGGCGCCATCGTCATCGGAAAGACGACGACGACGGAATTTGCCCATTCGCCGCTGGGCTTCTCGCCCCTCACCGGGCTGACGCTGAACCCGTTCGCGGCGGGCCTCACCTGCGGTGGCTCGTCCTCCGGGGCCGGGACGAGCGTCGCGCTCGGGGTGACGCCGGTGACGCTCGCGACCGACGCCGGCTGCTCCAGCCGCCTGCCGGCCGCGGCCACCGGCACCTACGGCTTCAAGCCGACGCTGGGCCTCGTGCCGCACGAGCGGGTGCCGGATGCCTTCGGCAGCTTCATCCATCTGGGGCTGATCGGCCGAAGCGTCGCCGATATCGCGGCAACCCTGCCCGTGGTCGCCGGGCCGTCGCCGGCCGATCCCTGGAGCCTGCGCGCCCCTCCGCTCGCCGCAACCGGCGGCGGCCTCGAAGGTGCGCGGGTTCTTCTGTGGATGCGTGCCGGGAATGGCCGTGTCGCCCGCGAGGTGGAGGCGGCGACCCGCGCTGCGGTGCGCATGCTGGAGCGGCTGGGCGCCAACGTGGCGGAGGAGGATTATGCCCTCGCTGCGCCCGATCCCATCTGGAGCACCCTGCAGCAGACGAACTGGGCGCTGCGATTTGCTACGACCTCCGCAGAGGATTTCGCGCGGCTGTCGCCGGCACTCAGGGCGGGAATCGAGGCGGCGCGGGGGTTCACCGCCCTCGACCTGATGCGCGCCCAGGTGGCCCGCGCCCAGCTGTTCCGTGGGGTGCAGGCGAAGTTCGCGCAATACGATTTCATTCTCACCCCCTGCCTCTCCGCCCCGCTGGTGGCCGCCGATTTCGACCTTTCGGCGCCCCTGGTGATTGACGGCGAGGCCGTGGGGCCGCTGCGGGCGGAGTGGACTTCGGCTTTGTCGCTCTTCGATCTTTCGGGCCACCCCGCTCTCGCGCTACCCGTCGGGCTTGCGGAGAATGGCGGGCCGCTCGGCGTGCAGCTGGTGGGGCGCTGGAACCACGATATGGCGCTGCTTGCCGCCGCCGCCGAGATCGCCGCTGGGATGCCGGCGCCGGCATGCCCTGAAGTGGAAATCCGGGGCTGAGGCTCGGGCCGGCAACCGGCCCGAGTTTGATCGTCGCCAACGCCCGCGTCCGGCGCACCGGCCGCGGGCGTGTCTACGTGTGGGCCTACTTGCCGGAGGCGACCCGTGCCGAGATCGTGGTATCGATCAGGTCGTTGGTGAAGAAGTCCGGGGCGGTCTGACCGGCCGGGACGAGACTGCCATCCGCGAGAACGTCCAGCCCCTGCCGCCAGTCGGCCTCGGCCATGATGCCCATGGGCTTGTCCTTGGTGGCCGGGGTGGCGACGAACCCCTTCAGCACGTCGATCTGCTGGCGCAGGATGGCCGGATTGAGCTTGGCGTTCGGCCGGGCCTCGATGATGGCGGCGACCGCCTCGTCCTCGTGTCCGGCCATGATGTAGGTCCACATGCCGGCGACGACGCTGGAGAAGCGGCGCAGCGCATCGGTCTTGGCCGCGATGCTCTTCTCGGTGGCGAACAGGCCGAAGCTCGGGAAGGTCAGGCCATAGGTGGTGAAGTTGATGGTGCTGGAGGGGCGCTGCGCATTCACCACGGGCAGGATGAAGGGCACGGTGGAGAAGACCCCGTCCGAGCGTCCGGCCATGTAGGTGCCGCCCTTGGCGGACGCATCCACGGCGATCAGCTCCACGTCCGACCGCTTCAGGCCGCCGGCGGCCAGGAAGCGATCGATGAAGGGGGCTTCGAGCGAGCCGGCGGTGAAGGCCAGCTTCTTGCCCTTCAGGTCGGCCGGGCCGGTGATGCCGCTGTCCTTCGGAACCAGAAGGCCGATGTCGTTCTGGCGCACGAAGCCGGCGATGGCCTTTACGTTCAGGCCCTTGGCGCGGGCGATGGCCATGGGCGCGAGTGCCGCATGGCCAACGTCGTACTCACCATTGCCGACGATCTGCACGGTTGACACGGAGCCGTTGCCATCCACCAGCTCCACATCGAGCCCGTTGGCGGCGAAGAGTCCCTTCTTCGCGGCAAGGTGGAAGGGGGCGTGGACGCCCCAGGGCGTCCAATCCAGCCGGACGCGGATCACGTCCGCTGCATGTGCCGGTAAGATAGTCAGCATACAGCCTACAATTGATGCAAGGAGGGCCGGGGCAGACAGTCCAAACATCGGGTTGATCCTTTTCTGGTAGCTATTCCAGTGTGCTTAACTCACGGGAATAGCTCGTATCGAGCGCGGTACAATGTGGTACACTGCACGAAACATGCCTCTGCTGGGAAGTCCCTTCCAGGCCGGGATTCAACAATAGCTGCCGGCGCTTGCCGGCGCGGCGGCGAGTGTGCTCCCATTCTTCTTGGCCAAGGCATCATGTGGGCTCGTGCCGTCGCGGGCTGTCGCTCGAGGAAGATGAAAGGTGAGGCCTTGAAGGGGAACGACATGACGGCTTCCGGTGCCGTGGACGCAACATCGGCGCGGGATCGGAAGGGGACACGTCGGCTCGGCGCAGGGCGGAAGATCCGGGGCGCCGATCCCGATCCGGGCCGGGATGTCCCAATCTCGGACGCGCAGGGCCGCGATGCGGAGGCCACCTTGCGCGAGGTGGCTGTTACCCACGATGCCGCCGGCGCTTCGTCCCCCTCCATGCCGCTGTGGGAGCGGCCCGGCTATCTGGTGCGCCGGCTGCATCAGATCCACTCCGCCATCTTTCTGGAGGAGTGCAAGGCCTTCAACATCACGCCCGTGCAATACGGCCTCATGACCACGCTGCTCCAGCATTCCGGCAGCGACCAGCGCACCATCGGCGTCGAGGTGGGCATCGACCGCACCAATGTCGCGGACGTGCTCGAGCGCCTTGCCGAGCGCGGCCTCGTCCGCCGCGAGCGCTCTGAGACGGACCGGCGCGCCATGAACGCCTTCCTCACCGATGAGGGCCGGACGCTGGTGGGCGAGATGTATGAGGCCATGGTCCGCGCCCAGCAGCGCCTGCTGGAGCCGCTCGATCCGGAATACCGCTCAGCCTTCCTCGCGATGCTGACGCAGTTGGTGGAAGGCAACAACCACTACAGCCGCGCCGAGCTGAAGGCCGATTTCAAGGTCCGCCGTCGTCGCGCTCCGGGTGAGGACTGAGCGACCTTCGGCGGCGCGGGTGGTGGGGGTCTGTGGCTGACGATGGGGAAAGTTCGAACACCTCCATTTGACACGTCGCGGAGCGGACGTAACTATATGGTTAGATAACTCGCGGCGGGTTGCCCCGCCGATGGGATCTGCCTCGCCCTGATGCGCGCCAACGCGGGGGCGGGAGTGACACGACAAGGCCCGCACATGATACGGGCCGGATGGAACGGGAGGATAAGATGGCGCTCAAGGCGAGGTTCGGCGCGTGGCTTGGCGGTGCGGCGGTGCTCCTGTGCACCACCCTTTCGGCCGCTGCTGCCGACAAGGTGACGCTGCTGCTGAACTGGTACAATTACGGCGAGCATGCGCCGTTCTACCTCGGCATCGAGAAGGGATACTTCCCGGCCGAGGGTATCGAGCTTTCCGTGGAGGAGGGGCGCGGCTCCGGCGCGACCGTGCAGGCGGTGGCGGCGGGCTCCGCGACGTTCGGCTACGCGGACTTCGGCACCATGGTGAAGGCGGCCGTCAAAGGCGCCCCCATCAAGGCCGTGGGCATCATGCTGCAGAAGAGCCCCATGGCCGTGCAGGGTTTCGCGGACAAGAACATCCGCACCCCCAAGGACATGATCGGCAAGACTGTCGTCTATACACCGGGCGACAGTTTTTCCCAGCTGTGGCCGGCACTTCTGAAGGTCAACGGCATTCAGGACAGCCAGGTGAAGGTCATCACCGGTGATGCCGCCACCAAGCGCAACGCGGTGATTTCCGGCCAGGCCGACTTCCTCCTCGGCAACGTCAACGACCAGAAGCCGCTGATCGAGGAAGCCACTGGAAAGCCTGTCTACGCCATGCTTTTCGCCGATTTCGGCGTCAACACGGTGAACGGCTCCGTCATCGTGCGTCCGGACCTTCTGGAGAAGAACCCGGACCTCGCCAAGCGTTTCCTGCGCGCGCTGCAGAAGTCCATCGCGGAAGCCAAGTCGAATCCGCAAGGCGCCGTGGATGCCATGCTTAAGGTGAACCCGAAGGCAGGTAAACGCGAGACCCTTCTCGCCAGCTGGACTGTGACCCTGCCGCTCCTGCACACGGCCCTCACCGAGAAGAAGCCGCCCCTGTGGACGGACCCCAAGGACATCGCCGGAACCTTGGACATCCTCTCCAAATACTCTGGCGTGGACATCGACCCCGCCCAGGGCGCGAAGTTTTACACCAACGACTTCCTCCCGAACTGACAGCGATATCGATGCTGTCAGCCCCGGTTTTCACCGGGGAATCGATGCCGTTCGGGAGAGAGTCAGTCGAATGATGCCGAGGCCCCCGCCGCGCGCGGGGGCCGAGCCGTTCCAGATCGCGCCAGACCCGCGCGCCATGAACCACCTAACCGGATAGTTACCAAAGGAGCCCCCATGGTCGCCGGCACCGCCCGCCTCTATGCCATCATCGGCGATCCCGTCGGCCATGTGCGCACGCCGCTCGTGTTCAATGCGTATTTCGCCGAGCGCGGCATCGATGCCGTCTGCGTGCCCATCCACATCCGCCCCGACGAGCTCGAAACCGCGATGGCGGGCCTCAAGGCCATCGCGAATCTGGATGGCTTCATCGTCACGGCGCCGCACAAGGCGCGGGTGGCGGGCATTGTAGACCGGCTGGTGGGGGACGGGGATAAGGTGGGCGCCGTGAACACGGTGCGGCGGGAGGCGGATGGCACCTTCACGGGCACCATGCTGGATGGCCACGGCTTCGTCGCCGGCCTCGCCAAGGCGGGGTGGGGGCCGCAGGGGAAATCCGTCTACATCGCCGGCGCCGGCGGGGCGGCGAGCGCCATTGCCTTTGCGCTGGCGGGGGCGGGCATGGCGCGGCTCACGCTCTTCGATCGCACCCCCGCCATCGGGCAGGCCCTGCTTAAGCGGGTGAAGGCGGCCTACCCGCAGATCGAGACCCAATTCGGCACCCGCGACCCCTCCGGCCATGACCTGGCGGTGAATGCGACGCCGCTGGGCCTTGAGCCAGATGATCCCTTCTCCTTCGATGTGGAGAAGGCGGGCCCGGAAACCCTCGTCGCCGAGGTGCTGATGAAGCCGGAGACCACGGCTCTCCTCCACGCCGCCGCCGCGCGCGGCTGCGCCATCCACCAGGGCAGGCACATGCTGGATGGCCAGCGCGATCTGATGATGGCCTATTTCGGCCTTGCCCTGCAGGCGGGCGCATGAGCCCGGAAGACGCCGCCCGCCTCGCCGGCCTGCTCCATGCGGCGCGGCAGGGGGCGCGCCTTGCCGAGCTGCCCGCCGACGCGCGCGTGCCCGCGACGCCGGAGGAGGCCTATCAGGTGCAGTCGGAGATCGTCCGCCTTTCGGGTGAAGACATTCGCGGATGGAAGGTCACGGCGCTGAAGGAGGAAGACCGCGCGGCCTATGGCGGCACGCGACCGGTGGCCGGCCCGCTGCTCTCCGGCTGGGTGTTTCCCGCGCCTGCCGAGGTGGCGCTTTCCCGCTTCGTTGCGCCGCTCCTGGAATGCGAATTCGCCTTCCTGCTGGGGCGGGATCTGCCCCCGCGCGAGACGCCCTACACCCTGGAGGAGATTGCCGAGGCGGTGGCCGCGCTTATCCCCGCCTTCGAGATCGCCGATGGCCGCGTGCCTCCGGACGCCCCCGGCGCCCTGCGCCTTGCCGACAGCATGGGCAACGGCGCCTTCATTCCCGGAACGCCGGTGAGTGACTGGCGCGCCCTCGACCGCGCCGGCCCCGTCACGCTCCGCATCGACGGCATCAAGATCGAGACCGGCAGCGGCGCGCGCATCCTCGGCGACCCCCTCAAGGCCGTCCAGCACCTCGCCAACGCCCAGCGCCTCTGTGCGCCCTTGCGCGCCGGCCACATCATCACCACCGGGACGGCGACGACGCCGGTGCGGCTGGAGCGAGAGGGACGGGTGGAGGCGGATTTTGGGGCGGTGGGGCGGGTGGGGGTGGGGATCGCGTAGGCCAATCCAAAAGGGGCGACACCAAAAGGGGCAACACAGAAAAGGGCAACCGCCAGCGGCGCAGTTGCCGCTTGATTGCAGACGATGCTACCGATGAGGAAGCGGACGGCCCGCCGTGGGGGCAAAAGCAGTCTGCGCTGAACGAGGGGGATATCGTGATCGCGTCGATCCGGGGGCTTGTCGTGTGCGCGGTCGCGACCGCTCTTGTCGCCGCCTTTGGCGCGGGGGCGGCGGCGCAATCCATCGATTTCAGCCGCCCCTATTATGAGGGCCGCTGGGCCTGGCAGAGCAGCGCCAGACCGCAGGAAAACAGGCAGAACACCAGCCGCCTGCAGTTCAACGCCACGGCCGATCGCGCGGTCTATTGCTATGACGGCTCTTGCTACAACGTGACGCCCAGGACGACGGCGGACGGCGGCTTCACCTTCCCGGGCCTCGGCAAGAACGGCTTCAAGTTCGACCCCGCAAGTTCCGATGCGCAACTCACGGGCGGCTACTGGTACACCTACCCCTCCAGCCGCGCGCCCGACGCCACCATCGTCTTCCGGCTGAAGTCCGGCGCCCCGGCCGCCGCCGCCATCGACTTCAGCCGCCCCTATTATGAGGGCCGCTGGGTTTGGCAGAGCAGCGCCAGAGCGCAGGAAAACAGGCAGAACACCAGCCGCTTCCAGTTCAACTCCACCGGCGAGCGTGGGGTCTATTGCTATGATGCCTCGTGCTTCGCCGTGAAGCTCACCCCCGCGGCGGGCGGCAGCTTCACCTTCCCGGGCCTCGGCAAGAACGGCTTCAAGTTCGCCTCCTCCAATTCCGAGCGGCAGCTCAACGGCAGCTACTGGTACACCTTCCCCTCCAGCAAGACGCCGGACGCGACGGTGGTGCTCAATCTGAAGCCGTGAGGGGGGGCGGCGACGCGCTCGAAGCCGTCCGGCACATCGCCGGCGCCCGGCTTTGTGCGCGCCCCTGCGCGAGGGGTGGATCGTGACGACCGGGACGGCGACGACGCCGGTGCAGCTGGAGCGAGCGGGACGGGTGGAGGCGGAGTTCGGGGCGGTGGGGCGAGTGGGTATGATGAGGCAGTAGGTCCCGCCGACAATGGGCGACTTTCCGTGACTCAGTTGCAGCTTACACGAACGCGGCGGTACCGATAGTGAGGCCGCAGGCCACTTCACTGCGCCGAGGTCAGGAAGCATCGCGGGATCGTCGATCAATTAACTATAATTGAAAGCAAAGATTAATTTTCAGATAACATATTATAATTTTCGATGGAATCACTATATCTCAAATACGTGAGGATATTTTTCGCTATTAAAGCAAATTTTTCTATCTAAATCAAGTTTCGGTATTCCATGATCTCCTATTCGTATCAGAGATCGTGAAAAGTATGGTTCCGTATCTATTTTCGTATCTAATAAATCAAATCCGACATCAACGATTCTATCACCCGTATTATTTTGCGTTACGATTGCAATTTTCAGATTTCCATCGGGGAGTATAGACGAAATTGTGTATCCTAAATCAGATTCGAATTCACTGGAGCGCTCCATCGGTTCGCTTCTATGATGGCCAATTGTCAATTGAATGCGTGCGGTAAATCCAGAAACTATATCGACGGATTTTCCATTGAGAATAACCGCGGTAGCGACGATAAATCTATCAATTTCGGTTGCTTCGATTTTTTCTCTTTGGAAGATATCAAAAACTTCTCTTTTAACGGCATTCAATTCAAAAGCTGAATTTACAACTATTTTTTGCGAAAAAAGGCCAGCCATTCCGTATAAAATATCTGGATCGTTGCAATTAATTATATTTTGATAGGATTCGTCTGTCGGAAACCATGATTTAACGGCATTTTTAGATTGTTTTTTGGTCAGACCAATCGACCGTAGGAGGTCGTGTTCACTTTCTTCTTTAATCTTTGTGAGTAGGTAGTGCCGGAGCCACCAGCCGCAGGGGCCTTTCGGATCTAGTGGCCTTTTTTGATTGCTTTGATAAGTGTGAAAGAACGCAATCTGAGAAAATATATACGCCGTCGAATCGAGTGTTGCGCCTCTGTTTCTTTTGGAGTGCGCGATAAAATCTCCAACTTCGCGGGTAAATGGGCCGATTCGAGACTCTCTGTATTTCAAGTAAAGCGCGAGAACGTCGGCTTCCGTGTACCGTCCACTTTGGATTCGGGCGGCAGATGGCATTTCACTATCCTACCAAACGGATGGGGCACATCGAGTGTGCTGAAATTTTTTGCCAATCGCAACATAGCGACATCCTTAGTGAGAAACTTGATATTGCTTTATCGCTTACCAGTTCAAATCGCTCCCCTCAAAACCGCCCCTCCCGCCCCTCCTGAAACGCGGTGATCCCCTCCTGCCGGCCCCGGTCGCTCATGCAGATCACGTGCAGTTCGTTCTCGTGGCGGATGCCGGCCTCCAGCGGCATGGAGAGGGCGGCGCGGGTGGCGGCTTTGACGGCCTGGGTGGCGAGGGGGCTGAAGGTGGCGATGCGCTGGGCCAGCGCCGTGGCGTGGGCGTCGAGGGCGTCGTCGTCCACCACCTCCTCCACGAGGCCGATGGAAAGTGCGCGCGCCGCATCGATGGTGTCGCCGGAGAGCAGCAGGCGCATGGCCTGTCCGTAGCCCACGAGGCGCGGCAGCATCTGGGAGGCGCCGCCGCCGCCCACCCATCCCCGCGTCACCTCCGGCGCGCCGAATTTGGCGGACGTGCCGGCGATGCGGATGTCGGCCCCGAGCGCGATCTCCAGCCCCCCGCCCAGCACCCAGCCGCGCAGCAGCGCGATGACGGGCTTGCGCATGTCGCGCACCACGGCGGCATATTCCACCCGGTTGCGGAAGGCCCAGAGGTCGGTGATCTCGCCGAGGGCATTCATGTCCGAGCCGGCGGAAAACGCCTTCTCCCCGCCGCCGGTGATGAGCACCACGCGCACCCCATCGTCCGCATCCAGCGCCGCGCAGGCCGCCGCGAGGTCGCGGGCCATGGCGGGGGTGATGGCATTGTGCTTGCGCGGCCGGTCGATGACGAGGCGCGCCACCGCCCCTTCGTGGGTGACGCGGATGGCGCCGTCGGTGTCGCTCATGCGTTCTCTCCCGTGCGTGCGGCGGAGCGGCGCTCCACCTCCTCGAAGATGGCGGAGACGTCGCGGTCCGTGCCGCCATGGGCCATCATGTCCGTGAACAGGCCGGTCAGCGTGTCGAGCAAGGTGAGGCTCAGCCCCATCTCCCCCGCCAGCGCCTGCGCCGTCCTCAGGTCCTTCAATTGATACTGCGCCGGGGAGCCGGGCACGAAATCCCGCGCCGCCATGCGCGCGCCGTGGAGGTTCAGCACCTTCGAGTCGCCGAAACCGCCCATCAGCGCCGTGCGCAGGTTGGCAAGGTCCGCCCCGCCCTTCGCGGCGAAGGCGAACGCCTCGGCGACGCCCGCCATGGCCGCGCCGACGATGATCTGGTTGGCGAGCTTGGCCAATTGCCCCGTCCCCACCGGCCCGATGCGCGTCGCCCGGCCCATGGGGGCGAAGAGGGGGGCAAGGTCCGCGATGGTGCCTTCATCGCCCCCCGCGAGGATGGCGAGGGTGCCGTCCCGCGCCCCCACCTCGCCGCCGGAAACGGGCGCGTCCACGTATCGGATGTTTCGCGCGGCGGCTTGGGCGGCCTGCGCCCGGCAGGTCTCGACGGGGATGGAGCTCATCACCACCATCGTTGCGCCGGGTTTGAGCGCATCGAGCGCGGGGCCTTCGAACAGTACCTCGTCGATCACCGCGCCGGTGGAGAGCATCACCACCGCCGCCGCCGCGCCCTCAAGCGCCGCTTCCGGCGCCTCGGCGATGGTGGCGCCGTGGGCAAGAAGCGGCTCCGCCTTCGCCCGGCTGCGGTTCCAGGCGGCGACGCGGAAGCCGGCCTCGGCGAGCCGCCGCGCCATGTGTCCGCCCATGATGCCGGTGCCGAGGAAGGCGATCCGCGCCCCCGGTGCGATCTCCGCCATGGTGTCCTCCGAGGTTCTTAGGCGGTCTTCGCCGCCTTCTTCACTGCCGCGAGCTGCTTGAATTCTTCGGACTTCTTGTAGAACGCATCCAGCGGATAGCAGCCGGAGACGATGCCGTTGCGCGGTGCCGAGGTGCAGTCGGAGAAGGTGCGGCACACCTTCTTCTTCTGGAAGGGCCGGCCGTGCAGCACGTCGAGCGGCAGGTCGGGATAGGAGAGCACCATGCGGCCGAGGCCGACGACATCCGTCCAGCCCTGCCGCACCACCGCCTGCGCCACGTTGGGCAGGAATTCCTGAAGATAGGTATAGCCGGAGCCGATGAGGGTGAAGTCCGGGAAGCGTTGCTTCAGCGCCCGCACCACCTCCAGATGGCGCATCACGCCCAAGAGCGGGTCTTCCGGCGGCTGGTAGCCGTCGGAGGGCGGATAGCTCGCGGGGCGGGTGACGTGGGGATTGTAATAGGGGCTGCCGAGCGTGACGTTGACGAGGTGGATGTCGAGCGCCCGCAGCACCTCGAACACCTCGAACGTCTCGTTGAGATCATAGGCCGTGGGGTCGCCCGCATCGGTGCCGAAGCCGTAGACATAGGGCAAAGCGCCGGCCGCATTCTCCGGCACGCCGGGGCCGAGGATGCCGGGCACGCTCGCCGCAGGGTCCGGCCGGTAGGCGATGAGGTCGATGGCCGAGAGGCGCACGCCGAACTTCAGCCCCGGGCAGGCCGCGCGGATGCCGCTCGCGAGTTCCCGCAGGAAGCGGGTGCGGTTCTCCAGGGGTCCGCCGAACGCGCCGGGTCGGCTGCGGGCGGAGAGGAATTCGTGGCCGAGATAGCCGTGGCAGTGCTTCAGGTCCACGAAATCGAAGCCGCAGGCCTGCGCGCGTTTGGCGGCCGTGATGTAATCGTCGATCAGCCGCCAGATGTCGTCGTCCGACATCACCGGATACTCCTCCGGGATACCGAATTTCCGGTCGAGCACCGGGTGGCGGTAGAGGATCATCTGCTCGAACTTGCGATTGTCGTTCGGCTTGCAGAAGCGGCCCGAATGGGTGAGCTGGAGGCCGATGACGAGCTTGTCGTCACTGCCGGTGGCCTCCCTGTGGGCCGCGATGACCGTCTCGCGCAGGCCGGCGATGGCCGGCTGCGTCGCCTCGGTCATCACCAGCTGGAGCGGGTTGGCGCGCCCGTCATGGCGCACGGCCACCGCCTCGCCGCCATAGATGAGCTTCGCCCCGCTCTCGCCGAACCGCCGCCACCGCCGCACGGTGTTCTCGGTAGGGGCACCCTCCCGCGTGCCGTCCCAGCCCTCCATGGGGTGGATGGCGAAGCGGTTGCCGATGGTCATGCCGTCGACCGTCAGCGGCGCGGCCAGCGGCTGGTCGGGGCCGTGGGCGACGATGTCGTCGCAGGGCATGTCCGCGCCCAGCTCGGCGAGATGCGCGCGGAAGCCGGCGACGCCGGAGAAGGACGTGATCTTCGGGAAATCCCCATACTTCATGGAGGGCTCCTTGGGGTGTTTCTCGGGGCGTTTCGGATGCGGGCCTTGCGGCCGGCGTTCTTGCTTATGTAACTGGTTAGTTAATACGGGTGAGGCGGGGCTGTCAATGTGGATGGCGTGGGGAGGATGCAGGCGGGAAAGGTGCGGCGTGAGGCGCCACCCGCGCTCCCTCTCCCCTTGCGGGAGAGGGTTGGGGTGAGGGGTGTTTCGCCCTTTGCCCGGAAGTTGAGATTGCGGCATCAGCCCCCTCACCCCCAGCCCCTCTCCCGCGAGGGGAGAGGGGAGCGTGCTTGGGCATCTTGGAAAGGCATTATCCGCCAAACCACCGTCATGCCCGGGCTTGTCCCGGGCATCCCCGTCGGGCCGAGGGCGCGATGAGCGGAAGGTGTTCCCGGCCGCTCCACGTGGATGGCCGGAACCCGCATGTTTGCGGGTTCCGTTCCCAGGGGCGGAAGTCGGCAACAGCCGACTTCCGGGACAAGCCCGGCCATGACGGCTTGGGGGTCAACGAGGCCGAGCCGCGCCGCCGCAGGCGCTCCTACTCAAACGCTCCGGGGCTCGCTGCGCCCCCCTCACACCCGCTCGATATACCGCGTCACCACATCCACCACATGCCGGCGCCGGGCCGCGCGCTCGTCGGCGGTGGCGAGGTCGCGGCCGAAGGCGGTGGAGAGGGTGGGGTTGTTGGAGAAGTAGAAATAGCTGATGGCCGAGATGGTGAGGTAGAGGTGCAGCGGGTCAATGCCGGGCCGCAGCGTGCCGTCGGCGGCGCCGCGCGCGAGGATGGCTTCCAGCCGGGCGATGAGGGAAATCTGCATCTCGCGCAGGCGCAAGGAGCGGCGCAGATATTCGCCGCCGAGCAAATTCTCGCTGTTGAGCAGCGGAATGAGGTGGGGGTGCTGGGCG
Source organism: Xanthobacter flavus (assembly GCF_017875275.1). Classification (NCBI taxonomy): domain Bacteria; kingdom Pseudomonadati; phylum Pseudomonadota; class Alphaproteobacteria; order Hyphomicrobiales; family Xanthobacteraceae; genus Xanthobacter; species Xanthobacter flavus. Next base: position 1,841,117 of record NZ_JAGGML010000001.1, on the reverse strand, counting down.
GGATAGTCGAACTTGAATTCGGCGAGGCAGGTGATGGCCGCAAGCGGCGCCATGGCTTCCAGCGCCAGCTCGGCCTCCGCGACGCGCATGTCGGTATAGACGCGCTCCAGCACCGCCAGATAGAGGTCTTCCTTGCTGCCGAAGTAATAATAGATCATGCGCTTGTTGGCGCCGGCCTCCTCGGCCACCACGTCCACCCGCGCGCCGGCGAGGCCCTTGGCGGCGAATTCCGCCTCGGCGGCCTCAAGGATGTTCAGCCGCGTCTTGTCCGCATCCCGCGTCGCCGCCTCGCGCTGCGGGGCGGCGGTGGTGGAGCGGGCCGCCTTGCGGGCGGGAGGGGATGCGGGCATCGCAGGGTCCGGAACTGGCAACGAAACAGGAAACGTGACGAGAGCGCGCCCGCTCAAGCGCTGAGTCTTGCGCCGGGCTTGCGCGGCGAACGTTGCGACACGGCGAGCCGCTGTTCAAGTCCGATCGTTTGCGGATGGAACAATGCCAGATCCATCAGTCGCAGATCGGGCGCGATATCAGGGCGGAAATCCATGTGGGCGAGCACGTCATGCTCCAGGTCGATGCCGGGGGCGATCTCGATCAGCTCCAGCCGGCCGGAGCCCCCGCGCCGGAATACCGCGCGCTCGGTGACATAAAGCGCCTCCTGCCCGATGCCGGCGGCATAGGCGCCGCTGTAGGTGAGCTGCTGGAGGCGATCGACGAACTTGCGGTCGCGCCCTTCCCTGCGGATGACCGTCTTTCCGTCCGGCCACGCCATGTCGAGCCCGCCCGAGGTGAAGGTGCCGGAGAAGACCACCTTCTTCGCATTCTGCGAGATGTTGATGAAGCCGCCGGGGCCGATGATGCGGTCGGAGAAGCGCGAGACGTTCACCGAGCCCTCCGCATCCACCTCCGCGAAGGAGAGGAAGGCGATGTCGAGGCCGCCGCCGTCGTAGAAATCGAACTGGTAGGGCTGGTCGATCATGGCGTGGAAGTTGCGGCTGGCGCCCACCTCGTTGCCGCTCGCCGGCGCGCCGCCGATGAGGCCCTGCTCGTTGGTCAGCGTAATGGCATCGAGGCACCCTTCCTCCGCCGCCACGGTGGCGATGCCGGTGGAGATGCCCGAGCCGAGGTTGCAAACCGCGCCTTCATACAGCTCCAGTGCCGCGCGCCGGGCGATGACCTTGCGTGGATCGAACGGCAAGGGCGCGATGGCGGAAAGCGGTATCTTCAGCTCGCCGGCATAGGCGGGGTTGTAGTCCGAGACATAGGTCTGCATCTGTGTGGGATCGACCACGACCACGTCCACCAGAATACCGGGGATCTTCACCATCTTCGGGTTCAGCGTGCCGCGCCGGGCGAGGCGCTTCACCTGCACGATGACGGTGCCGCCGGCGCGCTTGGTGGCCTGCGCCATGGAGATCATCTCGCCGAAGATGGCCTCCTGCTCCATGGAGATGTTGCCGTCCTCGTCCGCCGTGGTGCCGCGCAGGAAGGCGATGTTGGGCACGAAGGGCTTGTAGAAGAGCCACTCCCGCCCGGCGAGCTGGACCACCTCCACCAGGTCTTCCGTCGCCGAAGGGCTCTGCCGCCCGCCGCCGAGGCGCGGGTCGATGAAGGTGTTGAGGCCCACATGGGTCACGAGGCCGGGGCGGCCGGAGGCCATCTCGCGGGTGAGCTGGGAGAGGGCGCCCTGCGGCAGGGTGTAGGCCTCGACGCGGTCCTCCAGCGCCATCTTCTCCACCGGCGGGGAATCCACCAGCGTGCCGCAGACGACGCGCTTCAAGAGGCCGTCATGGGCGAGATGGCCGACGCCGCGGGTCTTGCGGTCGCCGAGGCCGACGGGATGCATGGTGGTGAGGTCGCGCGGGGCGCCCTCCTTCAGGAAGCGCTCGGCCACGGCGGCGATCAGCGTGTCCGGCACCGCATGGCCGCCGCCCGAGCCGCCGATGAGGATGGTGTCGCCACTCTGCACCAGCCGCGCGGCTTCCTCCGCGCTCAGAACGCGCATCGCCATGTCGATTCTCCCTGCCGTTCCTGCCCATCGCGGCGCCGCCGGGCCTCGAGGCACGGGGCTCCGTCTTGATTAACTCACCAGTTAGTTATATGTCTCGATGCGTCCATCGTCAATTCGCCCCGTGCCGCGCGGGCGCGCCGTCGTGCGCGCCTCAAGGCGGCCGCGCGGCCCAGAGCCACCGGATCGCCCATGAGCAATTTCGAGACGCAGGACGTGCTCAGCGTCCATCACTGGACCGACACGCTCTTCAGCTTCCGCACCACCCGCAGCCCGGCGCTGCGCTTCATCAACGGCCAGTTCACCATGATCGGGCTGGAGGTGGACGGCCGCCCGCTGGTGCGCGCCTATTCCATCGTCTCGCCGAACTATGACGAGGAGCTGGAGTTCTTCTCCATCAAGGTGCCGAACGGCCCGCTCACCTCGCGCCTCCAGCACCTGAAGGTGGGCGACCGCATCCTCGTCGGGAAGAAGCCCACCGGCACGCTCATCCACGACAATCTCCTGCCCGGCCGCACGCTCTATCTGCTCGGCACCGGCACGGGGCTCGCGCCTTTCCTCAGCATCATCCGCGACCCGGATACCTATGCGCGCTTCGACAAGGTGGTGCTGGCCCACGGCTGCCGCACGGTGGCCGAACTCGCCTATTCCAACTACCTCACGACGGAACTGCCGGAAGATCCCTTCCTCGGCGAGGAGGTGCGCGAGCGGCTCATCTATTACCCCACCGTGACGCGCGAGCCCTTCCGCAACCAGGGCCGGCTCACGGACCTGATGACCTCCGGCAGATTCTTCACCGACATCGGCCTGCCGCCCCTCGACAAGGCGCACGACCGGGTGATGCTCTGCGGCAGCCCGGCGATGATCGCCGACATCCGCGGCCTGCTCGACGCGCAGGGCTTCGCCGAGGGCAGCATGTCCGAGCCGGGGCATTATGTGATCGAGAAGGCGTTCGTGGAGAAATAGGGGGCTTCCTCTTCACGCTCATAGCCGTCATCCCCCGGCTTGTCCGGGGGATCCACCTCGCCACACGCGGGGGGCCTGACAGCGCAGAGCCGGCCCGGCCGTTCCGTGGATGCCCCGGACAAGCCGGGGCATGACGGTCTTGAGGTTAGCGCGCGGAACCAGACGGGCGAGAACGACGCCCCCGTCCTGTCACGCTTCTTGCTTGGCCGTCCCCATGGCCATGAAATTCTACATGACGCCCGGGTCCTGCTCCACGGGCATCCACATCCTGCTCGAGACGCTGGAACTCCCGTTCGAGGCGTGGATCATCAACATCCCCGCCGGCGACCATTTGCGTCCGGACTATCTCAAGATCAACCCGCGCGGCACCATCCCGACGCTGGTGCCGGACGGCGGCGAGCCCTTGTGCGACTTCAGGTCCATCGCGCTCTGGCTCGCCCGCACCTATCCGCGCGGCAAGCTGCTGCCGGAGGATCCGGCGCTGGCGGCCAAGGCCGAGGAGCTGATGAATTTCGCCATCGGCCATCTGCACGGCGAGGGCTTCACCCGCGTCTTCGTCGCCGAGCGCTATGTCGCGCCGGAGGATACCGGACGTCTGAAAGACGACGTGACATCCCATGGCCGGGAGATCGTGACGCAGGGGTTCGACATCGTGGAGCGTCGCCTGCCGGAAGAAGGCTTCGCCGTGGGCGAGCGCTTCTCCATCGCGGACGCGGCTCTGTTCTACAACGAGTTCTGGGCCGACCGCACCGGCATCCCCATGCCGCCCAAGGTGAAGGCCCATTACCAGCGCCTGCGCGCCCGCCCGGTGGTGCGGCAGGTGCTGGCCGAGGAGGGCTACCGGACCTGAGCGGAATCCCGCGGGATTTTGCTCTGCGTCAGCACCCCGTCGCGGCAACGCCGGTATCGTGGCATCATGCTGCCCGTTACCGTCCCATCGTCCGAGCCCTACCGACACGCCGCCGAGGCCGTACTCGCCGCGCTGGGCAGCGATGCCGAGCGCGGCCTGTCGTCCGCCGAGGCGGAGCGGCGGCAGGCGGCCTTTGGTCCGAACCTGATCGCGACCGCCCCGCCGCGCGGAGCATGGCGGCAGTTCCTCGACCAGTTCGCCAACGCCCTCGTTCTCATGCTCGTGGCCGCCGGAGCCATCTCGGCCGCCATCTGGCTGCATGAGCGCGAGACGCCTGTGCCCTATGAGGCGCTGGCGATCTTCTCCATCGTGCTCATCAACGCCGTGATGGGCTATGTGCAGGAGGCGCGGGCGGAGCGCGCGGCGGCGGCGCTGCGGCAGCTGTCGGCGGCCCAGGCCCGGGTCGTACGCGACGGCGCGCCCCTGTCCATCGACGCGGCCGGCCTCGTGCCCGGCGATGTGATTCTCGTGGCGGAAGGCGACACCATTCCCGCCGACGCACGCCTGCTACGGGCCACCGCATTGCAGACGGTGGAGGCGGCCCTCACCGGCGAGAGCGTGCCCACCGCGAAGGATGTGGCGGCGCTGCCGGACGGGGCCGAGCCGGCGGACCGCGCCAACATGGTGTGGAGCGGCACCCATGCGGTCTATGGCCACGGCCGTGCGGTGGTGACGGCCACCGGCATGCAGACGCTGATGGGGCGCATCGCCGGCCTCATCGAGAAGGCGCCGCTGGACCAGACGCCCCTCCAGCGGGAACTGGAGCGGGTCGGCCGGGTGCTCGGCGCCGTCGTCCTCGCCATCGCCGTCGCGGTCATCGGCACCATCCTCCTCATGGAGGGCGTGCGCGACCTGCCACACGTGCTGAACGTCCTGATCCTCGGCGTCGCCCTCGCCGTCGCCGCGGTGCCGGAGGGCCTGCCGGCGGTGGTGACGGCGGTGCTGTCGCTGGGCATGCAGCGCATGGCGCGCAACAAGGCCATCGTGCGCCGCCTCGCCGCCGTGGAGACGCTGGGCTCGGCGACGGTGATCGCCTCCGACAAGACCGGCACCCTGACCCGCAACGAGATGACCGTGCGCCGGGTGGTGACGGCAAGCGGCAGCGTCGCCCTCACTGGAACCGGCTATGCCCCCGACGGCGCGCTGGAATTTCCCGACGCGCCCGCCGACCGGCTGGCGCTGGAGCAGGAGGTCGAGCGCGCGCTCATCGCCGCCGAGCGGGCCAACAACGCCATCCTCCGCCAGGGCGCGGACGGCTTCGTGGTGCATGGCGATCCCACGGAAGGCGCGCTCATCGTCGCCGCGCGCAAGGCGGGCCTCAGCGCCCTGGCGCTCGATGCGCGCTTCGCCCGGCTGGGCGAGGTGCCCTTCTCGTCCGAGCGCATGCTCATGAGCACGCTGCACAGCGACGCGGAACGCCCCTCCCACCTCGTCCTCGTCACCAAGGGGGCGCCGGACGTGCTGCTCGCCCACTGCACCGGCGAGCTTCGGGGCGAGGCCGAGGTGCCGCTCGGCGAAGCACGCCGCGCCGCCATCCTTTCCGCCAATGACGCGCTTGCCGGCGAGGCGCTGCGCACCCTGGGCGTCGCCTACCGGACCTTGCCGGCCCCCGACCTGGCGGATGGCGCCGTCACCGCGGAGCACGAGCGCGACCTCGTCTTCATCGGTCTGATCGGCATGATGGACCCGCCCCGGCCCGAGGCGCGGGCGGCGGTGGCTGAGGCCCATGCCGCCGGCATCCGCACGCTCATGATGACCGGCGACCATCCGGCCACCGCCGCCGTCATCGCCCGCGAACTCGGCATTCCGGTGGACGTTGGGGTCGTGACCGGGGCCCGCATCGCCGCCATGGACGAGGCCGGGCTGGACCGGGTGGTCGCGCAGGCGTCCGTTTATGCCCGTGTCGATCCCGAGCACAAGCTGAGGATCGTCGCGGCCCTTCGCCGGGCCGGCGAGACGGTCGCCGTGACCGGCGACGGGGTGAACGACGCGCCGGCCCTCAAGGCGGCGGATATCGGCATCGCCATGGGCACCACCGGCACGGACGTGTCGAAGGAGGCGGCCGACATGGTGCTGGCGGACGACAATTTCGCCACCATCGTGCGCGCCGTCGCGGAAGGCCGGGCGATCTTCGCCAACATCCGCAAGTTCCTGCGCTATCTGCTCTCGTCCAACATCGGTGAGGTGATGACCATGGTCCTTGGGCTGCTGCTCGCCGACCGCATCGGCCTTTCGGCCGCGGCCGGAGCGGCAGGCGGGGGCGTGGCGCTGCCGCTGCTGGCCACCCAGATTTTGTGGATCAACCTCGTGACCGACGGCGCGCCCGCGCTCGCCCTCGGCATCGATCCGGCCGACCGGGACGTGATGTCACGGCCGCCGCGCCGGCGCGGAGAGGGCGTCATCACCGGCACCATGTGGGCGGGCATCGCCTTCGTCGGCGCGGTGATGGCGGTGGGTACGCTTTTCGTGATCGACCTGTCGCTTCCGGGCGGGTTCGTGGAGGGCGACGGCACGCTGGCCTATGGCCAGACCATGGCCTTCACCACCCTCGTTCTGTTCCAGCTGTGCAATGTCTTCAACGCGCGCTCCGACACGGCGAGCGCCTTCGTGCGGCCCTTCGCCAACCGCTGGCTCATCGCCGCCGTCGCGGCGTCGCTGCTCCTCCATGGGCTGGTGCTCTACCTGCCGGCGCTCCAGCGGGCTTTCTCGACGGTTCCGCTCGCAACGGGCGACCTGGTGCTGTGCGCGGCGGTGGCAAGCTCGGTCGTGTGGACGCGCGAGCTGTGGAAGCTCGGCGCGCGGGCGATCCGGCGGGGGAGGCCGGCATGAGCGGCCTGTCGTCGATCTGTCAGATGCCGGTCGTAAAGCGGAGGCGCCGCAAGTCCTACACAGCCTTTCGACACCCGGCGCCCGCCCGCGCGGCCGGCGCGTGGGCGGCTGTGTGTGCGGGTGACCGTGTAAGAGACATGGAGGCGGAAGCATGGAGAAGACCCTGATCGTCGAAGCGCTCGGCGAGGGCGGGTTGCTGCTCCCGGCGCGGCTGGAACATGCGCTCGCCGCCAATGACCGCGCCAAGCTGCGCATGACCGCTTTGCAGGACGCCGCCGCCCGCGCCCGTTCGCCCGCCTCTCCCGTGCGGCCGCTGGACGCCGAGGCCCATGCCGCCGGCCTCTCGGGCGACGGGCTCGATGCGGTGGTCGCCAGCGCCCGGCTGCTCGACGGCGGCGGCTATCAGGTGGCCGGCGCCGGCCGCCTCACGCAGGCGATCCTCGACGACATCGCCGCCATGGCCGACCCTCTGGAGGCGGCGGGGGAGGCCGGCGCCGACGCCTTCGCCGCGCGCCTTGCCGCTTTGCGCACGGCGTTCGGCGCGGGCACGGACGACATTCTTTCCGTCGATATCCTCTCCGAGGCCGACCTGGTGCGCCTCACCAGTGCCCGGCGCGGCGGGGCGGACAGCGCGCATCTCCTCGTCATGGACCTGCACAAGGCGCTGAACCGCCTCTCCGCCGCCCTCTCGGCGGAGACGGTGGCCGGCGCGCGGACGCTGGGCATCGCGGAGGACGACAAGCCGCGCATCGCCGCCTTCATGGCCGGGCTCGCCGAGACGCGGGGGCTGATCTTCGGCCATCCCGGCCTCGACACCACGGCGAGCCGCAGCGGGGCGCGCCTCGTGATCCAGAATGACATCGGCACCACCGATGCCCATGTCATCATCATCGCGGTGGAGGGGCTCGGGGCCACCGTCACCTACACCGACGTGCATCGCTCCCGCGCGAAATTCTTCATCTCCCTGTTTTCGGACGCGGGGGCCGAGTGGACGCCGCTGGCCGAGCGCACGGCGGCGGGCATCGCGGGGGGCGCGGCCTTCCACCTCGTCACCGGGCGCTTCACCGCGAAGGACGCGGAGGCGCTGGACGGCTTTCTCGCGGCCGTGGGCCGCAACATCGTCTTCCTCATCGACTGGAACAAGGCGCGCAAGGCGCTCCAGACCTTCGTGGACAAGCCCACCGCCATCGCTTTGCTGCGCACAGCGGCGCGCGGGGCCATCGGCCATCGCGGCTTCCTGGAGATGGGCGGGCCGGAACTGGTGTTCGATGCCGTCCGCCGCAGCGCCGAGGGGCGGGTGCCCTATGGCGCGCGGCTCGACCGGGTGCTGGGGCGTGAGGGCGCGGCGCGCTTCCTCGCCGAGGTGCTGCGCCTCGCCAGCGAGGGATTGGCCGCCGGCCGCTCGGCCCGGCTGATCCGCGACGAGGTGCGGGCGGAGCTGGCGCGCAGCTTCGGCTCGGTGGAGGAGGAGATGCTGGCCGTGGTGCTGCGCCAGCTCGGCATCGCCCGCATGCTGGCCGGCGAGGTGGCCGGCGTGCTCGATGGCCCGGCGGACCTCTCCGATGCCGCCCGCGATGGGCTCCGCAGCCGCGCCAAGCGCCTGGAGGAGAAGGCCGACCGGCAGATCATCGGCGCCCGCGAGCGGGCGAGCGGCCCGTTCGGACAGGGCGGCCGCTTCCTGCCCGTGGCGGATGCCGCCGAGCAGGCGGTGGATGCGTTCGAGGAGGCCGCCTTCCTCGCCAGCGCCGCGCGCTTGAAACCGGGCCTCGCCGGCCCGCCCCTGCGCGATCTCGCCGCCGGCGCGGTGGTGTGCTGCTCCGACCTGGTGCGGGCGGTGGCCGCCGCCAGCGAGGGTTCGGCCGGCCGGCGGGAGGACGTGACCGACACGCTGGAAGCCATCGACGCCGTGACCGAGGGCGAGCGCCGGGCCGATGCCGCCCATCGCCGGGTTCAGGAGGCCACGCTGGCGCCGGCCGCTAACGACCCCATCGATGCCGGGGCGCTGGTGGCCACCCTGGAACTCGCCCGCGCCATCGAGGGCGCCACCGACGAACTGGCCCGCGCCGCCCTCGCGCTGCGCGCCTCGGTGCTGGAGGAGATGGCCCCGTGAAACACGACACCCCGCACCCCATCGCCTTCATCGGCCCCGGCGGCACCAAGGCGCCCCTCACCGCGCATGACTTCGGCTCCAAGGCCGCCCAGCTCTGGCGCATGAACGCGCTGGGGCTCGACGTGCCGCCCGCCTTCGTGCTCTCCACCGCGCTCTGCGGCGACCGTCGCGAAGGCGCCCTGCGGCGCCTGCTGGAGGAGGGGCTCGGCTTTCTCGAATCGGCCACCGGCCGGCGCTTCGGCGACCGACGCCGCCCGCTCCTCGTCTCGGTGCGCTCCGGTGCGGAAAAGTCCATGCCGGGCATGCTGGAGACCGTGCTGGACGTGGGCATGACCGCGGAGACCGCGCGCGGCCTCATGCGCCTCCACGGCAACCCGCGCCTCGCCTTCGATTGCCATCGCCGCTTCATCGAGGGCTGGTGCGAGGTGGTGGCCGGCCTGCCGCGCGCGCCGTTCGAACAGGTGCAGCGCGATCTCATCGCCGCCGAGCAGGCGTTGAGCGAGCAGGGGCTGGACCCGGAGGCGCTGGAGCGCCTCGCCGCGCGCTATCTCGACCTCGCCCGCGACGGCTACGGTTCGACCGTGCCCGCCGACCCGCGTGACCAGCTCGCCGAGGCGGTGGAGGCGGTGTTCCGCTCCTGGGCGGCGCCGAAAGCGATCGAATATCGCCGGCTGAACCATCTGGAGCACTTGGCCGGCACGGCGGTGACGGTGCAGGCCATGGTGTACGGCAATGCCGGCGTGCGCTCGGGCTCCGGCGTCGCCTTCTCGCGCAATCCGGCAAGCGGGGTGCCGGGCCTCTATGCCGACCTGCTGTTCGATGCGCAGGGCGAGGATGTGGTTTCCGGCCGCCGCCAGCCGGTGGGGCTCGACCGGCTGGGCGCGGTGTTGCCCGATGTCGCCTCGGCGCTGGCCGAGGGCGTCGCGGCGCTGGAGCGGCATTATCGCGACGTGCAGGACGTGGAATTCACCTTCGAGGAGGGCCGCCTCTATTTCCTCCAGACCCGCGCCGCCAAGCGCACGCCGCGCGCCGCCCTCAAGATCGCGGTGGACATGGTGGCGGAAGGCGCCATCACCCCGGCCGAGGGGCTGGCGCTGCTCGAAGGCGTGGATCTTTCCGCCGTCGCCGCCACAAGCTTTTCCGGCGATGCGGAGCCGGTGGCGCACGGCGTCGCCGCCTCGCCCGGCACGGTGAGCGGCCGGGTGGCGTTCGACGAGGAGGGTGCGCGCCGTCTCACCGCGGCGGGCGATCCGGTGATCCTGCTGCGGCCGGATGTGGCGACCGACGACATCGCCGCTTTGGCGCTGGCCGCCGGCATCCTCACCAGCGTGGGCGGGCGCACCGCCCATGCCGCCGTGGTGGCGCGCCAACTGGGCCGGGCCTGCGTGGTGGGCTGTTCTGCCCTCGTCATCGATGGCGCGTCGCGTCGCGCCAGGCTCGGGGCCGAGACGCTCGGGGAGGGGGATTGGCTGTCCCTCGACGGCGAGGCGGGCAGCGTCTTCCTGGGCCGGCGCGCGGTGGTGTCGGAAGAGCCGCAGGCGGAGCTTGCGGCGGTGGCCGGCTGGCGGGTGGCCGCGCCTGCTCCGGCGTGACGGGCGGCCGATCCATCAGCATGCCTCATGGGTTGCAGCTCAAACTCTCATTAGGTTGAATGGATCGCGCGCGGTAGCCTGTGGCCCGATTTCGGCAGGCGGGCACGCGGCAAGCATGACTTCACAGACGACGGACACGCACAGGGCGGCCGCGCCAATCCCTACGGGGCGCTATGTGGCGGGGGCGCTGTTCGGGCTGGCGAGCGTCACCATCTGGGCGGGGTGGATGTCCATCACCCGGCTCGGCGTCACCTCTTCCCTCGGCGTGTTCGACGTCACCATGCTGCGCTACGCCACCGCCGGCCTCGTGCTGCTGCCGGTGCTGCTGCGCCACGGGCTGGGGCTCGACAAGGCGAAGCCGTGGCAGCTTCTCGTGATGATCGCGGGGGCCGGCGCGCCGTATGCGGTGGTGGCGGGCTTCGGCCTGCGCACCACGCCGGCGGGGGAGGCGGGCGTGCTCATTCCCGGCGTCATGCCCCTCTTCGTGGCGCTGATCTCGGCCGTGGCATTGCGCGAGCGGTTCAGCATGCAGCGGAAGGTCGGCTATGCGCTCATCCTCGCCAGCGTGGCGCTGATCGCCGGGGTGGGGGCGGTGGCCACCGGGCTGGGATCGGGCATCGGCCACCTCCTGTGCATGGCCGGCGCCTTCATGTGGGCCTGCTATGCGGTGGCGCTGCGCAGGAGCGGGCTCGGCGCGCTCCACGCGGTGGCGGTGGTGTCGGTGGGGTCGGCGGTGTTCTATCTGCCGCTGTACGGACTGCTGCACGGCTTCACCGTGCTCGATGCGCCGCTGCGCGATGTCATCTTCCAGGCGGTCTATCAGGGCGTCTTCGCCACCGTGATCTCGCTGTTCCTGTTCGCCCGCTCTGTGGCGCTGCTGGGCGCCTCGGCGGGCGCGGCCTTCGGCGCCTGCGTGCCGGTGATGGCGGCGCTCATGGCCATCCCCATCCTCGGCGAGTATCCCTCCGGCAGCGACTGGCTGGGCATCTTCGCCGCCACCATCGGCGTCTATCTCGCGAGCGGGGGGCCGCTCCCGCGCCGCGGCTGAGCGGCGAGGGCAAGGCAGAAGGCCGCCCGCCGCTCCTGAGCGGCGGGAAGGGCTTTAAGAGGCCTACTTCGCCGCCTGCTGGCGCAAAGCGGGCAGCCGCCCTCGGCGAGGGGACGGAACGCCTCGTGGCCGGGAGTGGTGCGGATGAGCTTGCGATAATCCTACGGATACTTCTGCTCGGCCGGCGTCTTCACCTGCAGCAGATAGAGATCGTGGACCATGCGGCCATCCTCGCGGATGCGCCTGCCGTGGGAGAAGAAATCGTCCACCGGCGTCGCCTTCATCTGCGTGGCGACGGTCGCGGCGTCTCCATTACCCCTCACCCCGGCCCTCTCCCGCAAGGGGAGAGGGGGGATGGCCGATCTGTCTCCCCTCAGGGCTTGAACGCCGCGCAGGCGATGCGGGCGCCGGCGCCGCCGATGGGCTGGGTGATGAAATCGTCGGGACTGGCGTGGATCACCAGCGCGAAGCCGCCCGGCTGGCCCAGCCCGTCCTTGTCGGTGAGGCCGGTGGTGCTCGACACCTCGGCATTCACCGAGCCGTCGGCGTTGGCGAAGATGTTGGGCAGGTCGCCCTGGTCCGGTCCGTTAGGGTTGAGCAGGCCGTGGGCCTTGTCGTGATGGTTCACGTGACCCTTGGAGTCCATGAACTTCGCGGTGTCGGAGCAGTTCGCGACCTGGTGGAAGTGGATGCCGTGCCAGCCGGGGGGCAGCGCGCCGGCGGACAGCGCCACGCGCACGATGGTGACGCGGTCCGTGCCCGTCGCGGTGGCGGAGCCGATGGTCTTGCCCTCGTTGTTGATGATGTCGGCCTTCACCACCTTCGCGGCGGGCGCGGCGGCGGGGGCAGGGGCCTGTGCGAAGGCCGGTGTGGCGACGAGCGCGCCGGCGAGAATCGGGGCTGCGAGAAGGGCAAGAGAGCGCGGTGTCCGGGCGGGGCGGCGGGCACTGGTGAACGGACGCATGATCGTTCCTCCTCCGGCCGGACGGCGCGCCGGCCTCGACGACGAGCCTACATCAAGGCTGCGGCGAACTCGACCGGGCCGCAGCCGGCCCGTCCACCCCTATCGCCACAGGGGTGCGAACGTTCCGGGCCTCGATTGGAATTTTTCCAGCAAAGCTTGCGATGCCCCCTGATGGTCGCGGCAGGGCAAAGCTGGCGGCGTCGGGACGTTGATGTAATGATGCGGTTCCCGCTGATTTCGCCATGGTGCGACGCCGGCAATGACTTGCCCCTGCGCGCGCAGAGGCCACCGCTTCGTCTTGCGGTGCGCCGCGTCTCCGCCTAGATATTGGACGAATGCCCCTGTTCTGCCGGATCATCTGTTTTGATCGATAATAGTTCAAATATTGAGGCCCGTATGACCACCGCCGAACTCGACCGCCCCGCGCCCCGCGCCGAAACCCGCGCATCGGCGCTCAAGGCCCTGACCCATGCCGCCCATGAGCGGCTGGACGGTGCCATCATGGCCGGCCGGCCGTTCGAGAGCCGCGAGCGCTACGGGTGCTTCCTCGCGGTGCAGTATCTGTTTCATCGCGACATCGCCGCGCTCTATGACAGCCCCGCCCTCGGCGCGCTGCTGCCCGACCTTCCCGGCCGCCGCCGCCTCTCCGACATCGCCGACGATCTGGCCGATCTCGGCCTCCCCGTGCCCGCGCCGACCGAGGCGCCCGCGCTGGGAGCGGCGACGCCTCTGCCTGAGGCGCTGGGCTGGCTCTATGTGGCGGAGGGCTCGAACCTCGGCGCCGCCTTCCTGCTGAAGGCCGCCGCCGGCCTCGGCCTCGACGAGCGCTTCGGCGCCCGGCACCTGGCCGCCGCGCCGGAGGGGCGGGGGCTCCACTGGAAGACCTTCGTCGCCGCGCTCGATGCCGTGCCCCTCTCGGCCGAGGAGGAGGCGCGGGCCGCCCGCGGCGCGGAAGCCGCCTTCAATCGGGTCGCCTCCTATGTCGGTGACGTGTTCGGCTGATCCGCCTACCGTCATTGCCTACCGCCAATCCACCTGCCGCCAAGCTCTGGACGCCGTTGCCCCGGCCCGCATAGTCTCGCGCCGCTCGCGAGCGGGAGGGGACCATGGGGGACGGGGTGCTGTCGCGTCGTGCGTTCGTTGCGGCGCTATCCGCCGGCTTGGCCGGGGTTTCACAGGCCTCGGCCGCGACGGCCGGGATCGATCCGAAGCGGGTGGCGCGCGTCGCCATCCATCCCGCCATCGGCGTGGCGCGGGTCGGCAACAGCAAGGACGCTTTCTATTTCGGCCCCGAGGTGCCCGGCGGCGTGCCCGCCGGCCCGTTCAAGGATGAGGCCGGCGCCATGGCCCGGCAGGCCGCCCGCTTCCGCCTCTTCGCCTATGACGCGCAGGGGCGCGTGCTGGGCGAGGTGACGGCGCGCGAGGCGGAGGTGTCCTGGACGCTGACCGTCGCAAACACCAAGGCGCTCTGGTACGGCATCGACATTCCCTTCGACCTGCCCGGCGCGCCCGCCGCCGGCCGCCGCAACGCCAAGGTGGCGGACCGCGCCAGCCTCGCCATCGTGCCTGGTCCACGCACCGTCTCAGGGCCGGGCGCCGCGCCCCAACGGCTCGATGGCGGCACCTTCCAGGGGCAGAAGGTGACGCTCGGCGAGGTCATGACCGACACGGACGGCCGCCTCGTGGTGATGCCCGCGTCCGGCCGCTGCCATCCCGCGCCGGACGCCCCGCCCATGAGCGGCTATGCCGACAATGACGGCTGGGCCGACGACACCGGGGACGGGCCGGTGGATGCGGTGGTGCGCATGGGCGGGCGGGAGTTCCGCGCCGATCCCGCGTGGCTCATCAGCGTCGGCCCAAACTATGCGCCGGCCATCGCCACCAGCCTTGTCACGCTGCACGACGTGGTGGAGGCGACGCTGGTCGCAGCCGGCAAGCGCAAGGCGCCGCCGACGGTGTTCGAGGACCACGTCTGGCCGGTCTTCGCCCGCCTCTCCGATCTGCAATGGGTGAACGCCGGCTTCTTCGCGAAATTCGGGTTCGGGTCGGCGAAGGATTTCGCCAGCCCCGCCTTCCGCGCCCGCCTTGCCGATACGGCACCGGCCAATGCGGCCTTCCGCGCCGAGATCTTCGCCCTGTTCCGCGATCCCGCCTCCGGGGATGTGCGGCCGGACCTCGAGCCGCAGCTCTACGGCGACCATCTGGTGATGCCGCCCGACGCCATCGAGCCGCGCCAGTGGATGACGCTGACGCCGCTGCAATATGCCCATCTGCGCAACTGGGCGGCCGGCCGCTTCACGCCCGGCCGTCCGTCGCGCACGGCGCGGCTGGAGGAGATCGCCGTCGCGGGCCGGCCGGCGGCGCTGGACCGGGCTTCGCTGGAGGCGTGCGTCGGCGGGCCGTTCCATCCGGGGCAGGAATTCCCGTGGATCGCGCGCGTGCCGTGGATCTGGACCGCCGACATGCGCCTCGCTTCCACCGCGCGGGCGGTGGACCTCACCGACTACGGCCCCGAATTGACCTCGCCGGAAGCACTGTCGAAATCCGGCCCGCTCTCCCGCCTCGGCCCCGGCGGCATCACCCAGTGGCTCGGCCTGCCGTGGCAGGCGGACTGGGCGAGCTGCCGCTCGGGCTACCAGTCCTCCATCTCGCCCGTGCTGCCCGCCTTCTGGCCGGCGCGGGTGCCAAACACGGTGCTGTCGGAAGCCGACTACAAGGTGGTGATGGACACCGCCCGCGCCATCGAGGAGCGCCGCGCCGCCTTCGCCCGCCGCCGCGACTGGGAGCGCTTCATCAGCGCGCCGACCCGCCCGCCGGTGCTCGCCGCCATGGCGCAGGACTGGTTCCGCCTCGGCATCGTCGCCGACCGTCCCGGCCCGCGCGACGGCGCCTTTCCCGGCCGCATGAAGGTGGAGACGCTGGTGGGCTTTTCCCGCGAGCCGGACGTGAGCTATGGCGCCAACACGCTCTATCCGCAGGCGGCGACCTTCCCTCTGGTGACCGCCAATTCCGACGACAACAGCCTGCGCCTCGTGGATGCCGAGGGCGCCGTGACGGTGATGGCCCTCTCCGCCCCGCTGGAGCGGCCCGAGGGCATGACGCGCAACCTCGACGGCAATCTCTACGTCTCCTGCATGAATGCCGGCTATGTGCGGCGGGTGACGCCCAAGGGCGAGGTCTCCCTGTTCGCGGAGGGCTTCTCCCAGCCCATGGGCATCGCCGCCGACCGGCAGGGCAATCTCTATGTGGCCAACTGGGTGGAGAAGGGCTTCGTCTCCGTCATATCGCCGGACGGGAAGAGCCGCGTGCTGGTGCCGCCGGAGGCCGGGCTCGTGTCGCCCATCGGCGTCATCGTCACGCCGGATGGCGCGCTGCTGGTGAGCTGGGGCGGCACCTCGGTGGCGCGGATCAACGCCACCACGGGCGAGATCATCAACCTCCACTGGCTCACCGGCTTCCGCAATCCGCGCCAGATGGCCTACGACACCTCCTACCGCCTCTATGTGGCGGACCAGCTGGACAATGGCGTGAAGCGCTTCGACCCCCTCGGCGCGCCCATCCCGCTCATCCTGCGCGGGGCGGAGCTGACCATGCCGTTCGGCCTCGCCTTCGACCTCAAGGGCGATCTCTACACGTCGCAGACGCGCGGACGGCTCATCAAGAAAGTGCAGCTGAAGGGCGAGGTGGGCATCGTCTCCGACTTCGCCGATGGCCTGCCCAATCCGGGCGGCCTCGTCTTCATCGGATGAGGTGCGATCTGCTGGTCGCCGGCGCCGGCCCGGCGGGCGCCGCCGCAGCCATCGCCGCGGCGGGGCGGGGGCTGAACGTGGTGCTGCTTCACGATGCCCGCGCCGCCACATGGCCGGGGGAGAGCCTGCCGCCGGGCATGGCAGGGCTGGTGGACGCCGCCTTCGGGCCGGGACTGCTCGACGAGGACCGTCACCTTGTCTCCTACGGCGCGCGCGCCGCGTGGGGCAGCGATGATCTCGTGGAGACGGATTTCCTCGCCAATCCCCTCGGCGGCGGCTGGTTGCTGGACCGCGCCCGCTTCGATGCCGATGCGCGCGCCCGCGCGGCGGCGGCCGGCGCGGCGGTTGTGGAGGGGCGGCTGGAGGCCATCGCCGCCGCCTCCGATGGCTGGGACATCACGCTGAGAGACAGCCGGCGCATCGTCGCGCGCTTCATTCTCGATGCCACCGGCCGCGCCGCCGCCGTGGCGCGGCGGCTGGGCACGGGGCGCGAGGCCTCCGACCGTCAGGTGGCGCTGGTGGCGACGCTGGATGACGCCGACCCCTATCGCGGCACGAGCGTGGAGGCGGTGGCGGATGGCTGGTGGTACACGACGCCCCTTCCCGGCGGTCGGCGCGTCCTCGCCTTCCTCACCGATGCCGGCCTTCTCGGGGACGGCACCGCCGGATGGGCAAGGCGCCTTGAGATGACGCAGCACATGCGGCGGATCGCCGGCGCGGCGGCGGGCGCCGCCCCCCGTATTTGCCCGGCCGAAACCGCCGCCGAGCGCACCCTCCACGGCCCGCGCTGGTGCGCGGCGGGGGATGCGGCCATGACGTTCGACCCCCTGTCCTCGCAGGGCATCTCTGCCGCCATCCTCATGGGCGCCCGCGCCGGCGCGGCGGTAGTGGATGCGCTGGCGGGGGAGACCTCCGCCTTTGACGACTGGGCGGAGGATTACCGCACCCTTCAGGGCGAGACCGCCGACCTCGGCCGTCATTACGCTGTGCTGGAAACCCGCTGGCGCGATGCGCCTCTCTGGGCACGTCGGCGGATGGCGGGGGCGTAACGAGCATTTCGGGCCGGCTCGCCTGCCCGCCGCGTCCATCCGATGATAGACAGGCCGCAGGGAAGAAACCGGGGGGACACCATGGGCACGATCGTATCGCTGCGCTCGGAGGCGCTGTCGGCGGAGATTTCCACGCTGGGCGCCGAGCTGCGCGCGCTTGCGGATGCCGAGGGCCGCGCTTTGCTGTGGCATGGCGACCCGGCCTTCTGGACCGGTCGCGCGCCGCTGCTGTTCCCCATCGTCGGCGAACTGCCGGACCTCACCCTCGTGCATGAGGGCAAGGGCCATTCCATGCGCCGGCACGGCTTCGCCCGCTTCTCCGTCTTCGAGGTGGTGGCCGAGGCGCCGGACCGGGCCACCTTCCGCCTCCTGCCCAGTGAGGCCACGCGCGCCGAATATCCCTTCGATTTCGCGCTGGAGGTCACTTTCGCCCTCGAAGGCGCGACGCTGGCCATGGAGGCGGTGGTCACCAATCCCGGCCCCGGCGTCCTGCCGGCGAGCTTCGGCTACCACCCGGCCTTCCTCTGGCCGCTGCCCTATGGCGGTTCGCGGGCCGAGCACCGGGTGATCTTCGAGCATCCCGAGGCCGCGCCGATCCATCGCCCGGTCAACGGCCTCCTCTCCCGCGCCGTCGAGCCGAGCCCCGCCGCCGACGGCGTGCTGAAGCCGGACGATGCGATGTTCGAGCGGGACGCGCTGATCTTCCTCGGTCTCAACTCCCATCGCCTGCAATATGGCGTGCCCGGCCGGCCGGGGCTGGACATCACCTTTCCCGGCATGCCGGACCTCGGCATCTGGACCAAGCCCGGCGCCCCCTACCTCTGCATCGAGCCATGGTCCGGCTATGCGACGCCCGAGGGCGATGCCCGCCCGTTCGTGGAGAAGCCGGGCCTTCTCCACATCCCGCCGGGCGAGCAGCGCCGCTTTGTGATGACCGTGCGGCTGATCCCCGAAATCGCCGCCTGAGGAGCGCTAAGCGCCTTTGAACATACGCGCTTTCGCTCCGCGCGCCGCATGGCGGCGGGCGCCATCCCCTGCCGGTTGGGGCTGTCCCGCGTCATGCCCCTTGATGGAACGCGCCGGGTTTGCTTCCATCAGGGCATGACGACCGGCCTGATCGAGATCCGCAGGGCCAAGCCCGCCGACGCCAAGGCGATCGCGGCGGTCCATGACGACGCCTGGCGCACCGCCTACCGTGGAATCATTCCGGGGCTTGAACTGGAGCGCATGGTGGAGCGGCGCGGCCCGCGCTGGTGGGATGCCGCGATCCGCCGGGGCAGCCGCCTGTCCGTCCTGCTCGTTGGAGAGGATGTCGCCGGCTACGTGAACTATGGCGGCAACCGCGCCAAGGCGCTGCCCTATGGCGGCGAGATCTACGAGATCTACCTGCACCCGCAATACCAGGGCCTCGGCTTCGGCCAAAGGCTGTTCGCGGCGGCGCGGCGCGATCTCGCCATCGCCCGGCTCGGAGGTCTCGTGGTGTGGGCGCTCTCGGAAAACGAAGGCGCCATGGGCTTCTACAAGGCGCTGGGGGGGCAACCGGTCGCATCCTCGACCGAGCAGTTCGGTTCGAAAACACTGGACAAGACCGCCTTCGCTTGGCAGCGGTAGCGCCCGGACAGGCATGAGCCCGTCCGGTCCGCAGAGCCCGCAAAGCCTTGTGCCGTGTGGGTTCGACTTTGGTCGGAGCGGGCCTGAAGTCCCGTGGCCAGTGGCAAGAGCGAGCATCCCATGCGCATCGACGCGATCCCGATCGGCAAGAACCCGCCCCACGACGTGAACGTGCTGATCGAAGTCCCGATCGGCGGGGAGCCGATCAAGTACGAGATGGACAAGGCCGCGGGCACCCTCTTCGTGGATCGCTTCCTCTATACCGCCATGCGGTATCCCGGAAACTACGGCTTCATCCCGCACACCCTCTCCGGCGACGGCGACCCGTGCGACGTGCTGGTGGCCAACACCCGCGCGATCGTGGCCGGCGCGGTCATCTCGGTGCGCCCCGTCGGCGTGCTGCTGATGGAGGACGAGGCCGGCATGGATGAGAAGATCATCGCCGTGCCCTCCTCCAAGCTCACCAAGCGCTACGACAAGGTGAACAACTACAGCGACCTGCCCGAGATCACCCTCCAGCAGATCGAGCACTTCTTCGAGCACTACAAGGATCTCGAACCCAACAAGTGGGTGAAGATCGTCGGCTGGCGCGATGCCGCCGAGGCGCACAAGCTCATCCTCGAAGGCATCGAGCGCGCCAAGGCCGAAGGCAAGGAAGGCTGAGGGCTGCGCTGCCCTCTCGGCCGTTTACCTGTCGCCCTCCGGCTCGACCGGAGGGCATTGGGTCCGTGTTCCCCGGACAAGCGACACCGAAGGTGGAGCGCCGATCCGGGGGCCAGCGCAAAACTCCCGCGTAGCGGGGCATTATCCCCTCTCCCGCAAGGGGAGAGGGGGACGTGCAGCGCCTTCGGCGGTCTCTTGCGCTGGGTCCCGGCTCGCATTCCGCTTTCGCTTCATGCGTCCGGGGCTCGCGAGCGGGCTCACGCCGGCGCCTTCGCCTCCAGAATGAGCTTGCGGATTTCCGGCAGGCAGGAGCCGCAATTGGTCCCGGCCTTGAGCCTGGCGCCCACTGCTGCCGCATCGGCCGCGCCGTCCCGGATGGCGGCGAGGATGGTGTCCTTCGGCACGCCGAAGCAGGCGCACACCAGCGGCCCGCACGACGCCCCCGCCCCGGCGCGGCGGCCGGAGAGGAGGAGGCGCCGGTCGGCGGCCGAGACCTCGGAGGCCAGAAGCCCCTTCAGCGCATCCCACGCCACGCGCTGGCCGGCGGCGCCGATGAACACCGCGAAATCGAGCCGCCCGTCCGCATCGAAGGCGGCGGCGCGATAGAGGCCGGAGGGCGTGTCGCTCAGCTCGGCCACATCGGCCGGCCCTTCCGCCGTCACCCATTGCGCCCAGTCCTCAGGTGCCATGCGGCCGGCGATGCGCCAGCCATAGCCGCCCTCCAGCGCCGCGCGCGCCCACCACACACCCTCCGGCAGCGGCATGTGGCGGCGCGCCAGCACGAAGCCCTCGAACGGTGCGGCATAAGGCGCGAGGGCGGCCGGCGTCGCCTTGGCGTCGGGCTGGCCGGAGACCGGATCGGTCACCGCATGCACCAGCGCGCCGACGCGTCCGTCGGAGGAATTGGCGTGGCTCCAGTGGATGGGGGCGAAGAGCGTGCCCTGCCTTTGGCCGGCATCCACCACCACCTCCAGCACCGCGCGGCCGTGGGCGCTTGTCACCTCCGCCAGCATGCCCGTGGCGAGCCCCAGCGGCGCGGCATCGTCCGGATGCACCGCCACGAACGGCGCCGGGATGTGCGCGCCGAGGCGGGGGGCAAGGCCGGTGCGGGTCATGGTGTGCCACTGGTCGCGGATGCGGCCGGTATTGAGCAGGAAGGGGAAGGGCGGGGTGCTTTCCGCGGCCGCCACGGGACGCGGGGCAACGAAGCGGGCGCGCCGGTCCGGCGTGAAATAGCCGCCCTCCGCGAAGAGGCGCGCCGTGCCCTCCACCCGGCCGGCGGGGACGGGCCATTGCACCGGCGCGATATCCTCATAGGCGGTCTCGCTGAGGCCGCCGAAGGCGGAGATGTCGAAATCGCGCGTCCCGCCATTCTCGAAACCGGACAGCGCGGCGTGCTCGCGGAAGATGTCCGCCGGCCCGCGCCATTGGAAGGCCGCGCCGAAGCCGAGGCGCTCGGCCACGCCCTTGAGCGCCCACCAGTCCGGTCTCACCTCGGCCGGGCGGGGCAGGAAGGGGCGCTGGCGGGAGATGCGGCGTTCGGAATTGGTGACGGTGCCGTCCTTCTCGCCCCAGGCGGCGGCGGGCAGCATCACATGCGGGCGGCAGGCGGCGGTGTCGTTGGCCACCACATTCTCGGACAGGACGAACAGCTCCAGCCCTTCCAGCGCCGTGCGCACGGCATCCGCCTCCGGCAGGCTCACGGCGGGGTTGGTGCCCATCACCCACAGGGCCTTGATCTCGCCCCGGCCGATGGCGGCGAACATGTCCACCGCCTTGTGGCCCTCATGCTCCGCCATGTGGGGCGCGCCCCAGAATCGGCGCACGCGGTCCACCTCGGCGGGGGAAAAGCCCATGTGGGCGGCGAGCTGGTTGGCGAGCCCGCCCACCTCGCGCCCGCCCATGGCATTGGGCTGGCCGGTGAGGGAGAACGGCCCCATGCCCTCCCGCCCGATGCGGCCGGTGGCGAGGTGGCAATTGAGGATGGCGTTCACCTTGTCGGTGCCCACCGCCGACTGGTTCACCCCCTGGGAATAGCAGGTGACGGCGTGCGCGGTCTCCGTGAACAGCGCGAAGAAACGTTCCACGTCCTCCACCGCCAGCCCGCAGGCGCGCGCGGTGGTTTCGGCATCGGGCGCCACCGCGCGGGCGGCTTCCAGCGCTTCGGCGAAGCCGGTGGTGTGCGCCTCCACATAGGCGGCATCGAAGGCCGGGCTCTGCGCCAGATGCACCAGCAGGCCGGAGAACAGCACCGCATCCGTGCCGTGGGCCAGCGGCAGGAAAAGGTCCGCCTCGGCCCCCGTGTCGGTGCGGCGCGGATCGAGTACGACGAGCTTCGTGCCCCGCGCCTTGCGCGCCTGTTCCATGCGGCGGAACAGGACAGGATGGCACCACGCCGTGTTGGAGCCGGTGAGGATGATGAGGTCCGCCCCATCCAGATCCTCATAGCTGCCCGGCACCGTATCCGAGCCGAAGCCGCGCTTGTGGCCGGCGACGGAGGAGGACATGCACAGGCGGGAATTGGTGTCCACGTTGGCCGTGCCGAGGAAGCCCTTGGCCAGCTTGTTGGCGGCGTAATAATCCTCGGTCAGAAGCTGGCCGGAGAGATAGAAGGCCACCGCCTGCGGCCCGTGCCGGTCGATGATGTCCCTGAGGTCGGAGGCGATGCGGTCGAGCGCCTCGTCCCACGTCGCGCGGGCGAGCGCGCCGTCCGCGCCGCGCACCATGGGATGGAGCAGGCGGGTGCCGAGCCCCAGCGTCTCGCCCAGCGCCGCGCCCTTGGAGCACAGGCGGCCGAGATTGGCGGGGTGGTCATGATCCCCCTCGATGAGCGCGCCGCCGCGCCCGTCGGGCGTCGCCTTCACGCCGCAGCCGACGCCGCAATAGGGGCAGGTGGTCTTCACCGAAGGGGGTGAGGCGAGCGGGGCGTTCATGCCGGTCCTGCCTGAGGCTTGGCCATCATTTCTAGCTCAGTACACGTCGGCCTGATAGCGCCCGGCGGTCTTGAGATCGGCGACGAATTTCGCCGCCGCCTCCGCCGAAAGACCGCCATGGGTGGCGGCGACATCAGCCACCGCCTTTTCCACGTCCTTCGCCATGCGCTTGGCATCGCCGCAGACGTAGAAATGCGCACCGTCCTTCAGCCAGTCCCACAATTCCGCGCCCGCCTCGCGGATGCGATCCTGCACATAGACCTTGCCGGCGCCGTCGCGGGACCATGCGGTGTCGAGGCGGGTCAGGCAGCCGGCGGCCTGAAGGCCGGAAAGCTCGTCCTCATAGAAGAAATCCGTCTCGCGCCGCTGGTGACCGAAGAACAGCCAGTTGCGGCCCGGGGCCTTCGTCGCCAGCCGCTCGTGCAGGAAGGAACGGAACGGCGCGATACCCGTGCCGGGGCCGACCATGATGACGTCCTTCGCCAGATCCTGCGGCAGGGCGAAGCCGTGCGCCTTCTGGATATAGGCTTTCATCCGCGTTCCCGGCGCGAGCCGGTCGCCGAGGAAGGTGGAGGCGACGCCGAGCCGGGTGCGGCCCTCCAGATCATACCGCACCGCATCCACGGTCAGGGTGAGCCGGCCGGGGGTGGCGACGGGGCTGGAGGAGATGGAATAGAGGCGCGGCTGCAGCGGCTCCAGGCACTCCACCAGCGCCTCCGGATCGGGGCGGATGCCGGGGAACTTCGTGAGCGCCGCCAGCACGTCGAGGGTGGCGGCATCGCCGTCCGGGTCCTCGCCATTGGCCAGCGCGCGGGCCTTCGCCTTGCGCTCCCCGCCGACCAGATAGGAGATGAGGGTGAAGAGCGCATCCGGCGCCGATTTCAGGCACACCTCGCGGGCCAGCACCTCGGCCAGCGTATGGCCGGCAATGGGGAAATCGGCGGGGGCGTGCAGCGCCTCCAGCACCTGCGCGACGAGGCCGGGATCGTTGACCGGGAACACGCCGAAGCTGTCGCCGGCGGCATAGTCGATGCCGGAGCCGGCGAGATCGAACTCCACGTGCCAGGTCTCCTTCTCCGAGCCCGCCTTGTTGAGGCGGGTGCGGGAGAGGAAGGTGACTTCGCCGGGATTTTCGCGGGTGCCGGTGGCGGGCGCGGCGTGGCCGGGGGCCGGGTGCACGATGGCCGTGGCCGGGGCCTCGGGCGCCGCCTCGGCGGGGGCGGAGGTTTCCGCCGCCAGCTGCTTCAGCATGCGCAGCGTCTCCTTGCCGCCGGGGGCGCAGAGATTGAGCTTGCTCTCCGCGCCGCTCGCAAGCGCCTGCGCATAGGTCTCGCAGACATAGCCGCACTGGCCGCAATCCTGCTGCGCCATGGCCGCCATCATGCGCCGGGGCAGGGCCTTGCCCTCGGCCAGCGCCATGCGCTCGGGAAGCGGCATGGATGGGTCGTGCCAGGGGGCGCCATCGTCCTCCTCCGCAGGCGCGGGCGCGGAGATGTCCGGCATCAGCGCCGCCGCGTCACCGGCCGACAGGGCCATGGGCGCGTGCCCGGCGTCGGTGGAGAGGATGGCGGCGAAGAAGCCGTTCAGCCACGCGCGCTGCTCCGCCGAGAAGGGGGCGCTGTCGGGCAATACGGGGACGACGGGGGGGCGGGACTGGAGGCTCATGGGCGGGATCCGGAAACGGTGCGCGCCAGAGGCGCACGCATGTTGCGCTGGGTCCCGGCTCTCCTTCCACTGCGCTGCGTTGCATTGCAGTCGGCCGGGACACGCGCCCGTTCTCGCGCCCCGGACGCATGGAGCGTCAGCGGAATGCGAGCCGGGGGCCAGCGCACGGCGTCGCGCAGCGGCCGAAGGGAAGAGGCCGGGCGATTCATGCCGCCGCCGCCAGCGCCTTCAGCGCATCGGGATCGAGGCGGCGGGTGAATTGGGCGAAGGTCTCGCCCGGCGTGCGGTGGGCCTTCCAGCTTTTCAGCAGGCGTTCCACCACGGCCGGGGCGTCGTCCGCCGGCACATATTGGTAAAGCTCGCGGGCGATGGCGGCCGCGCTGCCGAAGCCTCCG
Organism: Xanthobacter flavus; assembly: GCF_017875275.1. Lineage (NCBI taxonomy): Bacteria > Pseudomonadati > Pseudomonadota > Alphaproteobacteria > Hyphomicrobiales > Xanthobacteraceae > Xanthobacter > Xanthobacter flavus. The sequence continues at coordinate 1,816,628 of NZ_JAGGML010000001.1, read as the reverse complement.
CCGACGAGGATGTGATAGCCGTCCACCGTGTCCCCGTCGTCATTGACGGGCACCCGCGCCCCGATCAGCCCGATATCGCCGATGTAATGCTGGGCACAGGAATTGTGGCAGCCGGTGACATGGATGTTCACCGGCCCGTCGAGGGCGACGCGCTCTTCACAGTGGGCCAGAATGGCCCGCGCGGTGCCCTTGGTGTCGGCCGCCGCGAAGCGGCAGCCCTTCGCCCCGGTGCAGGCGACGATGCCGGCCTGGAGCGGTGTTGCCTTCGTGGTGAGACCGAGGGCCTCCACCGCGTCCGTGACGGCCGCGATATCCGCATCGGCAACGCCGGAAATGAGCAGGTTCTGCCAGACGGTGAGGCGGATGTCGCCGTCGCCGGAGCGCGCCGAAATGTCGGCGAGGCCGCGCATCTGCGCCGCGTTCATGCGGCCCACGGGCGTCGCCACGCCCACATAATTCAGCCCCGCCTGCTTCTGCGGATGCACGCCGAGATGGGCGAGCCGGTCCGGCTCCGGCCGCGGCATCACCGCCGCGGCGGCAAGGCGGGTGAAGGGGCGGCCGAGCTTGTCCTCCACCAGCTTCAGGAAGCCGTCGAAGCCCATGGAATCGAGCACGTATTTCAGCCGCGCCTTCTTGCGGTCGGTGCGGTCGCCGGTGTCGATGAAGGCGCGCACGATGGCCGCCGCCACCTCCACCGCCTCGTCCGGGCGCACGACGATGCCGGTGTCGCGGGCGAAATCCTTGTGGCCGGTGATGCCGCCCAGCACGAGGCGCAGCCACACGCCTCCGTCGACGCCGAAGCCGTCCATCACCTCCACCGCCTGGAAGCCGATGTCGTTGGTGTCCTCCAGCGCGCCGATGGTGCCGGCGCCGTCGAAGGCCACGTTGAACTTGCGCGGCAGGCCGTACATGTCGCGGCTGTTGAGGATGTAATGGTGCCACCCGCTGGCCAGCGGGCGGGTGTCGATGAGTTCCTGCGGGTCGATGCCGGCGGTGGGCGTGCCGGTGACATTGCGGATATTGTCCGCGCCCGAGCCCTTCGCCGTGAGGCCGAGGGCGACGAGCCCCTCCAGCACGGCGATGCCGTCAGTGGCCGCAATCTCGCGGATCTGGAGATTGGCGCGGGTGGTGATGTCGGTGTAGCCGCCGCCATGGCGCTCCGCGATGTCGGCGACGCCCCGGAACTGCCAGTGGGTGAGGATGCCGCCGGGAATGCGCATGCGGCACATGTAGCTGTCCTGCGCCGGGGCGACATGGAACAGGCCGTGATACTTCCAGCGCAGCAGGTCGGGCCCCTTCGGGAACACGCCCTCGCGGGCGGCGGCGCGCATGCGGTCATAGGCGTCGAGGCCCAGTTCCTCGCGCTTGGCCTTCTCTTCCGGGGTGAGCTTCCTGCCCTCCGCCTCGAAGCGGGCCATGGCGCGGTGGCTGGCGGCGTCCGGGCCGGTCATCTCCGCCACCGGCGCGACTGCGGGCGCGGGCGCGCTCCGTGCGATCTGCACCGCCTTCGCGCCGGAGACGAAGCCTTCCAGATAGCGTTTCTGGTCGGTGGTGAAATCGGCGCCCATGGGGTTTCCTTTCTTCTTCTTGTCAGGCAGCGGCGGCCACCGCATCGCGGCCGAACGCAAGCTCAGGGCGCATGGCGGCGATGGGGGTGCGGCGTGTGATGAGGTCGAGATAGAAGAGACCGTCCGCCGTGTCGCCGAACAGCACGGCGCCGGCGAGCCGGCCGTCCTTCACGATGAGCCGGCGATAGACGCCGAGGCCGCGATCGGTGAGCACGATGTCCTCGGTGCCCGGACCGCCGGTGACGTCGCCGGCGGAGAAGACGGGCACGCCCGACACCTTGAGATTGGTGGAGACGACGGAGCCCGCATAGCGCGCGTCCTCTCCCGCGAGGCGACGGGCGAGCACGCCAGCCTGCTCATAGGCCGGGGCGACGAGGCCGTAGGTCATGCCGCGATGCTCGGCGCATTCGCCGATGGCGAAGATGTCGGGATCGGAGGCTGCGAGGGTATCGTCCACCACGATGCCGCGCTTCACCTCCAGCCCCGCCGCGCGGGCAAGGTCCGCATTGGGGGTGACGCCGCAGGCCACCACGAGAATGTCGGCGGGAATGACGCGGCCGTCTTTCAGGCGCAGGCCGGTGACATGGCTGTCGCCCTCTATGGCCTCGCTCGCGGCGCCGAGCAGCACTTCGATGCCCTTGGCCTCCACGGCGCGCCTGAGGAAGCCGGCGGCGGCGACATCGAGCTGGCGCTCCATCAGCCGGTCCATGAGATGGACGAGGCGGGTCTCGACGCCCGCGCCGGCAAGGCCCGCCGCGGCCTCGATGCCGAGCAGGCCGCCGCCGATGACCACGGCGCGGGTTCCGGGAACAGCGGCGGCGGCGAGCAGGGCTTCCACGTCCTTCAGATCGCGGAAGGTGTGGACGCCGGGCAGCGCCATGCCGGGCAGCGGCAGGCGGATGGGGTGGGAGCCGGTGGCCAGCACCAGCTTGCCAAAGGGCAGGCGGCGGCCGTCGGCGAGGACCACGTTGCGCGCGGCGCGGTCAATGGCGGCGGCGGGGGTGCCGTATTGCAGCGTCACGCCCCGCTCGCGCCACCAGGTGGCGGGCTTCATCTCCGCCTCGGCGGCGGTCATGTGGCCGGCGAGCACCTCGGACAGAAGCACGCGATTGTACGCAAGGCAGGGCTCCGCCCCGATCACCGCAACGGCGTGGCGGCCCAGCGCGCGGGAGGTCAGCTCCTCGCAGAGCTTCGCGGCGGCCATGCCGTTGCCGATGACGAGAAGGGGCTCGCTCACGCCTGCCTCCTTACTCGGCCGCGACCGGCGCCTTGGCAGCGGCGGCGATCATGACGGAGGAGAGGATGGCGTAGGCCTCGATCCACGCGGCCTTCGTCTCGGGGGTGAAGTCCGGCCCGAGGCCTTGCTCCAGCGTCCAGATGAGCGCGGCGCCGACGGGGGCGTAATGCTCGTCCTTCACGCCGTAGCCCACATGCTTGCGGGCGAGGCTCTCGGCGGCCGGGACGATCTTCGACAGATCGTTGAGGCCGGCGACCACGAGGCCGAGCGTCGCCATGAGCTTGGCGCCCTGGAGGCTCATGTCGCCCTTGAACAGGGGCTTCACCTCCGGCGCGATCTCGAACAGCCGGCCGTAGAACAAAGCGGCGGCGGTGTCGGAGATGGGAACGACCTTGCGAAACGAATCCTGGATCAGATCAATCTGGCTCGGAGTCATGGATATCTCCTGGCTTGAAATGAAGACGGGGAGCGGGTGCGGGGAAACCCGCTCCCCGGCGCGTCAGGCCGCCTCGACGAAGCGGTGGCGTTCGTGGAGGAATTTCAGCACCGCCTCGCGGGCCTTGAGGTAGGTGGGGTTGGTCACCAGCTCGAGGCGCTTGCGCGGACGGGGCAGCTTCACCTCCAGCACCTCGCCCACATAGGCGGAGGGGCCGTTGGTCATCATCACGATGCGGTCGGAGAGCAGCACCGCCTCGTCCACGTCGTGGGTGATCATGAGGATGGTGTTGCCCAGCGTGGCGTGGATCTGCATCACGCTGTCCTGGAGATGGGCGCGGGTGAGCGCGTCCAGCGCGCCGAAAGGCTCGTCCAGCAGCAGCACCTTCGGCTCCATGGCGAGCGCGCGGGCGATGCCGACGCGCTGCTTCATGCCGCCGGAGACTTCCGCCGGGCGCTTGTCCTTGGCGTGGCCCATCTGCACGAGGTCGAGATTGTGCAGGGTCCAGTCGTGCCGCTCGGCGCGCGAGCGGGTGCCGGAGAACACCTTGTCCACCGCGAGGCGCACATTTTCGTAGACGGTGAGCCAGGGCAGCAGCGAGTGGTTCTGGAACACGACCGCTCGGTCCGGGCCGGGGGAATTCACCTCCCGCCCGTCGAGGATCACCCCGCCCGTGGTGGCGGAGGTGAGGCCGGCCACGATGTTGAGCAAGGTGGACTTGCCGCAGCCGGAATGGCCGATGATGGAGATGTACTCCCCCTTGGCGATGTCGAGGGAAACATCGCGCAGCACCTCGGTGGTGGCGGCGCCGCGGGAGAAGGTCTTGCCGATCTGGCTCAGCTCGAGATAGGCGGGCATCGAAGCCTCCTTGAAGATGGGGTCGGGCAGGGCTCAGGAAGCCTGCGTGCCACGGGTGACGAAGGAGCCGATGCCGGCCACCAGGCGGTCGAGCACGAAGCCGACGAGGCCGATGTAGACGAGGGCGACGATGATGTCGGGCAGGCGGGAGGAGTTCCACGCATCCCAGATGAAGAAGCCGATGCCGACGCCGCCGGTGAGCATCTCCGCCGCAACGATGGCGAGCCAGCTGAGGCCGATGCCGATGCGAAGGCCGGTGAAGATGTAGGGTGCCGCGGACGGCATCATGATCTTCCAGAAGAATTCGAGCGGGTTCAGCCGCAGAACCAGCGCCACGTTGCGGTAATCTTGCGGGATGTTCCTTATGCCCACCGCCGTGTTGATGATGATCGGCCAGATGGCGGTGATGAAGATCACGAAGATCGCCGAAGGATTGCTGTCGCGGAACGCCGCCAGGGCGATGGGCAGCCACGCCAGCGGCGGCACCGTGCGCAGCACCTGGAAGATGGGATCGAGCCCGCGCATGGCCCACACCGACTGGCCCACCACAGCGCCGAGCGCGATGCCCACCACCGCCGCGAGGCCGAAGCCCACCGCCACCCGCTGGAGCGAGACCAGAACGCGCCAGCCGAGGCCGATGTCCTGCGGGCCGGCGACGAAGAACGGGTCGAGGATGAGGTCCTTGGAATCCGCCCAGATGCGGCTCGGCGGCGGCAGCGTGGCGCCCGCGCCGGAGCACAGGATTTCCCACAGCAGGCCGAGCAGCACCACCATCACCAGCGGCGGGATGACGGTGGCGGCGACGGATTTCGCATAGCCCGGCCAGCGGGAGGGCCGGCGCATGGCGGCAGGCTTCATCTTGACGACTTCTGCTGTCCCGGAGCGTCGGACCTCGCGGGGCGGCTCCTTCAAGGCGGTGACGGACATGGCACGAACTCCGGGTCTGGGTATCGGGAAGAGGCCCCTCCGCGCGGGAGGGGGCGTATTGGCGCGGCTCAGGCGTCGACGCGCTTGATGCCGAGGCTTTTGAGGTAGGCCTGCGGATCGGCGGGGTCGAAGACCTTGCCGTCGAAGAAGGTTTCCTTGCCGCGCGACGACGAGGCGGGGATATCGCTGGCGGCGACGCCCAGCTCCTTCGCCGCCTCGCGCCAGATCTCCTCGCGGTTCACCTTGGCGACGAGGGCGTTGATGTCCGTCGTGGGCTCGAACTTGCCCCAGCGGATGTCCTCGGTGATGAACCAGGCGTCATGGCTGCGGAAGGGATAGGAGGCGTGGTCCATCCAGAACTTCATGTACTGGTCGGAATTCTTCACCACGCGGCCATTGCCGTAATTGATGTCGCCGATGGCGCGGCCGTAGATGTCGGAGACGGGCACGTTGAACCACTGCCTTTTGCCGACGATTTCCGACATCTCCTTCTTGTTTTCCATCTTGTCGCACCATTGCTGGGCTTCCATGACGGCTTTCAGGATGGCGCGGGTGGCGTTGGGGTTCTTGTCCACATAGTCGGCGCGCATGCCGAGCGCCTTCTCGGGGTGCTGCTTCCAGATCTCGCCGGTGGTGCAGGCGGTGAAGCCGATGCCCTGGTTGACCAACTGCTCGTTCCACGGCTCGCCCACGCAGAAGGCGTCCATGTTGCCGACCTTCATGTTTGCGACCATCTGGGGCGGCGGCACCACGATGGTGGAGACGTCCTTGTCCGGGTCGATGCCGGCCGAGGCCAGCCAGTAGCGGATCCACAGATCGTGGGTGCCGCCCGGGAAGGTCATGGCGATCTTTACTTCCTTGCCCTCGGCCTTCTTCTTGGCGAAAGCCTCCTTGAGGGCGCCGGCATTGGCCGTGACCTTGAGGTCCTTGTATTCGTTCGAGACCGAGATGGCCTGCGCGTCGAGGTTCAGGCGCGCGAGGATGTACATGGGGGTCGGCACATTGTTCTGCGTCACCTTGCCCGTGGAGATCAGGTAGGGCATGGGCGTGAGGATGTGCGCGCCGTCGATGCCGTTCTTCTCGCCGCCGAGCACGAGGTTGTCGCGGGTGGCGCCCCAGGAGGCCTGCTTCACCACCTCCGCGTCGGGCACGCCGTGCTTGGCGAAGAAACCCTTCTCCTTCGCGATGACGAGGGGCGAGGCGTCCATGAGCGCGATGTAGCCGAGCGTCGCCTTGGTGGTCTCCGGCGTCGCCGCATAGGCCGCCGGCACGCCGCCGGGGAACGCCATGCGGATGCTCTCGAACAGCGCAGCGGTGCCGAGCGCGGCGGCCGTGCCCTTCAGGAGCGAGCGGCGCGAGACGCCGGCGGCAGCGGCCGGGGTGGCGCTCTCAGTCTTGGCGCTCTCAGTCTTGGCGCTCTCAGTCTTGGCGTTCGATGTGGCTGCGGATTCGGCGGCAGCGGACTCGGTCTTGGAAGCGTCGCTCATTTTGTTTTCCCCTGGACGGCAAAGGCGGACGAGGAGACCCGAAACGAAAAAAGCCGCGGACATGCTCACGACCTTCCGGCCATGGCTGTCAGCGGCTCTGCTGCGGGTCCCATCGTTGGGACGAATATGGGGCGCGGTCATCATCGACTGCGCCGCAACGTTAAAAGCAAGCGGCGGGCCAACTGCCTCGAAATGCCTATCTGGCTGATTTGAATATTGAATCTTGTCTGATTAAAAATTGGGCGCGGACGCTGCCTGCATCAGTGTTGGTCATTACGCGATGCAGATGCCTGTGAAGTGTGCGACGCGGCACGGCTTGGCCGTTGGAGCGTGCACCTCTTGAGCCGCGTCTATCGGCGGCGCTGCCGCCGGTGCCGCTCTTGTCCCCCGCCGCCCCCTCGGGCATCGTGCGCGCCTTCGATCGACCCCGATTCCGACCGCTGGTCGCCGCTGCCGCCGGACCTTTGAAGGACGCCCCATGTCCCCCTCTCCCCGCCCCCTCAAGCCCGGCGACCATGTGTTCCTGGTGGATGGCTCCTCCTTCGTGTTCCGCGCCTATTTCCAGTCCATCAACCAGGACCGGAAGTACAATTTCCGCTCGGACCGGCTGCCCACGGGCGCGGTGCGCCTCTTCTGCACGAAGCTGTTCCAGTTCGTGCGCGACGGGGCGGTGGGCATCCGCCCCACCCATCTCGCCATCGTCTTCGACAAGTCGGAGGACAGCTTCCGCAAGGAGCTGTACCCCGACTACAAGGCCAACCGCTCCGATCCGCCGGAGGAGCTGATCCCCCAGTTCCCGCTCATGCGCGAGGCGGTGCGCGCCTTCGGCCTCATCCCGGTGGAGCAGGCGCGCTACGAGGCTGACGACATCATCGCCACCTATGCCGAGCAGGCGGTCAAGGCCGGGGCGGACGTGCTCATCGTCTCCGCCGACAAGGACTTGATGCAGCTGATCGGCCCGAAGGTCGCCATGTATGACCCCGCCTCCGGCGAGAGCGGCGGGCGCGGGGCGCGGCCCGAGCGGCGCATCGGCCTCGGCGAGGTGCAGGAATATTTCGGCGTGCCGCCGGAGAAGGTCACGGACGTGCAGGCGCTGGCCGGGGATTCCACCGACAACGTGCCCGGCGTGCCCGGCATCGGCATCAAGACCGCCGCCCAGCTCATCGCCGAATATGGGGATCTGGAAACGCTGCTCGCCCGCGCGGGCGAGATCAAGCAGCCCAAGCGTCGGGAATCGCTTCTGAACAATCAGGAGGCGGCGCGCATCTCCAAGCAGCTCGTGACCTTGGTGCGCGACGTGGCGGTGGAGGTGCCGCTCGAAGACCTCGTGCTGGAAGATCCGGACGCCAAGCGCCTGATCTCCTTCCTGAAGGCCATGGAATTCACCACCATCACCCGCCGTGTGGCCGAGGCCTATGGTGTGGAAGCCGGCGAGGTGGAGCCGGACCCGAAGCTGGCGCCGAGCGGCGGCGATCTCTTCGCGCCCGCCTCCTCGCCTGCCGCAGATGGGGAAGCGCCGGCCGCCGTCGCCCAGCCGGGCGCCGCTGCCGCCGCCCCCGGCGGCACGCCCACCCCTGCCGATCTCGCCCACCAGCGCGCGCAGGCCGCGCGGGCGACGCCGGTGGACCGCAAGGCCTACCGCACCATCCTCGATCTTTCCGAGCTGAAGGCATGGTGCGCGAAGGCCGTGGACCTCGGCGTCGTCGCCTTCGACACCGAGACCAATTCGCTGGACCCCATGCAGGCGGACCTCGTGGGCGTCTCGCTGGCGCTCTCGCCCAATGAGGCCTGCTACATCCCGCTGCTGCATCAGGGGGCGGGCGACGGCCTGTTCAGCGAAGGCCTGCTGCCGGGGCAGATTTCGCTCACCGATGCGGTCGCCGCGCTGAAGCCCATGCTCGAGGACAAGGGCACGCTCAAGGTCGGGCACAATGTGAAGTATGACGAGGCGGTGCTGGCCCGCCACGGCATCACCGTTGCGCCCATCGACTGCACCATGTGCATGTCCTACGCGCTCGATGCCGGCAAGAACGGCCACGGCATGGACGAACTCTCCGTCCTCCATCTCGGCCATCAGCCCATCGGCTATTCGGAGGTGACGGGGAAGGGCAAGGCGCAGATCACCTTCGACAAGGTGGCGCTGGAGCCCGCCACCGCCTACGCCGCCGAGGATGCGGACGTGACGCTGCGCCTGTGGCAGGTGCTGAAGCCCCGTCTCGCCGCCGAGGGCCGCACCACCGTCTACGAGACGCTGGAGCGCCCGCTCATTCCCGTGCTGGCGCGCATGGAATCGCGCGGCATCGCCATCGACAAGGCCATGCTGGCGCGCCTCTCCTCCGAATTCGCGCAGGGCGCGGCGCGGGTGGAGGACGAGATCGCGGAGCTGGCCGGCGAGCGGCTGAACGTGGGCTCGCCGAAGCAGATGGGCGACATATTGTTCGGCCGCATGGGCCTGCCCGGCGGCACCAAGACCGCCACCGGCATGTGGTCCACCAAGGCCACCGCGCTGGAGGAGTTGGCCGAGCAGGGCCACAAGCTGCCGCAGAAGATCCTGGAATGGCGCCAGCTCTCCAAGCTCCGCTCCACCTATACGGACGCGCTGCCGAACTTCGTGCATCCTGAGACGAAGCGCGTCCACACCTCCTATGCGCTGGCCGCCACCACCACGGGGCGGCTCTCCTCCTCCGATCCCAACCTTCAGAACATCCCCGTGCGCACCGAGGAAGGCCGGCGCATCCGCCGCGCCTTCGTGGCGGAGGAGGGCAATCTCCTCGTCTCGGCCGACTATTCGCAGATCGAACTGCGGCTGCTGGCCGAGATCGCGGACATCCCGGCGCTGCGGCAGGCCTTCACCGACGGGCTCGACATCCACGCCATGACGGCATCGGAAATGTTCGGCGTGCCGGTGCAGGACATGCCGGGGGAAATCCGGCGGCGGGCGAAGGCCATCAATTTCGGCATCATCTACGGCATCTCCGCCTTCGGCCTCGCCAACCAGCTCTCCATCCCGCGCGAGGAGGCGGGGCAGTACATCAAGCGCTATTTCGAGCGCTTCCCCGGCATCCGCGACTATATGGAGGAGACCAAGACCTTCTGCCGCGAGCACGGCTATGTGGAGACGCTGTTCGGCCGGCGCTGCCACTATCCGGACATTGCGGCGAAGAACCCCTCCATTCGCGCCTTCAACGAGCGCGCCGCCATCAACGCCCGCCTCCAGGGCACCGCCGCCGACATCATCCGCCGCGCCATGATCCGCATGGAGCCGGCGCTGGAACAGGCGGGCCTTTCCGCCCGCATGCTGTTGCAGGTGCATGACGAACTGGTGTTCGAGGTGCCCGAGGGCGAGGCCGAGGCGACCATTCCCGTCGTGCGCCACGCCATGGAGAGCGCGGCGGCGCCCGCCGTGCACCTCGCCGTGCCGTTGAAGGTGGACGCGCGGGCGGCGAAGAACTGGGAAGAGGCGCACTGAGGGGCGGCTCTCGCGTCCCGGCCGACTGCAACGCAGCCTTTCCGCCGTCATGCCCCGGCTTGTCCGGGGCATCCACCGGGGCCGCGGACCGCTCATCGACTGCTGACAGGGTGCCCGGCCACAGGTGGATCCCCCGCACAAGGCGGGCGATGACGCCGGGATGAGGAGAGACTGCCTCCGCCATTGACGTCTGTGCCCCTGAAACTGCTAAACACCCGCCATTCCCCAACACGAGGACACATCATGAGCATCGAACGGCTCGACAAGGGCGCCCGCATGAGCGAGGCGGTGATCCACGGCAACACCGTCTATCTCGCCGGCCAGGTGGCCGAGGGGCCGGACGTGGAGAGCCAGACCAAGGCCGTGCTCGCCTCCATCGACAGCCTGCTGGCCCGCGCCGGCACCGACAAGTCGCGCCTTCTCACCGCCACCATCTGGCTGTCGGACATCAAGAATTTCGCCGGCATGAACAGCGTGTGGGACAGCTGGGTGGACAAGGACAATCCCCCCGCCCGCGCCACCAGCGAAGGCAAGCTCGCCGCGCCGCAGTTCCTGGTCGAGATCATCGTCGTCGCCGCCCGCGGCTGATCTGCCGGGCATCCCCCTCTCCCCCGAAGTCGGCTTTTGCCGACTTCGGCTTTCACGAAATGAACTCGGCATCAGCCGAGTTCAGGCGGGAGAGGGTGGATCGCGGCGCAGCCGCGAGACGGGTGAGGGGGTGGCGCCGCGATCACATTCCCGGCGGCGTCTACCCCTCACCCCCGACCCCTCTCCCGCAAGGGGAGAGGGGTGGCGCCAGGTGTTCTTAAAGCTTACCTTCTCTGCCTGACGTTTTTCCGGAGCTTCCGACCCATGGCCGCCGCCGGTGCCGAATCCAGCAGCCCCCGCGCCCCGCGCGAGACCGGCCATGCGCGCATGGAGGCGCTTGCCCGCCTGCCGGTGTTCTTCGGGCTGGACGGCCGGCGCGTGCTGGTGGCGGGCGGTGGTGAGCCGGCGGCCTGGAAGGTGGAGCTTCTCTCCGCCGCCGGGGCGCGGGTGGAGGTGATCGCCCCAGCCGTCTGCGAGGACATCTGGCGGCTGGCCGGCGCGCCTGCCCATGGTGCCATCGCGGTGCATGTGCGCGACTGGCATGACGACGACATCGCGGGCGCGGCCCTCGCCATCGGCGATTTCGAGGATGCGGAGGCGGCCGCGCGCTTTTCCTCTGCTGCTCGCGCGGCTGGCGTGCCGGTGAATGTCATCGACCGGCCGGCCCTGTGCGACTTCACCTTCGGCGCGATCGTCAACCGCTCGCCCCTCGTGGTGGGCATTTCCACGGACGGCGCCGCCCCGGTGTTCGGGCAGGCGGTGCGGGCCAAGATCGAGGCGCTCCTGCCCTCGGGCTTCCGCGCCTGGGCGCAGGCGGCGAAGACGTGGCGCGCGGCGGTGACCGAGCGCGGCCTCTCCTTCCACGCCCGCCGCGCCTTCTGGGAGCGGTTCGCCGCGAAAGCCCTCGCCGAGCCCCACCGCGCCCCGGAAGAAGCCGACCGCGCCGCGCTGTTCGCCGCCATCGAGACGCAGGGCTCATCCCCGCAAGGTCGCTCGGGCGTGGGCGGCTCGGTTGTACTGGTGGGCGCAGGGCCGGGCGATCCCGAATTGCTCACGCTCAAGGCCGTGCGCGCGCTGCAATCGGCCGACGTGGTGCTCTATGACGACCTCGTCTCCGGCGCGATCCTCGATTTCGCCCGACGCGAGGCGAAGAAGATGCTGGTGGGCAAGACCGGCTACGGCCCCTCCTGCAAGCAGGACGACATCAACGCGCTGATGGTGGACCTTGCCCGCGAGGGCCGCCGCGTGGTGCGTCTGAAGGGCGGCGAACCCATGATCTTCGGCCGGGCGGGCGAGGAGATCGCTTATTGCCGCGCCGCCGGCGTGCCGGTGGAGGTGGTGCCCGGCATCTCCTCCCCCCAGGGCGCGGCGAGCCGGCTCGTCACATCGCTCACCCATCGCGACCATGCGCGGCGGCTGCAATTCGTCACCGCCCATGCGCGCGACGGCAAGCTGCCCGCCGATCTCGACTTCAAGGCGCTCTCCGACAAGGCGGCGACCACGGTCGTCTACATGCCGCGCCGGACACTGCCGGACCTCGTGCGGAATCTCCTCGCCGCCGGCATCGAGCCGGCGACGCCTGCCATCGCCATCTTCTCGGTCACCCGGCCGGAGGAAAAGGTGGTCGTCGCCACGGTCGCCAGCCTCGCCGAGGCGGTGACGCGCGCCGTCGAGGCCGGGGCGGATGGCCCCTGCCTCGTGCTCTATGGTTTCGCGCTGTCGGAAGTCGCGGCGCAGGACCTGCCGCAGGCGGCCGAGGCCGCGCGGGGGTAGGGCAGGGCGCGGATAGCGCCGTCATGCCCCGGACGAGCCGGGGCATGACGACCCATCCTCACATGTTGGGATAGTTCGGCCCGCCGCCGCCTTCCGGCGCCGTCCAGGTGATGTTCTGGTTCGGGTCCTTGATGTCGCACGTCTTGCAGTGGACGCAGTTCTGCGCGTTGATCTGGAAGCGCGGGGCGTCCGCGCCCTCCTCGATCCACTCATAGACGCCGGCGGGGCAGTAGCGGTTGGAGGGGCCGGCATAGACGTCGTGCTCCGACGCCTTCTGCAGGGCCATGTCCTTCACCACCAGATGCACCTGCTGGTTCTCCTCGTGATTGGTGTTCGAGAGGAACACCGAGGAGAGCTTGTCGAAGGTCAGCACGCCGTCGGGGCGGGGATACTGGATCTTCTTGCAGTCCTTCGCCGGCTTCAGCGAGGCGGCGTCGGTCTTGCCGTGCTTCAGCGTGCCGAACAGCGAGAAGCCGAAGGTGTTGGTCCACATGTCCAGCGCGCCCAGCGGGATGCCGAGGAAGGTGCCGAACTTCGACCACAGCGGCTTCATGTTGCGCACCTTCTTCAGGTCCGCGCCGATGGCCGAGGCGCGCCAGGCCGCCTCGTAGCTCGCAAGCTCGTCATGGCTGCGCTCGGCGCAGAGCGCGTCGAGCAGGTGGTCGGCGGCGAGCATGCCGGAGAGCACCGCATTGTGGCTGCCCTTGATGCGCGGCACGTTCACGAAGCCGGCCGCGCAGCCCACCAGCACGCCGCCGGGGAAGGAGAGCTTCGGCACGCTCTGGTAGCCGCCCTCGGTGATGGCGCGGGCGCCGTAGGAGATGCGCTTTGCGCCCTCGAACGTGTCGCGGAACATGGGGTGGGTCTTGAAGCGCTGAAACTCGTCGAAGGGCGAGAGCCAGGGGTTCTGGTAGTTGAGGTGGACCACGAAGCCCACCACCACCTGCTCGTCGTCGATATGGTAGAGGAAGGCGCCGCCGCCGGTCTTGGAATCGAGCGGCCAGCCGAAGGCGTGCTGCACGAGGCCGGGCTTGTGCTTCTCCGGCTTCACCTTCCAGAGTTCCTTCAGGCCGATGCCGAACTTCGGCACGTCGCGGCCCGCGCCGAGGTCGTACTTGGCGATGATCTTCTTGGTGAGGTGCCCGCGCGCGCCCTCGGCGAAGACGGTGTAGCGGCCGCGCAGCTCCATGCCGCGGGTAAACTCGGCCTTTTGCGCGCCGGTCTTGTCGACGCCCATGTCGCCGGTGGCGATGCCGATGACCGCGCCCTTCTCGTCATAGAGGATCTCGTCGGCGGCGAAGCCCGGATAGATCTCCACGCCCAGCGCCTCGGCCTTCTGGGCGAGGAAGCGGCACACGTTGCCGAGGGAGCCGACATAATTGCCGTGGTTGTTCATCAGCGGCGGCATGGCGAAATTGGGCAGGCGCACGCCCCCGGCGGGCCCGAGCAGATAGAAGGCGTCGTCCGTGACCTGGACGGTGAGGGGGGTGTCCGCCTCGTCCCGCCAGCCGGGGATGAGGGCATCGAGGCCGATGGGATCGACGACCGCGCCGGAGAGGATGTGGGCGCCCACTTCCGAGCCCTTCTCCACCACCACGACGGAGACATCCGTGCCGCGCTCGGCGGCCTGCTGCTTCAGGCGGATGGCGGTGGCAAGGCCCGCAGGGCCGGCGCCGACCACCACCACGTCATAATCCATGCCCTCGCGCTCTGGCAGCTCCGCCGCGCCCATACGCCTGCTCCCGTCCGTCAATCCCGTTGATTGGACTTTTTCCACGACACGCCGGCAAAGACAACCGGGCACTTCCGCTTAGGGCAACATCTTGCCCTATATGGGACGATAGTTCCGTGGTTACGCACGCGCGGGCGCTGGCCTATGGTTGCCATGTTCGGGCGGGCTTCGTCCGGGCGGGCTTCGCGCCGGCGGGCGGACTGTCTAAAAGGATGGGATGGACGTGACCGCCGATCGGGACTTCGACGACTGGGCCGACATTCTCGCCTTCCACTGGGAGGCGGGCGTGGACGTGGCCATCGGCGAGGTGCCGGTGGACCGCTTCGCCGAAAGCGCCGCCGAGCCGAGCCGTCCCCGGCCACCGGCGCCTGCGGCGCGCGGGGCCGCAGATGCCGGCCCGGCCTCCGGCGCCCTGGCGGGCGTCGCGCCCTCCCGTCCCGCGCCCTCCCGCAACCAGCCCGCGCGGCCAGCCGCTCCGGCGACGCCCACTCTCGTCACCCAGCCGCCCGACGAGGCGGTGATGGGCGCGCGCGAGGCGGCACGGGGGGCCGCGAGCCTCGACGAGCTGAAGGCGATCCTTGAGGGTTTCGAAGGCTGCGCGCTCAAGCGCACCGCGAGCCGGCTGGTGTTCGCCGATGGCAATCCGGCCGCGAAGGTCATGTTCGTCGGCGAGGCGCCGGGCCGCGACGAGGACCAGCAGGGCCTGCCCTTCGTCGGGCGCTCCGGCAAGCTGCTCGATCTGATGCTGGCCGCCATCGGCCTCGACCGCACCAGCGCCTATATCGCCAACGTCATCCCCTGGCGCCCGCCCGGCAACCGCACGCCGACGCCGCAGGAGACGGCGGTGTGCCTGCCCTTCATCGCCCGGCAGATCGAGCTGGCCGACCCGGATATCCTGGTGTGCCTGGGCGGCCCCTCGGCGCAGGCGCTGCTCGGCACCACCGAGGGCATCACCAAGCTGCGCGGGCGCTTCATGGATTACGACACCGGCACGCGCACCATCCGCGCCATCGCCACCTTCCACCCGGCCTATCTCCTGCGCACCCCGCTCGGCAAGCGCTTCGCCTGGCGCGACATGCTGGCGGTGGAGGCGCTGCTTGCGGGGAAGGCAGGCGGGGCGCTATGACGTTGCTATCATAGCGTGTGTCGGAACCGGCCGTGATGCAGGATTTGAGTTTCCCCTACCGGACGACCCGCCCCATCATGACGGTGCTGGGAATCCTGGCATTCGGCGCAGGCGCCTACGTCCTGTTTTTAAGGTCCCAAACCAATGTGCGAGGTCTGGTTCTCAATCACATCATTGAGCTGAGTGCTTCCGATGCGAGCTTCTTCTATCTGGCGCTCGCCGCGGCAAGCGTCGTGCTCTGTCTTATGGGCATCGTGATTCTGCTGCTGTCCCTGTTCGCAAACCGCAACATCGAGATCACGTCGACACATCTCTCGGTGCCGCGGGGTATTCTCTCCCCCAACAACGCAATCATCCCCTGGGACAGCATTACCGGCCTGCGCGATATCAGCATGTCGAACCATCACTGGCTGGACGTGTTTCACACGGGCGGCAAGGTGCGTATCGCCGAGAACATGCTGGGTTCGGAGGATTTCGCCACGGTTCGGCAGATTGTGCTTGGGACTGTGAACCGGGTCCAGTCGCGCAATAACATCGGTCCGGGCCGGCGCCGCCCAACGAGGTGAGCCCTACTTCCCATACCCCAGCGGGGCGTTCACCAGCGCGGAGTTGCGGTAGCGGGGGTCGGAGGTGACTTCCTCGCCCACCCACTCGGGCAGGTCCACCTGCTGGTCGATGCCGTCCAACTCCACCTCGGCCATGACGAGCCCGTCATTCTCGCCCTCGAAGACGTCCACGGTCCAAAGGCGGCCGGCGTGCTCCACGGCGTAGCGGGTCTTCTCGATGAGCGGCCGGGCGCAGAGCGTTTCCAGCATCACACGCGCGTCCTCGATGGGGATCGCATATTCGAACTCGGCGCGGGAGAGGCCCTGCGTCTTGCCCTTCACGGTGATGAAGGCGTCGCCGTCCGCGATGCGGATGCGCACCGTCGCGCCATCGTGCGAGAGGTAGCCCTGGCGGATGGGGGTGGCGCGCGCGCCCGCCCGCCATGCGTTGGAGGTCACGAGGAACTTGCGCTCGATCTCGACGGGCATGTTTCGGCCGGCTGGGACTGTGGATATCCGCACCATAGACCGAAGGGGGCGGGACTCGTCCAGCCCGCAGAACGGGGCTAAAACCCTAAAACATCGCAGAAAACGATTTCATGATACCGCATGCGTCAACACGCTGCACATTGGGGCGTGGCGCCTGTGGCCACGCTCCAGTTTCAGGGCCGGGCCTTGCGCGCGCAAGGCGCGCACTGCCTCAGCCATGCACGTATCAGGCGTGGACCTTGCCCTTGGACGCCTTCGGCGCGTCCTGCGCCGCACCGGTGTCCAGATCATCCCGCGACGGCGGGTTGGTGGTGCCGATGGTGGTGATGCGCATGATGTTGGTGGTGCCGGGCTTGGCGAAGGGCACGCCGGCCGTGATGGCGAGGCGGTCGCCCGGCTTGCCGAGGGTGTGCTCCACGGCGGTGCGCACGGCGGTGTCCACCATCTCCCCGAAGGAGTGGATGTCCTCCTTCATGTGCACGGCGTGCACGCCATAGGAGAGGGCGAGGCGCCGCGCGGTCTCCACCTTCGGGGTGAGGCCGAGGATCGGGATGGCAGGCCGCTCGCGCGCCGCGCGGAGGCCCGTGGTGCCCGACAAGGTGAAGGCGACGAAGGCGGAGGCATCCACCGCGATGGCCGCCTGGTAGGTGGCCTTGGTCACGGCATCGCCGATGGTCTTGCCCCATTCCGCCTGGGTGGCGTCCAGCACCTGACGGTAGCCGGGATCGCACTCCACGTGGCGGATGATGTCGTCCATGAAGGTCACGGCCTCCACCGGGAACTGGCCGGCGGCGGTCTCGGCGGAGAGCATCACGCAGTCCGCGCCCTCATAGACGGCGGTGGCCACGTCCGACACCTCGGCGCGGGTGGGGACCGGAGCGGTGATCATGGATTCCAGCATCTGCGTCGCCACGATCACCGGGCGGCCATACTTGCGGGATTCCGCGATCATGCGCTTCTGCAGCGCCGGCACCTCGGCCAGCGACATTTCCACGCCCAGATCGCCGCGCGCCACCATGATGGCGTCGGACAATTCCACCAGCTCGGTGAGATGCTCCACCGCGGCGGGCTTCTCCATCTTCAGCATGATGGCGGCGCGATCCTTGATGAGGCCGCGCGCCTCGTGGATGTCCTCCGGACGCTGCACGAAGGAGAGGGCGATCCACTCCACCCCCGCCTCGCAGGCGAATTCGAGGTCGTGGCGGTCCTTCTCCGTGAGGGGCGAGAGCGGCAGCACCACGTCCGGGATGTTGAAGCCCTTGTTGTTGGAGAGCTTCGTGCCCGCCACCACCTGGGCCTCCAGGAAGCCGGCGCCCTTCTTCACCACCTTCAGGCGCACCTTGCCGTCGTCGCACAGCACGGTGGAGCCGACGGTGAGGGCTTCGAGGATGTCGGGATGCGGGATCGGCACGCGGGTCTCGTCGCCGGGGCGGTCCACGTCGGCGTCGAAATGCAGCACGTCGCCGGCCTTCAGCGCGATGGAGCCGTCCTTGAAGCGGCCGATGCGGAGCTTCGGGCCCTGCATGTCGGCGATGACGCCGATGGGCCGGTTCATCTCCTTCTCCAGCCGCCGGATGCGGGCCAGCACCTCGCCGTGATCGGCCTGGGTACCGTGCGAGAAATTGAGCCGGAACACGTCCACGCCGGCGAGGAACAGCGCCTTCAGCTTCTCCTCGCTGTTGGAGGCGGGGCCGACGGTGGCCACGATCTTGGTGGCGCGCTGGCGCTTGAAGGTGGGGTGGCGCTTGCTGGGCATGTGTCGTCCTCCGGCTCGGCGCGTTCGCGCTCGGTTCAATGCGTTTTAGGCGGCATCATGCGCGCCTTTGATGTACGCATAAAGTCGCATAAACGGCAGCAAGGCTGACCGTTGCAGGCAGGTCCGTGCAGGCAGGTCCGTGCAGGCAATTCTGGCTGCGCATCGCCCCCCGTTTCGGCGCCGGAGGTTGGGGGGCGCGATCTGAAGTGGCGGAGGCGCGCCGGGAACGCTGTCGGCGCGCCTCTTCCGGAGGGGCCGCGCGGACCCGTCCGGGGTGCCGGCGGCGCAGGGCAGGGAACGTGCCGCGCGTCGCCGAGGCTGTCGTGGCTCTGCGTGCCGTAAGGCGCGCTCAGGCGTCCGGGGCCACCGTGTGGTTGGCCATCAGCTCGAGGGCCTTCACCATGGCGGAGTGGTCCCACTTGGAGCCGCCGTGGGCGGCGCAGGCGTTGAACAGCTCCTGGCAGGTGGCGGTGTTGGGCAGGCTCACGCCCAGCGCCTTGGCGCTCTGGAGCGCGAGGTTGAGGTCCTTCTGGTGCAGCTCGATGCGGAAGCCCGGATCGAAGGTGCGCTTCACCATGCGGTCGCCGTGGATCTCCAGGATCTTGGACGAGGCGAAGCCGCCCATCAGCGCCTCGCGCACCTTGGCCGGGTTGGCGCCTGCCTTGGAGGCGAACAGGAGGGCCTCGCCCACCGCCTCGATGGTCAAAGCGACGATGATCTGGTTGGCGACCTTGGTGGTCTGGCCGTCGCCATTGCCGCCGACGAGGGTGATGTTCTTGCCCATCTTCTCGAACAGGGGCTTCACGGTGTCGAACGCGCCGTCCGGCCCGCCCACCATGATGGTGAGGGAGGCGGCCTTGGCGCCCACCTCGCCGCCGGAGACCGGGGCATCGAGATAGTCGCAGCCAAGCGCGTTGATCTTCTGCGCGAAGCCCTTGGTGGCGACCGGCGAGATGGAGCTCATGTCCACCACGATCTTGCCGGCCGACAGGCCTTCGGCGACGCCGCCCTTGCCGAACAGCGCCTCTTCCACGTGCGGGGTGTCCGGCACCATGGTGATGATGATGTCGGCGTGCTTCGCCACCTCGGCGGAGGAGGCGCAGGCGGTCGCGCCCTTGGCGGTCAGCGCCTCCGGCACCTTCACCACGTCATAGACGAACAGCGTGTGCCCGGCGTCGATGAGGTGGCCGGCCATGGGGGCTCCCATGATGCCGAGGCCGATGAATCCCACGTTCATGTGCGTTTCTCCTGAAGAGTGCTTTTGTGTCTCGCGGGGCCGAACCCCTCACCCGTCCCGCGGCCATGCCGCGGTCCACCCTCTCCCGCAGGGGGAGAGGGGTAAAATCAGTTCAGCCCTTGTAGGGGGCGAACCAGCCGATGCCTTCGTCGGTGGTGGTCTTCGGCTTGTATTCGCAGCCGATCCAGCCGTCGTAGCCGGTGTCGTCGATGGCCTTGAACAGGAAGGGATAGTTGATCTCGCCCGTGCCCGGCTCGCCGCGACCCGGATTGTCCGCCAGCTGGATGTGCTTGATGCGGGCGATGTTGGTGCGGATGGTCGGGGTGAGATCCCCTTCCATGATCTGCATGTGGTAGATGTCGTACTGGAAGAAGATGTCGTCCGCGCCGACTTCATCCAGCACGGCCAGCGTCTGCTTGGTGTTGTGCAAATGGAAGCCGGGGATGTCGCGGGTGTTGATGGCCTCGACGACGAACGGGATGCCCGCCTTCTTCAGCTCCGCCGCCGCGAACTTCAGGTTGTTGATGAGGGTCTCGTGGACCTTCTCCGCCGGCACGTCCTTGGGGGTGAGGCCGGCGAGGCAGTTGATGGCCTTGGTGCCGAGGGCCTTCGCATAGTCGATGC
Source organism: Xanthobacter flavus (assembly GCF_017875275.1). Classification (NCBI taxonomy): domain Bacteria; kingdom Pseudomonadati; phylum Pseudomonadota; class Alphaproteobacteria; order Hyphomicrobiales; family Xanthobacteraceae; genus Xanthobacter; species Xanthobacter flavus. The sequence goes on along the minus strand of NZ_JAGGML010000001.1, from coordinate 1,796,776 downwards.
CCTTGCCCACGCTGTCCTGGAACTCGCCTTCGCGGCCGGGAATGCAGGCGATGCCGCGCTCCCCCGCCGCCCAGTCGCCGGCCGGCAGATTGTGCAGCGCCTGGGTGAGATTGTGCTTCGCCAGCTTCTCGGCCAGCACGTCCTTCTCGAAGGGATAGGGGAAGAGATATTCGACGCCCGTGAAGCCGGCATTGGCGGCCTTCTCGAAGCGGTCGAGGAAATCGATCTCGTTCCACAGCATGGTGAGATTGGCGGCGAACTTGGGCATGCGTCTCTCCGCGGGCTGAGCCGTTGTGGCGCACTGTCATGCCCCGGCGGGGCCGGGGCATCCAGGCTTTTTTAAATCGATATGAGTCTTTTGGCCCGGCCTATTCGGCCGGCTCCAGGGTGCGCACCTCGGAGAGGGGCACGTCGAGGACTTCCTCGAACTCGTTCACCGCGTTGATCTCCACGCCCATGGCGATGTTGGTCACGCGCTCCAGGATGAATTCCAGCACCACCGGCACCTGATGCTCGTCCATGAGCTTCTGGGCGTTGGCGAAGGCGTCCTTGAACTCGTTCGGGGTGCGCACGCGGATGGCCTTGCAGCCGAGGCCTTCGGCCACCGCCACATGGTCCACGCCGTAGGCGCCGACCTCCTCCGAATTGATGTTGTCGAAGGAGAGGCTCACCTCGAAGTCCATGTTGAAGCCGCGCTGCGCCTGACGGATCAGGCCGAGGTAGGAGTTGTTCACCACCACGTGCAGGTAGGGCAGCTTGTGCTGGGCGCCCACCGCCAGCTCCTCGATGAGGAACTGGAAGTCGTAGTCGCCCGAGAGCGCGACGATCTTGGCGTCGGGCCGCGCGGCGCGCACGCCGAGGGCCGCCGGCAGGGTCCAGCCCAGCGGCCCGGCCTGGCCGCAATTGATCCAGTGGCGCGGGTGGTAGACGTGCAGGAACTGCGCGCCGGCGATCTGCGAGAGGCCGATGGTGGAGACGTAGGTGACGTCCCGGCCCAGCGCCTCGTTCATCTCCTCATAGACCCGCTGGGGCTTCAGCGGCACGGCGTCGAAATGGCTCTTGCGCAGCATGGTCTGCTTGCGGCCGAGGCATTCGTCGGCCCAGGCCGTCCAGTCCGGCAGCTTGCCGGCGGCCTTCAGCTCCAGCGCGGCGGCCACGAACAGCTCCAGGGCCGCCTTGGCGTCGGAGACGATGCCGAAGTCGGGGCCGAACACGCGGCCGATCTGGGTGGGCTCGATGTCCACGTGGATGAACTTGCGGCCCTGGGTGTAGACCTCCACCGAGCCGGTGTGGCGGTTGGCCCAGCGGTTGCCGATGCCGACCACGAAGTCGGAGGCGAGCATGTTGGCATTGCCGTAGCGATGCGAGGTCTGCAGGCCGCACATGCCGGCCATCAGCGGATGGTCGTCGGGAATGGTGCCCCAGCCCATGAGGGTGGGGATGACCGGGATGCCGGTCAGCTCGGCGAACTCGACGAGCAGGTCCGAGGCATCGGCATTGATGATGCCGCCGCCGGCGACGATCAGCGGCTTGTTGGCGTCGAGGATCATCCCCATCGCCTTGTCGATCTGCGCCCGCGTGGCGGACGGCTTGTAGACCGGCAGCGGCGCGTAGGTCTCCTCGTCGAACTCGATCTCCGCCATCTGCACGTCGATGGGCAGGTCGATGAGCACCGGGCCGGGGCGGCCGGAGCGCATGACGTGGAAGGCCTGCTGGAACACCATGGGGACGAGGGCCGGCTCGCGCACGGTCACCGCCCACTTGGTGACGGGCTTGGCGATGGATTCGATGTCCACCGCCTGGAAGTCTTCCTTGTAGAGGCGGGCGCGCGGCGCCTGGCCGGTGATGCACAGGATCGGGATCGAATCCGCCGAGGCCGAATAGAGGCCGGTGATCATGTCCGTGCCGGCGGGGCCGGAGGTGCCGATGCACACGCCGATGTTGCCGGCCACCGCGCGGGTGTAGCCCTCGGCCATGTGGGAGGCGCCCTCGACATGGCGCGCCAGAACATGGCGAATGGAGCCGCGCGCCTTCATGGCGGAATAGAGGGGATTGATGGCCGCGCCCGGAACACCGAAGGCGCAGGAGATGCCTTCCTTCTCGAGAACACGGACGGCGGCGTCGACGGCGCGCATGCGGGCCATGGCAGTCCTCCCTTTGAATCTTGTTGCTTCGTCCTGGCGGGCCGCGATCCGGATCGGATCGTCTCGGCTTTGGACTTTCGTATTGGATACGCCCGCACCGTTTTCGCTTCTATGGGAAGAAACGGAATGACATTCGTGCCATCTGAGCAATAATGGTGCGGGGCGCACCCGCCGGCCGCGTCAGGCGGTGGCCGGGTGTGGAGCAAAGGGGAGGCAGGGATGGCAGACGGCAAGGGGAGGGGGCTGGCGGCGCTCGCCCTCGGAGCCTGCGCGGCGACGGTTTTCGTCACGGGCGCGGGCGCGCAGGCGCTCAGCGAACTGTCCTGCAAGGCGCTGTGGTACCAGCGCAATGCGGTCTATGCCGAGCAGGGCTATTGCTTCAAGACCAAGGACGCCATCGCCACCTTCGGCGCCCGCTGCTACGCCCCCTTCGGCAAATTGACCCCCGACCAGCAGCGCTTCGTGAACGAGGTGCAGGCCTGGGAGGCCCGCAAGGGCTGCCGCTGAGGGAATTCCGACCGCTGACGGGCGCGGCTTCTAGGGCGTCCAGCCCGGCAGAGCGGACGCCTGCTTCACCCAGGACACCAGTTGCGCTTCGTCCAGCGTGTCGGTCTCGTGGATGTCGAGCCAGCGCGCGTCGCCGCTCCTGGGCGTGCCGCCGGGCGGCACGGGGTCCAGCGCGAGGCCGTTGAAGAATGTCACCTTCACGTAGCGCGTGAAGACGTGAAAGTAGAGGAACCACCCCTTCCCTTCCACACCGTAGAAGGGCGAATTCCACTTCACCGCCTTGCGCACCTCCGGCACGGTCCCGACGACGATCGCATCGAGCCGCGCGCCGAGGTCGCGCTTCCAGCCCGGCATCGCGGCGATATAGGCCGCGATCGGGGCATCCCCCTCGCCCTTGGGGATCTGCGGATTGCCCCCCGCGAGGAGAACCACGGGACGTTCCTCGGCCCGCCCGCCCGTCGCGCCCGGCCTACGCTTCCCTTCCGTCATATCCGCCTCCCGAGGTCAGCCTGCCCATTCGGGGTCTCGCCTGCGGGCGAAGCCTCCCATTCCTGTGCGACGATGGTATAGGTGCTGTCCCGCCCCTGGGGTCACCCATGACCGACATCGCCACGCGCGTCTACAACCACACCTGGAAGATCGACCCCATCGTGCGGTCCGTGCTCGACACGGACTTCTACAAGCTGCTCATGGGGCAGACGATCTTCAACCGCCACCGGGCCACCCGCGTCACCTTCGGCATCCACAACCGCTCCACCTCGGTGCGGCTCGCCGACATCATCGACGTGGGCGCCCTGCGCGAGCAGCTCGACCATGTGCGCTCGCTCTCCCTCACGCGGGGCGAGAGCACCTGGCTGCGCGGCAACATGTTCTACGGCAAGCGGCAGATGTTCTCGCCGGACTATGTGGCCTGGCTCGAGGGCTTCCGCTTCCCCGCCTATCATCTGGAGAAGGTGGACGGCCAGTATGAGCTGACCTTCGAGGGGCCGTGGGTGGAAACCACCATGTGGGAGATCCCGGCCCTCTCCATCATCAACGAATTGCGCTCGCGGGCCGTGCTGAAGGGCATGGGCAAGTTCGAATTGCAGATCCTCTATGCCCGGGCCATGGCGCGGGTATGGGAGAAGGTGCAGTTCCTGAAATCCCTCGGCCGCATCAACATCGCCGATTTCGGCACCCGCCGCCGCCACGGCTATCTGTGGCAGGACTGGTGCGTGCAGGCGCTGATCGAGGGGCTGGGCGAGGGTTTCCTCGGCACCTCCAACTGCCTCATCGCGCTCCGCCGCGAGGTGGAGGCCACCGGCACCAACGCCCACGAGCTGCCCATGGTCTACGCGGCCCTCGCCCGCAACGACGACGAACTGCGCTGGGCCCCCTATCAGGTGCTCGCCGACTGGCAGGACGACTATGACGGCAACCTGCGCGTCATCCTGCCCGACACCTACGGCACCACCGGCTTCCTGGAGCGGGCCCCCGACTGGGTGACCCACTGGACCGGCATCCGCATCGACAGCAAGGACCCCATCGCCGGCGGCGAGGAGGCCATCGCGTGGTGGGCCTCGCGCGGGCAGGACCCGCGCGACAAGCTCGCCATCTTCTCCGATGCGCTCGATGTGGAGGAGGTGGCCCGCATCCACCGCACGTTCGCCGGCCGCATCCGCCTCGGCTTCGGCTGGGGCACGCTTTTGACCAATGATTTCCGGGGCCTCGCGCCGAATGGGGCGCTCGATCCCATCTCCATCGTCTGCAAGGTCATCGCCGCCAACGGCCACCCGGCGGTGAAGCTCTCCGACAACCCCACCAAGGCCATGGGCCCGGCCGGCGAGGTCGAGCGCTACAAGAGGGTGTTCGAGGTGGGCGAGCAAGAGGCGCGTAGCGCCCTGGTCTAGAAAGAGGCGCGGGTCGCCATGGTGTAAGGGCGACCCGCCCGTCCCGCCGGCTCAGTTCTTCAGCGCCGCCGTCCCGTCCACCGCCGCCGGGAAGGGCAGGTCGGTGACCAGCCGCGCGCTCGGCTTGTCCTGCGCGAAGATGGTGTCGAGATCGAGGGTGATGAAGGTCGTGCGGTGGGCGTAGTCGGAGATCGTCAGCTTGTTGTGGGTGAGGTCCTTGATGGCCACCCACTGGGTGTAGTCCGAGACCACCGCGTTGCCGTCCCGGCTCTGGGCGACGCCCAGCGGGATGTCCACCGTGTTCAGGATGTGGCCGATGGAGGTGACGGCGTCGGCGGCGTCCTTCGGCTGGGCCATGGAATGGCGCATGAAGGCCGCCCGCACGAAGCGCGAGGGCGGGGTGAAATCCCCCGGCAGCCCGGTGGCGCCGCCGCCCTGGCCGATGGCCGTGACATTGGCCGTGCCGAAACGGCGGTCGCCGACGCCCATGGTGGAGAGATTGAGATAGTTGCGCAGGTTCAGGAGATGCCAGTCGTAGGGCGGCGAATTGGTGAGGACGCTCGCCACATTGTCGTGGATCTGCAATTGGCCGCCCACATATTCCACGATGATGCTCGCGCCCGAGCGGTCGGTGAAGACCATGTGGATGGTGGGCGGGGTCGGCCCGCTCGGCAGCGAGGCATCGGCCCACACCTTGGTCTTCTCCAAAGCGGCGCGGACATCGGCCACCGTGCCGTGCATGCCCAGCGCCCAGGCGCCGAAGCCGAGGATGGAGACGTAGGCCGTGTCGGCCTTGGTCACCGTCTGGTAGGTGGTGAAGCCGGGCAGGAAATTGCCGCTCATGCCGAGCCCGGCCGCGTTCTGCCCCTCGATGATGGCGCCGCCGGGGATGACCTCGGCGCTGATGCCGACAGCCGAATAGAGCGTCGCCACCTTCTTCTCGGGCAGGCCGAGGTCCGCCGGGGCGGTCAAGGTGAGGGTTGTGCCCTTGGGGATGCTCTTGAGCGTCCACTTCATGTCGAACGCCCATTCCATCGTGCGCCCGGCGATCACGGTCTTGTCCGCCGCGACCACGTTCACCGCCGTGCAGGCCACCGCGAGGCTGACGTTCTGGAGGGGAAGGACGGCTGCGAGGGCCATCGCCAGGATGCGTTTCATGTGAATTTTCTCCCTCCAGGTCCCGCGGATCGCGGAGCGTATCGGCTCTCCGGCCGGCTGAGACTTGAGCACACAAAGGCTGATGCCTGATGAATGGCGCCGTCGATACGGCCGCGGGGCGCGCGGTCGACGGGGCGTGAATCCGCTTTAAATGCATCGAGCTTCTGGTATAATAAAACAATATACAGTTTTTACATGTTTATTGGAGACGACCATGGCGACGCTGCGACTGGGCGATGTGGTGCCGGATTTCGAGGCCGTGACCACCGAAGGCCCCATCACGTTTCATGAGTGGCTCGGCGACAGCTGGGGCATCCTGTTTTCACACCCCAAGAACTTCACGCCCGTCTGCACCACGGAGCTGGGGCAGGCGTCCCACCTCAAGCCCGAGTTCGACAAGCGCGGCGTGAAGCTGCTCGGCCTGTCGGTGGATGCCATCGACAATCACCCGGCCTGGGTCGGCGACATCAAGGACGCCACCGGCGCCACCCTGAACTTCCCGCTGATCGCGGATTCCGACAAGAAGGTCTCCGACCTCTACGACCTCATCCACCCCAATGCGAACGACACGCTCACCGTGCGCTCGGTGTTCATCATCGGCCCGGACAAGAAGCTGAAGCTGTCGCTCACCTACCCCGCCTCCACCGGCCGCAACTTCGCGGAAATCCTGCGCGTGGTGGACAGCCTCCAGCTCACCGCCAAGCACTCGGTGGCCACCCCGGTGGACTGGAAGCAGGGCGATGACGTGATCATCGTCCCCTCGCTCTCTGACGACGCCGCCAAGGAGAAGTTTCCGGACGGCTGGACCACCGTGAAGCCCTATCTGCGCGTGGTGCGCCAGCCCGGCGCGTGAGGCGTTTCTTGCTTTGATTGTCGCCCTCCGGCCCACCCGGAGGGCGAAGCCTTTCCCCGGACAAGCGACGTCGCAGCCGGAGCGCTGATCCGGGGTCCAGCGCGCAAGTGCCGCGCAGCGGGCAAAACCTGATCGCGGCTGCTTACGGAGCACGGCGCTATCCATTGACCCCGCCGTCATCGCCCGCCTTGTGCGGGCGATCCACCGACGACCGGGTCGGCTCTTGCCGACACGAGAGCCGGACAGGCGGAACCGTGGATCCCCCGCACCAGGCGGGGGATGACGTGGGTTCCGATATCCGCTCCCCTCAGGCCGACATGATGTAGTCGCGCAGCTGGGCGCTCTCGCGCTCCATTTCCTCCACGCGATACTTCACCACGTCGCCGATGGAGATGATGCCCACGAGCTTGCCGCCCTGAACCACGGGCACGTGGCGGAAGCGGCCGCGGGTCATGCGTTCCATGATCTGGGGCACGGTGTCGTCCGGGGCGCAGGTCACGACCGCCTTGGTCATCAGCCCGGTGATCGGCTCGGCGAGCACGTCCACGCCGCGTTCTCCGATGAGGCGCACCACGTCGCGCTCGGAGATGATCCCCTCCACCCCCATGTCCGCATTGGTGACGACGATGGCGCCGATGCGGTTGCGCGCGAGGCTCGCCACGGCATCGCCCAACGTGGCGTCGGGCGACAGGGTGACGATGTCGTTGCCCTTGCGGCTCAGGATGACGGTCACGGACATTGGCGTAATCTCCCTAGCTGGTGAAATCCAGGGGCCCGCTCCGCCGGCGGGGCCTTCTCTGGAAACGATCCGGACAGGGATGATCACTCGCATTGCGGTGCGACGCAAGCGCGCAGCGCGCTCCATGCACCACGACCTTGGGCCTATAAAATGCCCTCAGGCCATGCGCCGGCGCCCCACCGGGTCGAACAGGGGGAACAGCAGCAGGCCGGCAACGAAGCCGCCGATATGGGCCTGCCAGGCCACCTCCGCATCCTCCGTTCCGGGGAGCGAGACGCCGACGGCGAACAGGAGGTTGAAGGCGAACCATGCGCCGACGAAGATCAGCACCCTTTTGTCGCTGAAATTTTCCCGCAGCGTCCCGGCCGGCTGGTGGTCGGCGAAGATGGTGCGGTAGCCGGAGAGCGCGCCGCCCGGCCCGAACGCGAAACGCACCGCCGCCGCCATGGTGCCCGAGATGGCCGCCGACGCGCCGATGAGCGGGGCGATGGCATCGCGATTGGCGAGATAATGCGCCCCCGCGCCCGCCGCCGCCGTCACCGCGCAGAACAGCCAGAAGCGCGTGGAGCCGAACCGCCGCGCCACAGGCGTCCCGAAGGCCAGCAGCCAGACGAGGTTGACGATGAGGTGCATCCAGTTGGCGTGCAGCAGCGCGTAGCTCACCACGGTCCACACCTTCGGGCCGAGGCCGCCCGGCAGGTAGAACATGCTGTCCGGCAGCGTGTAGCGCGCGGGGATGAAGGCGAAATAGGTGAGGATTTCGATGTCCGCGTCCTGCGAGAGCAGCAGCACGCGGATGGCGTGGATCGCCACCAGCCCAAGCGCCATCACCGCCACCGCGCCGGGCACGTTGAAGACGGGTTCCCGATGCGACGTGCCGGGATGGGTGGGGCGGTTCAGCACGCTCTGCACATAGGTGCCGCCGCCCCGCCCGGCAAGGGAAAAGCGCGGGGGGATGGCGGGCAGCTCTGGTGCCTTCACTTGCCGGGGACGTCCGGGGCGCTAGGGCGGTTCCCTGCTCCATCGTCGCCCTCCGGCCTGACCGGAGGGCCCATCCAGCCGCCGGTGCCAGTGTCCGATGACCGGGGCCAATGGCGTCATGGGTCCTCCGATCAAGTCGGAGGACGACGGCGGTTGGCGCGCCGCCTACAGCGCGTAGCGCAGGCCGAAGCGCACCTGCTGGGCGGTGGAATTGCCGAGGGACAGCCCGCCCGCATAAGAGGGGCTGCCGAGGTCGAGATAGCGGTAGCCGAGATCGAGGCTGAAGCTGCTCGACACCGCGAAGGAGATGCCCGCGCCCGCCGTCCAGGCGAATTCCCAGGCATTGCCGGCCGGCTGGAGCGCCGCCGGGGCGCTGAGCGTGTCGATGGCGAAGCCCGCGCCGGCGCTGAGATAGGGCGTGAAGCCGGCGAGCGTGATGATGTCCCAGTAGACGCTGGCGAGCCCCACCGTGGCACTGGCGCCGACGCCTGGCCCGAACGGCGCGAGGCTGGCGGAGCCGAGGGCGAGATAATCGAGGCTCACCTCGGCCCGCAGGAAGGGGAGGAAGCGATAGCCGATGCCGCCGCCCAGCGACCAGCCCGACCCCGACACATCGAGCCCGGTGGGGAGCCCGCCGAAGGAGAGGCTCGCGCTGCTCGCGGCGACGTAGCCCACGTCCGCGCGGAAATACCAGCCGGAGGCCGCGTCCTCGCTCACCGCAGGGGCGGCGAGGGAGAAGTCGCCCGGCTTGCCGAGGGAGGCCATCATGGCCTCCATCTCCGCATCCGCCTTGTCGGCGGCCTGCGCCGTGCCCGCCAGCGCGGCGATTGCGAGAGAGGCCAGAAGAAGACGCCCGGCCCGACCAAACACACCCATCATGACGACCCGCCCGAGAAATGCTCTGGAGCGAGGTGTGCCACGGGGAGGCTTAAGGCCGGATTAACCCTGATGAAGGGTTAAGCTCTGGCGCGGCAAGGGAATTCGGGGGGCGGCAGCGGCGCGCCTTCGTTCCGTCATCCGGCGCGTCCGGGGGATCCACCCCTCGGCCAGCACGCTTTCGGCACATCCGTCCCGGCCCGACCGTGGATCGCCCGGACGAGCCGGGCGATGACGGAGGAGGGGGCGGGTGTTCCGGCGTCGTAACGCTGTCTGGGCGGTGCGGTCCGGGGCCCTCCGGTCTGGCCGGAGTACGACTGCTGCGGAAGAGCGCGCCCCGCTCAGGTGGCAGCGCATACTCGTGCCGTCATCCCCCGGCTTGTCCGGGGGATCCACCCCTCGGCCTGCGGGCTGTCTGCAAATCCATCCCGGCCCAACCGTGGATCGCCCGGACGCGCCGGGCGATGACGGAGGAGGGGGCGGGTGTTCCGGCGTCGTAACGCTGTCTGGGCGGTGCGGTCCGGGGCCCTCCGGTCTGGCCGGAGTACGACTGCTGCGGAAGAGCGCGCCCCGCTCAGGTGGCAGCGCATACTCGTGCCGTCATCCCCCGGCTTGTCCGGGGGATCCACCTATCGGCCTGCGGGCTGTCTGCAAATCCATCCCGGCCCAACCGTGGATCGCCCGGACGAGCCGGGCGATGACGGAGGAGAGGGGTGGACCGGCGTCACGGTGCGGTCCGGGCCCTCCGGTCCGGCCAGAGGGCGCGACGGCTGCGGAAGACCGCGCCCCGCTCAGGCGGCGGCGCGCTGGAGGGCGTCGATCACCTCGTCCACCACGGTTTCCACCAGCTCGCGGTCGTCGCCTTCGCCCATCACGCGGATCACCGGCTCGGTGCCCGAGGGGCGGATGAGCAGGCGGCCGTGGTTGGAGAGGCGGCGCTCGGCATCGGCGATGGCGACCTTCACCTTCTCGTTCTCGAGCGGCGCGCCGTCGCGATAGCGCACGTTCTTGAGGATCTGCGGCAGCGGATCGAACCGGTGGCAGACCTCGGACACCGGCTTGCCCTGCCGCGCCACCACCGCCAGCACCTGCAGCGCCGCGACGAGGCCGTCGCCGGTGGTGGAATAATCCGACAGGATGATGTGGCCGGACTGCTCGCCGCCCACATTGAAGCCGTCCGCCCGCATGCGCTCCAGCACGTAGCGGTCGCCCACCCCGGTGCGGGCGAGGGTGATGCCCTCGCTGGCGAGGTGGCGCTCCAGCCCGAGGTTGGACATGACGGTCGCCACCACGCCGTCGCGGGCGAGGCGGCCGTCCTCCTTGAAGCTCTCGGCGATGACGGCCATCAGCTGGTCGCCGTCCACCGTGTGGCCCTTCTCGTCCACGATCATCACCCGGTCGGCGTCGCCGTCGAGGGCGATGCCGATGTCGGCGCGCACTTCACGCACCTTGGCGGCCAGCGCTGCCGGGGAGGTGGAGCCTACGTCCCGGTTTATGTTCATGCCGTCCGGCTCGACGCCGATGGCGATGACTTCCGCGCCAAGCTCCCACAGCGCCTCCGGGGCAACGCGGTAGCCGGCGCCATGGGCGCAGTCCACTACCACGCGGATGCCCTCGAACGACTGGTTCCGCGGCAGGGTGCGCTTGGCATATTCGATGTAGCGGGCGTGCACGCCCTCCAGCCGCCGGGCGCGGCCGATTTCGGCGGGCTTGGCGAGGCGCTTGGCGAGATCCTCGTCGATCAGCTCCTCGATCTCGCGCTCCACCTCGTCGGAGAGCTTGAAGCCGTCCGGGCCGAACAGCTTGATGCCGTTGTCGTCGAACGGATTGTGCGAGGCCGAGATCATCACCCCGAGGTCGGCGCGCATGGAGCGGGTGAGCATGCCCACCGCCGGCGTCGGCATGGGGCCGAGCAGCAGCACGTCCATGCCCACCGAGGTGAAGCCGGCCACCAGCGCATTCTCGATCATGTAGCCGGACAGGCGCGTATCCTTGCCGATCACCACGCGATGGCGGTACTCGCCGCGCTGGAACACCAGCCCGGCCGCCATGCCCACCCGCAGCGCCAGATCCGCCGTCAGCGAGGCATTGGCGCGCCCGCGCACGCCGTCCGTTCCGAAATACCTGCGCGACATGGTCCCTCTCGTCGCCTGAAGCTCTTTTATCCCGGCGCGCCGTGCCCCGACCGGCGGCCGCCGAACCTGCCTTTAGCATCCGCGCGGCGCCGGGCGGCATCACGTCTCGTGACGCTCCGCAACGCAACGTCCCGTCCGTGGGTCGATCAGGCCCCTGTGAGCAGACGTGTCCGAATTGTTCAGAAGGGCGCCCCCGTTGCAAGTGCGAAGGCGCGGGGCCGGGCGGGGCGGTGGGCATTCCTTGCGGAAAGGTTAAGGGGCGGCGGGCTGAGGGTGGCCCGGCGATTGCACCGCACCAAGGCGGATGCTACCCCTCGCCGAACCTTCCGGAGACCTTCCCGTGACGACCAGCGCCCTCGACGTCCTCGCCATCGGCAACGCCATTGTCGATGTCCTCTCGCGCGCCGAGGAGGATTTCCTCTCCGCCAACGGCATGGCCAAGGGCGGCATGGCGCTCATCGACGAAACACGGGCGGAGGACGTCTACGCCGCCATGGGTCCGGGCACCGAGGCGTCCGGCGGCTCGGCCGCCAACACGGCGGCGGGCGTCGCCTCGCTGGGCGGCAGGGCCGGCTTCATCGGCAAGGTGAGGGACGACGTGCTCGGCACCGTGTTCGGCCACGACATCCGCGCCGCCGGCGTCGCCTATGGCACGCCTGCCGCCGCCGACGGCCCGGCCACCGCGCGCTGCCTCATCCTGGTGACGCCGGATGGCGAGCGCACCATGAACACCTATCTCGGCGCCGCGCAGAACCTCGTCGCCGCCGACATCGACGCCGCCATGGTGGAGAGCGCTTCCGTCACCTATCTCGAAGGCTATCTGTGGGACCCGCCGGCTGCGAAGGAGGCCTTCCTCGCCGCCGCGAAGATCGCCCATGGCGCCGGCCGCAAGGTGGCGCTCTCCCTCTCCGATACCTTCTGCGTGGACCGCTACCGCGCCGAGTTCAGGAACCTCATCGTCTCCGGCACGGTGGACCTCGTGTTCTGCAACGAGGGCGAGCTGAAGTCGCTCTACGAGACCTCCGATTTCGACGCCGCCCTCGTCGCCTTGCGCAAGGATGCCAAGGAGGCGGTGGTGACGCGCTCGGAGAAGGGCGCCTCCTTCGTCACCCGCGAGGCGGTGGTGAGCGTGCCGGCCCATCCGGTGGAGCGGGTGCTGGACACCACCGGCGCGGGCGACCTCTTCGCCGCCGGCTTCCTCACCGGCACTACCCGAGGGCTCGACCCGGCCACCAGCCTGCGCCTCGGCGCGCTGGCGGCGGGGGAGATCATCGGCCAGATGGGCGCGCGGCCCCAGCGCCCCCTTATCGACCTCGCCCGCGAGGCAGGCCTTATCTCTTGAAAGGCCTCCTTTCGTGAGCGGTCTCCTTTCGTGAGCGATCTGCCCGCGCCAACCGAAGCCCCCGGCGCGGATGCCGCCGGGCGGGCGCTTGCCGCCATCGAGGCGAAGGCCCCGCTCATCATGGTTCTGGGCGGCGCGGGCACGGGCAAGACCACCTTCCTGCACGAATTGAGGAAAGCCCCACGCGGCCGGCAGGTGGTGCTGGCGCCCACCGGCGTCGCGGCGCTGCAGGCGGGCGGCCAGACCATCCATTCCTTCTTCGGCATTCCGCCGCGTCTCATGAACCCGGACGAGGTGAAGCCCCGCGCGCAGGTGCGGCGCCTCTTGAAGAAGCTCGACCGGGTGGTGATCGACGAGATTTCCATGGTGCGGGCGGACCTGCTCGACGCGGTGGACATCTCGCTCCGCATCGCCCGCGACACGTCCGAGCCCTTCGGCGGGGTGCAGATGGTGCTGGTGGGCGATTTCCTCCAGCTGCCCCCCGTGGTGCCCTATGCCGAGCAGGAGATGCTCGGCCGCATGGGCTACGAGGGGCCATTCGCCTTCCATGCCAAGGCGCTGGACGGGCGGGAGGTGACGGGCGTGCCCTTCACCTTCGTCCACCGCCAGACCGACCGCGCCTTCATCGCCATGCTCGACGCCCTGCGCCGGGGCCGTGGCGCCCGCGAGGCGGCGGAGGCGCTGAACGACGCCTGCGTGCGCCCCCACCGCGACGGCGCGCTCCCCGTGCTCCTCACCCCCACCAACGCCCGCGCCGACGCCTACAACGCGCGCGGCCTTGCTTCCCTTTCCGATGAGGGGCGCGAATTCTCCGGCCTGCTCAAGGGCGAGTTCGGGCTGGAGGGCGACCGCCTGCCGGTGGCGGAAAAGCTGGTGCTGAAGCGCGGCGCCCGCGTCATGGCCCTGCGCAACGATCCCGCCCGCCGCTGGGTGAACGGCTCGGTGGGCACGGTGACCGGCCTCGGCCCCCATTCGGCGTTGGTGAAGCTCGATTCCGGCCCCAGCGTGGAGATCGAGGCCTTCACCTGGGAGCGCATCCGCTACGGCTGGGACGAGCCGGGCGGCCGGCTGGAGGCGCAGGTGGTGGGCACCTACACCCAGCTTCCGCTGGCCCCCGCCTGGGCCCTCACCATGCACAAGGCCCAAGGCCTCACCCTCACCGACGTCCGCATCGACTTCGCCGACGGCGCCTTCGCCCCCGGACAGGCCTATGTGGCCCTCTCCCGCGCGCGGACGCTGGAGGGGCTCTCGCTGGTGCGGGCGATCACCGGGCGGGATGTGCGGGTGGATCGACGGGTCGCGGAGTTTGTGGAGCGGTTTGAGGGGTGAGGGGGACACTAAGAGTATGGCATCTTGCCCGCATACGTTGAATCGGGGCATGATTACCCACTCAGCGAAAAATCAGGTATTCGTCGATGCGTTCAATCGGGTTCCATTCCTCTAAGGGCATTCTGCGATTTGTGGTTCTTGACGGTAGCCGCAGCGCGCCGACTGTTTTTACCCATGACAGACGTCCGCTTCAGTTGCTGGATGATCGGCCCCAATTTGTGAGGAACGCATATAATTTATTTGAAAGTATATTAAATTTATACAATCCTGACAGTGTTGCATATCTGCTCACAATGAATGCTAATAGTCAAGATCAAATAGCTGGATTAATAATGCCGTACGGCGCTCTTAACTTGCTTTCGATCAGCTCAGGCCGAAAGTGTTCGGAGGCTATAATCGCCAATTTCTCGAAGAAATTTTTCCAAAATAGAAGTGCGGTCTGGGATGGAGACAAGTACAGCTCGGCTGATCTGGTCTTTGGGGTACATGCTCCGAATTGGACAAATAGTGAGCGGTCGGCTGCTCTTGCTGCGTGGAGCGCTATGTGATGACGTCAGATTTTACGGGATCGGTAGTTGCTGGCCAGTTCGAGGCGTCAAAGAGGATAGGGAAGGGGCATTTTGGATCGGTATATTTATGTAAAAATAAGATACTAGGGTATAATTCCGCGGTAAAAATCATTCCAATCAGCGGAAAGAATAAAGACTCTGCTGCGATAGAGGCTAAGTTATTGGCCATCTCTCAGCATGGTCATATTGTGAATGTCCGCTCTGCATCTTTCTGGGACGATGGGATTGGTAATAATTATTTCATCATAGAAATGGAATATGTGGATGGGGGAAGTCTTGAGGATGCGATAAAGCTGAACGTCTCCATTGGGGATGTGCTCTCTACGATTAAAAATGTACTGTTTGCCATAGCTCATGTTCATTCCGATGTCGTTCACAGAGATATTAAGCCTGCCAATATTTTGATGGGGGGCGGAGGAAAATTGACAGATTTTGGAATCGCAATGGCCGTGTCTACAGGAGATATGGCGAGTGGACTGAATTATAATTTCAATTTGGCACCGGAGTGTTATGCGCCGAGGTATTTATTTGATGCGAAGACCGACGTTTTTGCGGCGGGGCTTACTCTTTTCAGGGCAATGAGCCTGATTAGAGATTGGCGATCTCAAGTTCGCGGGGTATCTAATTGGCAAGCCAAGATGGTGTCCGGGGGACTTATTAAGAAAATTGGATATCATCCACGAGTCCCGGATAAGATAAGGAAAATTATAAATAGAGCCTGTAATCCGGATCCAATAAAAAGGTATGCCTCCGCGCTGGATTTTAGGGATGCACTTGAGGCAGTTCGCCTCATTCGCGACTGGAAATACATAAACCCATCTACATGGGCGTGTGAATACGATGGGGCCGAGGAGGTTATCGCAATTTCGGTTCTCAAGAATGCTTTTGAGGTTACATATACGCGTTCAGGTCGAAAAAAGGCTATATATACCCGCAGATTTGGTAGTTTTAGGGATGCCGAAAACTATCTATACAGTATTATATCAAATACATCTGTTGTTTAGGGGGCGGGTTTTCCCGTCGTGCGGGCGTGGCCTCTTGGCGTGAGTCCCTCACCACCCCTCCTCCACCAGAAAATCCAGAACGTCCGCACCTTGGCGGGCAGGTGGGTGCGGTTGGGGTAGATGGCGTAGAGGGGGCGGAGGGGGTGGGGGCGGTGGGCAGGAGATGCTCCAGCGTGCCGGCGGCGAGGTCGTCCTCCACGATCACCCGCGGCAGGAAGGCGAGGCCCATGCCCTCTCGCGCCGCTATCAGCAGCAGGGTCTCGTTGCCGCTCAGCACCGCCGGATCGAAGCGGATCTCGTCGTAGGCCACACGGAGATTTTGATGGTATTATAATGCAGAATGGCCGCCGCAGCCACCCATTCCCCTGACTCCCACCCGAACCGCCTCCCGAACCCCGCCGATATCCCCACCGGAAACCCGGTGAAACACCCCCGGCATGGGCCGGTCAGGCCATGCCGGGGCGGTCGCGTCGGCCTCTCCTCAGTCCCAGATCTGGAACATGTTATCCCCCTCCGTGCGGGAGGCGGGGTTGCCGTACATGACGCCGCCGTGGCAGGTGCCGCGGGAGTCCACGGCAATCCAGGGATGGGTGCCGAAGGTGGACTGGGTGACGTTGGAATTGGGCGCCAGCGTGTGGTATTTCTTCCACTCGCCGTTGAAGTCGATCCACATGATGTTCAGCGGAACCTTCGAGAGATTCACGAACATCACCTTCACCGGTGCCTTGCTGTTCTGCGAGCGGACGGTGCCGAAGGGCGGGCAATTCTTGCCGTTGGTCGCGTTCTGCTGCGGGGCCGGCGGGGGCGGGGAGGCCTTCTGGCCCTTGTTGCGCGCGCACTCGCGGGCCTTGTCGATGGCCTGTGCGGCTCCGGCGAGCTTGAAGGTCTGCTCCCCGCGGTCCAGGTTCACCGAGAATTCTGGCAATGTTCTGAAGGCGTTGAGCTGATCATTGTTGATCATCATGGAGGCCCAGCCGTCCCCTTCCGCATGGAAGGTGCCCATCTCCGCCGCGCCGCCGAAGCCGTAATAGACATCGAGGGGACCAGAGACGTTGCCATAGTAAGGCACGCCGATCTGCCAAGACTTTCCGTCCGTCCCGATGCGGAATTGCACCTTCCCATTGTCCACGTCGGCGGCGCAATAGCCGAAGCGGTTGCCGTCATTGACGACGGTGATGGACCAGCGCCCCACCCGGTCGTAGGCCGTCTCCTGCTGCGCCATGGCGGGCAGGGCGGCGCCGAGCGCCGAGAGGGCGAGGAAGCCGGCAAAAAATCCTGTCCTGAAAGTCACTTGTCCGCTCCCTCACCCCGGTATGGTTAACGCTGTTTTCCTATTTTGCGACCCCTCGACTGTCAAGCTGACGCATGTATTTCAGGGCTCGCGAGGGCGGCCGGCCATGGCCTATAAGCAGGTCTCCACAGCAGCAGGCCGCCATGTCCGACCAGAGCCCCGCCACCCCCCTCATCACTTTCGACGATTTCCTGAAGGTCGACATCCGCGTCGGCACCATCCTGTCCGCCGAACCCTTTCCACAGGCGCGGAAACCCGCCTTCAAGCTGACCATCGATTTCGGCCCGGAGATCGGCGTGAAGAAGTCGTCGGCCCAGATCACCGTGCATTACACGCCGGAGGATCTGGTGGGGCGGCAGGTGGCGGCGGTGGTGAATTTCCCGCCCCGCCAGATCGGCCCCTTCATGTCGCAGGTGCTGACCCTCGGTTTCCCGGACGAGAACGGCGCGGTGGTGCTGATCTCGCCGAGCCTCAAGGTGCCGGACGGCGGCCGCCTGTTCTGAGCCTCAGGCGTCCGCCCACCGCTCGGATTTGAATGCGGACGCAATGGCTTGCGCGCGGGCGACGGCGATGTCGTCTCCCTCGATGCCGGCGCAGGCGTCGCGGGCGGCGCGCAGCAGGTCCACCTTGGGGTGGGTCTCGCCCGCGCGGCCGCCGTGGCCGAAGTAATTGCAGGTGGCCACCAGCATCAGCGCCTCGAACAGATCGGGATCGCGGAAGGCACCGGTGCGGTCGAGCATGGCGGCGAGCGGTCCGGCGCGGACCGGCGAGGCGCGCTGCACCCGCTCGCATTCGTGGAGCGCAAGCAGCGCGAGGTCGCGGCAGCGCTCGGGCACGTCGTAGCGGTCGCAGGCGGCCGCGATGCGCGGGATGGCGCGCTCGATGTGGCGATAGTGGACGGGCAGGTGCTCGCGCGGGGAATCCGATTTTCCCGCGTGCATCAGCAGCAGGGCCGCGCGCACCTCCAGCGGCGCCGCCCGGCGGCCGGCTTCGTCCAGCGCCGCGACGAGGAGCGCCCCGAGGTCGATCTCGTCGGTGCTGTCGGTGATCTGCGGCACGCCGAAGACCGCGGATATTTCGGGGAAGATCTGTTCCAGCACGCCGCATTCGCGCAGCGCTTTCACCATGGTGCCCGGCCGCGGGCCCATCAGCCCGCGGGAGAATTCCGCCCAGATGTCGGCGGGGGCGAGCCCGTCGAGCGCGCCCACCTCCATCTGCTCGAACATCATGTCGAGCGTCTCCTCATCCGCCTCGCTCCCTTCCGCCAGAAGCGCGGCGAGCCGGAGCAGCGAGAGGCCCGGATGGGTTTCGGCGAAATCCGAGGGCTGGAAGGGCGAAGACGGGGGCAGCTTGTCCATCCCGTCAGTGGATCATCAGCCGGCGAAAAGGGGCAAGCCTAAGCTTCGGGCATGCATAAATAATGGGCTAGACCGGGATGCGCACAATCGCCCGGAGGCCGCCCATGGGGCTGTCGGAAAGCTGGATGTCGCCGCCATGGGCGCGGGCGATGTCGCGGGCGATGGAGAGGCCAAGCCCCGAGCCGCCGGCATCCTGGTTGCGTGCATCATCCAGCCGCAGGAAGGGGCGGAACACCTCCTCGCGCTTCTCCTCGGGAATGCCGGGCCCGTCGTCGTCCACGGTCACGATGAGATAGCGCGCGTCCCGCGTCCCGGCGATGGCGACGCAGCGGGCATGGCGCACGGCGTTGTTCACGAGGTTGCCGATGCAGCGCTTGAGCTGGTCGGCCTTCACCTCCACCAGCGGAGGCCCCATGAAGCTCGCAGTGGCGGTGGCGCCATCGCGCTCGGCGTTGAGGCGCAGGTCCTCGATCAACTCGCCCATGTCGGTGAGCGCCGCCTGCTCGCCCGGGTCGCCCCGGGCGAATGCGAGGTAGGCTTCCAGCATGCCCTGAAGCTCGTCCACGTCCTTCTTCAGGGCCTCGCTTTCACCCTCGGGCAGGAAGGCCAGCTCCAGCTTGAAACGGGTGAGGATGGTGCGCATGTCGTGGGAGACGCCGGCGAGCATGGTGGTGCGCTGTTCGATCTGCCGCTCGATGCGCCGCTTCATCTCCAGGAAGGCGATGGCCGCCCTCCGCACCTCGCGGGCGCCGCGGGGCCGGAAATTTTCCACGTCCCGCCCCTTGCCGAAGGCCTCGGCGGCGTCGGCGAGGTTCTCGATGGGGCGGATCTGGTTGCGCAGGAACAGGATGGCGACGGCCAGCAGCACCAGCGAAGTGCCCACCATCCACAAGAGGAAGATGTGCGAATTGGAGGCATAGGCGGCATTGCGCGGCGCAAAGATGCGCAGCACCGCGTCATCCATCTTCACCCGCACCTCGATGAGCATGGAGCGGCCCACGGTGTCGAGCCAGAAGGGCTGCTTCAGCCTGAGGCCGATCTCGCGGGAGAGCGCGGCGTCCAGCACCGAGAAGAAGGGCTTCGGCCCCGGCGGCGGCAGGTCGGTGGGCGGCAGGACTGCCACGTTCAGCGAGAGGTTGCGCGAGGCGAAGGTGCGCAGGGCGATGTGGTCGTTGGTCCTGGGCAGGAGATCGTAGAGCGATACGACGGCCGAAATGTCCTGGCTGACGGCGGCCGAGAGGCGGCGCGTCACCACATTGTAGTGGCGCTCCATGAACACGAAGGCCAGCACCGATTGGAGGATCACCATCGGCGTCACGATGATGAGCAGCGAGCGCGGATAGAGCCCCTTGGGCGTCACCCGGTTGAACCAGGCGGCGAAGCCGTTCGTGCTGTCGCGCAGCCGGACGAGCACCATCTTCGCCCAGTGCCGTGCGCCGGAAGGGCTCTCCGCCACGCTCAAGGCGTCACCACCAGCCGATAGCCGATGCCGCGCACGGTCTGCAGGTAGACGGGATTGGCGGGGTCGCGCTCCAGCTTGCGGCGCAGGCGGTTCACCTGCACGTCCACGGCGCGCTCGCTCGCCGCCCCGCCGCCGGCGAGGGCGAGGCGCTGCACGGTATCGCCCGGCGCCTCGGCCAGCGCCCGCAACATGTCGCGCTCGCGCTCGGTGATCCGCACGATCTCGCCGTTTCGGGTCAGCTCGCCGCGCTCCAGATGGAAGGCGAACTCACCGAAACGCACGCTCTCGATGGCCTTCTGCGGCGGCTGCAGGGCGCGCTTGAGGATGGAGCCGATGCGCAGCAGCAACTCGCGCGGCTCGAAGGGCTTGGCGAGATAGTCGTCCACCCCGGCCTCCAAGCCGGTGATGCGGTCGGCGGTCTCCGAGCGGGCGGTCAGCATGAGGATGGGCACGGCCGAGCCGCGCCTGATGTCGCGGGCGAGGTCGAGCCCGCTCTCGCCTGGCATCATCACGTCGAGCACCAGAAGGTCGAAGGCGAGCCCCTCCAGCCGGGCCCGCGCCTCGGCGGCGGAGGCGGCGGTGCTGACGCGATAGCCGTTCTCCGTGAGGAAGCGCGACAGGAGCGTGCGGATGCGGTTGTCATCGTCCACCACCAGCAGGTGGGGGGCGTCGTCGGCGACGGCGACGGATACGGGCGCGGCCTCAGCCATGGCGCGGGGCCTCCCGGAAAGCGCGAAGGGTCATCTGGGTCTCGTTCTCCGGCGGCCGTGCGGGCATTGAGGGAGCGGAGCCGAATGCGCTCACCCGCGCCGCGCCCGCGCCGCGCGGTCCGCCCGCTCGATCAGTCGCTCCACGGGCATGCGATCCTCCGGGTCGATCATGGCGAGAAGAAAGCGCCGCACGGTATCACGCCCCTCCGGTCCGCCGGCCTCCAGCGCGGCCTCGATGCGCCGGCTCTGCAGCGCCACGAACTGTCGCGCCAGTGCCTCGCCCTTGGGGGTGGGAAAGAGCAGCCGCTGGCGGCGATCGGAGGCGCCCGCCCGGCTCTCCACGAAGCCTTCGTCCACCAGTTCCCGCAACACCCGGCCGAGGCTCTGCTTGGTGATGCGCAGGATGTCGAGCAGGTCAGTGACCCTCATCCCGGGATGCCGGTTCACGAAATGCACCACGCGATGGTGCGCGCGCCCGAAGCCGATGGGCGCGAGGATCTCGTCCGGGTCGGCCACGAAGTCGCGATAGGCGAAGAACAGGAGCTCGACGAAATCCACCAGCGGCGCGGCCTCGGCCACGGCGGGAGAGGAGGCGTCGGCGGTGGTCTTGGGGGCGTCCGTCAGGGCGAGTGCGGAATTTATGTCAGTCATGTTGACTTTTTTCGTTTTGATCGTTACCCAAAGAGCGTGTTCCACGAAAGGATCGGTCGCGAGTGTTGCCCCGCCCGATCGATCGTTTCGCGGCTTTGCCGGCTTTCCAAGCAGGCGTAAAGATATCCCCATGCGGGACCGCTGGAAAGCTGCGGTCATGCAGGGGGGAAGCCGCGCGCACGACGCGGTCTGAACAGGAGTTGAGAAGATGAGCGCTCAGGGTGTCCCCTTCGACCAACGCGACGGCTGGATCTGGTACGACGGCGTCTTCGTGCCGTGGGCCGATGCCAAGCTGCACGTGCTCTCGCACGGCCTGCACTACGGCAGCACGGTGTTCGAGGGTGAGCGCGCCTATGGCGGCGAAATCTTCAAGACCTCCGAGCATTCCGAGCGGCTGCGCCTGTCGGCCGAGATGCTGGACTTCACCATCCCCTACACCATCGGCGAGATCGACGCCGCCAAGAAGGCGACGCTCGAGAAGAACGGCCTCATCGACGCCTACGTCCGTCCCGTCGCCTGGCGTGGCAGCGAGATGATGGGCGTCGCCGCCCAGAAGAACACCATCCACCTCGCCATCGGCGTGTGGGAGTGGCCGAGCTATTTCGATCCCGAGCAGCGCATCAAGGGCCTGCGCCTCGACCTGTCCGAGTGGCGTCGCCCCGACCCGGCGACGATCCCCTGCCGGGCCAAGGCTGCCGGCCTGTACATGATCTGCACCATCTCCAAGCACCGGGCCGAGCGTCGCGGCTACGCCGATGCGCTGATGCTGGACTATCGCGGCTTCGTGGCCGAGTGCACCGGCGCCAACGTGTTCTTCGTCAAGGACGGCGTGATCTACACCCCGACCCCGGACTGCTTCCTCGACGGCATCACCCGCCGCACGGTGATCGACATCGCCCGTCGCCACGGCATCGAGGTGATCGAGCGCCACATCAAGCCGGAAGAGCTGGCCGATTTCTCGGAATGCTTCATCACCGGCACGGCGGCCGAGGTGACCCCGGTCGGCGCCATCGCCGACTGGACCTTCGCCCCCTCGGGCATCACGCATCAGCTGATGGATTCTTATTCCGCCGAGGTGCGCCCAAAGCAGCAGGCGGCCTGAGCGGCCTGAGAGCTTGAATGTGACAAAGGGGCGGCGCTGGCATCGGCGCCGCCCTTTCCTTTAGGGGAGTTGACGCCCGCGCCCGCTCCGGCCAAACCTTGCCCGGTGAGCGACATAGCCCCACCCTCTTTGCTGAAGCGCGGCCTTCGGCGTCTCGAAGCCCTTCCCGTCGTCGGTCCGCTGCTCGCCTCGGTGAGCACCATGGAGCGGGCGACCCTGGTCGTGGTCGGCTTCATCGCCTTTGCCTTCTATCTGTTTCTCGTCGTCGCGGACGAGGTGACGGAAGGCCCGCCCGGCAGTCTCGACCGGGGCATCCTCATTGCGCTGCGCAATCCTGCCGATCCGTCCGATCCCCTCGGTCCGCCGTGGGTGGAGGAGATGATGCGGGACATCACCGCGATGGGCGGCACCAGCGTGCTCACTTTGCTGACGCTGGCGGTGATCTTTTTTCTCATCCTCACCCGCAAGCGCCATGCGGCGCTACTCGTCGCGGTGTCGGTTGCGGGCGGCACCCTGCTGTCGCAAGGCTTGAAATGGGGCTTCGACCGGCCGCGCCCCGACCTCGTGCCCCACGGCATGTCTGTCTATTCCCAGAGCTTTCCCTCCGGCCACGCCATGCTGGCAGCGGTGGTCTACCTGACCCTCGCCGCCCTCCTTGCCCGCACGCAGAAGCGCACGCGGGTGAAGCTGTTCCTGCTGGGCGGGGCGACCTTCGTCACCGTCATCGTCGGCATCAGCCGCATCTATCTCGGCGTGCACTGGCCCACCGACGTGGTCGGCGGCTGGGCGCTCGGGGCCGCCTGGGCCTCCACCTGCTGGCTCACGATGCTCTGGTTACAGCGCAAGGGCGAGGTTGAGGGCGAGACGAGCAGCGGCGGAGGCGCCTGACCCTCGCCAATCGTCAGTTACAGCGTACCGGTGCGACTTTGAGATAGCCGCCCGATTTTGCATTGGTGACAGGGACGGAATTGACCGGCGCCCCGATCACCATGACGCATTCGCCGCCGTTGAGAAGGCGGAAAACGGCGCTGGAGGCTGTGGGCTCGAGGCGCAGATTCACCTGATCTGCCGCCAGGAGGCGGTCGCCCGGATGCAGGTCGACATAGCCGCGCGGCCCGGTCCGCGTGAGATAGAGCCGGCCATCTTGATTGGTCACGCTGTCGTCCGTCCCCACCTCGTAATAGGCATAGACCGCTTGCTGCGTGTAGGCCGCCCAGCGGGCAAGCCCCGCCGCGACCACGCCGGGCGCGAGATACAACAAGGCGATATAGACGACCGTTGCGACGCCTATGATCTTCGCCGGCAGATCCAGAATCTTGAAAAGACGATCCATTCTGCCCCCAACGGTTCGGAGGGGCAAAATACAACTTTTGCGATCAGCTGAAAAGGATTCGCCTCAGTCGAACAGGCTGGAGACCGATTCCTCGTGCGCCGTGCGGGCGATGGCCTCGCCGATCAGGGTGGCGATGGAGACGACGCGGATATTGCGCGCCACCCGCACGGCCTCGGTCGGCAGGATGGAATCGGTGATCACCAGTTCCTTGAGCTTGGAGGCGGTAACGCGCGCCACGGCGCCGCCGGAGAGCACGCCATGGGTGATGTAGGCGGTGACTTCCTTGGCGCCGCGGGCGAGCAGTGCATCGGCGGCGTTCACCAGGGTTCCGCCCGAATCGACGATGTCGTCGACGAGGATGCAGGAGCGGCCTTCCACATTGCCGATGACGTTCATCACCTCGCTCTCGCCGGGGCGCTCGCGGCGCTTGTCGACGATGGCGAGCTGAGCGTCGATGCGCTTGGCGAGCGCGCGGGCGCGCACCACGCCGCCCACGTCCGGCGACACAACCATGACGTTGGAGGTGTCGAACCGTTCCTTGATGTCCCGCACCATCACCGGGGCGGAATAGAGGTTGTCGGTGGGGATATCGAAGAAGCCCTGGATCTGCCCGGCGTGCAGGTCCAGCGTCATCACGCGGTCGGCGCCGGCGTGGGTGATGAGGTTGGCCACCAGCTTCGCCGAGATGGGCGTGCGCGGGCCGGGTTTGCGATCCTGCCGGGCGTAGCCGAAATAGGGGAGCACCGCCGTGATGCGCTTGGCCGAGGCCCGGCGCAGCGCGTCGATGATGATCAGCAGCTCCATCAGGTGGTCGTTGGTCGGGAACGAGGTGGACTGCAGCACGAACACGTCCTGCCCGCGCACGTTCTCCTGGATCTCGACGAAAATCTCCATATCCGCGAAGCGGCGCACCACGGCCTTGGTCAGCGGCGTCGCCAGATACGCGGCGATGGCTTCCGCGAGCGCGCGGTTGGAATTGCCCGCGACGAGCTTCATGGGACCGTTCTCCGCTGACATTGGACGCTCCGCCCGGCACCGGGCCTGATCGAAGGGTCTGGAACAAGACTTGTTCCGGCTCTGATAGGCGGGCCGTCACAATGTTGTAAAGGGCCACGGCGCGGAGGAAGTCGGGGCCACGGTGCGTCCCGCGGGGCTGTTGCCGGGAAGTCGCGCCGCCGGTCAGTTCGCGGCGTAGCTGAGGGCCTGGCCCGGCGCTTGAAGCGCGGCAACCGGAACGCCGGCGGGATCGGGCCGGACGGCGGGCTCGGCCGGGGCCGGTTTCTCCTCCTGCGCGACGGGCGCGGCGGCAGCTGCCACTGCAGGGGCGGGCGCGGGCGCCGTTCCGCCGACGCCGAGGGTTTCGGCGAGGCTGGCCATGGACTTGTCGGCGATGCGGGCGAGCACCTTGTCGTCGCACGCGGCCCAGCCGTCCGAGACCTTGCCTTTCACCCGTCCGGCCGGCTCCTCGCCGGAAAGCCTGGCAACGCGGTTCTGGTTGCGGTCGTAGACATCCCAGGCATAGGCCACCGTGGCGGTGCCCTTCTGGACGTGCATGGCGAGATAGCCCTTCACCCGGTAGGCAGCGCCGCTGGACCGGGAGGCAACCGCCACCCGCCGGGTCTCGGCCTCGGAATTGAGCTGGCCCACCAGCTTCTCGAAGGTGGCCTGGGGCGGGCCATCGATGCTGTCGAAGGCGACCGCGCCGCCACCGCCCGCGCTGGCCATGCCCGAGCCATCAGTCTGGCAGGCGCCGAGGGCGAGGCACAAAGCGAGCCCGGCAAGGCGCAGCGGTGAGATGAAGCGGCGTTCGGCGCGGGAAACCTCCGCGCGTTCGGCTGCTGCGTCCGCGACCCCTGCCTCTGATACCCGCATGACGGTTCCCGGCGTTGAGCTTGTTGCCCAATGGGGTAGCGGGAAATGGCGGTCGGGTCCAGAAAAACGGTTAAGGTGCGGTTAACGGTTGCAGGAATTTGCGCGAGGCCAGGGCCGGGCGCACGGCGTGGTTGATGCCTCGTTAAACGCGCGTCCACCTCAATCCAGCGACTGGAGAAGGCCGAGCAGGCGCACCGAGCCCTCCGGCCACGGCCCATAGCCCGCCTCGGCATTGAGGTGCCCGGCGTCCCCCGCATCGACGATGGCCGCGCCCCAGTCGAGCGCGAAGCCTTCGGCCCGGCGGTAGTCGCAGTATGGGTCCGTGCGGCTCGCGATCAACACGGACGGGAAGGGAAGTGGCGCGGTCGGCACCGGGGCGAAGCCGGCGATGACGGGGGCGATATCCGCCCGATCGAGGTCGGGCGGAGCGACGAGGAAGGCCGCCCGCACCTTGCCGGCGGGCAGCAGTGGCACCGCGTGGACCAGCGTCGGCACGCCGAGGGAATGGGCGATGACCACCACCGGCTTCTCCGCCGCCGCCACCGCATCTGCGAGCCGCCGCGGCCACTCGACGGGATCGGGCCGGTCCCAGTCGGCCTGCATCACGCGCCGGGCGGCGGAGAGGCTGCGCTCCCACCGGCTCTGCCAATGGTCGGGACCGGAGCCCTGCCAGCCGGGGACGATGAGCAGAACGGCGTCGGAGGATTTCATCGGCATGTCCGAAACGTCAGGCGAGGGTGATCGCGGCCATCAGCCGGCCGTAGTCCGGT
Source organism: Xanthobacter flavus (assembly GCF_017875275.1). Taxonomy (NCBI): domain Bacteria; kingdom Pseudomonadati; phylum Pseudomonadota; class Alphaproteobacteria; order Hyphomicrobiales; family Xanthobacteraceae; genus Xanthobacter; species Xanthobacter flavus. The sequence continues at coordinate 1,770,701 of NZ_JAGGML010000001.1, read as the reverse complement.
TCCTTGCGGTGGGTCGTGCGGCGATAGGAGTAGAATCGCTCCTCATCGGTATAGGTGTCGAGACCGAGGTCTTCCACTTGCCCCACGCCCGCCTGCTCCAGCCTGAGGCGGATGAAGCCCGGCAGGTCGAACAGCGAATGGTGGGCCCGGTCGGCGGGGGCGAAGAAACGGGCGAAGCCCTTGTCCTCGGCGAGGAAGCGTCCGACGAAGTCCTCGCCCACCTCGTAGCTCGGCTGGCGGATCAGCGGCCCGATGACGGCGCGGATGTCGGCGCGGCGGGCACCGAGTTCCTCCATGCGGGCGACGGTCGCGGCCACGATGCCGCCCACGGCTCCTTTCCAGCCGGAATGGGCGGCGGCCACCACCCGGGCGCCGGGATCGGCGAACAGGATCGGCCCGCAATCGGCGATGGAGACGGCAGCGGCGATGCTGGGCGTCGCGGTCACCACCGCATCGGCCTTGGGCGCCGTCTCGCGGGTCCACGGCGCGGTCGCCACCACGGCATCGGCGGAATGCACCTGCCAGCAGGCGAGGAAATGGGAGGGCGCGACGCCCAGCGTGTCCGCCATGCGCGCCCGGTTCTCCGCCACGGCGGCGGGAGCGTCATTGGAACCGGTGCCGCCGTTGAGGCTGGCATAGATGCCCTGCGAGACCCCACCCCGCCGGGTGAAGAAGGCATGGCGGATGCCGGGCAGGGCGCTGAGCAGGGGCGCCTCGATCTTCATCTCGTGAACTCCTCGGAGGGGTCGAACGCTGGCGGCGGTCCAAGCTGAGGATGGGCGAGCGCGAGCACCTTGAACAGCCGCCCCATCTCGCCATCCCCGGTTCCGGCAAGGCGGCGCGCCGCCGTGGCGATGGCGTCGGCGGCCTCCGGCGCGGCGTCGCGCATCAGCCGCTCGGCGCGGGCGGCGAGGCCGAGGCGCGCGAGGAAATCGCCCTGCTGCAGCGGTCCGAACGCCGTCAGCCCGGCTTCCCGCCCAAGCAAGGCGAGGCGGGCGAAATCCACATGGGCGGTGAGGTCGGCCGCGCCGGGATCGGCGAGGGGATCGGCGAAGCGGTGTGCCTTCAGCGCCTGCAACGTGTCGCCATGGCCGCCGGCATGGCCGTAATCGATGGCGAGCGCGATGCCTCCCTCCGCCGCGAGCCGGGCGGACAGGGCGCGGGCGGGCCCGCTCTCCATCACTTCCAGCACGGCACCGGGGGCCGGAGGCGGCAGGTGGGCGGCAAGGGCAGGGGCCGCGCGGGAAGGGGCGGGATCGAGCCCGAAGCTGAGCCGGCCGTCGGGGCCGAGCCCCACCCTGCGCTCGTGCCAGCCGGTCACGGTCCACACATATTGGTCGACCGGTAGGGCATCGAAAAACTCGTTGGCGAGCACGATGGCCGGGCCGGCTGGCACGTCCTCAATGCGGACGTGCCAGGAAACGCGATCCGAGACGCGATCCTCATGCACCGCCAAGGTCCGCGCCTGCGCCTGCCGCAGCACCGGGCTCGTCTCCACCAGATGGACGCGCGCCGCCGCGCCGAATGCCGGCACCAGCCGCGCCGCGCGCAGAGCGTCGGCCATGAGGGTGCCGCGCCCGGGTCCAAGCTCCACCACCCGAACCGGGTCGGGCATGCCCATCTGCTGCCAGGCGGCGACCGCCCACAGGCCGATCAACTCGCCGAACATCTGGCTGATCTCGGGCGCGGTGGTGAAGTCGCCCCGCGCGCCGAGCGGGTCGCGGGTAATGTAGTAGCCGTGGCGCGGGTGGCCGAGGCACAGTGCCATGTAGCGGCTGACCGGCATGGGGCCTTCGGCCGCGATCAGCAGCCGTATCTCCTCGGCGAGCGGCGTCGTCACGGCGCCGGCTTGCGCTTGAGCGCGTAGATAAGGAGCCCGAGCCCGGCCAGCACCAAGGGCACGGACAGCCACATGCCCATGGTGGTGCCGAAGGCGAGATAGCCGAGCTGCACGTCCGGCTCGCGGAAGAATTCGCCGATGATGCGGCCGATGCCGTACCCCATACCGAAGATGCCAGCGGCGACGCCGGGGCGCTTCAGCTCGCCGCGGCGCACCACGAGCAGCATGATGAGAAAGAGGATGATGCCTTCGAGCCCCGCCTCGTAGAGCTGGCTCGGATGGCGCGGAAGCGGCCCGCCATGGGGGAACACGATGGCCCAGGGCACATCCGCCGGCCGCCCCCACAATTCGCCATTGATGAAGTTGGCGAGGCGCCCGAAGAACAACCCGATGGGCGCCACCACGGCGGCGACGTCCAGCATCGAAAACACGGGGATGCGACGGGAGCGAGCGAACAGAACGAGGGCGAGGAGCGTTCCCGCGAGCCCGCCGTGGAACGACATGCCGCCCTTCCACACGGCGAAGATATCCGCCGGGTTCTGGGCGAAGTAAGCGGGATTGTAGAACAGCACATAGCCCAGCCGGCCGCCGAGGATCACGCCCAGCGTCGCCCAGAACAGAGCGTCGTCGAGGTCCTGCGGCGTCATGGGCGATGTACCGCCCCACAGCGCAGGGCGCGACACCAGCCGCCGCGCCAGCAGCCAGCCGATGACGAGACCGGCGATATAGGCGAGCGCGTACCAGCGGATGGCCAGCGGGCCGACCTGGATCAGAACCGGATCGATGGCGGGGAAGGGCAAAGCGAGTGTGGGCATCGTTTCCCCGTATAACAGCACCGGTGCCGCCGATGCGGGGTCATCTGCCGCGACCCGCCGCGGCGCGTCAAGCCGGCCCCGCCGGCCAGGTCCCAGGTGCCACAATTCCCCTTGGGTCAGATGGTATTTGAGGCGGAAACGGAGGACGACGCCATGGAAGCACAGACGGAGCGGGAACCGGTCCGGGAGGACGTGTGGCTCAGGCGACTCGCGGGTGAATGGAGCGTGGAGTCCCCGGCGCCGGACGGCGAGGGCACCATCAAGGGCCGCGAGACGGGCCGCCTGTTCGGCAATTGGGTGGTGCTGGAAGGCGCGTCCCAGATGCCCGATGCCAGCGTCCATTCGAGCCTCATGACGCTGGGCTATGATCCGGCCCGCGGCAAGGTGGTGGGAAGCTGGGTCGGCTCCATGATGAGCCATCTGTGGGTCTATGAGGGCGGGCTCGATGCGGCGGGGGACACCCTGACCCTCGCGACCCATGGCCCCGTGATGGATGGCAGCGGCGGTACCGCCGACTATGAGGACATCATCACATTCGAGGGCGAGGACACGCGCCTCCTCACCTCGCGCCAGCGCCAGCCGGACGGGACATGGCGCGATCTGTTCTGCGTGCGCTATAGCCGCGAGGGCTGACCGGCGGCGACGCGGCTGTGTGGTGTTGCGCTGCACCCTTGCGTCGCGCCCGCTCTCTCGCCATGTTCGCGAAACGGGCTCGCCCGACCGATTATTCCCGCGCACGACGCGGCTGCATGGCCTCAGGAGGCTTTCATGACCCAGACCACCGGCCGCCTTTTCGACGAGATGGCGCGTCTCGTGAACGATGCCGCTGGCGTGGCCCAGGGTGTGCGCCGCGAGGCGGAGACGGTCATGCGCGCGCAGATGGAGCGCTTCCTGCGCGACATGGACCTCGTGAAGCGCGAGGAGTTCGAGGCGGTCAAGGACATGGCGGCCGAGGCCCGCATGGAGAACGAGCGGCTCGCTGCCCGCATCGCCGTGCTGGAGGCGAACATGCGCATCCACACCCATCCGACGGCTTCCGGCCCCACCGGCCCTGAAACCGAAGTGCCGGGTCCGGCCTGAGGTATTCTGTAGCTGAATACAGGGTGGCATCCCGCCCCTGCGACAAAAGGGCACTGAGCGGATGGCATACCCACAATCTGTCGTAGCGGGGTAAACTTTACCCGCGATATACTGATTTTCGTGGCGATTCGGAGCCGGTTCGTCGTAGCGCTCGAATACGACGGGGCGCAGCCTCGCCAGGATGCTCTCTTGAAGGACACGCTCTTTCGGGACATGTCCTGACGGCGAGCCTCCGAACGGCACGCCGCATACGCATGCCCTGGCTCCTGTCTGCCCGTGGCCTGTCACACGGAGTGCCGCTTTCGACCCTCTCCGCGTTCCTCAAACCGCGAGGTCGAGGCCATGTCCCTCATCGACATCGAAGCCGATGCGCCGGCGAACCCCGTTGATCTCGTGGAGCAGCTCGCTGCCCTGCGCGACTGGTCGTTCGAGCGCTCCGACGAGGACGAGATCACCCTCTCGCTCGCCAGCCGCTGGACGGACTGCCATGTCTCGTTCCAGTGGATGGACGAGCTGGAAGCGCTTCACGTGGCCTGCGCCTTCGACTTCAAGGTGCCGGAGGCGCGCCGTCCTGAGGTGCTCAAGCTCCTCGCCCTCGTGAACGAGCAGATGTGGCTGGGCCATTTCGACATGTGGTCGCAGGAAGGGGTGATCATGTTCCGCCATGCTCTGGTGCTGGCGGGCGGCGCCACCGCCTCGGACCGGCAGTGCGAGGCCATCCTCGATGCCGCCCTCGATGCGGTCGAGCGCTACTATCCCGCCTTCCAGTTCGTGGTGTGGGCCGGCAAGACCGCCCGCGAGGCCATGGACACCGCCATGTTCGAGACGGTCGGCGAGGCCTGAGCCTCGCCATCGGGCCGGTCCCGGACGGTCCGTCGTCTTCGTGCCGATGACGAGATCCCCGATGCCGATGTGGCGCGGGGCGTGCGCCTCCTCTATGTGAGTCCTCTGCGAGAAGACCTGCGTATGCGGACCTGCGGGCGCGGGCGTGCGCGCGGGGCGGTGCGGTTCAAGAGGCGGTCATGAGCGAGAGCGTTCTGAATTCCCTGTCTGGTCCGGTGGTGCTGCTCGGTTGCGGCAAAATGGGTTCGGCCATGCTGGAAGGCTGGCTCAAGCTTGGCCTGCCGGCGGACAAGGCCGTCGTGCTCGATCCCAACCTGCCCGCCGAAGCGGCAGCAGCGTTCGCGGCCAAGGGCGTCTCGGTCAATCCCGCAAAGGACGCCATCGCCGCGCCCTCCGTCCTGCTGCTCGCCGTGAAGCCTCAGGTGGCTCCGGAGGCGCTGCCTGCGGTCGCCCCGCTGGTGAAGGCGGGCACGCTTGTCGTCTCCGTAATGGCTGGGCGGACCATCGCGTTCATGGGCGACATCTTCGGCCCGGATGCCGCGATCGTGCGCTCCATTCCCAATACTCCGGCCGCCATCGGCCGCGGCGTGAGCGTCGCCGTGGCCTCGCCGGCCGTGACGACGGCGCAGCGGGATCTGACCGCCGCGCTGCTCGGGGCCATCGGCATCGTCGAATGGATCGAGGACGAGGCGCTGATGGACGCGGCGACCGCCGTTTCCGGCTCCGGTCCCGCCTATGCCTTTCTCCTGGCTGAGGTGATGGCGCAGGCTGGCGCGGCCGCCGGCCTCCCGGCGGACCTCTCCGCCCGCATCGCCCGCGCCACTGTAGCTGGGGCGGGGGCATTGATGGATCAATCCGACCTTCCCGCCGCCACCCTTCGCCAGAACGTGACCTCGCCGGGCGGCACTACGGCGGCGGCGCTGGCCGTTCTCATGGATGAGGGCCGCGGCTTTCCGCTATTGATGGTGGAGGCGGTCGCCGCCGCCACGCGGCGCGGCAAGGAACTCGCCGGCTGAGGATCCAGGCTTTAACGAGGAGACGGGCGATGACTGCGGAGACCACGCGCGAGGCCTGCCTGCGCAGCTTCCTCGCCCTCCTGGCCGAAAAGCCGTTTCGGGCCATCTCCCTGTCCGAGGTGGCGGAGCATTGCGGCGTGCCGCTGGCGCAGATGCGCGCCTCCTTCGCCTCCACCGACGACCTCCTCGCCGCCTTTTTCCGCGCCACCGACCGGCAGGTGCTGGCCGAAGGCGGCCCGGACAGTGACGATCTGGCGGGGGAGGGGCCGCGCGAGCGCCTGTTCGAGGTGCTGATGCGGCGCCTCGATGCGCTGGAGCCCCACCGGGAGGCGGTGCGCGGCCTCACCCGCTCCGCCCGCCGCGACCCGGCGCTCGCGCTCACGCTGCTGCGTCTCTCGGAAGGCTCCCAGCGCTGGATGCTGGCGGCGGCGGGCCTCGATTGCGCCGGGCTGTCTGGCAGCGTCAGGGCCAAGGGGCTGGCGGTCCTGTTCGCCCGCGTGCTCGACACGTGGCTGAAGGACGAGGATCCCGGCCTCGCGCCCACCATGGCCGCTCTGGATCGCGAGCTGGAGCAGGGCGGCAAGCTGCTCGGGATGCTGGATGATCTCGCCTACATCGCCATGCCCTGGCGCAAGCGCCGCGCCTCGGCCCAAAGCGCTGAAGTGCCGGCGGAAGAGACGGTGCCCGCCGCCTGAGGCCCGCGCATCGGCTTGCTCCCGGGCCGCCGGCCTGCCATGGGTCCGCCATGACCGCCCCCCGCGAAGAGCCCATCGCCCTTTATATCGACGCCGATGCCTGCCCGGTGAAGGAGGAGGCCTACAAGGTCGCCTTCCGCCACGCCATCCGCGTGCTGGTCGTCGCCAACGCGCCGCTCATGGTGCCGCGCCATCCGCTGGTGGAGCGGGTGATCGTGCCCGCCGGCCCGGATGTGGCGGATGATTTCATCGCCGCCCGTGTCTCGCGCGGCGACGTGGTGGTGACCGCCGATGTGCCCCTCGCCTCCCGCTGCGTGGCTGCCGGTGCTGCCGTGATCGCGCCGGACGGGCGACCCTTCACCGCCAATTCCATCGGCATGCAACTCGCCACCCGCAATTTGATGGAAGAGCTGCGCTCGGCCGGCGCCGTCACCGGCGGGCCGAAGCCGTTCTCGCCGCGCGCCCGCTCGGAATTCCTCTCCGCCCTCGATCTCGCGATCGTGCGGTTGAAGCGCGCCGGGTTTCACGCTGTGCCTCCGGAAGCCAGATAGGCGTCAGAAGCACTCTTCTTCCAGCCGCTTCAGGTCGGTGAGAGCCGCTTCGTCGTCATGCTCCTCGAACAGCTCGACCATGTAATAGACATGGGAATGGAGCAGCAGCAGCTTGTCGCAGATGGTGGCGCTGTCCGCCTCGGCAGCGGCGAGCCGAGCCTTGAAACGGTCCCAGAAGGCATTGTCGTGGGCGGGGTCGTCGATATAGCGGGACAGGTGCTGAAGCACCGTCTTCATGTTTCCCTCGAAATCGATGCCCTGAAAGGTCAGGTAGCGGTCCGGCGTTTCGAGCGCGAAGGGCAGAGGGGGGAAGCCGGCGGCAGCTTGCGTCATCTCGGGGTCTCCAACGGCACGTGTGGCGTGTCGGACGGACCATGGGCCGGGCAGGGAGCCGGCTTCAAAGCAGAAGGCGCGATCCACGCGCGTCCTGCACCAATGGCATCAGGGCTGCACGAACGGTAGTCGGGCGCGGTGCCTCAGACGGCGAGGCGCCGGCGAATATCCTCCACCTTGCTCCGGCTCACCGGCACCCGCGTCTCGCCGGCATCGGCCATCACGAGGTGCCACCCGCCGTCCTCGCGGGCGGCGGCGCGGACGTGGCGCATGTTGACGAGATAGCGCCGGTGCACGCGCACGAACTGCACCGGATCAAGCCGGCGCTCCAGATCGGCCAGCGGCCGCGGGCAGAAGGCGGAGAAGGTGGCGGTGCGGGCCTCCGCGTAATGGCCCTGCGCCACCAGAAAGGCGACCTCGGTGACGTCGATGAGGCTGATGAGGTCTCCCTTGCCCCGCACCAGCGGCAGTTTCATGAGGGGACACAGCGCGGCCACGGCCTTGGTGCCCGCAACCGCCAGTCCGTCCACCTCCACATCCGCCCCGCCGGTGCGGCCCATCACCGGCACCTCCACCAAGGCGTGGATCATCATCACGAAACCATCGGGCGGGCCATCCGGCGTTGTTTCGAGCCGGCTGACCTTGGCGATCAGCGTGCCCATGGCGGTGGTGACCACCAGCGAGGCGGTGCCATCTTCGGACGCGCGGGCGCGCTCGATGAGGAAAGCCACCTTGTCCCGCGCCTCTCCCGGATGGAGCGAGAGGATATCCACACCCGCGAGGCGCTGGCCCGGCGGCGCCAGCAGCCGCATGGCCACGGGATTGACGGAGCGGATGCGCAGCTCCGCATCGAGCAGCACCACCCCCACCGGCGTGCGCTGAAGGCGGTATTCAAACGACTGCGGGGCGGCGAGAGCCGTCCTTTCAGGGGATGTGACGGCCATAACTCCCGATCTGGCTTCCGTGCCCGATGCCCCGTGGGGCGCCGGTATCCTACGCCGGACGGGCGCGAAGCCAAGGCTGAGCCGCCTCAAAAACGCCCGTTTGCCACGAAGAGGCCGCATGGATACTTTACGCGCCCTCATCCCGGCGCGGCGGCGTCGGCACGGCCCTGCCTCGGCGGGCCATCCCCAAGTCCTGGATCCCGAAGCTCTCAACTCATGACCGACATTTTCCACGAGATCGAGGAAGACCTCCGGCGCGATCGCCTGCGCAAGATCTGGGACCGTTTCGGCGGCGTGATCATCGCCGCCTGCGTGCTGGTGATCCTGGCCGCCGCGGGATGGAGCGGATACCAGTATTGGCGTCACCAGCAGGCGGTGAAGGCCAGCGAGGCCTATGAGAGCGCCGTCGCTTTGTTCGATGCCGGCAAGATGCAGGAGGCCGAGGCCGCCTTCGACGCCATCGCCAAGAGCGGCCCGTCCGGCTACCGGACCCTCGCCCTCTTCCGCGCGGCCGCCGCCACTACGGCGCGCGACAAGGCGGCAGGCATCGCCGCCTTCGATGCCATCGCCGCCAACAATTCCGTGCCGCCGCTCGCCCGTGACCTCGCCCTTGTGCGCGCGGCCTTGCTCGTGGTGGATACGGCGGGCCTGCCGGAAGTGAAGCAGCGCATCGGCGGCATCGCCAACGGCACCGGCCCCCTGCGCCACTCCGCGCGGGAGACGCTCGCGCTGGCTGAGCTGAAGGCCGGCGATCTCGCAGCCGCCAACAAGACCGCCACCGACATCACCAACGACAGCGAAACCCCGCCCGGCGTGCGCTCGCGGGCCGAGCTCATCCGCCGGCTCACCGCATCGGCCACCGCCCCGGCGGGCGAGGCACCCGCCGGCACCGCGCCGACCCAGTGAACCGCGAGAGGATCCGCATGACCGCGACGCGCATGAGGAGGACAAGCTTGATGATGGCACGCCCTGTCACCCGCAGCCTGCGCCTCGCGCTCGTGCTCGGTCTCGCCTTAACGGCGGCCGGCTGCGAGACGCTGGAGAATCTGAACCCGTTCGACCAGAAGAAGCCGCCGGTGCCGGGCACCCGCACCCCCGTGTTCCCGAACGGCGTGCCGGGGGTCGACTATTCGACCGGCCTCGGCCAGCCGAGCAACGCCAACGCCCCCATCGACAATCTGCCGGCCACGCCCCAGCGCGGCCAGCCGCAGCAATAATTCCTCAGACTGAAGCCGACCGCCGGCTGCGAGCCCATTTCATGACCTTTTCCCTGGCCATCGTCGGGCGCCCGAACGTCGGCAAGTCCACTTTGTTCAACCGCCTCGTGGGCAAGAAGCTTGCGCTGGTGGACGACCGTCCCGGTGTCACCCGCGACCGGCGCGAAGGGGAGGGACGCCTCGGCGACCTCACTTTTCGCATCGTCGACACCGCTGGCCTCGAGGAGGCGACCCCTGCGAGCCTGGAGGGGCGCATGCGCGCCCAGACCGAGGCGGCCATCGGCGATTGCGACGCCATCCTGTTCATGATCGACGCGCGCATCGGACTGACCCCGACCGACCGCGCATTTGCTGATCTCGTGCGCAAGGCCGGCAAGCCTGTCATCCTCGTTGCGAACAAGAGCGAGGGGCGGGGCGGCGAGGCCGGGACGCTGGAAGCCTTCGGCCTCGGCCTCGGCGATCCCGTGCCGCTCTCCGCCGAGCATGGCGAGGGCCTCTCCGAGCTCTACGACGCCATCTGCGATGCCCTGCCGGAGCAGACGCGGCTCGAAGAGGAAGACGAGGACGACGAGGACGCCGAGGACGAAGCTCCCGTCGAGGGCGAGGTCGCGCCCGAGAAGCCACGCCGGCCCATCAAGGTGGCCGTACTCGGACGGCCCAATGCCGGCAAGTCCACCCTCATCAACAAGCTGCTGGGCGAGGATCGCCTGCTGACCGGCCCGGAAGCCGGCATCACACGCGATTCGATCTCCGTGAACGTCACCTATGCCGGCATCCCGCTGGAGGTGTTCGACACCGCCGGGCTGCGCAAGCGCTCGCGCATCGACGACAAGCTGGAGAAGCTCTCCGCCGCAGATGGGCTGCGCGCCATGAAGTTCGCCGAGGTGGTGGTTATCCTCATCGACGCCACCCGCCCGTTCGAGGAACAGGACCTGCGCATCGCGGACCTGGTGGCGCGCGAGGGCCGGGCGCTGGTCATCGGCTACAACAAGGCGGACCTCGTGGCGCGCGGTGGCCTCGCCACCCGGCTGCGCGAGGAGATCGACCATCTCCTGCCGCAGGTGAAGGGTGTGCCCATCGTGCCCGTCTCGGGCCTCATGGGCCACGGGCTCGACAAGCTGGTCGCGGCCATCGTGAGCGCCCACAAGGTGTGGAACAAGCGTGTCGCCACCAACCCGCTCAACCGCTTCCTCCAGCAGGTGACGGAAAACCACCCCCCGCCGGCGGTGTCCGGGCGGCGCATCAAGCTGCGCTACATGACGCAGCCCAAGGCGCGCCCGCCTTCCTTCGTGCTGTTCTGCTCGCGCACCGATGCGGTGCCGGAGAGCTACATCCGCTATCTGGTGAACGGCATCCGCGAGACGTTCGACCTGCCCGGCGTGCCGATCCGGCTGACGCTGCGCGAGAAGGACAACCCCTACGCGGACTAAGTGGCCGCGGTCCAAAGGTGTTGAAGTCGGCTAAATTTATGGCCAGGACGTTGTTAAGCTGGCTAGATATCGTGCCCTCAGCCCCTCAGAAAGGCGGCCTGATCGAAGATCTCGCCGAACTGGGTGCCGACGCAATCCGGCTCGGGATGCATCACCGGCACCGGTCCGACCGCCGCATCGAAGATGTCCGGCCGGTAGACCCCCATGGCCTCGCGCGCGGCGTCGGGGGCGAATTCGCCCTGGCCGGCGGCGACGATCTGGGCGTACATCCAGAGCGCATGGTCGGGTGATGGCCGGTTGGCGCCGTCGCGGTTCAGGATCAGATAGTCGGGATGCGATCTCAGCGCGCCGCCCGGCGCGGTGTGCAGCCGCCCGTCCAGCGTGCGGCGCAGGATGTCGGCGGGCAGATTGAGGTGGCGCGGCTCGCCCAGCAGCTTGGCGAGGTCCTCGTGATTGGCTGGGTCCTCGCACCAGCGGGCGGCGGCATAGAGCGCACGCACGAGGCGGTGCAGCACCTCCGGCTCGGCATTGGCGAAGCGGGCATGGACGCCCAGCACCTTCTCCGGCACCCAGCCGAACAGCTCAGCCCCGAGCACCGCGATGCGCCCCACGTCCGCATCCACCGCCACCGAGTTCCAGGGCGAGCCCACCGAGAAGCCGTGGATCAGCCCGCCCCGCAGGCTTTCCGCCATGAAAGGCGGGGGCACCACCACGAGCCGCACGTCGCGGTCCGGGTCCACGCCGCCCGCCTTCAGGAAATGGCGGATCAGATAGGTGTGGGTGGAGAAGGAATAGACCGCGGCGAACACCAGCGGGTCACGCCCCTCGGCCTTCCGCTGCCGCACCACCTTGCCCAGTGCCAGCGCCGCGCCGGGCGCGGTGGAGAGATCCTCCCCCACCTCGCCCATGGCCGCGTAAACATGCTTGTCGATGGTGATGGCGCTGCCGTTGAGATTGAGCGCGAACGGCACCACCAGCGGCACCCGCACATGGCCGAGGCCGAGGGAGGAGGCGATGGCGAGCGGCCCCAGCATGTGGGCGCCATCCAGAAGCCCGATGTTCACCTTGTCACGGATGTTGGCCCACGAGACCTCCTTGTGCAGGTCGATCTCGATGCCCTCGGCCATGGCGAAGCCGCGCTCCGCCGCGGCGATCAGCACGGCGGCGTCCGTCAGGGGAATGAAGCCGATGGCGAGGCGTCTCATCGCAGAAGCTCCGCGGCGGTGATGATGGACTGGGCGATGTCGACGATGCGCTTCTTCTCGTTCATGGCGGTGCGGCGCAGGAGGTGGTAGGCGGCCTCCTCGTCGATGCCCTTCATCTTCATGAGCAGCATCTTGGCCCGGTCGATTGCTTTGCGCTCTTCGAGCTGGGTTTTTGCCTCCTCCAGCTCCGCCTTGAGGCGGGCGAAGGCGCGGAAGCGGGAGATGGTGGTCTCGAGGATCGGCTTCACCCGCTCCTTCCGAAGCCCGTCCACCACATAGGAGGCGACGCCGGCCTCGATGGCGTCCTCGATGGTCTTCGAATCGGTCTGGTCCACGAACATGGCGACCGGCCGCTTTACCTCGCGGCTCACCTGGAACATCTGCTCGATGGTGTCGCGCGAGGGATCTTCGAGGTCGATGAGGATCACATCGGGGTCGATGGCGTAAATGCGCTCCAGCAGGTTGTTGCGGCCGGTGATGCGCAGCACCGTTTCGAAGCCCGCCTCCTTGAGGCCCTCCTCCAGGATGGCGGCGCGCACGTCGCTCTCGTCGACGATCACGATCCTGAGGGTAAGGTCGTTCGCCATGGGGGTCCGGGGTGGGGCTGTCCGCTGGGGCTGGCGGACTCGGATGATACCTCACCTTCCGGAGCCGGTGCGGTCAAGTCTCCCGGCGCGCCACGCTTTGGCGTGAAGCAGGCCGGCGGCATGGACCTTCCCGCCAAGTCCTTCTAGAACGCCCGCGGCGGAGCGCGGCGCCAGGCCGGCCTGCGGCGATCCGCGCCAGTTCGTTTCTGTCCCGGCCCGGCACTCTGCCGGGTTCATCGAAGGCGTCCATGCGCGACCTTGCCGATTACGCTCCCGCCGAATGGCTCGCGCTGACCCCGCTCGCCCAGCGGCTGCGGCGCGCCCGCAATGTGGTGGTGGATCGCATCTACGCCCGCCGTCGGACGCGGGAGCAGGCCGAGGTTGTGGCGCGGATCGCCGCCGAGAGGGCGCCGGTCGTCGCCTTCACGGTGGCCTTCAACCTGCCGCAGGCGGTGGATTTCTTGGCCGATGCCATGGCGCGATTCCTGCCAGGGACGCCGCTGGTGGTCTGCGACAATTCCACGGACCCGGCGGCCCGCACGGCCATCGCGGCGCTGTGCGTGCTGCGCGGTCTCACCTATTGCCCTCTGCCGCCGACGCCCTATCGGGGCGCGCGCAACGGCTCGCGCTCCCATGGCGTGGCGCTGAACTGGATCTACGCCAACCTCATCCGCCCTGCCGCGCCGCGCGCCTTTGCGTTGCTGGACCACGATCTGATCCCGCTGGAGCCGACCGACCTCGCTGCGCGGCTCGCGGGACAGCCCTGCTACGGCATGGTGCGGCACGGCGAGGGCAACGGCGCCTGGTACCTGTGGCCGGGCTATTGCGTGTTCGATTTCGCGGCGGTGAAGGCGTTGCCGCTCGATTTCGGCACCGACACGCCGCTCACCCTCGACACCGGCGGGCAGAACTGGGGCGTGCTCTACCGTCACCTTGACCTTGCGGCGCTCCGCATGTCCAGCCGGCGGCGGGTGCATCTCGCCGATCCCGAAACCGGGGAGATGGAGCCATTCCTGCTGGCGGACGGCTGGCTGCATGTGGGGGGCGCTGGCCATCGCGGCGGTGGCGCGGGCGCTCTCGAGCGGGTGCGGCAGGCCTATGAGGCCGATCCGGTTGGGCTGATCGCGCGCCTCAGGGCAAGCCCGGAGCGGCTCAGCCCATAAAAAAGCGCCGCCGGCTGGGCCGACGGCGCGTGTCACTCAGGAAGAAGGTCGCGCCTCACTCGGCGGCGGCAGGAGCCTTGGCGCCCTTGGCCTTCTTGACCTTGCCGTCGGCCGTGCGGTCCTGACGCTCGGCGATACGGGCGGACTTGCCGCGGCGGTCGCGCAGGTAATAGAGCTTGGCGCGACGCACCTTGCCGCGACGAACCACCTTGATGGAATCGATCAGCGGCGAATAGACCGGGAACACGCGCTCCACGCCTTCGCCGTAGGAAATCTTGCGGACGGTGAAGCTCTCGTTCAGGCCACCGCCGGAACGGGCGATCACCACGCCCTCGTAGGCCTGCACGCGGGTGCGCTCGCCTTCGACCACCTTCACGTTCACAGTCACGGTATCGCCGGGCTGGAACTCGGGAATGGCCCGCTTCTCGGCGAGCTTCGTCGCCTGCTCGGCTTCGAGCGTCTGGATAATGTTCATTGTCGCCAACCTCTTGGTGCCGCTTCGGAGCATGTCGCCCCGGCGCCACGTCGTGTCGTTTTAAGTTAAGGGACGCGGCTCCATACAGGAGAAAAGGGGCGCTGTCATTCCCTTTCCGTCTTGGATCCGTCACGCGCGGGCGAAAGAAGGTCCGGTCGCCGCGCGCGCGTGACCGCCTCCGCCTCCGCCTGCCGCCAGTGGGCGATGCGGGCGTGATCGCCGGAGGTGAGCACCTCGGGGATGCCCTGTCCCTCGAACAGCTGCGGCCGCGTGTATTGCGGATACTCCAGCAGGCCGTGAGAAAAGCTCTCGTCCGTGCCGCTCTCCGCCTTGCCCATGACGCCGGGAATGAGCCGGACGCACGCGTCGAGCAGCAAAAGCGCGGCCGCTTCGCCGCCGGAGAGTACCACGTCGCCCACGCAGACCTCCTCGAGGCCGCGCGCCGCGACGATGCGCTCATCCACGCCCTCGAACCGCCCGCAGAGGATGACCGCGCCCGGCCCCGCCGCCAGTTCTCGCACGCGCGCCTGCGTCAGCGGGCGGCCGCGTGGGGTCATCAGCAGGCGGGGGCGGGGATCGTCCGCCGGGGAAACGGCGTCGATGGCGCGGGCGAGCACGTCGGCCCGCATCACCATGCCCGGCCCGCCGCCGGCCGGGGTGTCGTCCACCGAGCGATGGCGGTCGAGGGCGTGTTCGCGGATCTGCACGGCCTCCAGCCCCCACAGCCCGTTCGCCAGCGCGCGGCCGGCGAGGGCATGGCCGAGGGGACCCGGAAACATCTCCGGATAGAGGGTGAGGACGCTGGCGCGGAAGGTCATGGGGAGAAATGGGCGCGGGGCGGGGATGGTGTCAAATCCGTGGGCGCCTCAGCCCTCCTTGTCCTCACCCGCCTCGGGTTCGGGGTCGCGGCGCTCGACGAAGGCCTCGGCGATGACCACCCGGCCGCCCTTCACGTCCACCACCGGCACGGCATCGCGGGTGAAGGGCACCATCAGCGTCTTCGCCCGGATGCCGGGGAGGGCAGGGGCATATTCAAGGATGTCGCCGGCGCCGAAATCGTGCAGGGCGGTGACGGTGCCGATGCGCGCGCCGGCCTCGTCCTCCACGGCAAGGCCGATCAGGTCCGCATGATAGAAGGTATCTTCGTCCTCCGGCGGCGGCAGAGCTTCGCGGGGGACATAGAGGTCCACGTTGGTCAGCGCCTCGGCGGCTGTACGGTCGGCGACGTTGGCGAGGCGCGCGACGAAATGGTCCTTGGCCGCGCGCAGCGCCGTGATGCGGTAGCGGGTGCGCCCCGAGGCATCGGTGAGCGGGTCGTAGTCGAGGATCGCGGCCGGATCCTCGGTGAAGACGAACAGCCGCACCTCGCCCTTCACGCCATGGGGGGCGCCGATACGGGCGACGAGGACGCGGTCGGTCATCTCAACTCCGGTGCTGGGCGCCTTCAATGGGGCGCGGCGGCGGCTCTAGACCTTATGTCTGCCTTTGCCAAGCGGAAGGCCGCGCCGTCCTCCGCCGCGCGGCGCTTTCGCGCTCCCGTGCGGCCCATCGGATGCTTGCCCGGCGGCGGCGGCTGATGCACCTTGCGCCCCCATGTCGAGCCATGCCCCCCAACCCATCCTTCTCGATGCCGTCCGCCTCTCCGGGCTTCTGGACCGCATCGCCGCCCGCATTGGTGCGTCCTACGTGCGCACCGACGCTCACGACCTCGCCCCCCATCTGGTGGAGGGGCGGGGCCTCTACCAGGGAACGACCCCGGCGCTGGTCGAGCCGGCCAATACCGAGGAAGTCGCCTTCGTGGTCGCCGCCTGTGCCGAAGCCGGCGTGCCGGTGGTGCCGCAGGGCGGCAATACCGGCCTCGTGGGCGGTCAGGTGCCGTTCGGCGCGCTGCTGATTTCGCTGCGCCGGCTGAACCGCATCCGCGACCTCGATCCGGTGGACCTCACAGTCATCGCCGAGGCCGGCTGCACGCTGCACCAGGTGCAGCAGGCGGCGGAGGCGGCGGGCTGCCTGTTCCCGCTCTCCATCGGCTCGGAAGGTTCCTGCCAGATCGGCGGCAATCTCTCCACCAATGCCGGCGGGACCGCCGTGCTGCGCTATGGCAACATGCGCGAACTCGCCTTCGGCCTGGAAGTCGTGCTGCCGGACGGCCGGATCTGGAACGGTCTGTCGCGCCTGCGCAAGGATAATACGGGCTACGCGCTGAAGGACCTCTTCATCGGCGCGGAGGGCACGCTCGGCATCATCACCGCCGCTGTGCTGCGCCTGTTCCCGGCGCCCCGCGCCCGGGCGACGGCGCTGCTCGGCATTGCCGATCCCGAGACCGCGCTCTCCCTGTTCCGCCGCCTGCGCAACGCCGCCGGCGACAGCCTGACCGGCTTCGAGATCATGCCGGACTTCGGCCTGGAGATCGTGCTCAAGCACATGCCCGGCTCGGTGCGCCCGCTGGCGGAGCGGCATCCCTGGTACGTGCTCGCGGAGCTCACCTCCACCCGCCCCAACGACGACCTCTCCCAGCTCGCCCTCGACACGTTCGAGGCAGCGTTCGAGGCGGGCGAGATCGAGGATGCGGTGGTGGGCTCCTCGGAAGCCCAGTGCGACGCCCTGTGGAAGCTGCGCGAGGACATGTCCGACGCGCAGAAGTTCGAAGGCGGCTCCATCAAGCACGACGTGTCCGTGCCGGTGTCCAAGGTGCCGTACTTCATCGCCGAGGCGAACCGGCTGTGCGAGGCGCACATGCCGGGCATCCGCATCTGCGCCTTCGGCCACATGGGCGACGGCAACATCCACTACAATCTCAGCCAGCCCGAGGGCATGGACAAGGCCGCCTACCTCGCCACCTGGGAGGAGTTCAACCGCATCGTCCACGATCTCGTGGCCTCGCTGGGCGGTTCCATCTCGGCGGAGCACGGCATCGGCATCCTCAAGCGCGAGGAACTGCCCATGTACAAGGACAAGGTGGCGCTGGACGTGATGGCCGCCATCAAGCGCGCCATCGATCCGCGCGGCCTCGCCAATCCCGGCAAGGTGCTGATGGACTGAGGTAGACCAAACCGCGCGGCTTCTGGAGCCGCGCGGTTTTCGCTTGTCTTCGCTTGTCTTCGCTTGTCTTCGCTTGTCTTCGCTTGTCTTCGCTCAGGCGCCGCGCGGGCTTAAGGGGGCCTTCGCTCAAACGCCGCGCGGGGTCATGCGCGGCGGAGCCCCTAGGTTGGCCGGCGGCGCACTGCGAAGGCGGTTCCGACCGCGAGGGCCAATGCGGCGGCGGCGCCCACGAACACCATGCGCGGGTGGTGATGGTCGAGCATCAGGCCGAACATCAGCGGTCCCACCAGCGAGCCGATGTCGTAGCCCGAATAGACGATGCCGAAGACCTTGCCGGTGGCGCCCGCCGGCGCCGCGCTGCGCACCAGCACGTCGCGCGAGGGGGTGGTGAGGCCCATGCAAAAACCCACCAAGGCGATGAGACCAACCGTCACTTCAGGTGCCGCCTGAAGCCAGGCGGCGAGAAAACCGAAGGCGGCAGCGGCAGCAAGGCCGCTCATGGCGATCTGGTGGTGCTGGGTGGAGCGGTCCGCCACATGCCCGCCGATGGCGACGCCCGCCGTGTTGCCCACCTGGAACAGCGCCACCGCCAGCGTCGCCAGCGCCACCGCCGCGCCAAAGCCTTCCTGCAGAGCGACGATGGAGAAGCTCTGGATGCCCGAGAGGGCGACCGCGGTGAGGGTGAAATAGAGAAAGGCCATCAGCACCACGGGCATGGCCAGCACATCGAGGAAGGAGTGCGGTGTGCCCCCCGCCGCCGCATGGGCCGCGCGTCCAGCTGGCGCGCGCAAGGGGCCCCGGAAGACCGCGAGCAGAAGCCCGATCAGCACCACCAGCAGCCCCATGGCGATGAGCGCCGTGCGCCAGCCGAAATGCGCGCCGATGGCGCCCGACACGATCGGCGACAGGCCGAAGCCGATGCTTCCGGCAATCACATGGGCGGCGAAGGCCCGCCCGAGCCGGGGCGCCGCCACCTTGTGGCTGAGGATGGAGAGGTCGGCCGGGTGGTAGACCGAATTGCCGAGGCCCGCGAGCGCGGCGAGGGGCAGCAGCAGCACATAGCTCGGCGCGATGCCCATGGCCGCCGTCGCGGCGCCCTGGGTGAGGATGCCGGCGAGCAGCAGGCGGTCAGCGCCGAAGCGGTCCACCAGCACGCCGGCGGCCACCTGCCCGGCGCCCGAGAACAGATAGAAGACGGAGAGCAACAGCCCCAGCTCGATGAAGGAGACCTGGAGGTCGGCCCGCATCATGATGAACAGCGGGGTGAGGGCGAGCTGGAGGAAATGGCTGCAAAAGTGGGCGCTACAGACGGCGCCGATGGAGGAAACCTCGGCCGCGGGCCAGCCGGCCGCGCGTGCGTCTATGGACATGACTTGCCACTCCGTCCCCGGCGGGGCACCGGGATCAGGCCGGTCCGGCTGCGCCGTTCCGGATGCTGCGTCTCCCCCTCTTCGGCCGGCTCGATGCCGCCCCGCCCGCGCGCCCCACGCGCCGGCTCACGCTTCGGGCGAGGGTTGGCTCCCTCGATTGTCCAGGACCGTGCAGGGCACGCTTACCGTTTCCCCGCGAGGGACGCACGCTTATTCTCGCCAGCTTGGGCGCACGCGGCCGTCAGCGTGTCCGGCGGGGGCCGTGGCCGCCGAAATAGCGCAGGGTCAGGCAGGTGATATCGTCGGCCTGGGGCGCGCCGCGCTCGAAGAGATGCACCGCTGCCAGCACCCGCTCGTTCAGCTCCTCCACCGACCAGTCGGCAGCGCCGCTGCGCAGCAGCTCCTCCACGCGCTCCTCGCCGTAGGGCTGCTCGTCGATGTCGAAGGCTTCCGTCACGCCGTCCGTATAGAGGAAGAGCGCGTCGCCGGGCGCGAGGTGCAATTCGTGCTGCTGGTAGACGAAGCCTTCCAGCACGGCCACCGCCATGCCGCCGGTGGAGGGAACGGTCGTCACTTCGCCGGAGCGGGCGATGCGGTAGGGCAGATTGTGACCGGCATTCACATAGGTGACCTTCCCCGAGGAGAGGTCGACCACGCCATAGAGCACGGTGACGAACAGCATCTGCTCGTTTTCCACCGCGAGCAGGTCGTTGAGGCGGCGGATGCAGCCCGCCGGTGAGCGCTCGAACAGCGCGGTGGAGCGCAGCAGGGTGCGGGAGATGGCCATGAACAGAGCCGCCGGCACGCCCTTGCCGGAGACGTCCGCCACCACGAAGCCGAGCGTGGTGTCGTCGATCATGAAGTAATCGTAGAAGTCGCCGCCCACCTCGCGCGCGGGGGTCATCTGGCCGTGCACGGCGACGCGCGCATCCGGCGGAAATTCCTTGGGCAGGATGGCGAGCTGCACCTGCCGGGCGATCTCCAGTTCCTGCTGGAGACCGGCGAGCTTGGTCTTGGTGATGAGGGCCTCGCGCAGCTCCACCACCATGGACGAGAGGCGGGTATGCTGTTCGACGATCCGCCGCGAGAGGTCGTGGAGCACGCGGGCGACGCGCTTCAGCTCGTCGTCGTTCTCGCTCTCCTCGCCCTTTGCAAGCAGGGCCAGAACCTCCTCGCGGTCGGTCGGATCGATGGCGTCGGCCAGCGCCTGCAACTCGCCGGAGATCACCACCTCCTGCCGCCGCCGCACGCGCTCGCGCTGGCGCCGGCTCTCGGCGAGGGCCTGCACATTGCCGCGCAGCGCGACGACGGCCGCGGCGATGCGGCCGATCTCGTCATTGCCGGCATGACCCACCGTCACCGAGGTGTCGCCGCGGGAGAGAGCCTGCAGCACGTCGATGGCCGATTCCAGCGGCCGGAAGCTGTACCAGAGGAAGACATTGAGGCCGACGACGCCGAGCAGGACGAGGACGATCGCGCCTGCGACCGCGGACTGGCGAATGAGGGCGGTGGCCTGCACCGTCTGCGTCGTGTCCTCGAGGCTCACCAGCGCGCCCACGGCGCTGCCGCTCACGTCGGCGATGGGGATGGAGGTCACGTTGTAGTTGCGCCCGTCCAGCATCAGCTGCTCGGCGGTGGGCCGGCGCGGTGTGATGGACACCTTCGCCCGTTCCCACAGGCGGAAATCGCTGCTGGCGACCACCCGCCCGCGCAGGGTGATGAGGGTGGTGGCGGCGCTGATGCCGCGCGCGAAGCGGTCCATCCCGAGCGCCGCATCGCGGCCGAGCACGAGCACCGCCCGTCCGAGACCGGGCAGATCGACGGTGCGGGTGGTGATGACGATCACCTGCGAGCCGCTGATCTGGCGCAGTCCGGAGAGAATCTCGCCCTTGAGGGCACGGTCGAGGCTGCCCGCGTCCAGGATGTAGCGGGCATTGGTGGAGCTGTCGCTGAACACCACCTCGCGGTCGGCGGCCACCACCTCGAAATAGGTGGCGGGATCGTCGATATCGATGCCCACCTCGCGGATGGCCGCGGCGATGCCCGACCGATCCGAGAAGCCCAGCGCGATCCGGAACGGCGAGGAACTGTCGATGCGCTCCAGGATGCGGGCGAGATTGGCGGTCTGGAAGGCGACGATCTCCCGCCAGAGGACGGTCTGTCCCTCGATGGCCAGCTCGCCCTCGCGGGCCTGGGCGACGCGGTCGCGCAGCACCGTAGCGCCCCAGATGCCCAGCATGAGCAAGGTGAAGCCGGTGGCGACGATGAGGGTGATGCGGGTGCGCAGCAGCATCACGACCCCCGCACCTTGTCGGCGCGGCCGGGCGGCGCCAGCACCTCGCGCCGGACGCGTTCCACATCGGGTCTGAGCCCGCCGTCGAAATCCACCGCCAGCAGTTCCTCCGCATAGGCCTCGAAGACGGAGCGACGCTCGGCGACCCTGCGGTTGCCGTGCTCAAGCTCCCGGAAGGCCCGGCCCACCGCGCCGCGGGTGCCCTGGCGACGGCCGTGCGGGTGCATCGCATCGCGCTCGCCGAAATGGCCGTTCACCGCCTCGGCGAGGCCCTTGGCGAGGCGGGCGCGGGCGCCCTCCAGCGCGTTGCCCACCAGAAGGCCGGCGACCAGGGCCGCCAGAGCGGCGCAAACCGTGACCACCACCGCCGCCTTGAGGCCGATATCGGCGAAGGAGGCGGCGAGGGCGGCGGGATTGGTGGTGACTTCCACCGAGGCCACCGTGTTGTTGTCCACCACCACCGGCGCGCTCACCGAATCAGCGCCGGAATGCTCGCCGATGGCGCTGCGGATCTCGCGCCCGTCCGATCCACGCAGCACGATCTGGGTGAGGCCGGGGGTGCGCGTCAGGGTCTCGGAGAGATGCTGCTCCACGCCCGGCAGGAGCTTCAGGGGGATGCCGAAGCGGGCCGCCTTCTCGAACTGCTGGGCGAGGGTGCGGGCCACCGACGTGCCGATCACCAGCGCGTCGCGGCGGGCGCTCTCCTCGACGCGGGCGCGGTACCCGTTGATGAGCACGGCGGCGGCGATGCCGCCGAGGACGAGGGTGAGGATGAGCGCGAACAGACCCGTCATGAGGCGGGCGCGGCCGCTCTCGGCGATCTCAGGCCGCATCGTCGAGTGCTCCCAACTGGCCGAGGCCGCGATCCACCCGCGCCTCGGCCTCCCGCCAGCTCTTCACGGTAGCCTCGGCGAGGGGGGTGAGGCCGCCGTCGTCGGCGGGAGGCCCGCCCTCGCCGCGCAGCACCCGCGTCACCCGGTCGAATGGGCGGGTCAGCATGTGGACGAACGCAAATGCGGCGATGATCGCGGCGATGGAGGCGGCAAGCGAAAGAACTCCGGTGCGGATCAGGAGATCAAGGCCCAGCCGGTCGGCGCGGGCGCTGCGCGCTTCGTCCGACACGGTAACGGAGATGCCGCCCGCCACCCCGAGATCGTTCTCGAATCGCGTGCCGAATACCGTGTCGCCGCGCTCTGCCGTCGCCCACTGGTTGTCGTCGCCCAGCCGCTTCACCCAGTCCGGGCTGACCTCCTCGCCGATCACGCTGCGGTCGGTCGAATAGATGGCGCGGCCGGCGGAATTGAAGATGTCGATGGCGAGGATGGAGGGGTCGCCCGCCTTCTCGCGCTCGATGCGCGGTTGCAGCAGGGAAACCTGGTCGAGCTGCAGGCCGATGGAGAGGTTCGCCTCGGTGGAGGCGCGCAGCGTTCCGAGCAGGTTAGCGACGCGCGCACGCTCGATCTCCTCGCCCACCCGGTCGCTCGCCGAGAACGCGATCCCCGCGACCGCCACCACCGCAGCGGTCACGGACACGACGGCGACCAGGATGAGCCGGCTTACGAAAGTCATGCGGGGAACTTCGGTGGCGTGGACGGCCGGACGTTAACCGCGCGCTCGCGGCCAAACCAGACAAAAAACTCCACTGCGACCAAAAAAACCTGCATTGTCAGCTTTGTTTTCGTGGCATGAAGGTCGGGCGGTCGGGGCACGCCCCAAGGTTAAGGCGCAGATTTCCAGCGCTGGATCGGACCGTGCGCCGGGGGCGCGGCTGCCGGCGCGAGGGGCGGCGCGAAAGGTCGAGCGCGAAGGGTCATGAGGCGGACCACACTGGGGCTCATCATCGTGTTCGCGCTGATCGCGGCCGCGTGCGTCGCCTTCGGCGCCTATTTCTCCTATGTCACCCTCATCAACGCCCATCGCAGTGTCATCGAGGCCCGATGCGGCATCGCCGCGCAGCGGGTGGTGGACGTGGTGGAAAAGGCGGCCTCGCTGGGCATTGCTCTTCCTGCGCAGCAGACACTGACGGCTGTGCTGGAGCGCGAATCCCGCGTCGAGGATGCGATTCGCTCCATGGACCTGACGGACGAGCAAGGCATCGTGCTGTTCTCCAGCGAGCCCGGGCGCGTCGGCCTCGATACGGCCCGGGACCACGAGCGCGGCCTGTCACGTCCGGTGCGCAACGACATCGGCCAGAGCCTCGGCCGCGTGGTGGTGCGCTATGACAGCGCGATCCTGACCAACGGTTCGGCGGCGCTCGCGGCGGACCTCCGGCGCATCGCGCTTCCGACCCTGCTGTGGGCCGGCGCGGCAACCCTCGTCATCGGCCTGCTCCTCGCCGCGCTGCTGCAGCGGGCCGTGCGCCGGGCCGCCGAGCCGCGCCTGTGGCCGCCGGCCGCCCGCGCCGCGCTCGCCTCCGTGGAGGAAGCGCACCGGAACACGCGGTCGCCTGGCGCGGGCCTTCCGGATGGGGGCGCCGCATGATCGGCCTGCGCGGCGGCATCTCCATCGCCATCGTCATCATCCTGTGCTCGGCGCTGGCGGTGATCGGCTGGGGCTCCGAGCAGGCGGCCCAGCGCACCATCGCGCCGGAGATCGTCGCCAAAGCCAATTCCGTGGGTCGCGCCGCCGCCGACCTGGTGCAGCGCGCCGCCTCCGTGGGGGTGCCGTTCGACCGCCTGGTGGGGGTGAACCGCTATTTCGATGAGCTGCGCGCCGCCAACGTCGAGTTCACCCAGATCAGCCTCAACGCGGCCGGCGGCAAGGAACTGGCGCGGTCGGGCGACGCGCCGGCCGGCGGCGATGCCCCCCGGGTGATGGTCCCTGTTCAGGATTCCGAGGGCCGCCGCCTCGGCGACGTGATGATCGTGGTCGATCCCGGCGTCGTCTCCCAGCAGGTCGGCGCCGTGCTGGTGGACGTGGCCTTCATCGGCATCGTCGCGCTGCTTGTGGCGCTGGAGCTCGTCGCCCTGGTCGTCGGCACCCGCGGTCTCGAATCGCTGGTGGCGGTGGAGCGGCGGCTGAAGGCGCTGAAGCGCGGCGTGCTCTCCCGGCAAGATGGCGGCGGCGGCGCGGCCGGCGACCTGATCCTGCCCATCGACCGCCACGTGGAAACCCTCGCGGAGCGCCATCTCGCGTTGCGCGCCGAGGCGGAGCACCGAGGCGATGCCAAGGCGATCGCGCGGCTGGATGAAATCGAGGTCCGCACCGGGCTCGGCCGGGTCCAGGCGGCCGAGAGCGAGGCCGCCATCGCGGTGCGCCCGGCGCTGTTCCTCTTCATGCTGGCGGAGGAACTTACCCGGCCCTTCCTGCCGCGCGCGGCCCAGGCGCTGGGCGTTCCGGCCGGCTACGGTCCCGACATGGCGGCGAGCCTGCCCATCGTCGCCTTCATGGCGGTCGTCGCGCTGTGCCAGGTACCTTTCGCCTCCCTGTCCGAGCGGCTCGGCCGCCGCCCCGGCTTCATCGCGGGCGCGGCGCTGGCGGCGGCGGGCTACGTGGTCTCGGCGATCAGCCCGCATTACGACGTTTTCCTCGCCGCCCGCGTCACCACGGCGGTCGGCTATGCGCTGGTGTTCGTGTCCGCGCAGGGACATGTGGTGGACCTCTCCTCCGGCGCCGCCCGCAGTGCGGCGCTGGCCGTGTTCGTGCGCGCCATCATGGTGGCGAGCCTGTGCGGCCCGCCGATCGGCGGCGTCATCGCCGACCGGCTGGGGCCGGGCGTCGCCTTCGGCACCTCCGCCGGCCTTGCCCTCGTGGCGCTTCTCGTGGCCCGCCTGACGCTCCCCGCCGCGGCGCGTCATCGCGCAGTCGCCAACGTGGGACTGGCCGATCTCAAGGCGGCCGCCCGCGCACCGGGGCTGATGTCCCTGCTGCTCGGCTGCGCCTTCCCGGCCAAGTTCCTGTTCGCCGCCCTGTGCTTCCTGCTCGTGCCGCTGGAACTGCAGCGCGAGGGCTTTTCCTCTGCGGCCATCGGCCGTTTCCAGATGATCTATCCGGTGCTGATGGTGATCGGCGTGCCCTTCTTCGCCGCCCTCGCGGACCGCTTCAGCGCCCGCGCGGGCTTCGTGGTGGCGGGCGGGCTGGTATCGGGCATCGGCGCCATGGCGGTGCTGCTCCACCCCTCCGTGGCGCTGATCGTGGTGGCTCTGGTCGCGCTGGGGTGGGGGCAAGCCATGTCCATCGCCTCCCAGTCGGCGCTGGTAGCCGATACCGCGACCAGCATGGGCGCCGGCCGCGCGGCCGGCGTTCTCGGCCTTTTCCGGCTGGTGGAGCGCTCCGGAAACGCCGCCGGTCCGGCGAGCGCCGGCTTCCTGCTTTCGACCCTCGGCTTTGCGTCGGCTACGGGTTTTCTCGGTGCTGTGGCGGTAGCCGGGGCTATGCTATTTGCGCTATCCGGACGCAGAATCTTCGTCCATCATTCGCGGCGCGCGTCCTCCGCGGCCGCCTCGGAAGGGAGTTCCGCCTGATGGATCGCCGTTCCCTCCTCGCACTCGGCCTCGGCGCGGGTGCCGCGGGGCTGGTGGGTACCGTCCCCGGCGCCTTCGCGCAGACCAATGGCGGCAATGGCCAGCCCCGTCCCGCCGGGGCGCCTGCGCCCGTTGCCGCGGCCAATGGCGAACCGTTCCGCGTGCTGATGCTGACCTTCCGCGGCGATACCGACGTGGAGCGCGGCTTCCGGGATTATTTCGCCGCCAATGACGTCAAGGTCGAGTTCATGACCCGCGACGTGGAGCGGGACGCGAGCCGCGTGAAGCCCATCCTCGCGGAGGTGCTGCCCAGCTTCCGGCCCAACCTCATCTATACCTACGGCACGCCGCTGACGCTGGGCGTCGCCGGTCCGTATGACGCACCGCCAACCGCCGGCTTCGTGCGGGACATTCCGGTGGTCTTCGCGCTGGTCGCGGCGCCGGTGCAGGTGAAGATCGCCCCTTCTCTCGCCTCCTCGGGGCGCAATGTGACCGGCGCGGTGCATGTGGTGCCGACCGACGTGCAGATGCGCGCCATGCAGAGCTACAAGGCGTTCAGGAAGGTCGGCGTCATCTATTCGCCGAACGAGAGCAACTCCGTCGCGATCATCAACGAGATGAAGGCCTTCTCCGCCACCATCGGCGCCGAGGTGCTGACGCAGCCCCTCACCATGGTCGGCAACAAGCCGACCGGCGACGGGGTGGAGGAATTCGTGAGGAACCTGAAGGCGCAGGGCGCCGAATGGCTCTACCTGCCCGCAGATACCTTCCTCGCCACCATCTTCGATCGGGTCGGCCCGGCCGCGCTCGCCGCGGGGCTGCCCACGTTCGGGGCTACGGAGTTCTTCCTGCGCGAGGGGCTGGGGCTTGTCGGGCTGGTCAGCCGCTATTATTCCGTGGGCCAGCTCGCCGCCTCCAAGGCGGTTGAGATCCTCGTCCAGCACGTGCCGCCACGAGACATCCCCATCGAGACGCTCAAGCGCTTCGCGCTCATCATCAACATGAACGTGGCCAAGCAGCTCGGTGTCTATCCGCCCATCGCCATGCTCAATTATGCGGAAGTAATCACGTGATGAACGCCCTGCGCGAGGCCGTACCGACCTCTACGCTGACGCAGCGCATGCTCGGGCCAGACGATCTCGACGCGATCGACACCCTTCATCATCTTGCCATCGGCCCCCTGGTGCGGCCCGAAGTGGTGAAGCCGGAGAACCGGTCCTATTTCGAAAGCATCCTCGGCGGCCGCGGCCACATCATCGGGCTGTATGACGACGCGCTGCTGGTCGCCTACGGCATCCTTCAGCACGACCATTCGCCCAAGGACGGGCCGCACCGGCTGCTTGGGCTCGATCCCGCCCGTGCGGTGGGACGTCTCGCGGGCGCCTCGGTGCATCCGGCCTATCGCGGGCGCGGGCTGCAGCGGGTGCTGATCGCCGCTCGCGTCATGGCCGCGCCGTCCGACATGGTGCTGTTCTCCACCGCCGCGCCGGTGAACACGCCGAGCTGGGCGAGCCTGCTTGCCGAAGGCTTTCCCATCTATGACATCCAGCTCTTCTTCGGCGGCTATGCGCGTTATGTGATGGTGCGCGACTTCACCACCTTCGATCCGCAGGAGACGCTGCTGGTCGATCCTCTGGACACGCCGCGTCAGAAGGAGCTGTTTGCCGAGGGCTGGCACGGCTACGCCCGTTGCCGCACCGATTCCGGCGCTGCCGGCGTGCTTTACGCCCGTCCCCGGAGCGCCTGAGAGGGCACTTTCGGCCTCTGCTCCGCGTCACGAAACTGTCGTATGGTTTGCTGAATCTGTGCCCGCATCGCGCGGGCGTCCCGATCCAGAGAGAAACTGGCCCATGAAGATCGAGAGGACCCCGCTCGGCCCCGACATCATCCTCGTGCGCCTCGAGGGCCGCCTCGACATTGCCGGCGCGGCGGCGGTGGAGCCGGAATTCAAGTCGTCCTGCCAGGCCGCCCGCGTACTTGTGGTCGACCTCTCCGGCACGCCGTTCATGGCCTCCATCGGCATCCGCCTTCTGCTGGCGGGCGCCAAGGGACTGCATCGCAAGGGCGGCACCATGGGGCTGTTCGCCTGCGATCCCCAGGTGGAGAAGGTGCTTCGGGCCACCGGCGTCGACCAACTGGTCGGCATCCACGCCACGCGGGACGAGGCGCTCGCGGCGGCGGGCGTCTCCCCGGCAACCTGACGGCGGATCCCATGGCGACGCCCGCGGCCGGAACCCTTGTCTCGACCATCGATGTGGGCGCGCGCATCGACGACATCACCGAAGCCACCGGGTGGCTCGGCGCGCTGGCCGAGGAACACGGCTGGCCGGACGCGACACGCTTCGCGCTGGAGCTAAGCCTCGAGGAGGCGCTCACCAATGTCGTGTCCTATGGCTTCGTGGGCAGCGAACGGCCGCCGCACATCCGCATCGAGTGCTGGCAGCTGCCCGAAGGGCGGGTCGCTGTGCGTCTGATCGACAATGGCGTGCCCTTCGATCCCACCGGCATCGCCGAGCCGGAGGTGCCCGACAGCATCGAGGATGCCAAGATCGGCGGCCACGGGGTGCAGCTGATGCGCCATTTCCTGGAAGCCCTCGACTACAGCCGCGAGGGCGAGGAAAACCAGCTGACGCTGGTCGCCAACGCGGCCGTGTGACCCCTCACGAGAGTGTCGTAGTCCGGGAGTATGGTAGCCGGCTGGGATGAGAGAGCCGGAGCCGGGAACCTTGAGCGTGCCCGCGGCGTTCCCAGGTACCGCGGAGATTTTTCCTTCGATGCTCGTCATTGCCGAGCTGATGGCCGGTCTTGGCCTTCTTTTTGTTGGCCTCAAGGCCATGTCGACCCACCTTCAGCAGGCGACCGGCCGCAAGGTGCGCGGGCTGTTGCGCCGGGCCACGCGCTCGCCTGTCACGGGCCTTCTGTGCGGCACGCTGGCGGGAGCAGCGACCCAATCGTCCAACGCCGTTGCCGTGATCAGCGGCAATCTCGTGCGGGGCAATGCCTTCACCACGCGCGATGCCATCCCCATCGTGGCGGGCGGCAACATCGGCACTTCCGCTTTGGTGTTCGTGGCGGCGATCGATTTCCGCCTGCTGGTGCTCTATCTCGTCGGCGTCGTCGGTATCGGGTTCCATTTCCGCCTCGATCGCCGCCAGGGCATGGGCGAATGGATGGGCGTCGCCCTGGGCCTCGTCCTCGTGCTGCTGGGGCTGGATTTCATCAAGCAGGCGCCGCGGGCGCTCGACGTCGCCGCTCTGGCGCTCAATCTCGATTCAGGGGTCACGCCGCTCGTTGGGTTCATCCTGGGCCTGGTGGCGTCCACCATCAGCCAGTCCTCCTCGACGCCGACCATCCTTGTGCTCGCGCTGATGCAGACCGGACTGCTGGGGCTCGACGACGCGCTGTGCATCGTTCTGGGCGCCAATCTCGGCTCCGGTTTCGCGGCGGTCATCTCCGCCGGAGCCTTGAGGGGCACCGGCCGCCAGCTGTGCTACGTGCATGTGCTGGTGAAGATGGTGGGCTGCGCGGTCGTGGGCGGGGCCGTGCTGCTTGCGCCCCTGTTCGGCCGCGACGCGCTTGCGGCCCTCGACCAATTGGGCCGGGGCGAGGCGTCGCTTTCGCTTTCGCTCCTGTTTCTGACTCTGCAGGTGGCAGGCGCGCTACCGGTCGCCTTCGCCCGGGGCCTCACGGAGCGGATCGTCGCGGCGCTTAGCCCGCCCACGGTGGAGGATGGCGCAGCGCGGCCACGCTTCATCCACGACGAGGCGCTGGCCGACCCGATCACCGCGCTCGACCTTGCGATCAGCGAGACCCTGCGCCTGGTGAAGCTGTTGCCGACGCTGCTGCCGGACCTCGACCAGACAGAAACCGACGCTGCCGACGAACGCTTGGCCCTGTGGCGCGGTGCGGCCTCCGTGGGACTGGCGGTGGACCAGTTCGTGGCCGAGCTGATCGCGGCCGGCCTCGCCCGGGACAGCCTGGAGGTGGCGCTGCATCATCAGTCGCTGGTGGAGAACGTGCGCATCCTGCAGGACACGCTGCACGATTTCACCGAAGTGGTGGAGGGCTTCGACGAGGTGCCGCCGCTCGCTTTCGCCCTGTCCGAATCGCTGCGCGCCATCACGCTCTCCCTCGCCGACGCCACCGACGGGCCCGGGGAAGACCTCGACCTGATCATCGCGCTCGCGGGCGATCGATCGGAGATGCTCAATCGCATCCGCCGGCAGCTTGCCGCAACGGCACTCGACGCCGGCTCGGACGCGCGGCAGCTGCTGCTGGCGACCAGCCTGTTCGAGCGGGCGATCTGGCTGGTGCGCCGCAGCGCGATTGCGTTGCGTGCGCCCGAGAATGAGGATAATCGGGATCGTCCGGCCGCCTCCGGGGCGGACATCAAGCGAGTAGAGGCCGATGCACATCGAGCGTGAGCAGGTCGGAAGCGACGTGGTGCTGAAGGTGGCGGGGCGCCTCGACACGCCCAATGCCAAGCCGTTCGAGGCGAGCCTCATGGAGGTCGTCTCCATGACCGATGGGGGAATCGTCGTGAACCTTGCCGGCGTGGACTACGTGTCCTCCTCCGGCCTGCGCGCGCTTCTCGTCGCCGGCAAGGCCATGCGCGGGGCGAAGCGCAAGCTTGCGCTGTCCTCGCTCCAGCCGCAGATCCGCGAGGTGTTCGACATCTCCGGTTTCTCGACCCTGTTCGAGATCAACTGACGCCGGCGGCCGTGCCGGGCGCCAGCGGGACGCAGGGCATCCTGGGACTGCTTCGTTTTCTCGGTGACC
Organism: Xanthobacter flavus; assembly: GCF_017875275.1. Classification (NCBI taxonomy): domain Bacteria; kingdom Pseudomonadati; phylum Pseudomonadota; class Alphaproteobacteria; order Hyphomicrobiales; family Xanthobacteraceae; genus Xanthobacter; species Xanthobacter flavus. The sequence continues at coordinate 1,740,560 of NZ_JAGGML010000001.1, read as the reverse complement.
TCACCGGCGCGGAAAGCGTGGGCGGGGCCATCGTCTCCGTGCTCTTCTTTCTTGCACTTGCGGGCGGCATCGTTCTGGTTCTGTGGCTGCTACGGTCCGATCCGTGACCGCAGGGGCGGCGGACCCCGGGGATTGTCCGGCCCCTCAGGCCGGACCGGCGACCGGCGCCCACAGCACGTCCTCGATCCGCCGCGCGCCGCTCGCCAGCAGAGCGAGCCGGTCGAAGCCGAGGGCGCAGCCGCTCGCCGGGGGCATCAGGGCCAGCGCCGCGAGGAAGTCCTCGTCGAGGGGATAGCGCTCGCCATAGAGCCGCTCCTTCTCGTCCATGTCCTTCGCGAAGCGCCGGCGCTGTTCCTCCGCGTCCGTCAGCTCGCCGAAGGCGTTGGCCAGTTCCAGCCCGCAGCAATAAAGCTCGAACCGCTCGGCAAAGCGCGGGTCCTCCGGCTTCGGCCGGGCCAGCGCTGCCTCGCTCACCGGATAGTCGGTAAGGATGGTGGGCCGGCCGACCCCCAGGTGCGGCTCGATCTTCTCCACGAGGACGCGCGCGAACACGTCGGCCCAGGTGTCGTCGGGCGCGGTTCGGATGCCGGCCTCGGACGCGGCACGGGCGAAGTGGGCGGCATCGGGCGCTTCGCCCGCGGCGGGCAAAAGGGCTTCAAGATCCATCGAAGCATGGCGATCAAAGGCCGCGACCAGGGTCAGGCGCTCCGGCGCGGCGAACGGATCACAGGACTTGCCGCGATACTGGAAGGCCGCAACTCCGCCCGCCTGCGCGGCGCCGGCGAGGAGCGACGTGCAATCCGCCATCATCGCCGTATAGGGCACGCCAGTGCGATACCACTCCAGCATGGTGAATTCGGGATGGTGCGCCATGCCCCGCTCGCGATTGCGGAACACACGGGCGAACTCGAAGATCCTCGGCTCGCCGGCGGCGAGCAGCTTCTTGGCGGCGAACTCGGGCGAGGTGCGCAGGTAGAGCCGGCGCGTCGTTCCGTCCGGGCCGACGAGGTCGGTGCCAAAGGCGTGGAGGTGGGTCTCGTTGCCGGGTGAGACCTGCAGCACGGGTGTCTCCACCTCGACGAAGCCGTCCTCGGCGAAGAAGGCCCGCACGGCGGAGGCGACGCGGGCGCGCGCGAGGAGGAAGGGGCGGCGGTCGGCGTGGATGTCGGGCCGCCACCAGGCGGGCGAGGGCGGAGGGGGCGAGGCGCTGGGTACCGTCATGCTGCTTGGATCCTCGCTGCCGCTGGCGGCACGCGCCCCGTCGCCGGCCCTGGGGCCGGAAAGGCGGGTGAAGACTGGCGTTGCGCGCCATTATCGCTATGGTGCGCGCCGAACCAGCCAGACGGTGCCGCCGTCCCCCATTTTCCAATCGGCGCGGGTGCCGCGCATCAGGTCAAGGAAGAGCCGACGTGGTCAAGGTTATTGCCAGCACCCTGCGCAAGGGCAACGTGGTCGACATCGACGACAAGCTGTATGTGGTGCTCACCGCCGAGAACATTCATCCCGGCAAGGGCACGCCGGTGACGCAGCTCGACATGCGCCGCATCTCCGACGGCGTGAAGATCTCCGAGCGCTACCGCACCACCGAGCAGGTGGAGCGCGCCTTCGTGGAAGACCGCCCGCATACCTTCCTCTACGAGGATTCCGACGGCTACACCTTCATGAACCCGGAAACCTACGATCAGGTGACGGTGACGAAGGACGTGATGGGCGATTCCGCGGTTTATCTGCAGGAAGGCATGGAGTGCATGCTCTCCACCCATAATGGCGTGCCGATCGCCATCGAGCTTCCGGCCCGCGTGGTGCTGGAGATCGTGGACACCGAGCCGACCGTGAAGGGCCAGACGGCCTCTTCGTCCTACAAGCCCGCCATGCTTTCCAACGGTGTGCGCACCATGGTGCCGCCGCACATCGCGTCCGGAACTCGCGTCGTCGTCATGACCGCCGACGCTTCCTACGTCGAACGCGCGAAGGACTGAGCCTCGCGCCCGCCATTCGACCGGAAGGGGCCCCGCCTCCCTTTCGGCAAGCTTCAACGCGAGCGTTGGGAACTTTTCCGCCGGCCGTTTGTTGAGCCCGAACATGGCCCTGTTGGGACATGCAGTCAGCAGGGCGTTGAAGAATGATCTTGTCGGGAAGGCGGGTACTTGTCGTCGAGGACGAGTATCTCGTGGCACTGGGGCTCGAAGACAATCTGCGGTCGCTGGGCTACAACGTGGTCGGGCCGATTGCGAGCCTTTCCGCCGCCGTTGCGGCCGCGACGTCCGAGCGGATCGACGCCGCCATTCTCGACGTGAACCTCGCCGGAGAGCCGGTCTATCCGGCTGCGGCTATTCTCGCCGAACGCGGCATCCCCTTCATTTTCTGCTCGGGCTACACGGGCAGCGTGCGCATGCCGGCGGAATTCGCCGATGCGCCGCGCGTGGCCAAGCCCTACACCAGCCGCGTGATTGCGGACGCGCTCGCCGACCTCATCGGGGCGGGCGGCGGTCCCGGCGGCGGGCAGCGCGAGAGGCGGAACGTGTCCGCCTCCAACGACATGTGATCTGAAGCTCTCTAAAATCCGGCGAGGGCCTCAGGCCGCGCCTGTGGCCTTCGTGGACTCGGCCTTCGGTCCGCCGCGTGCAACACCGACCATGGCAGGACGCAGCACCCGCTCCCCGATGACGTAGCCGGCCTGCACCACCTGCACCACGGTACCGGTCGGAACGCTAGGGTCGGGCACCTCGAACATGGCCTGATGCAGGTTGGGGTCGAACTTCTCCCCCTTGGGCTCGATCTTGCGGATGCCGTGCTTCTCCAGCGCCTTCACGAGGCCGCGTTCGGTCAGCTCCAGCCCATCCAGCAGCGCCTTGAAATTGCCTTCGGCGGTCGCCTTGGCCTCCGCCTCCACCGAACCAAGGGCACGGGCGAGGTCGTCCGCCACGTTCAGCACGTCGCGGGCAAAGGAGGCGATGCCGTAGGTCTTGGCGTCCTGGATTTCCTTGTCGGCGCGGCGGCGCACGTTCTCCGCCTCGGCGAAGGCGCGCAGGAACTTGTCCTTGAGGCTCGCGATCTCCGCTTCCAGGCGCGCCTTGTCGCCCGCCGGATCGCCCAGGGCGGCATCCGCCATGGCACCCGCTTCCGCCTCGGCGGTCGCCTCATTCACCTGTGCAGTCCCCCGCGCGGCGCCGTTTTCGCTTGCGTCGCCGCCGGTCTCGGGCGTGCGCTTCTGCTCGCTCATCCGGTCACTTCCCCTGCCTTGAGATTTGCCCCGGTCACGTCACCGCCGGGCAAAGGCCAATTGTCCCGGCGCATATCGGGGCGATGGGGGGAAAAATCAAGTCGTAGTGATCCTTGTCCCTAAGCCGCGTCGGCCCCCGGCGCGCCCAATACGCGGCTGACGAGGCGGGCGGTGAAGTCCACCATGGGGACGATGCGGCCGTAATTGAGCCGCGTTGGGCCGATCACGCCCAGAACGCCCACCACCCGGCCCTGCCCGTCGCGATAGGGGGCGACGATGGTGGAGGAGCCGGAGAGGGAGAACAGCCGGTTCTCCGAGCCGATGAAGATGCGCAGCGCCTGCGCCTCCTCCGCCCGGCCGAGCAGCTCTGAGACTTCGCGCTTGGTCTCGAGGTCGTCGAACAGCAGGCGGATGCGCTCCAGATCCTCCAGCGCGCGCAGGTCTTCCAACAGTTTCGCCTGCCCGCGCACGATGAGGGTGCGTCCGCCCGGCTCGTCGCCCGACCAGGAGGCGAGCCCGGCCTCCACCACGCGGGCGGTGAGGGCGTCGAGGTCGCGGTTCAGCTCGGACAGGAGGCTGTCCATCTCCTGCCGGGCGTCGGAAAGGGTGCGGCCGCGAATGCGGGCATTCAGGAAATTGGTGGCCTCGGTGAGGGCGGAGACGGGCAGGCCCGGCGGCAGCGCCAGCGCCCGGTTCTCCACCTGACCATCCTCGGAAACGAGGATCACGAGGGCGCGCCCCGGCTCCAGCGGCACGAACTCCACATGCTTCAGGCGCGGATCGGTCTTCGTGGCGGTCACGACGCCAGCGCCACGGGCGAGGCCGGAGAGCAATCCGGACGCTTCCTGCAGCACGCCTTCCACCGTGGTGGTGCGGGCGGCCGCCAGCACCTGCGATTCGATATTGGCCCGGTCGCGCTCGTTGACGTCGCCCACCTCCATCAGCGCATCCACGAAGAAGCGCAGGCCGCGTTCAGTCGGCAGGCGCCCGGCGCTGGTGTGGGGGGCATAGATGAGCCCGGCCGCTTCCAGGTCCGCCATCACGTTGCGGACCGAGGCGGGCGAGAGCGTCATGGGAATGAGGCGGGCGATGTTGCGCGAGCCCACCGGCTCGCCGGTGGCGAGGTAACTCTCGACGATCTGGCGGAAAATCTCGCGCGAACGCTGGTCGATCTGCGCGAGGCCGCCGGTGGAGAGGGGCAGGAACGGATCGAGCGCCACGGGTTCAGCCTTCGGAGCCAAGGATTTCTCTGGCTCTAATGTGTCCCTCGCCGGGGTCGGGTTCAAGCGCCGCGCATGGGCTGTGGCGGCCCTTGCTTTCCTCCCGGCGCGCGGCGCTCTAAAAGGAGCGCCCATGACGCACAAAGAGGTATCCATCATGCGCCCCAGCAAGCGCGCCCCGGACGAGATGCGCGCGGTGTCCTTTGAACGGGGCGTGATGCGCCACGCGGAAGGCTCCTGCCTCGTGAAGTTCGGCGACACCCACGTCCTCGTCTCCGCGACGCTGGAAGAGCGCCTGCCACCGTGGCTCAAGGGCCAGGGGCGCGGCTGGGTGACGGCGGAATATTCCATGCTGCCCCGCGCCACCCACGACCGCACCCGGCGCGAATCCACCACCGGCAAGCAGTCCGGCCGCACCCAGGAGATCCAGCGCCTGATCGGGCGTTCGCTCCGTTCGGTGACGGACCTCGTGGCGATGGGCGAGAAGCAGATCACCATCGATTGCGACGTGCTCCAGGCCGATGGCGGTACCCGCACCGCCTCCATCACCGGCGCCTGGATCGCGCTTCACGACTGCCTGAGCTGGATGAAATCCCGCTCCATGATCAAGGAAATGCCGCTCAAGCAGCATGTGGCGGCGGTCTCCTGCGGCATCTATGAGGGCACGCCCGTGCTCGACCTCGACTATGCCGAGGATTCGGTGGCCGAAACCGATGCCAATTTCGTCATGACCGGCACCGGCGGCATCGTGGAGATCCAGGGCACGGCGGAAAAGACGCCGTTCACCCAGGAGGAACTGCTCTCGCTGCTCTCGCTGGCCCGTTCCGGCGTAGATCAGCTGGTGTCCCTCCAGAAGCTGGCGATCGGGTGATGGCGCGCCAGCTCACCGGCCGGCTGGTGGTGGCCACCCACAATCCCGGCAAGCTCATCGAGATGAAGATGCTGCTGGAGCCCCACGGGGTGGAGGCGGTCTCCGCCGGCGAGCTCGGCCTGCCCGAGCCGGAGGAGACCGAAACCACCTTCGAGGGCAACGCCCGCCTCAAGGCGGTCGCGGCGGCCAATGCGGCGCAGCTTCCGGCCTTCGCGGACGACAGTGGCCTCGTCATCGACGCGCTCGGCGGCGCGCCGGGCATCCATACCGCCCGCTGGGCCGGTCCGGAGCGCGATTTCGAGATGGCGATGGAGAAGGTGGAGGCCGAACTGCAGAAGGTCGGCGCCACCGAGCCGGCGCAGCGCCACGCCCGCTTCGTTTCCGCGCTGTGCATCGCCTGGCCGGACGGGCATCTGGAGGAGTTCGAGGGCACCGTGGACGGCACCCTCGTGTGGCCACCGCGCGGAGCCAAGGGCTTCGGCTATGATCCCATGTTCCTCCCCGAGGGCCATGTGAAGACCTTCGCCGAGATGACGGCGGACGAGAAGCACGGCATGCCCCCCAAGGGCTTCGGCCTCTCCCACCGCGCGCGCGCCTTCCTGAAGCTCTCGCAGGCGTGCCTGAAGGGGTGAGCGCGATCTTGGATCAGGCCCCCTCCGTGCCCGCCCCTGCGCACCCTCTCCCCATCGCGGGGCAGGGGCGCGTCGGCATTGAGGACACGGCGGGCGGCTTCGGCGTCTATATCCATTGGCCCTTCTGTAAGGCCAAGTGTCCCTATTGCGACTTCAACAGCCATGTCCGCCTCGTGCCGCCGGACGAGGCCCGCTACATCGCGGCCTTCCGCCGTGAGATCGCCCATATGCGGGCTTTGTCGGGGCCGCGAAGGGCAGAGACGGTCTTCTTCGGCGGTGGCACGCCCTCGCTCATGGCGCCGTCGACGGTCGCCGCCATTCTGGAGGCGATCGACGACGCTTGGCCGCTCACCGCCGATGCGGAGGTGACGCTGGAGGCGAACCCGACCTCCGTGGAGGCCGAGCGGTTCCAGGGCTACCGGGCGGCGGGCGTCAATCGCGTCTCGCTCGGCGTTCAGGCGCTGGACGACGCAGACCTTCAGGGCCTCGGGCGGATGCATTCGGTGGCGGAGGCGCTGGCCGCCGTGGCCATCGCCCGCCGCGCCTTCGATCGCGTGTCCTTTGACCTCATCTACGCCCGACCGCGCCAGACGCCCGAAGCCTGGTCGGCGGAACTGCGGCGCGCGCTCGCCGAAGGCTGCGAGCACCTGTCCCTCTACCAGCTCACCATCGAGCCCGGCACGCCGTTCGAGCGGTTGTACGGCGCGGGCAAGCTCATTCTGCCCGACGATGATCTCTCCCGCGCGCTGTGGGATGTGACGCAGGAGGTGACGGCGCAAGCCGGCCTGCCGGCCTATGAGGTCTCGAACCACGCCCGGCCCGGCGCCGAGGCACGGCACAATCTCGTGTACTGGCGTTACGGCACCTATGCCGGCATCGGCGCCGGGGCCCATGGCCGGCTGCAGGTGGGCGGCACCCGCCGGGCCACCTTCACCGAGCGCGCGCCCGAAGCGTGGCTGGCGCGCGTGGAGGCGGACGGGCACGGCATCGTCTCCGACGAGACGCTGACGCCGGCCGAGCAGGCCGACGAGATGCTGCTCATGGGGCTCCGCCTCCGGGAAGGCGTCAATCTCGCGCGGCACGCCCGCCTGGGCGGACGGATCGACCGGGGTCGTCTCGCGATGCTGGAAGCCGAGAGATTGGTGGCCCGCGAGGGGGATCGGCTGCGCGTCACCCCCGCCGGCTTCCCGGTGCTCAACGCCGTCATCGCCGCGCTGGCGGGCTAGGCGTCGCCGGCTCGTATCCGCGCTGAACGCGCGGGAGCGCTTGCCAACGCCGCGCGGCCTGCTTAAGTCCGCGTGGGGCTTGAGACCGCCTGCCGAGGAACGCGCACCATGTCGCTGGATGCCGACCAGATCGTCGAACGCCGTCGCCTCCGGCGGAAGGTCACATTCTGGCGTGTGCTCGGGGTGCTCGGCGTGATCGCCGCCGTGGCGGTGGGCGTGTCCGCCCTGGTCGGCCGGGACATTCCCACCTCGTCTCCCCACGTGGCCCGGATCATGATCGGCGGCATCATCCGCAACGATCGCGAGCGGGTTGAACTGCTGGAAGAGATCGGCCGCTCCCGTGCCAGCGCCGTCATCCTCTCCATCGACAGCCCCGGCGGCACGGTGACCGGCTCCGAGCAATTGTTCGATGCGCTCCGTCGCCTTGCCGAGAAGAAGCCGGTGGTGGCCGTCGTGGAAGGCGTCGCTGCCTCAGGCGCCTATATAGCGGCGCTGGGTGCCGACCACATCGTGGCCCGCCGCAATGCGCTGGTGGGCTCCGTTGGCGTCCTCTACCAGTTTCCCAACTTCACCGAGTTGCTGAAGACCGTGGGCGTGACCATGGAGGACATCAAGTCCTCCCCGCTCAAGGCCTCCCCCAATCCGTATACGCCGGTGACGCCGGAGGCGCGCGCCGCCGTGGATTCGCTGGTGAAGGACAGCTACGCTTGGTTCAAGGATCTCGTGGGCGACCGCCGCAAGCTCTCGGATGCCAAGCTCGCCAACGTCTCGGACGGGCGCGTCTTCACCGGTCATCAGGGGCTCGAACTCCAGCTGGTGGACGAACTCGGCGACGAGCGCACCGCCCGCGCCTGGCTCGCCCGCGAGAAGGGCGTGAGCGAGGCTCTCAAGGTCCGCACCTGGCGCACCAAGGAGGTCGGTGACGAGTTCGGCTGGTTGCTCGGCGCGGCGCGCGGCGTCGTCAGCGCGCTAGGCTTCCCGCAGGCGGCGGCGCTGCTGACCGATGCGGCGAAAGGCGCGCTGGAGCGCAGTCAGCTTGACGGTCTGTTGGCCCTCTGGCACCCTCGCACCCAGGGTTAGGATAGCTTTCACAAGCGCTTGGCGGCCATCCGACAACACCGATAACACCGCCGGACCACCCGGCCGTCCACCGTCCCTCTCGCGGTGCAACGGCGCGCTGGCGGCGGACGATTTCGAGGAACTGGGGCCACAATGATCAAGTCCGAGCTCGTCCAAAAGATCGCCGAGGCCAACCCGCACCTCTACCAGAGGGACGTGGAGAACATCGTCAACGCCATCCTGGAGCAGATCGCCTCCGCGCTGGAGCGGGGCGATCGCGTGGAGTTGCGCGGCTTCGGCGCCTTCTCGGTGAAGAAGCGCGACGCCCGCGTCGGCCGCAACCCGCGCACCGGCAAGCAGGTGGACGTGAGCGAGAAGACCGTCCCCTATTTCAAGACCGGCAAGGAGATGCGCGAGCGTCTCAACACCGGAAAGTAGGCGCCCGTGAGCCGCTTCCTCTCCATCCTCGTCGGCCTGCCCCTCGCGATCCTCGCGGTGGCGCTGGCGGTTGCGAACCGCAAGCCGGTCACGCTGTCCCTCGATCCGTTCGCGCCGGACCATCCGGCCGTGTCGGTGACGCTGCCGCTGTTCGCGATCATCTTCGCTGCGGTGATCGTCGGCGTCATCGCGGGCGGGATCGTGACCTGGGCGCGCCAGGGCCGCTACCGCAAGGAAGCACGTGCGGCGCGCCGGGATCAGAGGCGGGCCGAGGCCGCGCGGCCGGCTACGTCCTCCCAGCTGGGTCTGCCGGCTCCCCGGAACTGAGGGGCGCGCCCCGTTTCCTTCGCGTTTCCGGAGCCGTCCCGTGCAAGCGGGGCGGCTCTTTCGTTTGCGAGCCCGGCGGCTGCAGCCGCGCCTCAGTAGAAGCCGACCGGGAACCAGCGCAGGTAGAGATCGGTATACACGCCCTTCTCCCAGATACGCTGGAGGGCGAAGTCCATCGCGTGGCGCAAGGTGTCGTTGCCCTCCTTCACGGCGACTGAGAAGCCGTCGCCGAAGAAGCGGCTCTCGGTGAAGGGGCCGCCGACAAAACGGCAGCAATTCCCGCTGTCGGTGCCGTTCAGCCAGAGCGCGAGGGTGATGCCGTCACCGAACAGAAGGTCCACCTGCCCCGCCTTCACCGCCTCCTGCGCCGCCTTGAGATCCGGATAAGGTCGGATGGCGGCCTCGTTGAAGAAGGAGCGCAGATAAGCCTCGTGCGCCGTGCGGCTGACCACGGCCACCTTCTTGGAGGCCACCTCCTCGGGCGTCGCCTTCGCCAGCGTCTCCTGCCGGCGGCCGACAAACCGCGCGGGCGTGCCGAGGTAGCGTTCCGAGAAATCCAGCGTTGCCCGCGCCGCGGGCGTCGCGACAAGGCCGGCGATGGCGGCCTCTGCGCGGCCCTGGTCCACCACGTCGGCCACGTCGGCGAAAGATGCCGTCTGGAAGCTGCACGTCACGCTGAGCTCGGCGCAGATCGCCCGCGCCAGATCGATGTTGAAGCCGGAGAGGGCGCCCGTGGAGTTGATGAAATTGAACGGCGGATAATCATCCGTGGTCACGAACCGCAGTTCCTTCGGGAGCTTTGCGGCGTCGGGGCGCTCCAGCCGCCGCTCCACGTTCCAGAAGTTGGGTACCACCACCGGCGTGACGGCGATGGTGTCCGCGCGCTCGACCAGTGGCGGGGGCGAGCCCGGTGCAGGCCGCCCCTGTGCCGCCGGCGGCTGCTGAGCCGTCGCACCGCCCGCCGCCACCAGAGCCACGCATAGCACGACAGCGCTGAGGCCCGACCGCCGGACAAGGAGGCGGCTGAAAGCACGGCTGCTCACGAAAGAGGCTGGTGGGAGCATCGGGGAAAAGCTTACCCTAGGGTTGCATGAGGGTCGGGGCATGGTGGGGGATGCCGGTGCCGCCCGCAAGGGGCGGAGCCATGTAAGCGAGGATGGGCACCGGCACCAGCGCGGCGGCACGCAGGGGGCGGCCGCTCCGCCCGCTGTCTCGGTGGCGCCCGAGCTTTTGTGTTACCTCGGTCATGTCGATATGGCGGCGCTTCTCGCCGCAGACGCGCGTGCCCGGCTGGTGGGTGTCGGCATCGACGAAGTGCTCGTCGCCTCGGGCGCGCTGGACGACCAAACCGCAACAAAGATCCTCGCTCGCGATCTTGGCCTGCCTTTGGCCACGCCCGGCCTGCGCGACCTGCCGGACGATCCGGCCGTCGCGGAAGCCGTGCTGCGCACAGGCACGTTGGTGATCCCAAATGAGGGCGGGCGCCCGCGCTTCGTCATGGCGGCGCGCGGCCGCATCGTGCGGCGCCTGCGCCGGGCGCTGCGGCGAGATGCGGATCTGGCGGCGCGGGTGGGATTGATCGCGCCTTCGGAGCTGGCCCGGCGCATCGGCGACGCCTGTGGCCCGCGTCTCGCCCTTGCCGCGGCCGGGCGGCTTCTGCGCGCCGATCCGCTCAAGTCGGCGGCGACGCTGCGCCCAGGCCGTATCGTCGGGCTTGGCGCCGCAGCCGTGGGCCTGCCGCTCGCGCTGCTGCTGGCGCTGGCGCCGGGGGCGGGCATCCTCGCGGTGCAGGCGGTTCTCTCGCTCGTCTTCCTCGCCTGGATCGCCCTGCGCCTCGCCGGCTGCCTCTATGTGCCGCCGGAGGAGCCCGCGCCACGGCTCGATGACCGGGCGCTGCCGGTCTATTCGCTGCTGGTGCCGCTCTATCGGGAGGCGGCGAGCGTTCCCCGGCTGGTGGCGGCGCTGCAGGCGCTCGACTATCCGCCGGAGAAGCTCGAAATCAAGCTGGTGGTGGAGGCCGACGATCAGGCCACCCGGGCCGCCATCGCAGCTCTCGCGTTGCCGTCGCACATGGCGGAAGTGGCCGTGGCGCCGGTGGGGCCACGGACCAAGCCCAAGGCGCTGGAAGCGGCGCTGCCCTTCGTTCGCGGCAGCTTCGTCGCCGTCTATGACGCGGAGGACCTTCCGGAGCCGGATCAACTGCGCCGCGCCGTCGCGGCCTTTGGCGCGGGCGGGCCGAAGGTGGGATGCGTGCAGGCGCGGCTGTGCATCGACAATGGCGGGGACAGCTGGATCTCGGCCCAGTTCGCTGCCGAATATGCCGGCCAGTTCGATGTCCTGCTGCCGGTGCTGAGCGCCCTTGGCCTGCCCATTCCACTCGGCGGCACCTCCAACCACTTCCGCCGCCGCGTGCTGGATCAGGTGGGGGGATGGGACCCCTACAACGTCACCGAGGATGCCGACCTCGGCATCCGCCTCGCCCGCGCCGGATGGCAGACCCGCGTCATCTCCTCAAGCACTTACGAGGAGGCGCCGGTGACCCGGCGCGCCTGGCTCGGCCAGCGCACCCGCTGGCTGAAGGGCTGGGCGCAGACCCTTCTGGTCCATGGGCGCCGGCCCGGGGCGCTGGTGCGGGATATTGGCCCCGGCGGGACGCTCGCGCTGGCCCTGCTCACCGCAGGGCCTTATGCGGCGGCGCTGGCGCATCCGCTCTGCCTCGGCCTGTTCGTCGCCGACATCGTGCGGGGCGTCGCCGGGCTGCCGTGCACCACCATCATGGAAGTGGCCACCAGCGCGCTTACCTACACAACTCTCGTCGCCGGCTATGGCGGGGCGGCCGTGACCATGGTGGTGGGGCTCGGCCGGCGCGGCATGCGGCCGGGCTGGCGCACCATCGCGGGCACGCCGATCTACTGGCTGCTGCTGTCGGTGGCGGCCTGGCGGGCGGTGATCGAGCTGGTCCGGCGGCCGTACCACTGGCAGAAGACGGAGCACGGCGTCGCCCGGCGGGGCGCCGGCGGCGGGCTCAGAAGTAGCGCTTCAGCTCCGCCGCAGCCTCGGCCGGAGGCCGCTTGGAGTTGAACGGCGCGACGAAAGTCCCAGTCTTGTCCATGAGATAGACCACGGCGGTGTGATCCATGGTGTAGTCGCCATCCTTGAGCGGGACCTTGCGGGAATAGACGCGGTATTCCTTCTTGATCTGCTCCGTCGCCTCCGGGGTTCCGGACAGGCCGAGGATCTGCGGCGAGAAGCTGGACACGTAGGACTTGAGCACCGCCGGCGTGTCGCGCTCGGGGTCCACGGACACGAAGAAGGCCTGCGCCTTGCTCGCATCCGGACCCAGCGCGGCGAAGATCTCCGACATCTCGAACAGCGCCGTCGGGCACACGTCCGGGCAATGGGTGAAGCCGAAAAAGATGAGTGTTGGCTTGCCCTTGAGGGCGGCTTCCGTGACCGTCCGGCCGTTCTGGTCGGTCAGGCTGAACGGCCCGCCGACCGCCGCCTGTCCCGTCACTTTCTGCTGTGGGGGCGCGGGCATGAGCAGGGTGACGGCGGTGACGAGGATGAGGGCGCCCGCGGCGAAGGCCGAGAAAAGGGCAATGATCTTCGTGCGTTGCGACATGATTTCAAGGCCTTGGGGGCGATCGGAAATGTCTCACAGGCAGGCGGAGAAGCCGGCGCTCAGGAGATCGAAGAACACGTCGGCGCCAAAGCGGGCCCACAGGGCCAGCCCGCCGGCGCAGAGCGCGGCGAGGGCCGCCGCAAGGCCCAGGGCACCCGCCAGCCCGATGCCCCGCCCGGCCGCGCCCGGTCCATCGGCACGCGTCGCAAGCCGTTGCTGGACCTCGGTTTTCTGGGACAGGGTGACAGACATGGCGCGCCGGCTGGAGGGGAGCTGCAAGCCGCAGGATAGCGCGGGCAGCGGTATTTATCCAATCCGCCCCGGTCAATCGCCCGTGACAGGGCGCCTCACCAGCGGTCGGAGGGCGGCGCGCCCTGCCATTCGGCGATGCGGCGCAGGGTGGCGGGGGTGGTTCCTTCGGGCAGGGCGTCGGGCGGGAAGAAGTCGGCGGCGACGATTTCGAGGGTCTTCTCCGGCCTTGGGCCGATGACGAGGCGGGTGGCGCGGTAGAGCGCCACATGGTCTCGCCCGCCGACCAAGGGATTGAAATAAAAGCCGGAAAGCGTCAGCGGCCCCGCCGCCTCCACGTTGGCCTCCTCGCGCAGTTCCCGCCGCGCGGCCTCCTCCGCCGTCTCGCCCAGATCCACGCCGCCGCCGGGGAAATGCCAGCCGGAGACATAGGTGTGGCGGACCAGAAGAAGCCGGCCGGCCTCGTCGGTGGCCAGTATCCGGACACCTAAGGTCATGCCGTGGCGGACCCGGCGCAGGAGGGAGAGGGCGGACAACATGGGCCGAGCATAGCCCCTCCTGACAGGGGGGAAAGGGTGGTTCACACCCCCCTGTCAGGTGCGTTCACACCACCTATTCGGCGGCGTTCGGGAGCGGTTCGGGCCGAACCCACCGCAATACCGGCGCGCGGGCGGCGCGGGTCTCGTCCAGACGGCGGCGGGGAGCGTAATGGGGGGCGCCGAGGAAGCGCTCCTTGTCCCCCGCCTTGGCGGCCATGGCGAGGTCGCGCAGGGCGCCGAGGAAGAGGTCGAGGGAGGCCTTCGATTCGCTCTCCGTCGGCTCGATCAGCATCGCCCCGTGGACCACCAGCGGGAAGTAGACCGTCATGGGGTGGTAGCCCTCGTCGATCAGCGCCTTCGCCACGTCGAGGGTGGAGAGGCCGGTACCCGCCAGCCAGGTGTCGTCGAACAGGGCCTCGTGCATGGCCGGGCGCTCGGCGAAGGGGGCGCTCATCACGTCCATCAGGCAGGCGCGGACGTAATTGGCGGAGAGGACGGCGTCCTCGGAGGCCTGCCGCATCCCGTCCGCTCCATGGGAGAGCATCCACGACAGTGCCCGGACGAACATGCCCATCTGGCCGTGGAAGGCGCTCATGCGGCCGAGGGCCTGTTCGGCGCCGGCCGCGCCTTCGTCCTCCACCAGCACCAGCCCGTCCGCGGTGGCGACCAGCGCCGGCACCGGGGCGAAGGGGGCGAGGGCCTGAGAGAGCACCACCGGCCCGGCGCCGGGACCGCCGCCGCCATGGGGGGTGGAGAAGGTCTTGTGGAGGTTGATGTGCATGGCATCGACCCCGAGGTCGGCGATGCGCACCTTGCCGAGGATGGCGTTGAAATTGGCGCCGTCCGAATAGAAATAGGCGCCGGCCTCATGCACCGCCTCGGCGATCGCCACCACGTCCCGCTCGAACAGGCCGCAGGTGTTGGGATTGGTGAGCATGAGGGCGGCCACCTCCGGCCCCAGTGCGGCCTTCACCGCCGCCGGGTCCACCGTGCCATCGGCGCGGGCGGGGATGGAGCGCACCTCGTAGCCAATGAGGGCGGCGGTGGCGGGGTTGGTGCCGTGGGCGCTCTCCGGCACCAGCACCACATGGCGATCGCCATTGCCCTGCGCCTCGTGGGCGGCCTTGATGGCCATCATCCCGCAGAGTTCGCCATGCGCCCCGGCCTTGGGGGTGAGGGCCACCGCCTTCATGCCGGTCAGCTCCAGCAGATAGCGCGACAGCTCCGCCATCAGCTCCAGCGCGCCGGGCACGGTGGACAGGGGCTGGAGCGGGTGGATGTCGGCAAAGCCGGGCAGCCGCGCCATCTTCTCGTTGAGGCGCGGGTTGTGCTTCATGGTGCAGGAGCCGAGCGGGAACAGCCCGCTGTCGATGCCATAATTCATGCGCGAGAGGCGCACGTAATGGCGCATGGCCTCGGGCTCGGAGAGGCCCGGCAGCTCCAGCGGCGCGGTGCGCACGTGGCTGCCGAGGCGGTCCTTGAAGGGGGCGGGCTCGGCAATGTCCACGCCCGTCACCTCGGTGCGGCCGATCTCGAAGATCAGGCCTTCCTCAAGGTCCAGGCCCCGGTTGCCGGTGAAGGTGACGGGGCCCGCGCTGACGCCCCCGACGATGTGCGGCGTCGTCGCGCCACGGCCTTCGCGGTTCATCACAGCACCTCCTTGAGGGCCGCGGCATAGGCGGCGCGGTCGTCCTCGGTGGTCGTCTCGGTGGCGGCGACGAGGATGAGGTCGTCGAGGCCGGATTTCGGGGCGAGGCGGGAATAGGGAACGCCGCCGAGGATGCCCTTCGCGGCCAGCTTCTCCACCACGTCCGAAGCCTTGCCCGGCACGCACAGGGTGAATTCGTTGAAGAAGGTGTCGTTGAGCACGCTCGCTCCCGGCACGGCGGCGAGCCGGTCCGCGAGGTCGCAGGCGGCCGCGTGGTTGGCCCGCGCCAGCCGTATGAGCCCGGTCTGGCCGAGCAGGCTCATATGGATGGTGAAGGCCAGCGCGCACAGGCCCGAATTGGTGCAGATGTTGGAGGTCGCCTTCTCCCGGCGGATGTGCTGCTCGCGGGTGGAGAGGGTGAGCACGAAGCCGCGCCGGCCTTCCGCATCCACCGTCTCGCCGGCAAGGCGGCCGGGCATCTGCCGCACGAACTTCTGCCGCGTGGCGAACAGGCCCACATAGGGGCCGCCGAAATTCAGCGCGTTGCCGATGGACTGGCCTTCGCCCGCCACGATGTCGGCGCCCTGCGCCCCCGGCGGCTCGATGAGGCCGAGGCTGACCGCCTCTGTGAACACGGCGATCAGCAGCGCGCCGGCCTTGTGGGCCGCCTCGGCGATGGGCTTCAGATCCACGATGTTGCCGAACACGTCCGGCGACTGCACCACCACGCAGGAGCAGCCGGCATCGATGGCGGCGATGATGTCCTCCCCGCCCGTGGGCACGGGCGCCAGCGCCACCACCTCGTCGGCGGCATAGCGCGAGACGGTCTCGATGGTCGCGCGATAGTGCGGGTGGAGATTGCCGGCGAGCAGCGCCTTGCGGCGGCGGGTGACGCGATGGGCCATCAGCACCGCCTCGGCGGCGGCGGTGGAGCCGTCATACATGGAGGCGTTGGCCACCTCCATGCCGGTCAGCTCGGCCACCTGCGTCTGGAACTCGAAGAGATATTGCAGGGTGCCCTGCGCGATCTCCGGCTGGTACGGCGTGTAGGAGGTGAGGAATTCCGAACGCTGGATCAGATGGTCCACGCTCGCCGGCACATGGTGGCGATAGGCGCCGGCACCGACGAAGAAGGGCACCGCGCCCGCCGGCACGTTCTTCGCGGCGAGGCGGGAGAGCGCGCGCTCCACCTCCAGCTCGCTCTTGTGGAGCGGCAGGCGCGGCAGCTCATGCTCGCGTTGGGCGGCGGGAATGTCGGCGAACAGGTTGTCCACCGAGGGCACGCCGATGCGCGCCAGCATCTCGGCGCGGTCATCGGGGGTGAGGGGAAGATAGCGCATGATGCCGCTGATCCCGTTTCAGGCGATGGTGAAGCTCGGGGTGATGACCACCTCCGAGCGCAGGGAATTGGCCACGAAGCATTCGTCGTGGGCCTTATCGTGCAATGCCGCCACGTCTTCGGCCGTCGGCGTCTTCTCGCCTGAGAAGACGATGGCGGGGTTGAGCGCGATGCGGGAAATCCAGGTCTTGCCCCGCTCGGTCTTGCCGAAAGCGGCCATGACCTTGTCCTCATAGACGTCGATGCAGAAGCCGCCCCGGCGGGCGAAATCCAGCACGAACAGCATGTGGCAGGCGGAGAGGGAGGCGGCGAGCGCCTCCTCCGGGTCCACCGCATCGGCCTTCGACAAGGGCAGGCGGACCACCGCGGGGGAGGATGAGCCGGGCACGGTCAGCCCGTCGAACATCCATTGATGCGCGCGGGGATAGCGGCCGTCCGTGAAGACGGCGTCGCCGCGTTCCCAGCGGACGGTGGCAATGGGGGTGTCGTCGCTCATGGTGTCCGCCTCCCGGTCCGCTCACAGGGTATCCAGATAGTCCTTGTAGGCGTGCTCGTTCATCAGCTCGTCGAACTCGGCGGGGTTGGAGAGCTTCAGCTTCAGGAACCAGCCCTTGCCCTCCGCATCCTCGTTGACGAGGCCGGGCGCGCCTTCCAGCTCGCTGTTGACCTCCACCACCTCGCCGGAGATGGGGGCATAGACCTCGCTCGCGGCCTTCACGCTCTCGACGACGGCGGCTTCCTTGCCCTTTTCCACGGCCTTGCCGATCTCGGGCAGTTCCACGAACACCACGTCGCCGAGCTGGCCCTGGGCGTAGTCGGAGATGCCGACCACCGCCACGTCGCCGTCGATGCGGACATATTCGTGGTCCTTGGTGTAGCGCACACTCATGGTCAGCCCCCGGTTTTCTGCTTGCGCGCGTAGCGCGTGGGTACGAAGGGAAGGGTGGTGACAACGGCCGGCAGGGCCTTGCCGCGCACCAATATGTCGAGGCTTGTGCCGGGCGCGGCGAGCGCGGGGGGCACGTAGCCCATGGCGATGGGCGTCTGCAGCGTCGGGGCGAAGCCGCCCGAGGTGACGCGGCCGACGATCTCACCGCCTGAGGCGATCTCCGCCCCCTCGCGGGCCGGCGCGCGGCCTTCGAGCTTCAGCCCGACGCGCACGCGGGCGGGGCCTTCCGCCAGCTCGTGCTGCACGCGCGCGGCGCCGGGAAAGCCGCCCTCAACGCGCCGGCGCTTCTGGATGGACCAGTTGAGCGCCGCCTCGATGGGCGAGGTGGAAAGGTCGATGTCGTGGCCATAGAGGCAGAGCCCGGCCTCGAGCCGCAGGCTGTCGCGGGCGCCGAGGCCGATGGCCTTCACCTCCGGCTCGGCCAGCAGCGCGGCCCAGAGCGCGGGCGCGTCCTCCGCCGCCACGGAGATCTCGTAGCCGTCCTCGCCGGTATAGCCGGAGCGGGAGACCTCCACCGGCACGCCGTCGAAGGCGAGGGGGAGGGCGGTCATGAAGTCGAGGTCCGCCGCCTCCGGGCAGTGACGGGCCATCACCGCCGCGGCCTCCGGCCCCTGAAGCGCGAGGAGTGCCCGTTCGGGGCGCTGCACCAGCTTTACCGTGGCGGGCAGGTTGGCTTCGATGTGCGCGAAGTCGGCGCCCTTGCAGGCGGCATTGACCACGAGGATCAGGGTGCCGTCGGCGGACGGGTCCGCCGGGCGGGTGGCCATGAAGTCGTCGCGGATGCCGCCGTCATCGGCTGTCAGCTGGGAATAGCGCTGCCTGCCGGGGGCGAGGTTCACGAAATCCGCCGGGGCGAGGGCTTCCAGCGCCCGGGCGGTGGTCTCGTGGTCCGGCCCGACGAGCAGCGCCTGGCCCATGTGGGACACGTCGAACAGGCCGGCGTTCGTGCGGGTCCAATTGTGCTCCGCGAGGATGCCCTCGGGATACTGGACCGGCATGAGATAGCCCGCGAACGGCACCATGCGGGCGCCGAGCGCCACATGGGCGGCGGCGAGCGGGGTTTCGAGCAAGGGCTCGGATTCGGAATGCGAATCGGGGGACGAGGCCAAAGGGGGACTCCCGGACGAACGGCGCCAATGTCCGGACCTGCCGAACCCCGTTCCCGGTGGTCCTGCGCGGCCCGCGCGGCGCCCCCTCTGTCTGCCGACCTGAGAGATTTCACCGCGCCTCGTGGAAGGGCACGGCTTACTCCTTCGGTGAGCCCGTCCCCGGCCCTGAAGGCGCGGAGGGGCTGCTTTCCAGAGTTTCGTCCCCCTGCGGCCCTTGGTGCCTGAGCGGTTCCGGGGCGGTTGCGCCTTCGGCGCCGGCACACCTCCCCATGAGGCAGCCGGTCTCTCCCGCAGGGATCGTCCGATGTTGCGGAAGCGCCACCCTTTCGCCGGGGCAGCGCGAACGCAGGTGCAGCATAGGCGTTTGCGGCCCGGCGTCAACGCGCGGCGCGGACCAGCCTCGCGTTGACGCCGCGACGCGCGATTTCTAAGTTCGCGCTCCTTTTCCGGAGCCTGTCATGTCCTCGTCCGAAGCCTCGCCTGCCGCCGCCGACCCCGCTCAGCTTGCCGCCGAGCTGAAGACGGTCGCGGAAACGGCCACCGCCTGGCCGTTCGAGGAGGCGCGCAAGCTGGTGGAGCGGCTCAAGCGCCGCCCCAAGGATGAGGTGCTGTTCGAGACCGGCTACGGCCCCTCGGGCCTGCCGCACATCGGCACCTTCGGCGAGGTGGCGCGCACCACCATGGTGCGCCACGCCTTCCGCATCCTCACGCAAGACAAGGTGAAGACACGCCTCCTGTGCTTCTCCGACGACATGGACGGGATGCGCAAGATCCCCGAGAACGTCCCGGACCCGGCGGCGCTGCGCCCCTATCTCCAGATGCCGCTCACCAAGGTTCCGAACCCGTTCGGCGGCGACTATCCGAGCTTCGGCGCGCACAACAACGCCATGCTCCGGCGTTTCCTCGACACCTTCGGCTTCGATTACGAATTCGCCAGCGCCACCGACTATTACCTCTCCGGCAAGCTCGACGCCGTGCTGCTGAAGGCGGCGGAGAAGTACGACGAGATCATGGCCGTCATGCTGCCCACCCTCGGCGAGGAGCGGCAGGCGACCTATTCGCCCTTCCTGCCCATCTCCCCCACCTCGGGCCGCGTGCTCTACGTGCCCTTGAAGAACGTGGACGCCAAGGCCGGCACCATCACCTTCGACGACGAGGACGGCACGGAGACCACGCTCCCCGTTACCGGCGGCAGGGTGAAGCTGCAGTGGAAGCCGGATTTCGGCGCCCGCTGGGCGGCGCTCGATGTCGATTTCGAGATGTTCGGCAAGGATCACCAGACCAACGCGCCGATCTATGACAGGATCTGCCAGATCCTCGGCGGCACCGCGCCGGAGCATTTCGTCTATGAGCTGTTCCTGGACGAGAAGGGCCAGAAGATCTCCAAGTCCAAGGGCAACGGTCTCACCATCGACGAGTGGCTGACCTATGCGAGCCCGGAGAGCCTCGCGCTCTACATGTTCCAGTCGCCGCGCTCGGCGAAGAAGCTGCACTTCGACGTGATCCCGAAGGCGGTGGACGAGTATTTCAACTTCCTCGCCCGCTATTTCCAGCAGGACTGGAAGCTGCGCTTCGGCAACCCGGTCTATCACATCCATGCCGGCAACCCGCCGGACGTGGACATGCCGGTGTCGTTCACCATGCTCCTCAACCTCGCCTCGGCCTCCAACACCGAGGACGAAAGCGTGCTGTGGGGCTTCCTCAAGCGCCATGTGCCCGGCGTGTCGGACCAGACGCACCCCAAGCTGCATGAGCTGGTGGGGTATGCCGTTCGCTATTTCCATGACTTCGTGAAGCCCAACAAGGTCTTCCGCACGCCGGACGCGGTCGAGCGCGAGGCGCTGGAAACCCTCGACGCGGCGCTGGCCGCGCTTCCGGCCGGCGCGAGCGCGGACGACATCCAGACCGTGCTCTACGACGTCGCCCGCCCCATCCCGCGCTATCAGGACCTCAAGGCCAAGGGCGCCACGCCCGAGCGGCCGGGCGTCTCGGTGGAGTGGTTCAACACGCTCTATCAGGTGCTCCTCGGCCTGGAGCGCGGCCCCCGCTTCGGCTCCTTCGTCGCCATCTATGGGGTGGCCGAGACGCGCGAGCTGATCCGCAAGGCGCTGGCCGGAGAGCTGGCGGCGGCGTGAGGAGACCAAGAGCCGTCATCGCCCGGTTTATCCGGGCGATCCACCGTTGGGTGGGGCTGGGTCTTGAGGCAGAGCGCTGGCGGATGGGTGGATCCCCCGGATAAACCGGGGGATGACGGGCAAGTTGGCGCGAGGGTGGTCTGCTCTCTCTCCCGCGAGGGGGCTCGTCCCCTCACCGCCGTCGCCCTCCGGCTTGACCGGAGGGCCCATGGCCCGTCCGGGCGCCGCGCTTCAATGTTATGCAAGTGCTTCCGCGCCCTGCGCTTTCGGCGCGATGGGTGCTCCGGTCAAGCCGGAGCACGACGGCATTTCTCGGCCGGCATCGCTTGCGCCACAGTCATGGCCGGGGCTTGTCCCCTCACCGCCGTCGCCCTCCGGCTTGACCGGAGGGCCCATGGCCCGTCCGGGCGCCGCGCTTCAATGTTATGCAAGTGCTTCCGCACCCTGCGCTTTCGGCGCGATGGGCGCTTCGGTCAAGCCGGAGCACGACGGCAGGGTGGGACGACGAAAGCCGCCCCTCCAAGCCCACCTACGCCGGCATCTGGAAGCTGAGCAGCTTCTTCTGCGGGAAGTCGTAGAGCTTGCCGGTTTCCATGAAGGTGGGCAGGCACAAGGGCAGGATGGCCTCGGCCGCGTCTTCCGGGGCGGGGAGGGTGGACGGGTCTTCGCCGGGGAAGGCCTTGGCGCGCATCAGGGTGCGGATGGGGCCGGGGTTGAAGAGGTTGACCTTGAGGTTGCCCGATACGCTTTCGTCCGCCCAGGTGCGGGCCATCACCTCGAGCCCCGCCTTGGTGATGGCGTAGGGCCCCCAATAGGCCCGCGCCTTGCTTGCCGCGCCGGAGGTGACCACCACCGCGCGCCCGGCGGGAGACAGCTTCAGCAGCGGATCGAAGGAGCGCACGCAGCGCCAGTTGGCGGTGAGGTTCACCGCCACCGTATCGTCCCAGTCCTTCGGGAAGACGTGGCCGAGGGGGGAGAGCGGGCCGAGCACGCCGGCATTGGCCACATAGATGTCGAGCCGGCCATAGCGCTCGTAGAGCGCGCCGCCGAGCCGGTCGATGCCGTCGGAATCCTTGAGGTTCAGCGGCACGAGGGTGGCGCTGCCGCCGACGGCGCGGATGGCGTCGTCCACCTCCTGCAGCCCGCCTTCCGAGCGGCCCACGCACACCACATGCGCGCCGGCTTTCGCCAGCGCCACCGCGGTGGCGGCGCCGATGCCGCGCGTGGCGCCGGTGACGAGAGCGATCTTTTCGGCAAGCGGCCGGTCGGTCATGCGGGGTCCTGTGGTCGGGAGGGGCGCCCTCCCGGCCCGGGAAGGCGTTGGAGCTCAGCTCGCTTCGGCGAGCAGCGAGAGCTGCTGCTGGCCCACCGCGCCGGCGCGGTCGGTGAGGGGGGTGGGATAATCGCCGGTGAAGCAGTGGTCGGTGAACTGCGGCCGCACCGGGTCGCGCCCCTCGAAGCCCATGGCCCGGTAGACACCATCCACCGAGAGGAAGGCCAGCGAATCCGCGCCGATATAGCGGCGCATGCCTTCCAGGTCATGGGTGGCGGCGAGCAGCTTGTCCCTGTCCGGCGTGTCGATGCCGTAATAGTCCGGGTGGGTGATGGGCGGGGAGGCGATGCGGAAATGCACCTCCTTGGCGCCGGCATCGCGCATCATCTGCACGATCTTCACCGAGGTGGTGCCGCGCACGAGGCTGTCGTCCACGAGGACGATGCTCTTGCCCTCCACCACCGAGCGGTTGGCGGAATGCTTCATGCGCACGCCCTGGTCGCGGATGGACTGGGTGGGCTGGATGAAGGTGCGGCCGACGTAATGGTTGCGGATGATGCCCAGCTCGTAGGGGATGCCCGAGGTCTGGGAGAAGCCGATGGCCGCCGGCACGCCGGAATCCGGCACCGGAACGATCACGTCCGCATTGGCCGGGCTTTCGGTGGCCAGCACGCGGCCCATGTTCTTGCGCACCTGATAGACGGAGCGCCCGCCCACCACGGAATCCGGCCGGGCGAAATAGATGTATTCGAAGATGCAGGGGCGCGGCGCCATCTCCGGGAACGGCTTGAAGGACTGCACGCCCTCCTCGTCGATCACGATGACCTCGCCGTTCTCGATGTCGCGCATGTAGCGCGCGCCGATGATGTCGAGGGCGCAGGTCTCGGAGGCGAGGATGGGCGAGCCCTCCAGCGAGCCCAGCACCAGCGGACGGATGCCGAGGGGGTCGCGGGCGCCGATGAGCTTCTTGTTGGTGAGCGCCACCAGCGAATAGGCGCCTTCCAGGGTGCGGATGGCATCGATGAAGCGGTCCACGAAGCGGGGCTTCCGGGAGCGCGCCACGAGGTGGAGGATCACCTCGGTGTCGGTGGTGGACTGGGTGATGGCGCCTTCGCGCACCAATTGGCGGCGCAGGGTGAGGCCGTTGGTGAGGTTGCCATTGTGGCCCACGGCGAAGCCGCCGGCATCCAGCTCGGCGAAGAGCGGCTGCACGTTGCGCAGCAGGGTCTCGCCGGTGGTGGAGTAGCGCACATGGCCTACCGCGCTGTCGCCCGGCAGGCGGGCGATGACGGCGGCGTCGGAGAAGGCGTCGCCCACGAGGCCGAGGCGGCGCTCGGAATGGAAGCGGCGGCCGTCATAGGAGACGATGCCGGCGGCTTCCTGTCCGCGATGCTGGAGGGCGTGGAGGCCGATGGCGGTGATGGCCGCCGCCTCGGGGTGATTGTAGATGCCGAAGACGCCGCATTCCTCGCGGAGGCGATCGCCGTTCAGGTCGAGATCGAGGTTGCCGGGGCGGCCATGGCCGTCCGCGATCGAAGCGCCGTCTTCGCCGGCCGCTGAGATCGGCCCGTCACATCCCAAGTCCATCATGCACCCTCCGCAGGGCCGGTCAGGCGGCACCGTGCGAGCTTGTGCCGGGAAGGTTGGACCGGGAGCACCCATAGCGCGGAAGGCGATGCGCCCCCGCGTGACTGCCCCGGCCGACCGGCCGGCCTGTTGCTGCCCCCAAAAAGAACCTACCGCTGTCCCCCCGTCGGGGCGGCCGGGGCGGCAGGCGTGTCGCCCTCCTCAGCGGCGGGCGGCTTCTTCAACTTGCTCAAGATGGTGTTTTCAGGGTCATCCGGCAACTGCGCCTTCAGCCACTCCCCCGCTTTCGTGATGGCGGGGAGCGATTTGGCGTTGGCGACCCACGGGGGCTGCTTCTCCGGCGGCACCAGCCAGTTGAAGAACAGGAGCGCGATCACCATCAGCAGCAGGCCGCGGGCGAGGCCGAAGGCGAAGCCGAGCGTGCGGTCGAGGGCGCCGATTCGGCTGTCGAGCACCAGGTCCGAGATGCGCGCGGTGATGATGGAGGCAATCAGCAGCGTACCGAGGAACAGCAACGCCACCGTCACGGCAAGAGCAGCCGAATCCTGCGAGATGTACTGCTTCACCACAGGCAGTGCCGACTTGTAGAAATACACCGTGACACCGGCCGCGACGACCCACGAGAGGATGGAGAAGACCTCCCGGAGGAAGCCCCGGACCATCGCCAGGATGCCGGAAATCAGCATCACAGAGAGAACGATAATGTCGAGCAAGGTTATGGGCATCGGCGCATCGATCCGTGATAGGCGCACCGCCAAGCGCGCATGCGCGCGACATGCCCCTCCCCCGGAGGCCCGGCCGCGGGGGTGATATAGCTTGCGCGCCCGCCCGCGTCACCTTTCCTCGTCGTCGCCCCATTCCGCATGTTCCACGGCCCTTTGTGGGGGATTGCGGTCATGGCTGCCCCGCGCCTCGCGCATGGCAGAGTCGCGCGTCTCGCGCGGGGCAGGTTGGTGCGGGGCTGGCCGGCGGGGGGCGCTGGCCGCGATGCCCGCCACCAGCTCCGCCAGAGACGACACCGGCCGCACCGACACCGGCGGGTCGAGCCCGTCGAGGCCGCCGGAGGGGATGATGGCGCTGGCGAAGCCCAGCTTCGCCGCCTCCTTCAGCCGCGCCTGCGCCTGCGAGACGGGGCGCACCGCGCCGGTCAGGCTCGCCTCGCCGAAATGCACCGCATCCGCCGGCAAAGGCGCACCGGTCAGCGAGGAGACGAGGGCCGCGGCGACGGCAAGGTCCGCCGCCGGCTCGCCGATCTTCAGCCCGCCCGCCACGTTGAGATAGACATCGTGCCCGCCGAGCCGCACGCCGCAGCGGGCGTCCAGCACCGCCAGCACCATGGAGAGGCGGTTGGGGTCCCAGCCCACCACCGCCCGGCGCGGCGTGCCGAGGGAGGAGGGGGCGACCAGCGCCTGGATCTCCACCAGCACCGGGCGCGTGCCCTCCATGCCGGCGAACACGGCGGTGCCCGGCGCGCCGGCGTCGCGGTTGGAGAGGAACAGCTCGGAGGGGTTGGCCACCTCGGAGAGGCCGCGCCCCGTCATCTCGAACACGCCGATCTCGTCGGTGGGTCCGAAGCGGTTCTTCTGGGCGCGCAGGATGCGGAACTGGTGGCCGCCGTCGCCCTCGAAGGAGAACACTGCGTCCACCATGTGCTCCACGACGCGCGGGCCGGCGATCTGCCCGTCCTTGGTGACATGGCCGACGAGGATGACGCAGGCGCCGGTCTGCTTGGCGTAGCGCACGAGAAGCTGGGCCGAGGTGCGCACCTGCGTCACCGTTCCCGGCGCGCTCTCCACGCTGTCCGACCACATGGTCTGGATGGAATCGATCACGACCATGTGAACGGGTGGACCGCCCGACAGCGTGGCGATGATGTTCTCCGCATTGGTCTCGGCGGCGAGGCCGACCTCGGCCTTTTCCAGTCCGAGCCGCTGGGCGCGCAGGCGCACCTGGTCCACCGCCTCCTCGCCGGAGACGTAGACGACGCGCAGCCCGCGCTGGGCCAGCGCGGCCGAGGCCTGCACCAGCAGGGTGGACTTGCCGATGCCGGGATCGCCGCCGATGAGCAGGATGGAGCCGGGCACGAAGCCGCCTCCGGCCACCCGGTCGAGTTCGCCGATGCCGGAGACGAGGCGCGGGGCGGGCTTGGCCGTGCCTTCCAGCTTTTCCAGCACCACCGCGCGGCCCTTCCGGCCGGAGCGCTGGGCGGCCGGGACGCTGGCGGCCACCGCCACTTCCTCGGAAATGGTGTTCCAGCCGCCGCACCCCTCGCACTTGCCCTGCCAGCGCGCATAGACCGCGCCGCAGGACTGGCAGATGAAGGACGTGTCGCGCCGGGCCATGAGCATCAACCCTCGGCGCGGGCGGGCCGGCCGGGTCTTGAGAAGCCCGAATCTCGGGCGATGTTCTCTATATACCCCATCGGCCCCGCGCACGCCGGGGAAGGTGCGCGGTTGCGCCCTTTCTGCGGAGCATCCCCAAGTGGCAGGATCAGGGCACCTCTGCTAATCAGCGTTCAGCCCTTTTTGCGCATTCAGGGAATTGCCCGTGTTCCGAGACCATCCGGCTCCCATGCCTGCTGCGCCGAACCCACCCGCCCCCGGCCCGGGCGAGGTGGCCGCATGGGCGCGCGCGGCGTCCGATCCGGCGGCCTTCGCCGCGGAGCAGCAGGCGCTGGGGCGGGTGTGGACCTTCCTGTGCCTCGATGCCGAGGTGGCGGAGGATGGCCAGTGGTTCCGCACCGATCTCGGCGGGCGCTCGGTCTTCATCCAGCGCTTCGGCGACCGGCTGCGCGGCTTCGAGAATGTCTGCGCCCACCGCTTCCATCCCATCCGCCGCGAACGCAGCGGCAAGGGCGCGGTGGTCTGCGCCTTCCATCACTGGCGCTACAACGCCGAGGGTCAGGCGCTGGGCATTCCTGTCTGCGACGAGGCCTATGGCTGCCTGCCCAAGCAGCTCGGCGCGCGGCTGAAGCCCATCGAGGTGGAGGCGTTCGCCGGGCTCGTGTTCGGGCGCTTCCCCCATCCCGGCGGCGAGAGCCTCGCTGATTTCCTGGGCGATGCCGCGCCCATCCTCGCCGCGCTCTGCCCGCCGGGGAAGGCGTTCACGCGCTTCTGCGCCGAGGTGCCGGCCAACTGGAAGTTCCTCACCCACGTGACGCTGGACGATTACCATATCGTCGCCGTCCACCCCTCCACCTTCGGCGCCAACGGCTATCTGAAGGCGAAGGATGTCACCTATGCCCGCTTCGGCCGGCACAGCGCCTATACCACCGAGCCCGGCGACGACCCGGTGGCCGGCGTGCTCGCCGATTGCCGGGCCGGCACCTACCGGGCCCGCGACTATTTCATCATGAACCTGTTCCCCACCTTCGGGGCGTCCCAGTTCCACACCATCACTCTGCTCGGCCGCGCCTATTATTCGGTGATGGTGCTGCGCTATGCGCCGCTGGCCCATGACCGCTCGCGGCTGGAGGCCTGGCTCATCGACGGCCCCATCGCGCCGCCGCGGCCGGGGCTTCTGGGCGTCTTCGACCGGTTCGCGCAGAAGGTCGTCGCCCGCATCGTGCCCTTCTATGCCCGCCGGGTCCTGGCCGAGGACAATGCGGTATGCGAGGGCCAGCAGGAGGTCGCCCGCCAGATCACCGAGGACCAGCGCCTGAGCCCCGCCTTCGAGACGCGCATCGGCTGGTTCGAGGAGACCTATGCGACGGAACTCGCCGCCGCGCGCCAGCCCCTCGCGCCTCAGCCGCCGATGTAGCGGCGGGCGTAGCGGGCGCCGAGGGAGGTCAGCACCTCGTAGCCGATGGTGCCGGAGCGGGCGGCGAGGTCGTCCACGCTGATGCCGTCGCCGAGGAATACCGCCACGTCGCCCCGCTGCACGGAGCCTTCCGGCAGGTCGGTGATGTCGAGGGTGGCGAGGTCCATGGAGACGCGCCCCACGAGGTGGCAGCGCCGGCCGGCAACGATGGCCTCCACGCCCTTGGCGAGGTCGGAAGACCCGGCGGCGCGGAACAGGCCGTCCGCATAGCCGATGGAGACGGTGGCGATGCGGCTCGGCCGCTTCAGCCGCTCGGCGGCGCCATAGCCGACCGTTTCGCCGGCCGCGACGCGCGACACCTGGATGATCTTGGCTTCCAGCCGCACCACGGGCCGCAGCGGCGGCACGCCGGTGATGGCGACGCCGCCATAGAGAAAGATGCCCGGCCGCACCAGCTCGAAGCGGAAATCCCGCCCCAGCAGGGTGCCGGCGGAATTGGCCAGCGAGCCCGGCACGCCCCGGAAGCGGCGGATCACGTCCGCGAACACCGCGCGCTGGCGGCCGGTGAGCGGGTGGCCGGGCGTGTCGGCGCAGGCAAGGTGGCTCATGACGAGGCTCGGCGTGAAGCCGAGCATCCTGCGCGTGCCGGCGAGCTGAACCGCCTCGTCCACCGACAGGCCAAGCCGGTTCATGCCGGTATCCACATGAATGGCGGTGGGCAGGTCCGCGCCCTGATCGCGGCAGAAGTCGCTCCACTCGGTGATTTCGGGCACAGAGCCCAGCACCGGGCGCAGGTTCGCCGCGGCATGGTCCGGGGCGGTCTGCGGCAGCAGGCCGTTGAGCACGTAGATCACCGCCTCGGGCAGGAGCGCGCGCAGCTCCAGCGCTTCCTTGAAATGGGCGACGAAGAAGGTGCGGGCGCCGGCCTGCCACAGGGCCGGGGCGACGCGGGCGATGCCGAGGCCGTAGGCGTTCGCCTTCACCACCGCCGCGCATTCGGCCGGGGCGGCGAGCGCCGCGAGGGTGCGCCAATTGTCGGCGACGGCCGAAAGATCGACGGTGAGGATGGCACCGGCCTCGCGCTCCTCGCGCGCCTGGCGTTCTTCGTCCTCCCGGCTTTCGGCCGCCTGCGGTGCGCCGGTCAGTGGCGCTCCGGCAGGTGGTCCTCCCGCGCCAGGTTGGAGAAGCGGGTGAACTGGGGCTCGAAATGCACCTTCACCGTCCCGGTCGGGCCGTGGCGCTGCTTTCCGATGATGATTTCGGCCGTGTTCTCGGCCGCCTTCATCTCGATCTCCCACTTGAACCACTCCTCTGTGCCGGGCTTCGGCTCCTTGTTCTTAAGATAATACTCCTCGCGGTAAACGAACATGACCACGTCGGCGTCCTGCTCGATGGAGCCGGATTCACGCAGGTCCGAAAGCTGCGGCCGCTTGTCGTCGCGGGATTCCACCTGACGCGAGAGCTGGGACAAGGCCATCACCGGCACCTGCAGCTCCTTCGCCAGCGCCTTGAGGCCCGTGGTGATCTCGGTGATCTCCTGAACGCGGTTCTGGGACGAGGACTTGGACGAGCCGGAGAGCAGCTGGAGATAGTCGATGACCATGAAGTCCAGCCCGCGCTGGCGCTTCAGCCGCCGCGCCCGCGCCACCAGCTGGGCGATGGAGATGCCGCCGGTGTCGTCGATATAGAGCGGGATGGTCTGCATGGTCTGGGCGGCGGCTGCGAGCTTGGAGAACTCGCTCTCCGAGATGTCGCCGCGCCGGATCTTGTAGGAGGCGATCTCCGCCTGCTCGGCAAGGATACGGGTGGCGAGCTGCTCGGCCGACATTTCCAGCGAGAAGAAGCCCACCACGCCGCCGGAGACGGTTTCCGTCGAGCCGTCCGGCCGGGTCTCGCCGCGATAGGCGGCGGCGATGTTGAAGGCGATGTTGGTGGCGAGCGAGGTCTTGCCCATGGCCGGTCGGCCGGCGAGAATCACAAGGTCCGAGGGCTGGAGGCCGCCCATCTGGTGGTCGAGGTCGTCGAGGGCGGTGGCGATGCCGGAGAGATGGCCGTCGCGCTGGAAGGCCTTGGAGGCCATGTCCACCGATTCGCGCAGCGCCTCGCCGAAGCGCTGGAAGCCGCCGTCGTAGCGGCCCGTCTCGGCGATCTCGTAGAGGCGCTTCTCGGCTTCCTCGATCTGGTCCTGCGGGGTCGCGTCCACCGGGGCGTCATAGGCCTCGTTGACGATCTCCTCGCCGATGCGGATCAGGTCGCGCCGCACCGAGAGGTCGTAGATGGTGCGGCCGTAATCCTCGGAATTGATGACGGTGGTCGCCTCCGCCGCCAGCCGCGCGAGATATTGCGGGCCGGTGAGGCCGGCCACATCGAGGTCGGCGGGCAGGAAGGTCTTGATGGTCACCGGCGTCGCGAGCTTGCCGGCACGGATCAGCGCCGACGCCAGCTCGAAGACGCGGGCGTGGATGGGCTCGTAGAAATGGCGCGGCTCGAGGAAGTCGGAGACGCGGTAGAACGCCTCGTTGTTGACGAGGATGGCGCCCAGCAGCGCCTGCTCCGCCTCCACATTGTGCGGCGCCTGCCGATAGGTGGGTTCGAGGTCGCCCTTGTCCGACAGATCGAGCATGAAGCCGGCAATCCCCTGGTTGGGGAGGTGGTGTAGCAAGTTCCGCAGCGTCGGGACCAGCCCAATTCTGCGGCGGCACGGACCCACGCCGCCCAAGCACTTATCCACAGGCGGGAAAGCGGGGATTTCGGGAATTGTGCGTCCCGCTGCCCGTCGGCCACTGCGGGTCGGCGACGCATGGTCTTGCGCTTTGCCAGCGGACGTAAGGTACGCTACAGGCTTGCCGCGGCGGCACCGAGGGGAGAAGTGATGCGTTCTGACCGATCCGGAGCGTCACGGGGTTCCGTGCTCACCGCGCTGGCATTCCTTGTCCTTGCGCAGTCGTCGATCGCGTCGGGCGCCCTCGCCCAGGGCGACCCGCTCGCCCCGCCGTCCGATCTCGGCGCCGGCGGGCTGCCCGTTCCCATCGACGGCACCGCCATCTACGGCCAGAACCAGGCGCCGCCGGCAGGCTACATGGCGGTTCCCGTGCCGCCCTCCACCTGCGCCGGCGTGCGGCAGGTGGTGACCTCGCAGGGCTTCATCCTCGTTCCCACCGGCGGCGGCAATGCGCAGCGCTATGTGCGCGACCAGCGCTTCTGCCAGGACGACCAGACCACCAAGCCGGCCTGGATGCCGACCTCCGACAATCCCCGCTGCTTCGTCGGCTACACCTGCGGCGAGAGCAACAACGACGGCGGCAACTGACGCCGACTGATCCCGAAAGCGCCGCCGCCCATGCGTGTCACCCCCGACAGCGTGCTCTTCATCACGATCGACTCCTGCCGCTACGACACGTTCGTCGCGGCGAACGCCCCGGCCATGAAGCAGGTCTCCGCCCTCTACAAGGCGCAGGCCCCGGCGCATTTCACCTATGCCTCCCACGCCGCCATGTTCGCGGGCTTCACCCCCGGCGTGGCGGAACTGGCGGTGCCGTTCCTCAACCCGAAGTTCGCGCGCCTCTTCCGGCTCGACCGGGCGGGGGCGGCGGGGCATGCACGGCCGGGCTTCTCGGTGAGCGGCGCCGATATCGTGGATGGCTTTCGCAATGCCCGCTACGCCACCATCGGCGCGGCGGCCATGGGCTGGTTCGATCCCAAGACGCCGGTGTCGAAGAAGCTCACCGGCAGCTTCGAGCAGTTCCTCTTCACCGGCGACAAGGGCATCGCCACGCAGCTCGCCTTCATCGAGAAGCAGGCGGCGCGGGAGACCCGGCGCGATTTGTTCGTGTTCCTGAACGTGGGCGAGACCCACGTGCCCTATCATTTCGAGGGCGCGCCCTGGCCGCGCACGGACAATCCCTGCCTGCCGTTCCAGAGCGTGGACCGCGCCGCCGATTGCCGCGAGCGCCAGCGGCTGTGCTGCGAATATGTGGACCGCAAGCTCGCACCCCTGCTGGAGCGCTTTGCCGGCGCCACCATCGTGCTGTGCGGCGACCATGGGGATTGCTGGGGCGAGGATGGCCTGTGGGAACACGGCATCGCCCACCCGATGACGCTCACCGTCCCCCTTCTCATCCGCTATCGCGGCCGTCCGGTGGAGGAACTGCCGGCGGCGTCACCCCTCTAGGTCACGTTGTCCCGCGCCTGCGCTTCCCGCTCGTGGGCCTGCCATTGCAGGGCCGAGGGCGGGACGAGAAGGCTCAGCGCGGCGGGGGCGACGGCGTAGCGCAGCGGCAGGCTTTCGCGCGTCACCTCGCCGTCGGTCGCGACCCAGGCGCGGCGGCGGCGGGCATGGATGGTGACGCGCCGCGCCGAGAAGGCATGGATGCCCGGCGCGCCGCGCCATGCGTCCACCAGCACCTCGGCACCTGTGCGCAGCTTCGCGAGCGTGCCGCGATCCTCCGCCACCAGCACCTCCAGCTGGCCCCCGTCGAGCCGCGAGCGGTGCCAGCCCGAGGCGTCGAAGGCGTTCACCGTGACGAGGGCGGCATAGGCGTCGATGGGCTCGCGGGCGCCGGCCACCTCCACCTCCAGCGACAGTCTCCCGGATCGAAATATCGCCCGGCCCAGCGCCATGAACCAGCC
The DNA here is from genome assembly GCF_017875275.1 of Xanthobacter flavus. Taxonomy (NCBI): domain Bacteria; kingdom Pseudomonadati; phylum Pseudomonadota; class Alphaproteobacteria; order Hyphomicrobiales; family Xanthobacteraceae; genus Xanthobacter; species Xanthobacter flavus. Next base: position 1,708,726 of record NZ_JAGGML010000001.1, on the reverse strand, counting down.
GAAGGCGCGCCCGCGATCGCGCATCTGCTCGCGGGCCATGGCCATCTGGCTGAAGAAGCCCACCCCGGACACGCTGTGGAACGCCCGCCCGTTGAGGGTGCCGAGATCGACCCGCATGGGCTTGGCATCATGCAGCGCCTCGAGCGCCCCCATCAGGTCGCGCGGCAGGCCGATGTCGTAGGCGAGCAGGTTCATGGTGCCGAGCGGCAGCACGCCGAGGGTCACGTCCGTGTTGGCGAGCACGGAGGCGGCGTAGGAGACGGTGCCGTCGCCCGCCCCCACCACCACCGTGTCGTAGCCGTCGCGTGCCGCCGAATCGATGGCCGCCGCCATGGCGTTGCCCTCGGCCACCACCACGTCCACGTCGAGGTCGGGCCGGGTTAGGGCGTCGTCCACGATACCGCGCACCTTGTCGGGGCCCATGTCGTGGACGGTCCCCGCTTTGGCATTGAGTACGACCCGCATTCGCCGCATCGTGCATCCTCCAGACCGGCACAAGCGTTGGCGCAGCCGGGTGGTTCCCTTCCGTCCCGCCACTTTCGTGCCGCGGGTGCCGATCCGAGGTGCATCATGTCCACCGCCCCGACCGGAGCAAAGGGCTCCTACATCTTCCGGCTGCGGGCCGGGCTGCTGGTGCTCGCGGTCTCGGTGCTGCTGTGCTGGGTGGGCGGACATTTCGTGGCCCGCCAGTTCGGCCTCGGCCTCGGCTGGGCCATCCTCATCGCGCTCGCCATCTGGGTGGGCGTGGGCATGCTCATCGCCCGGCTGGACACCCGGATCTATTATGCGGTGGCGCTCGCGGTGACGCTGCTGCTCGCCTACCTCGTCTATGATTTCACCCGCTCGGCGCTGGACTGGTCGAATGGCGTCGCCCTCACGCTGGCGGTGCTGGCGAGCGCGCTGCTGGCCTTCACCTTCCACGATTTCCGCCGGCTGAAGCACGAACTGCGCCTGTGGGCCTATCGTCGCTGAGGCAACTTCCTGTTGCATTGCAGCAGGTTGACTTGGCGCCACGCAAGGGCTCAGGCTTGACTTTTTCCGGACTGAACCGTTCAAGTAGGTGCCGGGCGACAGATGCGACCTAGGGTGGCGGGCGGCTGTGCCGCCTCCGGATGACCCTAGGGTGCGGGCGACTGTGGGCGAAGCATGTCGGAGGGACGCCTTTACATCTTTGCCGGACCCATCATCTCGCTGCTGATCGCCCTCGTGTTCCTGCTGGTCTGGCTGCACGATCGCGAGCGCCGCTGCGGGCTCTATTTCGCGTCCGCCTTCTGCGCCTACGCGCTCGCCGCGCTGATGCAGATCACCGGCCTCCCCCGTGGCGCGGGTCCGAACGCCGTGGTCTCGGCCATCGTCTACACCTTCGCCGTGCTGACGCTGGTGGAGGGCGTGCTGGTGCGGTTCGGCCGCGCCGGATCGGGACGGCTGCTGCTCGTCATCGCCTGCGGCGTCGTCGCACTGGTGTTCTATTTCTTCTATGTCGACCGCGATGTCGTCGCCCGCATCTATGCGCAGAATTTCGGCTACGGCCTGATGTTCGTGATCGCGGCGCTGCAGATCTTCGCCATCCAGCGGCGGCGCCCCATCGACCGCCTGCTGTCCTGGGTCTTCCTCGTTTTCGGCCTGCACTTCTTCGTGCGCACCGTGCTGACCATGCACATCTCCGGCGATCTGTTCGAGATCGACCGCCTGCGCGAGAGCGGCGCCGACCCATCGGATCTCGCCGCCTTGTTCCGGGCGACGCCGTTCTGGCAGGTGCTGAACTTCAGCCTGCTCATCAGCGGCTTCCTGCTGGCCCTGGCCCTGCTCGCCTCCATCGCGGCGGACGCCATCGACGAGATCCGCCGCGAGGGGCGCATCGATCCCTTGACCGGGCTCGGCACCCACCGCGCCTTCATGGAGCGGGCGGCGGAGATCCTCGCCGATCCCGGCGCCCAGCCGGTGACGCTCGTCGCCTTCGACATGGACCGGTTCAAGGAGATCAACGACGGCTTCGGCCACGGCTCCGGCGACCGGCTGCTCTCCGTCATCGGCGGCCTGATCCTGCAGGAGACCTCGCCCCGCGACGCGACCGCGCGCATGGGCGGGGAGGAGTTCGCCATGCTCCTCGCGCGGACCAACCGGGTCGGCGCCTCGCGGGTCGCCGAGCGGCTGCGCGCGGAGCTGGAGTTCGCCCGCCTCACTGTGCTGCCGCCCCATGCGGTGGTCACCGCCAGCTTCGGCGTGGTCGAACAGCGGGAGGGGGAAGACCTCGACCGGCTGTTGGCGCGCGCCGACGCGCTGGTCGCCATGGCCAAGCAGGAGGGGCGCGGCGCGCTCGCCACTGACGCCCCCTCTGCCGGCGACGCGCCCGAGGTGGACGACCTGAGCCGCACCGCTTGATCTGGATCAACGTGCCGGCCCGGAACGCTGCCTAGCCTTTCCCCTGACCAACACGGGGGAAACCATGCCTGCACAGACCGCCATCTGGCTCGCCGCCATCGTCACCGCCTTCGGCGGCTTCGCCTTTGCCCTCGCCTGGGCCGATCACTACACCGCCGGCAAGCGCTGAGCCCGGCTCCGCTCGCGTTGCGGGTGGGTCGGCGGGTGTTTTAAGCTCCCTTCCGGCAACTGCGCCGGGAGCCTCGCCATGTCCGGATTTTCGACGGGATATTCTCCCGCGTCCCCTCGACGGGGGGCGGGCGTCGTGGCCTGCGGGCTCGCCACGATCGCGCTCGCCGCGCTCGGGTTCGCCGCGCTCGGGCTCGTCGTGGCGGCCCCGGCCCACGCCACGGGCACGCTCGATTGCAGCATCGACGATGCCGCCGTCTCCTTCGCGGCGCAGACGGCGTTTTCCCACGGCATGGGCGGCAGCTTCAACAATTTCCGCGCCGTGCTGGAGGTGAAGCCGGCCGGCAAGGGCGCGCCACCGTTCGAAAAACTGGAGCTGGATGGCGAGGCGCTGGTCCATCACTGGTTCCACGGCAGCGAGGTGCGCTTGCACCTCTATCACGAGCTGCCCGACCCCAAGGCCGGCTCGGCCGAGCTGGTGATCGAGACCAAGGGCAAAGGCAAGGAAGCGGAGAGCTTCGCCGGCCGCTATGTCCTCACCCTCACCGCCATAGATGCGGCCGGGACGGAAAAAACCCGCACGCTGAAGGGACGGGCCACATGCTCCGCCGGCTGATGATGGGCCTCGTCCTCGCGGGCGCGATGGTCTCGCCACTCGCGGCCGCCGGCCCGGAGACGCTGCCGCCCTTCGCCTGCGTCGGCCCGTTCGCGCCCGATACGGACGAGGCGGCGCTGATCCGCCAGTTCGGCCGCGCCAACGTGGTGTTCCGCACCGTGCCAGCCGCCGAGGGCGAGATGGTGAAAGCCACCGTGCTGTTTCCGCAGGACCGGTCGCGCCGGGTCGAGATCATCTGGCTGGATGAGAAGAAGCGGCGGCGGCCAGGCGATGTGCTGGTCTACGATCCCGGCCCGTGGCGCACGCCCGAGGGCATAGGCATCGGCGCGACCCTCGCCGAGGTGGAGCGGGCGAACGGCAAGCCCTTCACCCTCTCCGGCTTCGGCTGGGACTATGGCGGCTCGGTGCTGGACTTTGAAGGCGGCCGTCTCGCCCCGAATAAGCTCGCCAATGGCAACGGCTGCCGCCTGCTGCTCCGGTTCTCGCCGCCCGGCGCCTATGAGGGCGACGTGGACGGCGACCGGGAGTTCCGCTCCGACGACGCGGCCATGCGGGCGGCAAAGCCCGTCGTCTACCAGATGGTGCTGTCTTACGGCGGCGAATGAGCGACTTCACGCCCGCCCTGTGCTAAAGGGGCGGCATGTCGCCCCCCGCCCCATCCCGTCCCGACCGGCCCGCCGACGCGGCGACCGCGCCGTTCTGGCGGACGAAGACCCTCGCCACCATGACGGTCGAGGAATGGGAGAGCCTGTGCGACGGCTGCGGCCGCTGCTGCCTCGTGAAGCTCGAGGACGAGGACACGGGCGCCGTCGCCTACACCGACGTGGCGTGCCGCCTGTTCGACGCCGGCTCCTGCCGCTGCGCCGATTATCCCAACCGCTCTCAGATCGTGGAAGATTGCGTGCGGCTCACCCCCGAGGCGGTGGAGAGCATCGGCTGGCTGCCGCCCACCTGCGCCTACCGGCTGGTGCGCGAGGGCAAGGATCTGCCGTTCTGGCATCCCCTGGTGTCGGGCACGCCGGACACCGTGGTCAGCGCCGGCATTTCGGTGAAGGGCCGGGTGGCGGGGCTGGAAAGCGAGTTCGGGCTGTTCGAGCTGGTGGACCACATCGTCAACTGGCCGGCCCGCTGGCCGCGCGGCGCCAAAGGGCGCCAGCAGGGGAGCGAGGCCCCCGCGAGGCGCGCCCGCGCGCGGGTCAAGCCGCGACTGTCCGAAACGGGCGCCTGAACGGGCCTATTCCGCCGCCGCGCCGGTCTTCTTCTTGCGGGCGTCCGCCGGTGCGGGCTCGATGAGGCTGCGGCATTCCTCGGCGGTGAGCGGCTCGCCGAACACCACGCCCTGCCCATATTCGCAGCCGAAGCGGGTCATCTCGGCGGCTTCCGTTTCCTTCTCCAGCCCCTCGGCCATCACGTCCATGCCGAGGTCGTGGGCAAGGTCGATCATGGCGCCGACGATCACCGGCCGGGCGGCGCGGGACGGGCCCTTGGCCACCGAGCGCACGAAGCGCGGGTCGATCTTCACGCTGTCGAAGGGGAAGCGCTGGAGATAGGCGAGGGAGGAATAGCCGGTGCCGAAATCGTCGAGGCACAGGCCCGCGCCCAGCTCGCGCATGCGGCCCAGCACCACGGCGGCATATTCCGGGTTTTCCATCACCAGGCTCTCGGTGACTTCCAGCTTCAGCGAGCCGGGCGCCACCGTGTTGCGGGCCAGCACGGATTTGAGATCCTGGATCAGATCGTGCCGCAGCAGCTGCCGCGACGAGACGTTCACGTGCATGAACAGCGGCGGGTCCACCCGCAGCAGGCGCTGCCACTGGCCGAGCTGGCGCGCCGCGCGGTCGAGCACGAACAGGCCGAGGTCGAGGATGAGCCCTGTCTCCTCGGCCAGCAGGATGAATTCGGAGGCGGCGAGCTCGCCGAGGCGCGGGTGGTTCCAGCGCATATAGGCCTCGAAGCCGCCGATGGCCCGGTCGCCGAGGCGGACGATGGGCTGGTAGCGGACCGAGATCTGGTCCTTCTCCAGCGCCTCGCGCAGCTCCTGTTCCAGCACCACGCGGTCGATCTTCTGCTGGCGCATGGCCGGGCGGAACACCTCGATGCGGTCGCCGCCGATGCGCTTGGCATAATACATGGCGAGCTCGGCGTCTTTCAGCACCTCGTCGCGCTTCACCTGGTCCGGGCCGGACAGGACGAGGCCGATGGAGGCGGTGACGAACACCTCCCGGTCGGCGAAGGCGATGGGCGCGCGCAGCGAGCGGCGCAGGGTGTCGGCGAAGGTGGTGATGCGCTCGGCGTCGCGCTCGGACATCAGGATGATGCCGAACTGGTCGCCGGAGATGCGGGCCAGCGTGTCCTGCGGCTTCAAGAGGCGCGTCATGCGGCGGGCGACGGTGAGGAGGATCGAGTCCGCCACCGCCATGCCCACCTGCACGTTGAGCAGCTTGAAGCGGTCGAGGTCGATCACCATCACCGTCGGCTTCACCTTGTCGTCGAGCCGGGCGGTGACGAGGGCCTGGTGCAGGCGGTCGAGGAACAGCTCGCGGTTGGGCAGGCCGGTGAGGTTGTCGCGCACCGCGTCGTGCAGCAGGCGCTCGGCGGCGATGCGCTCGCCGGTCACGTCGGTGAGGGTGCCGATGCAGCGCACTACCTCGCCGTCCGCGCCCACCACCGGGCGCGCCTTCAGGTTGAAGGTGAGATAGTGGCCGTCGATGGCGCGCAGTCGGAAATCCTGGTCGATGCGGCCGCGGCGTTGGTCGATGATGCCGTCGAGCGTGGCGCGGAAGCGGTCGCGGTCGGCGGGGTGCAGCACCTCCAGCCAGCCGGCGGCCTCGGTCTCCAGCGAATGGCGCTTCAGGCCCAGCGCCTCCTCGGCCTCGGGGGAGGTGTAGATGCGGTCGGTGTCCACGTCCCAGTCCCACACGATGAGGCCGGAGCCGGCCAGCGCCAGCGCGCGGCGCTCCAGCTCCGAGGTCGAGCCCTGGATGCCGCCGATGCCGGCGAAGGCGTGCTGCATCACCGTGAAGCCGATGAGCATGACGATGAGCACGAGGCCGCCCGAGAGCGCCGGGGCGGCGAGATCGTTGGTGACGAAGCCGGCCACCGTCAGGCCCGCCATCATCACCCACACCACCAGCAGCGACCAGGTGGGGATGATGAGCACCGCGCGGTCGAAGCCGTGCTGCGACAGCCAGATCACCACGCCGAAGCCGGCCACCGCCACCGCCAGCAGCGAGAGGCGGGCGATGCCCGCCGCCACCGGCGCATCCAGCAGCGCCACCACCACGAGGGCGGCGAGGAACACCAGCCAGCCGGCGGCGACGTGGACGTAGCGCACGTGCCAGCGGTTGAGGTTGAGGTAGGCGAACAGGAACACGAGCAGCGTCGCGGTCAGGATCGCCTCGCCCGCCGCCCGCCAGAACTGCTCGGCGATGGGGGAGAGGCCGAACACCTTCGACCAGAAGGCGAAGTCGAGGCCGATATAGCCAAGCACGGCCCAGGCCAGCGCGGCGGCCGCCGGGAACATCACCGAGCCCTTCACCACGAACAGGATCGTCAGGAACAGCGCGAGCAGGCCGGCGATGCCGATGACGATGCCGTGGTAGAGGGTGAAGGCGTTCACCCGGTCCTTGTAGGCGTCGGGCTCCCACAGCTGCAGCTGGGGCAGGCCCGCCGAGCCGAGTTCCACCACGAAGGTGACGGTGGAACCGGGATCGAGCGTGATGAGGAAGACATCCGCGTCCGGCGCCGACTGCCGCTCCGGCTTGAAGCCCTGGCTGGGCGTGAGCGAGATGATGCGGCGGTTGCCGAGGTCCGGCCAGAACAGGCCGGAGCCGGACATGCGGTAATGCGGCGCGACGATGAGGCGGTCCACCTGCTCGTCGGTGTTGTTGGTGAGGGCGAAGGCGATCCAGTCGCCATGGCTGCGCCCGTCGGAGGTCGGCACCTCGATGCGGCGCACGACGCCCTCGGCATCGGGCGCGGTGGAGATCTGGAAGCGGCCGTCATCGGTGGTCTGGCGCTCGACGGCCGGCAGCAGGTCCACCACCTTGGCATCGAGCCGGAGCGCGATCGCTTCCATCGCCTGGGCGCTGCCGGTGAGCGCGCAGAGCATGAGGAGGAGCGCCACGGGCAGAGCGAGGACGCCGGCGAGAAACGACCGCAAATTCAGGTCTCCGCATCCGGCATCGAACCGGACCGATCAGCCTTGGAACATGCCCGAAGCCGGATGCGCCGCGCAGGGGTGGCGCGCGACACGGCGACGGACGCTGGTTTCACCTTGGGGCCATCAGGATGGGAAAACGCCACCACGCATCACGAACATAACTTAAGGTCAACCGCGCCGGCTCGTTGCGAAGAGGCCGCGCTGCGGTCCACACCCTGAATCATCTATCCAAGCGTTGCGGCCGGAGCAAGGCGCACGCGCGCCCTGGCATCGTTCCAGACGGGCCGAAAGGGGCTCCCGGAACGACAATGCGCGCCCTTTGGGGGGCGCGCATCGAAGATCGGGAGATTTTCGCTCAGAAGAAGCGGCGGGCGGCGTCGCGGTCCTCGGCGAGGGGCGCGGGCTCGCGCGAGAGGCGGGCGGCCTCCTCGCGGCGCACGTATTCGGAGAACGGGTCGAGGGCGGCTTCCACCGCTTCCTCGGCCTGGGCCGAAACCACTTCCAGCGGCTGCTGCTGCACGGGGCGGGCGACGGGAGCCACGGGCGCGGCCTCCACCGGCACGGCGCGGTCGGAATCGGTGGTGCGGCTCGCCTTGGCGTCGAGCCACGGCAGCGGATAGGGCGAGGCGATGAAGGCCACGCCGTCTTCCTGCTCCCAGGCGATCATGTGCACGGCCTCTTCGGCCGGCATGCCGGGGAGCGAGAACATCTGCGGGATTTCCCGCGCGGAACCGCTCCAGCCGATGGTGTGGGCCAGCTGGAAGGCTTCGTCGAGGAAGGCGGTGACCGCCGCGAGGCGGTCGGCGCGGAGCGACTGGGTGAAGTCCACATCCAGAAGACGGCGCAGATACGCCTCCACGCTGTCGCCGGCCGCCCACTGGGAGCCGGAGGCGAACTGGTAAACATAGACGCGCGGATTAGCCATCACGCAGCTCCGAATAATCTCTACTGGGCGCCCCTCATATCAAAGGAGCCCAGGAAACACAAAAGTGCGTCCAAAGAGCATGCGCCCTGCCGGTTGAGCGGCAACTAGGCCGGCGCTCGATTCTCCTTGCGGGAGGAGGTACGCACTGGCGGCGGAGGTCCGTTCCATCTGAGCGGATCGCGGACCATCGTGCGGCCCGTATGGTTAATTCTTCGTTTCCGTGCGGCGGACGCAAGGTCATTCCCGCCGTCCGGCGATGTTGTAGAAAAGAGGCCATGCAGATGCCTCCCCCTCCCGGCACCGATCCCAGAAGCCACGGCCTGTGGGCCATGACCGCCCCGCCCGCGCCCGAGACCGCGCCGCTGAGTGGCGAGGCGCGCGCCGATATCGCCGTGGTGGGCGCCGGCTATACCGGGCTTTCCGCCGCGCTGCGGCTGGCCGAGGCGGGCGCAAGGGTGGTGGTGCTGGAGGCCGCCGGCATCGGCTCCGGCGGGGCGGGGCGCAATGTGGGGCTGGTGAACGCCGGGCTCTGGGTGATGCCCGACGACATCGTGGCCACCCTCGGCGCCGAGAAGGGGGAGGGGCTGCTCGCGCTCCTCGGCGGGGCGCCGGCGGAGGTGTTCGCCCTCGTCGCCCGCCACGCCATCGCCTGCGAGGCGACGCCCAACGGCACGCTCCATTGCGCCGTCGGCCGGGCCGGGCAGGCCGAGATCGAAGCCCGCGCCGCCCAGTGGCAGGCGCGCGGTGCGCCGGTGCGCCTCCTGGATGCGGACGCGGCCCGCGTCGCGATCGGCGGTGGCACCTATCGCGGTGCCCTGCTGGACGAACGGGCCGGCACCATCCAGCCCCTTGCCTATGCCCGGGGACTTGCCCGCGCGGCGATGGCGGCCGGGGCGGTCCTCCATACGGCGAGCCCCGTGCGGGCGGCGGAGGAGACGGCCGGCGGCTGGCGGCTGCGCACCGATGGCGGCACGCTCGCGGCGGACCGGATCATCGTCGCCAGCGACGCCTACAGCTTCGGGCCGTGGGAGCGCCTCGCCCGCGAGCAGGTGCCGCTGCCCTATTTCAATTTCGCCACCCCGCCGGTGCCCGAGCGCCTGCGCACGCGCATCCTGCCCGGCCGGCAGGGCATCTGGGACACGCGGCAGGTGCTCACATCGCTCCGCTATGACGCGGCCGGGCGGCTGGTGTTCGGCAGCATCGGCGCGCTCGGCGCTCTGGCGGGGGTGCATGAGGCCTTTTCCCGGCGCGCGCTGGCGCGGCTCTTTCCGGAGCTGCCGCCGGCGCCGTTCGAGGCCGCCTGGTACGGCACCATCGGCATGACGGACGATGCCTTGCCGCGCTTCCGGCGGCTGGCGCGAAATGTGGTGTCCATCAGTGGATACAACGGCCGGGGCATCGGTCCGGGCACGGTGTTCGGCCGGCTGATGGCGGATGTGGTGCTGGGGCGGTCGCGCGCGGAGGACGTGCCGCTGCCGGAGCGGGAGGTTGCCGTCCCCCGGTGGCGGGCCGCGCAGGCGGCCTTCTATGCGGCGGGATCGGCCGCCGCGCATGTGGTGGGGGAACGGGGAATGGGGTGAGGCGCCGTTCCCTTCTCCCCTTGCGGGAGAAGGTGGATCGCGGCGGAGCCGCGAGACGGATGAGGGGTGTGGTGCCTTTTGGTCGGCCGTGGCGAGGCGGTCAGGACCGACCCCTCACCCCCAGCCCCCTCAGTTCCGCAGGCCGGGCGCTTCCTGGCCGGTGCGGGCGACGTATTCGGTGTAGCCGCCGTTGTATTGGTGGATGCCGTCCTGCGTCAGCTCCAGCACGCGGTTGGAGAGGGCGGCGAGGAAGTGCCGGTCGTGGGAGACGAACAGCATGGTCCCCTCGTAATCGGCCAGCGCCGCCACCAGCATCTCCTTGGTGGTGATGTCGAGATGGTTGGTGGGCTCGTCCAGCACCAGGAAGTTGGGCGGGTCGAACAGCATCTTGGCCATCACGAGCCGCGCCTTCTCGCCGCCCGACAGCACCCGGCAGCGCTTTTCCGCGTCGTCGCCGGAGAAGCCGAAGCAGCCGGCCAGCGTGCGCAGGGCGCCCTGTCCGGCCTGGGGGAAGGCGTCCTCCAGCGTCTCGAACACGGTGCGCTCGCCCTCCAGGAGATCCATGGCGTGCTGGGCGAAATAGCCCATCTTCACGCTGGCGCCGACGTTGACCGTGCCGTCGTCCGGCTCTGTGGAACCGGCGATGAGCTTGAGCAAGGTGGACTTTCCGGCGCCGTTGACGCCCATCACGCACCAGCGCTCGCGGCGGCGGATGTGGAAGTCCAGCCCCTCATAGATGACCTTGCTGCCATAGCGCTTGTGGACGCCCTTGAGGCTCGCCACGTCCTCGCCGGAGCGGGGCGCGGGGGCGAATTCGAAGGCCACCGCCTCGCGCCGGCGGGGCGGCTCCACCCGGTCGATCTTGTCCAGCTTCTTCACCCGGCTCTGGACCTGCGCGGCATGGGAGGCGCGGGCCTTGAAGCGCTCGATGAAGGCGATCTCCTTGGCCAGCATGGCCTGCTGGCGCTCGTATTGCGCCTGCTGCTGCTTCTCGTTCATCGCCCGCTGGCCGGCGTAGAACTCATAGTCGCCGGAATAGGAGTTGAGGCTGCCGGTGTCGATCTCGACGATCTTGTTGACGATGCGGTTCATGAAGGCGCGGTCGTGCGACGTCATCATCAGCGCGCCGTCGAAGCCCTTCAGGAAGCTTTCCAGCCAGATGAGGCTCTCGATGTCGAGATGGTTGGAGGGCTCGTCGAGCAGCATCACGTCGGGGCGCATGAGCAGGATGCGGGCCAGCGCCACGCGCATCTTCCAGCCGCCGGAGAGCTTGCCCACGTCGCCGTCCATCATCTCCTGGGAGAAGCCGAGGCCGGCGAGAACCTCCGCCGCGCGGCCCTCCAGCGCGTAGCCGCCCAGTTCCTCGAAGCGGGCCTGCACCTCGCCGTAGCGCTCGACGAGCGCATCCATCTCGTCCATGCGGTCGGGATCGCCCAGCGCCGCCTCGATCTCCTTCAGCTCCGCCGCGACGGTGCTCACCGGCCCGGCGCCGTCCATCACCTCGGCGAGGGCGGAGCGGCCCGCCATCTCGCCCACGTCCTGGCTGAAATAGCCGATGGTGATGCCGCGATCGGCCGAGACCTGCCCCTCGTCCGGCGTCTCCTGCCCGGTCATCATGCGGAACAGCGTGGTCTTGCCGGCGCCGTTGGGGCCGACGAGACCCACCTTCTCCCCCTTCAGCAGCGCGGCGGACGCCTCGATGAAGACGAGCTGCCGGCCGTTCTGCTTGCTGATGTTGTCGAGGCGGATCATGGGACAGGGGCACCCGGGGAATTGGAGGTCGTGCGCGTGGCGCGCTTTCCCGGGGGCTTAATCCATCCTGTTGCGGTGCGAAAGGGGCGCCTCGCTCAGGCGGCGCGATAGGCGCGCAGATAGTGCGCCTCGAACATCCGCTTCACATGGTGCAGCGGGCCGAGCCGGGGCAAGGCGAAGTTGCGCCGTGCGTCGCGGAACACCAGCATGCCCGCGTCCAGCGTATCGACGATGCAGACGAGTTCGGGCCGGAAGGTCTCCCGCTCCGGCCGGCCGGCGAGGACGGCGGCGATGTTGCGAGCGGCGGCGCGGGCCTGGAGATCGGCCTGGTGGGCCTGCTTCGGCATCCAGTCCGGACCGGGGAAGGAGCCCGCGTCGCCGGCCACATACACATCGTCGAGACCATGGACGGCGCAGGTGGCGTCGGCGGCGATGAAGCCGCCGGGCGAGAGCGGCAGGCAGCTTTCCGCCAGCCATGCCGGCCCGGTGAGGCCGGGCATGAACAGGATGAGGTCGGCGGGGATCTCGCCGCCTTCCGTCACCACCTTGTCGGGGGCGAAGCTGAGCGGCTTGTGGCCGAGATGGGTCCTGATGCCGCGCCGCTCCATCTCCTTCAGCAGCCCGCCCACCGCCTTGGCGCCGAGCCGCTGACCGGGCTGGGTGGAGGCGTTGAAGAAGACAAGATCCACCGCCTCCCGCCGGCCCTGCCGGCGCAGCAGCGTGTCGAGGCCGAACAGGAACTCGAACATGGGGCCGCCGCGCACCGCGGACGGTTCCTGCGGGTTGGCGCCGAACCCCACCGCGATGGTGCCGCGTTCGAGGGCGGCGATGCGCTGGCGCAGGGCGTCCGCGACGGCGATGCCCTCGCACGGGATGAACGCGTGCTCGATGCCCGGCAGCTTGCGGATGTAGCGCCCGCCGGTGGCGATGAGCAGCATGTCGTTCTCGATGACGCCGCCGCTGGTGTGGACGCGCCGTCCGCCGTCCGTCACCTGCTCCACCGTCGCGGCCACGTGCCGCACGTTGTGGCGGGCGAAGAAGCCCGCGAGGGGGATGGTGAGGTCCTCCGCCCGCCGCAGCCCGGCCGGCACCCAGATGAGGCTCGGCAGATAGGTGAGCATGGGCGCGGGCGACACCACCGTGATGTCGGCGCCGACGCGCTTGCGGCGCAGCTCGCGCACCGCGGTCAGCGCCGCAAAGCCCGAACCCAGGATGACGATGCGCGGGACGGTCATGGCATCACTCCGCCGGTTCGAGATGGGCGCGGGCGGCCTTTGCGGGCGCTGCGGGTCCGAAATCGCCGTCCACGTCCGCGCCGAGATCGGCGCGCCACGGCCGCCACACCTCCAGCCCCACGAGAATCACCACCAGCACCACGGCCAGCCCGACCGCGAGCACCGGATAGGAGAGGCCGGTGAGGTCCATGAAGGTGATCTTGCCCGGCCCGGAGGCCATCAGGACCGGCTTCAGCACCGGCTCGGCATAGCCGAAGGCGGTGGCGCCGGCGATGCCGCCGAGGAGCGTGAACAAAGCGTCGCGATAGCCGACGCCCACCTGGGCGAGGACGGTGCCCGGGCAGGCGCCGGCCAGCGCGATGCCGGCACCGAGCATCAGCCCGCCCACCACATCGGCGGCATAGAAGGTGGCCTTGGGCGCGAGCTTCACCAGGCCGAAGCCATGGAGCGCGGCGATCACCACCGCGCCGGTGGCGACGGCGGTGAGGAAGACCTTGAGCATGATGAAATTGCGGAGCTGCATCTGCCCCACGATCATGCCCGGCTCGAACACGCGGGCCTTTTCGAGAGCGACGCCGAACACCGTGCCCATGAGCAGGCCGATGACGATGGATTGGACGAGAGACATGGCGGTTCTCCTTGCCGGGGTTCGGCGTCAGATGCGGCGCAGCAGGAGGAGGGCGGTGGCGATGCCGCCGGCGAACATGGCGGCGACGGCGACCGTCGAGGAGACGGCGAGCTGCGCCATGCCGGAAAGGCCATGGCCGGAGGTGCAGCCATCGGCGATGCGGGCGCCGAACAGCATCACGAAGCCGGCGCCGAACGCCACCGCATAGCGCACGCCGGGGTTCGATGTGCCGAGCGCCCGCGACCAGATGGGGGAGATGGGCTTGCGACGGGCGCCGGAGATGCGCATGGACAGAAAGGCGCCGATGGCGACGCCGACGACCAGCGCCACCTGCCACCAGTTCTTGCCGGTGGCGGCGATGTGCTTCGCCACATAGTCGATCTGCGCCACACCCGGATCGATCCACGACGCCACGATGCCGCCGATGGTGACGTAGGACGAGGAGGCGCCGAGCGCCGTCTCGATGAGCAGGAAGGCCGGCACCTGCAGAAGGCCGATGAGAATGCCGGCCACGTAGGGCGACCACGCCTTGGCCTTCAGGGAACAGGCGAAGCCTGAACCGGACCCGGCGCGCTGCGCGATTTCGCTCATGGGTTTCCTCCGTAACGGGGCGCCGCGTCCCGCGCGGCCAAATCCCTTGACATTCAAAAAAATGAAATTCTAATTCTTGAATGTCAAGAGGCGCGACGGGCGGTCAACAGATCCCGAGCGCGCCCCGCGTCCATCGGCAGCACCGGCGGGCGCACAATGGGAGGTAGCAATGTCGCGGATCGTCATCCTGGGCGCCGGGCTCGGCGGCGTCATCATGGCCTATGAGATGAAGGAGAAGGTGGGGTCGAAGCATGAGGTGGTGGTGGTCAACAAGGGCTCCACCTATACCTTCGTGCCCTCCAATCCGTGGGTCGCCGTGGGCTGGCGCAAGCCCGAGGAGATCACGGTGGACCTCACCAAGGTCTTCCAGTCCCGCGGCATCCGCCTCATGCCCATGGGCGCGAAGCGGCTCGATCCCAAGAACAACCGCATCGAGCTGAATGATGGCGACACGCTCGAATACGACTACCTCGTCATCGCCACCGGCCCCGACCTCGCCTTCGACGAGGTGGAGGGGCTCGGCCCCGCTGGCCATACCCATTCCGTCTGCCTCACCGACCATGCCGCCCACGCGCGCACCGCCTTCGATGCGCTGGTGCGTTCACCCGGGCCGATCGTGGTCGGCGCGGCGGCTGGGGCCTCCTGCTACGGGCCGGCCTACGAATTCGCCTTCATCCTCGATGCCGCCTTGCGCAAGGCCAAGGTCCGCGACCAGGTGCCCATGACCTTCGTGACGCCCGAGCCCTATGTCGGCCATCTCGGCCTCGACGGCGTGGGCGACACCAAGGGCCTGCTGGAAAGCGCGCTGCGCGAGAAGCACATCAAATGGATCACCAACGCCCGCGTGGCCCGCGTGGAGGCCGGCCGGATGAGCGTGGAGGAGGTGAACGAGGACGCAAGCCCGAAGGCCACCCACGATTTGCCCTTCGCCTTCTCCATGATTCTGCCCGCCTTCCGTGGCGTGCCGGCGGTGTCCGGCCACGAGGGCCTGTCCAATCCCCGCGGCTTCGTCATCGTGGACCGGCACCAGCAGAACCCGGCCTACCCCAACATCTTCGCCATCGGCGTGTGCGTCGCCATCCCGCCCATGGGCAAGACGCCGCTGCCGGTGGGCGTGCCCAAGACCGGCTTCATGATCGAATCCATGGTCACGGCCACCGCCGCCAACATCGCCGCGCTGCTCGCCGGGGAAAAGCCGCGGGCGGTGGCGACGTGGAACGCGGTGTGCCTCGCCGATTTCGGCGACGGCGGCATCGCCTTCATCGCCCAGCCGCAGATCCCGCCGCGCAACGTCAACTGGTCGTCGCAAGGCGCCTGGGTGCATACCGCGAAGGTCGGCTTCGAGCGCTACTTCCTGCACAAGGTGCGGCAGGGCGTGAGCGAGACCTTCTATGAGAATGCCGCCCTGAGCCTGCTCGGCATCAAGAAGCTCAAGGAAGTGCGGATGGAGGAGGCGGGGCCGGTGTGAGCCTAAGGCCCATGAGATCACTCATGGGCCTTAGGCCAAGCCCGCGCGGCGCTTGAGCGCCAACCACCCGGCACCGTTCAAGGAACGGGGCCGAGGGAGTGACCCCGCCCCCGCCTTACGGCACCAGCATCCGCACGATGGCCTCGGCGGCGGCCTCCGGGTCCATGGCGGTGGTGTCCACGCGCAGCTCGGGGGCGGCGGGGGCCTCGTAGGGGCTGTCGATGCCGGTGAAGTTCTTGAGCTGGCCGGCGCGGGCCTTCTTGTAGAGGCCCTTCACGTCGCGCCGCTCGGCCTCGGCCAGCGGCGTGTCGATGAAGACCTCGAAGAACTCGCCCGGCTGCATCATGCCGCGCACCATGTCGCGCTCGGCGCGGAACGGGCTGATGAAGGCGGTGATGACGATGAGGCCGGCATCCGTCATCAGCTTCGCCACCTCGCCCACGCGGCGGATGTTCTCCACCCGGTCGGCGGCGGTGAAGCCGAGATCCTTGTTGAGGCCGTGGCGCACGTTGTCGCCGTCGAGCAGGAAAGTGTGCCGGTTCATCCGGGCGAGCTTCTTCTCCACCAGATTGGCGATGGTGGACTTGCCCGCGCCGGAAAGGCCCGTGAGCCAGACCACGGCCGGCTTCTGGTTCTTCAGCGCCGCATGGTGCTCGCGGGAGATGTCGGTGGCCTGCCAGTGGACGTTGTCCGACCGTCTGAGCGCGAAGTGGATCATGCCCGCGCCGACGGTGGCGTTGGTCATCTTGTCGATGAGGATGAAGCCGCCCAGCTCGCGGTTCTCGGCATAGGGCTCGAACGGGATGCGCCGGTCGGTGGCGATGTTGCAGGCGCCGATGGCGTTCAGCTCCAGCGTCTTCGCCGCCAGGTGGTCCATGTTGTTGACGTTCACCTGGTACTTGGGCTCGGTGATGGTGGCGGACACCGTCTGGGTGCCGAGCTTCAGCCAGTAGGGGCGGCCCGGCAGCATGGGCTGCTCGTCCATCCACACGATCACCGCCTCGAACTGGTCCGCCGCCTGCACGGGGGCCTCCGCCGCCGCGATCACGTCGCCGCGCGAGCAGTCGATCTCGTCGGCGAGGCACAAGGTGACGGACTGGCCGGCCACGGCCTCCCTGAGGTCGCCGTCCAGCGTGACGATGCGCGAGACCGTGCTGGTCTTGCCGGAGGGCAGAACGCGGATGGCATCGCCCGGCTTCACCGTGCCGGAGGAGATGAGGCCGGCGAAGCCGCGGAAGTCGAGGTTCGGCCGGTTCACCCACTGCACGGCCATGCGGAATGGCTTTGCCGCGTCATGGGCGGCGTCGATCTCCACGCTCTCCAGATGCTCCATCAGCGTCGGGCCGGCATGCCACGGCGTGTTGGGGGAGAGGGTGGTGATGTTGTCGCCCTTGAAGCCGGAGATGGGCAAGGCGACGAAATCGGTGATGCCGATGGAGGCGGCGAAGGCCCGATAGTCGGCGACGATCTTCTCGAAGACTTCGCGGTTGTAGCCCACGAGGTCCATCTTGTTCACGGCCAGCACGATGTTGCGGATGCCGATGAGGTGGGCGAGGTAGGAGTGGCGCCGCGTCTGGGTCAGCACGCCCTTGCGCGCGTCCACGAGGATCACCGCGAGGTCGGCGGTGGAGGCGCCGGTCACCATGTTGCGGGTGTACTGCTCGTGGCCGGGGGTGTCGGCGACGATGAATTTCCGCTTCTCGGTGGCGAAGAAGCGATAGGCCACATCGATGGTGATGCCCTGCTCGCGCTCGGCGGCGAGGCCGTCCACCAGCAGCGCGAAATCCAGCTCCTGCCCCTGGGTGCCGACCTTCTTCGAATCGGCCTCCAGCGCGGCGAGCTGATCCTCGAAGATCATCTTGGAATCGTAGAGCAGCCGCCCGATGAGGGTGGACTTGCCGTCGTCCACGCTGCCGCAGGTGATGAAGCGCAGCATGGTCTTGTGCTGGTGCACGTCGAGATACTTGTCGATGTCCTCGGCGATGAGGGCGTCGGTCTTGTAGACGGGATCGAGGGGCGCGCTCATCAGAAATACCCCTCCTGCTTCTTCTTCTCCATGCCGGCGCCGCCGGCGTCCTTGTCGATGGCGCGGCCCTGGCGCTCGGAGGTGGTGGTGAGCAGCATTTCCTGGATCACCTGGGGCAGGGTGTCGGCCGTGCTCTCCACCGCGCCGGTGAGCGGGTAGCAGCCGAGCGTGCGGAAGCGCACCGAGCGCATCTGCGGCTGTTCGCCGGGGCGCAGGGGGAAGCGGTCGTCATCCACCATCAGGATCAGGCCGTCGCGCTCCACGGTGGGGCGCGGGGCGGCGAAATAGAGCGGCACGATGCGGATACCTTCGAGGTGGATGTATTGCCAGATGTCCAGCTCGGTCCAGTTGGAGATGGGGAAGACGCGCATGCTCTCCCCCTTGTTCTTGCGGGCATTGTAGAGGTGCCAGAGTTCCGGCCGCTGGTTCTTCGGGTCCCAGCGGTGGTTCTGCGAGCGGAAGGAGAAGACACGCTCCTTGGCGCGGCTCTTCTCCTCGTCGCGGCGGGCGCCACCGAAGGCCGCGTCGAAGCCCCATTTGTCCAGCGCCTGCTTCAGGCCCTCCGTCTTCCACATGTCGGTATGGAGGGGGCCGTGGTCGAAGGGGTTGATGGCCTTTTCCAGCGCGTCCGGGTTCTGGTGGACGAGAAGGTCCATGCCGGCCTCGCGCGCGGCCCGGTCGCGCAGCTCGTACATGGCGCGGAACTTCCAGGTGGTGTCCACGTGGAGCAGCGGGAAGGGAGGCGGGGAGGGAAAGAAGGCCTTCTTGGCGAGATGCAGCATCACCGCCGAATCCTTGCCCACCGAATAGAGCATCACCGGGCGCTCGGCCTCGGCGACGACCTCGCGCATGATGTGGATGCTCTCCGCCTCGAGGCGCTGGAGATGGGTCAGGCTCATCTGTTCTTCGCTCTTCGGTCCCAACACGACGCACAGGGCGGCACCGCGCACCGCCCTATTCCGCATCTGTGAGATGTGGATATCTTATTTCTACTCCACATTCCGACAAAAGGCGAGCCGCCCGCGCGGGCGCAGAACGGCGCGCGCGGAGGCGACGCGCCGCAGCCGGCCGGGCCGGCATCTGCGGGGCATTATCAGTGTGTGATGGGGGAAGGGGAACTGCGGACGGTTTAAGGGGGCGGAAATTCCGTCCGCAGTTCCATTCCCGTCGGTCTCGTTGCGGCGAGACCGACGGAGTAGCGGACAGTCGGCCTGAAGTCCGACTGCGCTATGGGATCACATTATCCGACTGTGCCGTGAAAAACAAACTGACCAGACGGTTTGTTGAAGAATGATTCCTCTCATAAGATGACGTTGACATGCCGCCCGTTCGCACGGGCCCGGATGCGGTCGCTCAGCGGGAGGGAAGCTGCCGGGACTTGCGCCCATCTCCGGGAGCATTCAGCCAGCGGCTTTCGTCGAGCAGGTGCTCGAACATCCGCTCGCGGGCGTCTGCGCTGAGCGGGCAGAGCCCCAGAATGGTGGAAAGGGCGAGTCCCTGAGCCGAATAGAGGCGGCTGAGGGCCTGCTCCGGGTCCGCCGCCTGCTCGCGGATGAGCGCGAGGGACTGCTGCTCGCGCTCCTGCAGCGGGTTGAGGAAGGTCGGATCCTCGGCGACCGCGGCGAGGATGGCGGAGGTGATGGAATTGGCTCCCTTCATCACCTCGCGATAGGCGGCGATCTGCGCGGCCAGGGCCGGCTCGGCATAGTCCGCCCCATGCGCCTCCCGGAACGCCTGGGCGAAGCTGTCGTAATGGTCCGCCTGCTGCTCCAGCAGCGCCGCGAGCACGGCCCGCTTGGTGGGAAACTGGTGCAGCAGCCCGCCCTTGCTGACGCCGCTCTCCCGGGCGATGGCATCGAGGGTGAGGCGGCCGGCGCCGTCGCGGGCGATGATGGCGAGCGCCGCCGCGATGACGGCGGACTTCGTGCGCTCCGAACGCGTGGCGTTATCCATGCCTCAGGCTGCCGCCCCTGTCGTGGCGCGAAAATACATCGCCACAACAGGACATACCGTCGATGCCGCCGGCGAGACAAGTCATTCCGACACCACCGCAAACAGGCCGTGGCCCGTTGTCTATCGCCCGCCCATCACATATTCCCCGCGCTCGTGCACGGTGTTGGCGCGTCCCACCAGCAGGGTCTCCAGCGGGCCGATGCGCTTCTGGTCCTTGTCCTTGTAGGGCAGGGAATGCAGCACATAGCGCATGGCATTGATGCGGGCGCGCTTCTTGTCGTCGGACTTGATGACCGTCCAGGGCGAGTCCGCCGTGTCGGTGTGGAAGAACATGGCTTCCTTGGCGCGGGTGTAGTCGTCCCACTTGTCCAGCGAGGCGAGATCGACGGGCGAGAGCTTCCACTGCTTCAGCGGATGCACCTTGCGTTCCTTGAAGCGGCGGCGCTGCTCGTCGCGGCTCACCGAGAACCAGAACTTGATGAGGTGGATGCCGCTGCGCACGAGGTTGCGCTCGAACTCCGGCGCCTGCCGCAGGAACTCGCGATATTCGTCATCCGAGCAGAAGCCCATCACCCGCTCGACGCCGGCCCGGTTGTACCAGCTGCGGTCGAACATCACGATCTCGCCGGTGGTGGGCAGGTGCTCCACATAGCGCTGGAAATACCACTGGCCGCGCTCCACCTCGCTCGGCTTTTCCAGCGCCACCACCCGCGCGCCACGGGGATTGAGGTGCTCCATGAAGCGCTTGATGGCGCCGCCCTTGCCGGCCGCGTCGCGCCCCTCGAACAGGATGATGACCCGCTGGCGGCTTTCCTTCACCCACGACTGAAGCTTCAGAAGCTCGGTCTGGAGGATGAATTTCTGCTGCTCGTAGTCGCGCCGCAGCATCTTGTATTTGAAGGGATAGCCGCCGGTGCGCCAGTCGTCGGACAGCTCGTCGCTTGTCACGCGCGGCTGGCCGGCCGGGGTGCCCGCGGGTTTGGGCAGGCCGAGCGATTTGCGCAGCCGCACGGCGTCGTCCGGCGCGGCGCCCGCGAGAATGGCGGCGATGCCGGCCTTCACCTCGTCCACGCCCGCCGCCGCGGCAGGCTGGGGCTCTTCGAGGGAGGCGGAGAGGGCGGCGACGGCGGACAGCTCCGCCTCCTGTGCCGCCAGCTGGCGCTCCTCGGCCAGCGAGCGCTCCATCTCGGCGGGAATGGCGTCGGCGCCGGTCACGGGCGAGAGGTCGTCAATGCTGGCCATGCTGGGCTCCTTGGGCGCTGGAGGCGCGCGCCATCCGCGGCTGAAAAACCGCGTCAAAACATGAGCCTTAGCCGGCTGAAGAGCGTTGATTGAGATCAAGGAGCGGGGGAGGTAGGGGGCGGCTTACGGTTGGGTCTCCCCTCTCCCCTCGAAGTCGGCCTTTGGCGACTTCGACCTTCACGAACCGAACTCGACAACAGCCGAGTTCGGGCGGGAGTGGGGCCGGGGGTGAGGGGCCAACGTCCCGACGGCACCGGGGCTTTCACCCCTCATCCGTCACGCGGCTTTGCCGCGCGCCACCTTCTCCCGCAAGGGGAGAAGGCGAACCCATCCCCTCACTTCGGGGCGAACTGCCCGTAGAGGTGCTTCACCACTTCGGTGGCGGCGTCCTCGGCGGTCTGGCCGGGATAATTGGCCACCACCTCCACCGAGAGGTCGCTCGCCGGCTCCACCAGGATCTTGGCGAAGTTCATGCTGTTGGACCCGTTGTGGGTGAGCACAGGCGTCTTCGTCCAGTCGAGCTTCACCACGCCCCAGCCGAAGGCATAGTCGCCGGCGGAGGGGGTGCCGGGGGGCGGGTTCTTGAAGGGCGGGGTGGTGACGTGGGGCTTGTGGATGACGGCCAGCGTCTCCGGCGAGACGATCTTCGGGCCGCGCTTGCCCTGGCCGGCGTTCCAATCGCCCCAGCGGGCGAAGTCCAGCACCGACATGTGGCCGATGCCGGCCGGGCCGATCACGGGCGGAATGTCCGCCGAGGGGCCCCAGGCCATGGCCGTGGGGGTGCCCTTGTCGTCCAGCATGTGGCCGATGGCGGCGTCATACTTGCCGAAGGTCGCCTGCGGGCCGAAGCCGGCGCTCTTCAGGCCGAGCGGCGCATAGATGCGCTCCTCCACCAGGCGCTCCCACGGCTTGCCGGAGACCTCCTCCAGCATGGCGCCGGCGAAGGTGTAGCCGAGGTTGGAATACTGGAACGGCGAGCCGGTCCTGGGCACCTCCGGCGCGTGCGTCTTCCACCGCTCCAGCGCGTCGATGCGCAGGGCCGTGGGCGTTTTCTCGAAGCCCACCGCATTGAAATAGATGGCGATGGTGTCCGCATTGTCGGAGGGGATGCCGCTGGTGTGGGACAGGAGCTGCTCCAGCGTCACCGCCGCGAGCTTCGGGTTCATGTCCTTCACCTTGCCGCCCAGCACCTCGCCGAGGGTGCTCGACCACTTGATCCTGCCTTCCTCCACCAGCGTCCCCGCGACGGTGGCGGTGAAGGCCTTGGTGTCGGAGCCGAGGTGGAAGCGGTCTTCCACCGTCACGGGGATATCGATGCCGATGGCCCGCTTGCCCGCCGCGCCCGAGGCGACGATCTCGCCCGATCGGGTCACGGCTGCGGCCAGCGCCGGCAATCCGTATTTGGCGCGCACGCCTTCAAGATAGCTGTCGAGGTTTTCCGCCGCCCGGACAGGTGCGGCGCAGGCGAGCGCGGCGGCGAAAGCGAGCGCGGCGGGGAAAGCGAGCGCCGGAAGCCCCAGCGCGAGCCGGCCCAACGGGTGAGAGAAGACCGATCCCGACCGCCCGATACCCATGCCCGTTTCCCCCGTGGTGCCCCGCCGTCGAAGCGGCCAAGCGTTGCCGTATCAACGCAGGCGGAGCCCCCCTTTGGCAAGGGGGCCATTGGGCGGAGCGGAAAGGTGGGGGCGGTCGATCAGGCCTTGTATTCGTAGAGCAGGCGGGCGCGGATGGTGCCTTCGAGCGCCCGGATGTCGGCGAGGATGGCCTGGCTGTCCACCGCCGAGGCGTCCGCGTCGAGCACCACATAGCCGATGTCGGCATTGGTCTCGTAATATTGGGCGGCGATGTTGACCGCGTGGCGGGCCAGCACCTCGTTGAGGCGGCCGAGCATGCCCGGCAAGTTGCGCTGCACCTGGATGAAACGGGTGCCGGTGGGGCGCGCCGGCAGCTGCACCTGCGGGAAGTTCACCGCGCCCATGGTGGAGCCGGTGTCCGAATAATCGAGCAGCTTGCGCGCCACCTCGGCGCCGATGCGCTCCTGCGCCTCCTCGGTGGAGCCGCCGATGTGCGGGGTGAGGATGACGTTGGGCAGGCCCTGCAGCGGGGAGACGAACTTCTGGCCGTTGGCGCTGGGCTCCACGGGGAACACGTCCACCGCCGCGCCGCGCAGGCGACCTTCCTTCAGCGCGTCGGCGAGGGCGTCGAGGTCCACCACCGTGCCGCGGCTGTTGTTGATGAGATAGGCGCCCTTCTTCATGGCGGCGATCTCGGCGCGGCCGATCATGCCGTGGGTGGCCGGGGTCTCGGGCACGTGCAGGCTCACCACGTCGCTCTGGGAGAGCACGTCGGCCATGGTCGCCACCGGCTCGGTGTTGCCGTGGCGGAGCTTGTCGGTGTGATCGTAATAGATCACCCGCATGCCCATCGCCTCGGCGAGGTTGGAGAGCTGCGAGCCGATGTTGCCGTAGCCGATGATGCCGAGCGTCTTGCCGCGCACCTCGTGGCTGTCGGTGGCCGACTTGTCCCACAGCCCTTCGTGGGCGGCGGCGGAGCGGTTGGGGATGCGGCGCAGCAGCATCACGATCTCGCCGATCACCAGCTCCGCCACGCTGCGGGTGTTGGAGAAGGGCGCGTTGAACACCGGGATGCCGGCGATGCGGGTGGCGTCGATGTCCACCTGGTTGGTGCCGACGCTGAAGCAGCCGATGGCGATGAGCCGGTCGGCCGCCTCCAGCACGTCGGCGGTGATCTGGGTGCGCGAGCGGATGCCGAGCAGGTAGACGCCCTTCAGCGCCTCCTTCAGCGCCTCCCCGTCCAGCGCCTTGGGCAGGCGGGTGAGGTTGGTGTAGCCGGCGGCGAGCATCATCTCGACGGCGCTGTCGTTGACGCCTTCGAGGAGCAGCACCTTGATCTTGTCGCGGGACAGGGAAAGCTGGGGGGCGTTTTGGGTCACGGGGCGCGACGTCCTTCGGCGATCAGCAGGCGAACCCGCGCGGACTGAGCTGCCGCACATGAGGCTCGGCTTGAAATGGCGGTTGCCGGGCGGCGGTCGCGGCCCGGCGGCGGCGCGAAAGTAGCGATTTTGCCGCCCCAGTCCAGAGATCGCGCGCCTTTGCCGCGGCTGGGGCTTGACGATGGGGAAGTGGCGGGGCGGCTTGGCCAGCCTCGCAGGACCGTCATCGCCCGGCTCGTCGGCAGCCGGCGGCAGCCGACTTCCGTTCGCAAAGACGGAACCCGGCAGCAGCCGGGTTCCGGGCGAACCACGGAACGGCAAGGCCGGCTCTCCCCGCTCCAAAACCGCACGGGCGACGGGGTGGATGCCCCGGATGAACCGGGGCATGACGGCGGTGAGGGAAGAGGATCGCCCCCTCAATCCTCGCGCGAGGAGGGGTGGAAGCGGTCGGTCACCGCCAGCACGCCATAGGCGGCGACGAAGATGATGTTGGCGACCACCAGCCACTTCACCTGCGTCTCGCTCACGTCCGTCTCCAGCCGCATCAGCGCCTTGAGGAGCGTGATGCCGGTGATGGCCATGAGCGAGGCGAACAGCTTCAGCTTCAGTCCCGAGAAGGAGATGCGCGTCATCCAGACCGGCGAGGAGGGGGTATCGGCGCGGTCGATCTTCTCGACGAAGTTCTCGTAGCCCGAGGAGATCACCACCACCAGCAGCCCGCCCACCAGGGCAAGGTCGATGAGGGTGAGGATGCCCATGATGACGTGCGTCTCGTTCATGCTCGGCAGGGCGATGGCGAAGCGCACGAGTTCCAGAATGAAGGCGACGACGAGCAAGGCGAGCGCCACCGAGAGCCCCGCGAACAGCGGCACCATGGCCCAGCGGCTCAGCGTCACCAGCCGTACGATCGCCTTGCGCATCGCTTCGTCCCCTCCCGCTCAGAAGCTGCCGGCGAGCGTGCCGAGCCCGATCACCACGGCCAGCGCGATGAGGGCGCCCACCACGGCGGCCATCACGATGTCGAGGTAGCCTTCCTTGTGGGTCACGCCGCACACGGAGAGCAGCGTCACCACCGCGCCGTTGTGGGGCAGGCTGTCCAGCGTGCCGGAGCCGATGACGGCGACACGGTGCATGAGGGACGGGTCCATGCCGATCTGCGCGGCGATCTTCATGTAGGTCGGCCCCAGCGCGTCGAGGGCGATGGTGAGGCCGCCGGAGGCCGAGCCGGTCAGTGCCGCGAGGATGTTGGTGGCCACCGCCAGCGACACCAGCGGCCCGCCACCGATGCCGAGCACCCAGTCCCGCACGTCCGCGAAGGCGGGCAGCGCCGCGACGATGGCGCCGAAGCCCACGAGGCTCGCCACCGAGAGGATGGGCAGCACCGAGGCGTTGGCGCCCGCCGTCATGGTGGCGCGCAGCTCCGGCACGGTGGTGAAGTTGATGATGATGCAGGTGACGATGGCCGCCGCCAGCGCCACGATCACCGACCACACGCCGCCCACCGCCGACAGCGTGACGCCGCCCCACTGCGGATCGGCGAGGAAGCTCACATCCATGCGCGGCAGCACCACGAAGGACATGAGGAGGTTGACGACGATCACCACCACGATGGGCAGCGCCGCCAGGAGGATGGGCGGGGCGCGGGGGGATTCGTCGCTGGAATGGATCTCGGACGGGTCGAACGGGCCGGCCGTGGAGGCCCGCTCGCGCACGATGGGGTCGTCCGCCGCGAGGTCCGCGCTTTCGTCCGGCGCCGCGATGAGCGAGCCGAAGCCCTCGCCGGCGGCGCGGGCGGCATTCTCCCGCCGCTTCAGCCACCACATGCCGAAGCCCAGCATGATGAGCGAGGCGATGATGCCGAGCCCCGGCGCCGCGAACGGCGTGGTGCCGAAGAAGGGCATGGGGATGGCGTTCTGGATGGAGGGGGTGCCGGGCATGGCCGACATGGTGAAGGTGGAGGTGCCGAGCGCGATGGCCGCCGGCATCAGCCGCCGCGGCACGCCGGCCGCGCGGAACAAAGCGACGCCCATGGGGGCCAGCACGAAGAAGGCGACGAACAGCGACACACCGCCATAGGTGACGATGGCGCCTGCCAGCACCACCGCGAGAATGGCGCGGCTGGGGCCGAGCTTTTCCGTCATGTAGTTGGCGATGGAGGTGACCGAGCCGGAATCCTCCATCAGCTTGCCGAACACCGCGCCGAGCAGGAAAAGCGGGAAGAATTGCGCGACGAAATCCGCCGCGTTGCGCATGAAGGTCTGTGTCCAGCTCGCCAGCAGCGGCTCGCCCGAGAAGGCGGCCGCGATCAGCCCCGCGATGGGCGCGAGGATGAGGATGGAGGAGCCGCGGAAGGCGAGGAAGATGAGGACGGCGAGGCCGACCAGAATGCCGATGAGACCCATGCTCAAAGCTCCGCCATCAGCTGGTCGAAATTGACCGTGGAGGCCTTGCCGATGTCGTGCCCGTGCTCGGCGAGGAACACATCGGCGGCCTTGCGGCCCTCGTCCCTCAGCCAGGTGAGGAAGTCCCATTCCGCATTGAGCTTGGAAGAGAAGCCCAGCTCGTTCATGATGGGGTTGCGCACCACATGCACGCGCATGCGCGCCCAGTTGCAGGCTTCCGTATCGCCGGACAGCTCGTTCACGTGGCGCTGGAGCAGCGCCATCATGTACAGCTCCTTGATCGCCACCGAATTGAACGACACCTCGTTGAGGCGGTTGAGGATCTCGCCCGGCGTCTTGGGCGTGCCGGGCCGCTCCAGCGGGTTGATGGGCACGAGGATGGTGTCGTCCGACTTCAGCTCACTCACCAGCGGCGCCAGCGTCGGGTTGCCGGAATAGCCGCCGTCCCAATAGGCCTCGCCGTCGATCTCCACCGCCTGGAACAGCGTGGGCAGGCAGGCCGAGGCCATCAGCACGTCGGGGGTGATCTCGGCATTGCGGAACACGCGCGGGCGGCCGGTGCGCACGTTGGTGGCGGTGATGAACACCTTGATGGGGGAGGTGCGCAGGCGGTCGAAGTCGATCTGCTTTTCGAGGATCGGCGCCAGCGCGTTCCCGCCCAGGGGATTGTACTGGTAGGGCGAGAACATCCGCGTCATGAAATCCATCATCAGGAAGCCCGGCGCGGTGTCCATGGACCAGCGGCCGAGCATCTTGTCGAAGGGCGAGCGCTTGAACGGGCTGAAGCGCGCGGCTTCCGAGACGTGGGACCAGTAGCTCTCAAGGGCGAGCCTGGCGCCCTCGCGGCCGCCGGCGGCGAAGCCGTCCGCCAGCACGGCGGCGTTCATGGCGCCGGCCGAGGTGCCGGAGACGCCCTCGATCTCGAGCCAGCGCTCGTCGAGCAGCCGGTCGAGCACACCCCATGTGAAGGCCCCGTGGGAGCCGCCGCCCTGCAAGGCGAGATCGACGAGTACCGGTTCCCGTTCCATCTTGGACCTCATTCACTCGCAGGCCGCTCAGGGGCGGGCCTGTCGCCGTTTGGCGTGGCGGGCGTTTCCTCGGGTCGTTCTTGTGTTGTTGGCGGCGGCGGGAAGGCCCGCCGTCCGCGCGCCGGTCACGCCGGCTGCGTCTTGACCGGCTGCGCGACGCGCTCCGGCCCGGTATCGGGGCCGAACCACGCCACATAGAGCGCCGGCAGGAAAATGAGGGTGAGCAGCGTCCCCACCATGAGCCCGCCCATGATGGCGAAGGCCATGGGCCCCCAGAACACGGTGGGGGCGATGGGGATCATGCCCAGCACGGTGGAGACCGCCGTGAGCATGATGGGCCGGAAGCGCAGGGAGGAGGCGGAGACCACCGCATCCCACACGGTCTTTCCCGCTGCGCGGTCCGCCTCGATCTGGCCGATGAGGATGACCGCGTTCTTGGTGATCATGCCGATGAGCGCCAGAACGCCGAGGATGGCGACGAAGCCCAGCGGCCGGCCGGAGGCGAGCAGCGCCGCCACCACGCCGATGAGGCCGAGCGGCGCCACCGACAGCACGATGACGAGCCGCTGGAAGCTCTTCAATTCGAACATCAGCACGGTGAACATGAGGAACAGCATCACCGGCACCACCGCCACCACCGAGGCGAGCGAGGTCGCGCTCTCCTCCACCGTGCCGCCCGGCGTGATGGCGTAACCGGCGGGCAGGGTGCGGCGCAGGGCCTCGATCTTCGGCGCGAGCTTCTCCACAACGCTCTCGGGCAGCACGCCGCGCGTCACGTCAGACTGGACGGTCAGCGTCGGCACCCGGTCGCGCCGCCAGATGGCGGGATAGTCCTGCCCGTACTCGAAGGTGGCGATCTGCGAGAGGGGCACGGTGCGCCCGTTGGGCAGCGGCACTTGCAGCGTTGCGAGGGAGGCAAGCGAGACGCGCTCCTCGTCGGTGGCGCGGGCCACCACGTTGACGAGATAGATGTCGTCGCGCACCTGCGTCACCGGCTGGCCGGAGAGCACGGTGTTGAGCACGCCCGCGAGCTGAGCGGTGGAGAGGCCGAGGAGGCGCGCCTCGTCCTGGTCCACGCGGATGGACACCTGCCGGGCAGGCTCGATCCAGTTGTAATTGACCGTCTCCACCTCGGGGTTCTCGGCCATCACCTTGGCGAGGTCGAAGGCGATGGCGCGCACCTTCTCGATCTCCGGGCCGGAGACGCGATACTGCACCGGCCATCCCACGGGCGGCCCCAGCTCCAGCGGCGAGATGCGCGCCACAAGCTGCGGGAAGTCGGTGGCGAGCACCTTCTCCAGCTTCACGCGCAGCCGCTCACGTGCCGCCACGTCCTTGGCCACGATCACGCTCTGGGCGAAGAAGTCGTTGGGCAATTGCACGTCGAGGGGCAGATAGAAGCGGATGGCGCCACGGCCCACGTAGGTGGACCAGCGGGCCACGTCCGGATCATCGGCCAGCACCTTGTCGAACGCCTCGGCCACGCTCTGCGAGGCGTAGATGGAGGCGTTCTGCGGCGAGGCGAGGTCCACCAGCAGCTCGGGCCGGTCGGAGGAGGGGAAGAACTGGCGCGGGATCAGCGGCAGCGCCAGCACGGAGAGCACGAACAGGCCGGCGGTGACGGCGAGCGTCACCCAGCGCAGGCGCAGGCACAGGATGAGGAACGACCGGTACATCCCCATCACGCCCTTCGGCGGGGCGTCGGGATCGGGGATCTTGTCCTTCGCCGGCGCGCGCAGGATGAGCACCTGGAGCAGCGGCGCGAACAGCACCGCCACGATCCACGAGACGAGGAGCGCGATGCCCACCACCGCGAACAAGGTGAAGGTATATTCGCCCGCCGAGGAGGCCGCGAAGCCCACCGGCACGAAGCCCGCCACCGTCACCAGCGTGCCCGCCAGCATGGCTGCCGCATAGGCCTTGAAGGCGTAGGAGGCGGCGGTGGGCGGGTCGTCGCCGGCCGCGAGGCGGGTGAGCGTCGCGTCGGTGGTGGTCATGGCGTCGTCCACCATCAGCGCCAGCGCGATGATGAGGGCACCGAGCGAGATGCGCTGCATGTCGATATGCGCGAGCTGCATCAGCGCGAAGACGATGGCCAGCGTGAGCGGGATGGCGAGCGCCACGATGGCGCCGGCCCTCACCCCGAGCGCGATGAACGACACCACGAGGATGATGCCCACCGCCTGCCACAGGCTCTCCATGAATTCGGAGATGGCGCTCTTCACCGTCACCGCCTGATCGGCCACCAGCGTCGCGTCGATGCCCACGGGCATGTTGGCGAGGATGCGCGTCATGGCGCGGTCGATGTTGGCGCCCATGGCGAGGATGTCGCCGCCGTCGCGCATGGCGATGGCGAGGCCGATGGCGTCCTTGCCGTTCACCCGGAACATGGGCTGCGGCGGATCGGCGAAGCCGCGCCGGATGGTGGCGATGTCGGCGAGGCGGATGAGCCGACCGTTCACCACGAAATTCACATTGGCGATGTCCGCTTCCGAGGCGAAGGCGCCGGAGACGCGGACGGAGATGTTCTCCTTGCCCGTCTGAATCTCGCCCGAGGGGCGCACGATGTTCTGCGCCGCCAGCGCCGAGAGCACCGCCTGCCGGTCGATGCCGAGGCTCGCCAGCTCGGCCATGGAGAATTCGATGAAGATGCGCTCGTCCTGCGCGCCGAGGATCTCGATCTTCGACACGTCCGGCACGTGCAGCAGCTCGGAGCGGGCTTCCTCCACATAGTCGCGCAGCTCGCGATGGGAGAAGCCGTCCGCCGTGAAGCCGTAGATGATGCCGAAGGTGTCGCCGAACTCGTCGTTGAAGAACGGCCCCACGATGCCCTGCGGCAGGGTGTGGCGGATGTCGGCGATGCTTTTCCTGACGTGATACCAGATGTCCGGCACCTCGGCGGCGGTGGCGGAGCCCTTCAGGTTCACGAACACGGTGGTGACGCCGGGCTTGGTGTAGCTCTCCAGGAAGTTGAGCTGCGGCACCTCCTGGAGCTTGCGCTCCAGCCGCTCCGTCACCTGCCGGAAAGTCTCCTCCAAGGTGGCGCCGGGCCAGTTGGCCTGCACAACCATGGTCTTGATGACGAAGGTCGGGTCTTCCGCCCGGCCGAGGTTGCGGAAGGCCATCACGCCGGCCACCACGGAGATGGCCATGAGGTAGATGATGACGGAGCGGTGTTTCAGCGCCCAGGCTGAAAGGTTGAAGCCGCCGCTCACAGGCTGGCTCCCGCGGGCGCCGCGAGCAGGCGCACCTTCTGGCCCGGATGCAGCGCCTGGACGCCGGCCGTCACCACGATCTCGGAGGGCTTCAGCCCCTCGCCGACGCTGACGGACGCCGGGCCGAAGCGCAGCACCTCGATGGTGCGCAGCGCCACGGTCTGGCTCTTGGGATCGACCACCCACACGGCGGGCTTGTCGTTGAGGCGGGTGAGGGCGCTCGCCGGGATTTCCACCACCGGCCCGCGATCCACGATCACCCGGCCCACCACCGTGGTGCCGAGGCGCAGCCCCTCGGGCGGATTGGTGAGGCCCACGCGCACCCGGAAGGTGCGGGTCACCGGATCGGCCTGCGGCGCCACCTCGCGCACCCGGCCGGTGGCGGAGATGGCGGGGTCGGTGGCGAGCGCCACCGTCACCTCGGGGTCGCCGGGCAGGCCGGAGAGCATGGCGGCGGGCACATCGAACACCGCGTCGCGGCCATCCTGGCGCGCCACCTCGATCACCGGCTGGCCGGCCTGCACCACCTCGCCCGGCTCGGCCCGGCGCTGGGTGACGACGCCGGCGCTGTCGGCCTTCAATTCCGTGAAGCCGAGGCGGTCCTCGGCCATCTGCAGGCGCGCTTCCGCGTCGTCCACCTGCGCGCGGGCGTTCAGGAACGCCTGCTCGGCCTGCTCATACTGGGCGCGCGGGGTGAAGCCGCGGGCGAGGAGCTGGCGCTGGCGCTCATACTGGTTGCGGGTCTGGGTGAGGTTGGCGTTTGCCGCGCCGAGGGCCGCCTGCGCCGAGCGCACGGCATTCTGCTCGTCCTGCGGATCGAGACGGGCGAGCACCTGGCCGGGGGCGACGCGGTCGCCCACGTTCACCAGGCGGTCGATGATGCGGCCGGAGATGCGGAATCCGTAGGTGGCCTCGTTCTGCGCCTCCACCACGCCGGTGAGGCTCACGGCGTCGCTCGCCGCGCGGTTGGTGGCAACCACCGTGCGCACCGGCCGAGGCTCCTGCGCCTGCGGCTTCTGCGCCTCGCCGCAGGCGGCAAGGAAGAAGCACGCGCCGAGCACGCCCAGCAGCATGTGCTTACCTTTGACCACGCCAGCATCCTGCCCGCGATATACCCGATGGTCGCGCACGAGCAGCTCCTCTTCGCAGTGCAACTAGCGTGGCTATAGAGGACATCTGCGCATTAGACCAGCAAGTTAACTCAAAGCGCCTTCCTATACGTGCCCGTTTCTGCCATTCCCGTGATCGACCGGCGCGTTATGCGCCAAAAGGAGAAGATCGACATGGCAGAGGTCAAGGTCGCCGTCGTCACCGCGGGCGGGTCGGGCATGGGGGCGGCGTGCGCGCGGCGCCTTGCGGCGGATGGTTATGCGGTCGCCATCCTGTCCTCGTCCGGCAAGGGCGAGGCGCTGGCCGCGGAACTGGGCGGCCTCGGCGTCACCGGCTCCAACCAGAAGGCGGAGGACATCGCCGCGTTCGTGGATCAGGTGATGGCACGCTACGGTCGCATCGACGTGCTGGTGAACAGCGCCGGCCACGGCCCGCGCGACACCATCACCGCCATCACCGACGAGCAGTGGCATCAGGGCCTCGACATCTATCTCATGAATGTGATCCGCTCGGTGCGGCTCGTCACCCCCGTCATGGTGGCGCAGAAGGGCGGGGCGATCGTGAACATCTCCACCGCCTGGGCGTTCGAGCCGGCGGCCATGTTCCCCACCTCCGCCGTGTTCCGCGCGGGGCTCGCCGCCTACACCAAGATCTTCGCCGACACCTATGCCGCCGACAACGTGCGCATGAACAACGTGCTGCCCGGCTGGATCGACAGCCTGCCGCAGACCGACGAGCGCCGCGCCGGCGTGCCCATGGGCCGCTACGGCACCAGCGCCGAGATCGCCGCCACGGTGGCCTTCCTCGCCTCCGAAGGCGCCGGCTACATCACCGGCCAGAATTTGAAGGTGGACGGTGGGCTGATGCGCTCGGTGTGAGCGGGGCGCATTTGGCTTGGGGTAGGGGTGAGCGATGGGGCCGGCCTTCGAAGCCGGGCCTCTCACGCGCCTTGCGCGTCCCCATGGCGATATCTTGTGGCAAAGGTTAAGTTGGTTGACCGCAGGAGTGTTTCCCGTGAAGAATGTGGTCTACCTTCTCAGTCTGTCATTATTGACTTGCGCCCTGCCTTTGGGAGCAGCGCCCGCACATGCCGAATTCGCCATCGCCTGGGGTCAGAGAGACAGCCAGTTTTGGCATGGATGGGCAAAAAACAAAAAAACAGCAGCGGAGGCGAAAAAGATCGCCATGGACCTGTGCCAGAAGGGCGGCACGCGTGAATGCCGGCTGATCGTCACCGGCAACAAGCAGTGTGTCGCCCTTGCCGTTCCCGACAAGGGCAAGGCTGTCGGCTACTGGTCCAAGAAGTTCCTTCGGGGCGATGCGGAAACAGCGGCCGCAAACAGTTGCGAAGCCAAGGGCGTGACGTGTACCATTCGAATTGCATTCTGCGATGACTACGTGAAGCCGTGATATTCTGAATCAGATACTTGTGCCCTTTGTCCTCTCGGCCCGCGCGTCCCGTGCCACATGCACCATCATCAGCTCGCCGACATTCTCCGGCGTGAGCAGGCCCACGAGCCGGCCGCCGGGGGCGTCGAGCACGCCGACGGCGGGGACCTGGGCACTGGTGATGAGCTTGAGCGCCGCGTCCAACATTGAGCGGGCCTCCACGGTCGGGATGTCGTGCTGCATCACCTCGATGACGGGGGTGGTCGGCCCCTGCTCCTTGAGCGCCCGGATCATGGCGTCGCGGGTGAGCACGCCGCGCAGGTGGCCGGCGCCGTCCACCACCGGGAATTCCTTCTGGGTGGAGCGGATGAGCGCCTCGGCCGCATCGTCCACGGTGGATTGCGGCCCCAGCGTCTCGAAATGGGTGATCATGGCGTCGGCCACGATATGCCCGCGCGAAGCCTCCCTCAGCTGCACCTGCCCGGCCTCGCCGGAGGCGGCGAGGAAGACGAAGACGCCGATGATCATCAGCATCGGATTGGTGAAGATGCCGATGAGCCCGAGGCCGATGGCGAGGCCCTGGCCGATGGAGGCGGCGAGCGCGGTGGCGCGGGCAAAACCCATCCTCATGGCGAGGAGCGCGCGCAACACCCGCCCGCCGTCCATGGGGAAGGCGGGGATGAGATTGAACAGCACGAGGAAGATGTTGGCGCCCGCGAGCTTGACCAGCATGGACGTGCCGGGATCCTCGACCTTCGCCAGATCCTCCGCCTTCAGGTCGCCGCCCGTGAGGGTGAGGCTCAGCACCACCAGCAGAACGAGGGCGATCACCACGTTCACCGCCGGCCCGGCGATGGCCACCACCAGTTCCTGCGACGGCTTCTCGGGAATGCGTTCCAGATTGGCGATGCCGCCGAACGGCCAGAGCGTGATGTCCGGCGTCTTCACCCCGTAATGGCGGGCGGCGAAGACGTGCCCCAGCTCGTGCAGCAGCACGCAGAAGAACAGCAGCGCGACGAACAGCACCCCCTCCCACGCCGCCTGCGCGCCGCCGGAGCGGTAATAGGCCGCCCAGATCCACACCAGGAACAGCAGGAAGGTGACGTGGATACGGATGGCGGTCTCGCCGAGGCGGCCGATGGTCACGGACCAAGGCATCGCGGGTCTCCCTGAGGGATGTCGCTTCACACATAGCGCGTCGCGGCGGGGGCGCAATGACATGCATCAGGCGGCTTTGGTCTTGTTAGTAAGGAAGGCTTATTATATATTGGCCTTATGAGATCGCCCCCCTCTCACGCCACGCCGCCGCTCGGCTTCCTGCTCGTGGATTCCGCGCGGCTCTACCGCGCCCGCATCGACCGCGCCTTCGATGGCGCTGGCCTCGGCCTCACCATCGGCGAGGCGCGGGCGCTGGCCCACATCAACATCAACCCGGGCCTGCGCCAGTCGGCGCTCGCCGAGAAGATGAGCGTGGAGCCCATGACGCTGGTGGGCTTCCTCGATCGCCTTGAAGGGCTGGGGCTTGTGGTGCGCGAGACCGACCCCACCGACCGGCGCGCCAAGATCGTCGCGCTCACGGATGCCGCCCGGCCCTATCTGGATGGCATCGAGCAGGCGGCGGCGCGGGCCCGCGAGGAGGCGACGCGCGGCTTCTCCGATGAGGAGCGCGCGCAGCTGCGCGATTTCCTCGATCGCATCCGTGGCAACCTCGCCCGCGACTGCGCGGGCCGCGAGGCCGCCCCGCGCGAGGCCCGCATCAGGGAGGCCCGCAAATGACGGCGCCTCATCCCGCGGAGGCCGCGACATCGCCCAAGCCGCTCATGACCGAGCGCGAGGTGTCGATCATCGGCGGCATGATGGTCATGCTCGGCCCGGTCAGCCTCTCCCTCTACACGCCGGCCCTGCCGACGCTGGTGGAGGTGTTCGGCACGTCCATCGCCACGGTGAAGCTCACCCTCACCGTCTTCTTCTTCGGCTTCGCCGTCTCGCAGCTCATCTGCGGCCCGCTGTCGGACGCCTACGGCCGGCGGCCGGTGGCGCTCGGCTTCTTCGGCATCTATCTGTCCGGCGCGGTGGTGGCCATGCTGGCGCCGACCATCGGCTGGCTGGTGGCCGGGCGCATCCTGCAGGGCATCGGCGCGGCGGCGGGCATCGCCCTGTCCCGCGCGCTGGTGCGCGACCAATATACCGGGCAGGCCTCGGCGCGGGTGATGAACCTCATCGGCACCATCCTTGCCATCGGCCCGGCCATCTCGCCCACCATCGGCGGCTTGCTGCTCGGCGCCTTCGGCTGGCATTCGGTGTTCGTCGCCATGACCGGCTTCGGCCTCGCCCTCATGACGCTGCTGCTGTTGCGCGTGCCGGAAACCAACCGCGCGCCGGACGCGCGCCTCGCCGCGCCGCGCGCGGTCGCGGCCAGCTATCGCCGCCTGCTCACCGACCGTGGCTTCATGCGCGCCGCCCTCACCGCCGGCTGCGCGCTGGGCGGCATCTACACGCTGGCGGCGGCGCTGCCCTTCGTGCTGATCGACCGGGTGGGGCTCTCGCCCACCCAGTTCGGCCTCGCCATGATGATGCAGACCGGCGCCTTCATGGCGGGCACGCTCATTGCCCGGCCGCTGCTCAACCGCTTCAAGGCGCAGCAGCTGATCCTGCCCGGCCTCCTGCTGGTGCTCACCGGCGCCATCGCCATGGCGGTGGGCCCGCATGTGGTGGCGCTTTCGACCCTGAGCGTGATGCTGCCCATTTCCTTCTGGGCCTGCGGCTGCGCGCTGCTGCTGCCCGGCTGCACCACCAGCGCTTTGGCCGGCTTCGGCTCCATCGCCGGCTCCGCCTCCGCGCTCACCGGATTCGTGCAGATCGGCAGCGGCTTCCTCGGCACCTCCGTCTCGGCGCTGCTGCCCTCGCCGCTGGTGGCCATGACGATCCTCGTGCCCGCGATGGCGGTGGCGGCGCTCACCGTCCACCTCGCGCTCGCGCCGCGCCGGGTTCCGGAGCCCGCGCCGGCGGAGGAGGCGCCCGAGGCGCCGGATCTGGAGCTCGCCGCCGATCCCCTTGGCCTTGTGGGCGCGGCCGGCGACGAAATCGAGGCCGGCACCTACCGCCACGCATCCTGAGCACGCCACGGCCGCGCTCCCGCCGGTTGACCGAACGGGAGGCGCAGTGGTCAATTCCCCTCACGCTCGCGATTCCGGGCTAGAGCACGCGCCGATCTGATTGCACTGCAATCAGATCGGATAACGCGTTCTCTATCATCAAGTTAGAGGGCGATTCACCGATCAAATTGATTCAATTTGATCGGGTCGCGCTCTATGGGGGAAATCTATGAAACTTCGAGGACTGGCCCTCGCGGCGCTGATCGCGCTGGGGGCGGGAACGGTCGGCCACAGCGCGGGCGCGCAGGCGCAGACCGTGAGCTACGCCCAGGCCGCCGGCCTTCTGGCGCAGCATTGCGGCGAGGACATCATGAAGCTTTGCCGGGGCCAGAACCTCGGCAACGGCGCCATCCACAACTGCCTCGCGCAGAACGCGAGCAAGCTCTCGCCGGCCTGCGCCGCCAACCACGAAGGCATCCGCGCGATGACCGAGGCCCGCGCCGCGGCGCAGCGCGAGGCCTACAAGGTGTGCGATCGCGACCGCGCGCAATATTGCCCCGGCCTCGTGCCTGGCGACGGCAACATCGTCTCCTGCCTGCTCGAAGCCTCCAAGGTGGTGAGCCAGGCCTGCACGGGTGCCCTCATCAACGCCGGCTACAATCAGCAGTGAAGGGGGAGGGACAGATGAAATTCCAGATGCGTTCCGCCCTGCTGCTGTCCGCCGCGCTGATGGCGCCGGTGCTCCTCGCCGCGCCCGTCTCGGCCCAGGTGGTCACCTCCGATGCCCAGATCGTCCAGGGCCTCCAGGCCAGCGTTGCCAACGTGCCGAACGTCTCGGCCGAGGCGCTGCGCGGCCTTGCCGTCGCGCACATGAAGTACACCGGCCCGCCGGAGAGCCGCCCGCCGCTGGCCATCCAGCTCGACCAGCTGGCGCAGATCAACGTGGAGATCGAGTTCGATCTCAATTCCGCGATGATCAAGCCCTCGTCCTACCGCACGCTCGGCTCCGTCGCCGATGCCATGCACAACCCCATCCTGCTCGGCTACAAGTTCCTCGTGGTGGGCAATACCGACACCACCGGCACCCGCGAGATCAATCTCAAGCTCAGCCAGGAGCGGGCCGACGCGGTAATGCAGGCGCTCGCCACCACCTTCCGGGTGGATCCACGCCGGCTCCAGGCCGTCGGCCTCGGCGAGGAAAACCTGCAGGACGTGAAGAACCCGCATGCCGCCATCAACAGGCGGGTCCAGATCTTCAATCTCGGGAGCACGGGCGTCCTCACCCCCTGATCCCCCGGCGCTGAACGCGAGAACGCCGCCGCCGGGCATCCCCGACGGCGGCGTTCCTGTTTTTCGGGCCCCGTGATGGGGCGATCTCAGGCCGATCTCACGCCTTCTTGGCGCGGGCCGGCTTGGCGGCGGCCTTCGGCGCGGCCTTGGCCGGGGCCTTCGGGGCCGGAGCGGGCGCGGTCTTCACCGCCGCCACCTTGGCGCGGGCCGCCTTCGGGGCGGGGGTCTTCGGAGCGGAAGTCTTGGCAGCGGGAGTCTTGGGAGCGGGGGTCTTGGGAGCAGCAGTCTTGGCAGCGGGAGCGGCCTTCGGGGCCTTGGGCGCAGCAGCCTTCGGAGCAGCAGCCTTCGGAGCGGTGGCCTTGGGCGCCTTCGGGGCGGCGGGCTTGGAAGCCTTGGCAGGCGCCTTGGCTTCGGCGGCCTTGGTCTCGACAGCCTTGGTCTCGACGGCCTTGGTCTCGGGCGCGGACTTCACTTCCGCCTTGGGCGCCGCAGCCTTCGGGGCGGCAGCCTTCTTGGTCGCCTTGGGTGCAGCCTTCGGAGCCGCCTCGGGCGCAGATGCCTTGGGCGCGGTGGCCTTGGGCGCGGTGGCCTTGGGCGCGGTGGCCTTGGCCTTCGTCGCCTTCGCGGGCGCTTCGGCCCCAGCCTTCGGCGCGGCTTCCTTCGCCGCCGGAGCCTTGGCGGCCGCCTTCGGGGCAGTGGTCTTTGCAGCAGCCTTGGGCGCCACAGCCTTGGGCGCCGCCTTCGGAGCGGCCGCCTTCACGGGAGCAGCCTTCTTGGCGGGGGCCACCTTCGCCGGCGCCGTCTTGGCGGGGGCGGTCTTGGCGGGGGCCTTGGGCTTGTCGGGGGACTGGGTCAGAGCCGAAGCCGCGAGGGATTTGATCTCCGCGTGGGTGAGGCTGCCCGGATCGCGAAGGGCCTTCGCGGCGAGGGTGCTCACTTCGTCACTGGTGACTTCCGGCTTCTTGGCCATGACTCTTCTCCGAATTCTACGCGCCGGCGCGAATTCATTGTCGAATCACGACGATCGCCAGCATGTGATCCATCCCCCGGAAAATTTTCGGAATGGTTAACGCCAGTCTTATCAGGACGTTCCCATTGGCTCGCGTCCGGCCTCCAGAGGGCCCCGCGCCGCTGTCACACCCTCGTCCCACCCTCCGTCTAGGGTGCCGAATCAAAAGCGGGCGCGGGGGCGCGTCGCTCGCTGATTCCTGTTATAAATGAAGGGGTTCGCATGCCCGGCCGTCCGACCGTGCTCTTCCTGTGCCCCGACAACGGGGCGCTCAGCCTGATGGCGGAAGCGGTGGCGCTCCATCGCCATCCCGATCTGCGCCCGTTCAGCGCCGCCGCCGCGACGCCGGGCCAGGTCGACCCCGCCCTCGTCGCCGCGCTGGAGGCCGAGGACATCCCCGCCGACGGACTTTCAGCCAAGCCGGCGGGGGTCTTCCTGCTCTCGGGCGCGCCGCGCCTCGACGTGGTGGTGGCGCTGGGCGAGGCGAGCCGCAGGGCCGTCCGCCGCCAGCCTTTCCTCGGCCTGCTCCGGCTGGAGACCTGGGGGCTCGCCGAAGTCGTGCGCAGCCTGCCCGCGCCTGCCCGCCGCTTGGCCTATCGCCGCCTCCTGCCGGAAATCGGCGCCGCCATCGCGCGGCTGGAGGAGCGCATCGCGCTCCGCCTGTCAGGGGTCGCGGCGTAGAGGTTGACGTTGCTTCCGCTCCGGCGCCGCGCGGGGGTTTTGCGTTGCTTTCGCTCCGGCGCCGCGCGGGCTTTTCGCGTTGCTTCCGCTCAGGCGCCGCGCGGGCTTTGAGAGGCCCGCGCAACGCTGACCTCAGTCGGCGATCTTGCCGCCCAGCTCGTCCTCGATGTGGATGCGGATGATCTCCTCGAAGGAGTTTTCCGCCTTGAAGCCCAGCGCGGTCGCGCGGGCGGCGTCGAACTTGCGGGGCCAGCCGGAGACGATGGTCTCGATCACCGGGTCCGGCACCTTCCTGATGCGCGCCACCGTCTTGTCGCCGGCCACCTTGCGCAGCGCCTCGATCTGCTCGCCCACCGTTACGGCGAGGCCCGGCATGGTGAGGTTGCGGCGGGTGCCCACGCTGGCGCCGTCGAGGGTCGCGGCGTGGATGAGGAAGCCCACCGCCGAGCGCGGCGAGGCGTGCCAGTGCATGACATCCTCCGACACGGGCAGGATCGCCTCCTGCCCGGCCAGAGGCTCGCGGATGATGCCGGAGAAGAAGCCGGAGGCCGCCTTGTTGGGCAGGCCGGGCCGCACGCAGATGGTGGGCAGGCGGATGCCGATGCCATCGAAGAAGCCGCGCCGCGTGTAGTCCGCCAGCAGCAGCTCGCCCATGGCCTTCTGCGTGCCGTAGGAGGTCAGCGGCGTGTGGAAATACTCGTCCGGGATCGCCTCCGGGAAGGGCGCGCCGAACACCGCGATGGACGAGGTGAAGACGAGCCGGGGCGTATAGCCCTCGATCAGCCGCACCGCGTCGAACAGATGGCGCGTGCCGTCCAGGTTGATGCGGTAGCCCTTCTCGAAATCCGCCTCCGCTTCGCCGGAGACGATGGCCGCGAGGTGCAGGATCACGTCGGGGCGCTCCGCCACCAGCGCCGCCGCCTCGCCGGGCACGGAGAGGTCGGAGACGCGGGTGTCGATGGGAAAGGGCGCCTCGGGCGGCTTCGGCGTCACCACATCGTGGGCGGTGATGCGGGTGATGGGTTTGCCGCCGAGGCGGCCGTCGCGGGCGAGGCGCTCGATGAGCTTGCGGCCGACCATGCCGGCGCCGCCGATGACCAGAATGTGCATGTCGTTCGTCTCCCGGTGCTCAGAGCGCCCAGCCGCCGTCGATGATGTGGATCTGGCCCGTGGTGAAGGCGCTCTCGTCGGACGCGAGATAGAGGGCGAGCGCGGCGATCTCCTCCGGCGTGCCGAGGCGACCCATGGGCTGGCGGCCGACGAAATCGGCGCGCACCTGCTCCAGCGAGCGGCCGGTCTGGGCCGAGACGGCGGCGATGCGCTCGTCCAGCGAGGGCGACTGGATGGTGCCGGGGCAGATGGCGTTGGCGCGCACGCCCTTCAGGATGAAATCCGCCGCCACCGCCTTGGTGAGGCCGATCACCGCCGCCTTGGTGGTGCCGTAGGCATAGCGGTTCGGCACGCCGCGGATGGAGGAGGCGGCCGAGGCGATGTTGACGATGGAGCCCGCGCCCGTCTCCAGCATTCCGGGCAGGAAGGCCGAGATGGTGCGATGCATGGATTTTACATTGAGGTCGAAGGAGAAGTCCCAGTCCTTCTCCGACGTTTCGAAGATGGTGCCCTGATGGACGTAGCCGGCGGCGTTCACCAGCACGTTGATGGGCCCGATCTCCTTGGCCAGCGCCGTCACGGCATCGGTGGAGAGCACGTCCAGCGACCGCGTCTCGCCGCCTTCGAGGCCGGCGAGCTTGCCGGCGTCGAGATCGGTGGCGATGACGCGCGCGCCCTCGCGCACGAAGGTTTCCGCGATGGCGCGGCCGATGCCCTGTCCCGCCGCCGTCACCAGCGCGGTCTTGCCCTGAAGTCGTCCACCCATGACGTTCCTCTTGTGTTGTCGCGCGCGGTCACAGGCCGGCGCGAATGTCCTCCAGCCGCCGGAGCTGGCGGCCGTTTTCATCGACATTCTCCGGCGCCAGCCACGCCTCGAAGGCCGCCCTGGCGCGCGGCCATTCGCTATCGAGCAGAGAGAACCAGGCGGTGTCCCGGTTGCGACCCTTGACGATCATGTGCTGGCGGAAAAGCCCCTCGAAGGTGAAGCCGAGCCGCGCCGCCGCCTGCCGGGAGCGGGCGTTCAGCGCGTTGCACTTCCATTCGTAGCGGCGATAGCCGAGGTCCTCGAAGGCGTGGCGGGCCATGAGATACATGGCTTCCGTAGCGCCCCGCGTGCGCTGGAGCGCCGGGGTGTAGAGGATGTTGCCCACCTCGATCACCTTTTGCGCCGGCTCGATGCGCATGTAGGTGGCATGGCCAACCGCTCGGCCGGTGTCCGCTTCCTCGATGGCGAAGAGCAGCGGGTCCGCCTTCTTCGCGGCCTCGCCATAGAAGGCGGCGAAGGCGGCTTCATCCGGGAAGGGGGCAGGGGAGAGGTAGGCCCAGAGCGCCTCCTTCTCCGGCCCGTGCGACAATGCGAAAAGCGTGGCGGCGTGGCGCTCCGCGTCGAACGGCACGAGGCGGACGTGGCGGCCCTCCAGCGTCGTCGGCTCGGGCCGGCGGGCGGGGGCGGTGTCCACGGGCGCGCCGAGGGGGGTGGACGGATCGCCGGACATCACTTGTCACCCCCCGCGCCGAAGAATCGGTTGATCTCGGCGAAGGGCACGGCGCCCGCGAACGTCTGGAATGTGCCCGCGTCGCGGATCTCCTCCACCGAGGCGATGAAGGCGCCCCAGGCGACGCGGCTCAAGGTGCTGCCCACGCTGATGCGGCGCACGCCGAGCCCCGCGAGGTCGGCGACACCGAGCCCCGTCGAACCCGGCATCAGCACGTTCACCGGCAGCGGCGCCACCGCCTCCACCACGGCGGAGATGTCCTCCCGCGTGCGAATGCCCGGTGCATAGAGGCAATCCGCCCCCGCCGCCGCATAGGCCTTCAGGCGGGTGATGACCTCGGCAAGGTCGGTCCGGCCCACCAGGAAGCATTCGGCACGGGCGGTGAGGATCACGTCCGCGCCTGAGGCGTCGATGGCCGTGCGCGCCGCGCGCACCCGGGCGACCGCCTCATCCAGATCATAGAGCGGATGCGCCGCATCCCCCGTCGCATCCTCTATGGAGAGGCCGGAGACGCCGGTTCCGACGCACAGGGTGACGCTCTCGGCGACCCCGGCCGGATCGGGCGCATAGCCCGCCTCGAAATCCGCATTCATCGGCAGGGAGGTGGCGGCGACGAGATCGGCGATGTGGGCCAGCATCTCGTCCCGCCCCACGGCGCCATCCGGGCGGCCGGTGGAGAAGGCGTAGCCGGCGCTGGTGGTGGCGAGCGCCTTGAAGCCGGCGGCTTCCAGATAGCGCGTGGTGCCCACGTCCCACGGGTTCGGCAGCACGAAGCAGCCGCTCTCGTGGAGCGTGCGGAAGGCGCGGCGCTTGTCTGTGGGCGAGGTCATGAGAGCAATCCCGTGCACCGCCGGGGCGTGGCGGCGGGGGGAGATTAGGGCCGGGGCGGGCGGACGGGAAAGGTCCGTCCACCCGTCCGCATCGCGATCAGTGGTTGTCGCGCGGCACGCCCATGGTCTGGGCGATGTGCTGGTATTTCACGGCCGGCTTCAGCACCATGCCCTCGTCGAACTGGGCCACCATGGAGCGCTGGATTTCCTGCCAGGGGGTCTGGCTCTCCGGCGCCTTGTAGCCGCCGTGACCCTGCAGGTCGGCGCGGCGCTGGGCCAGCTCCTCCGGCGAGATCAGGATGTCGGCGGTGCAGGTGTTGAGGTCGATGCGCACCCGGTCGCCGGTTTTCAGCAGCGCGAGGCCGCCGCCCGCCGCCGCTTCCGGCGAGGCGTTGAGGATGGAGGGCGAGCCCGAGGTGCCGGACTGGCGGCCGTCGCCGATGCAGGGCAAAGCATGGATGCCCTTCTTCAGGAGGGCGGCCGGCGGCTGCATGTTCACCACCTCCGCGCCGCCGGGATAGCCGAGCGGGCCGGTGCCGCGAATGAACAGCAGGGTGTATTCGTCGATGCCCAGCGAGGCATCGTCGATGCGGTGGTGGTAGTCCTCCGGCCCGTCGAACACCACGGCGCGGCCCTCGAAGGCTTCCGGATCGTTCGGGTTGGAGAGGAAGCGGGCGCGGAACTCCTCGGAGATCACCGAGGTCTTCATCACCGCATTGTCGAACAGATTGCCGTGCAGCACGATGAAGCCGGCATCCTCCTTCAGCGGCGCGTCATAGGCCTTGATGACCTCGCGGTCCCAGGAGAGCTTGCCCTTGCAGTTCTCGCCCATGGTGCGCCCGTTCACGGTGAGCGCGCCCTCGTGGATCTTGCCCTTCTCGATCAGCTCCGCCACCACCGCCGGAACGCCGCCGGCGCGGTGGAATTCCTCGCCGAGATATTCGCCGGCGGGCTGGAGGTTTACGAGCAGCGGGATCTTGTGGCCCACCGCCTGCCAGTCATCCACCGAGAGCGGCACACCCACATGGCGGGCGATGGCATTGAGGTGGATGGGCGCGTTGGTGGAGCCGCCGATGGCGCTGTTCACGCGGATGGCGTTCTCGAACGCCTCGCGGGTGAGGATGTCGGAGGGTTTCAGGTCCTCCCACACCATGTCCACGATGCGCTTGCCGGTGTCGTAGGCGATCTGCCCGCGCTCGCGATAGGGCGCCGGGATGGCGGCGCAGCCGGGCAGGGACATGCCGAGCGCTTCCGCCAGCGCGTTCATGGTGGAGGCGGTGCCCATGGTGTTGCAGTGGCCGACCGAGGGGGCGGAGGAGGCCACGACGTCCATGAACTCGTCATAGTCGATCTCGCCGGCGGCGAAGCGCTCGCGGTTCTTCCACACCACCGTTCCGGAGCCGGTGCGCTCGCCCTTCCACCAGCCGTTCAGCATGGGCCCGCCTGAGAGCACGATGGCCGGAATGTTCACGGTGGCGGCGGCCATGATGCAGGCCGGGGTTGTCTTGTCGCAGCCGGTGGTCAGCACCACGCCGTCCAGCGGATAGCCGTAGAGGATTTCCACGAGACCGAGATAGGCGAGGTTCCGGTCCAGTGCCGCGGTGGGCCGCTTGCCGGTCTCCTGGATGGGATGGACCGGGAATTCGAACGGCACGCCGCCCATGGCCTCGATGCCCGCCCGCACACGGTGGGCGAGGTCCAGATGGTGGCGGTTGCAGGGGGAGAGGTCCGAGCCCGTCTGGGCGATGCCGATGATCGGCTTGCCGGACTGCAATTCCTCGCGGGTGAGGCCGAAATTCAGGTACCGCTCCAGATAGAGCGCGGTCATGCCGGGATTGTCCGGATTGTCGAACCACAGCTGCGACCTGAGCTTGAGGCCGTGCTTCTCAGGCTGGTCGCCCTTGCGCTCGATCGTTCCGTTTTTTCCCTGGTCGGCAGGACCGGACATGGCTTTCTCCACTGCTCCGGCGTTCGGGTGCGCCGGAT
The DNA here is from genome assembly GCF_017875275.1 of Xanthobacter flavus. Lineage (NCBI taxonomy): Bacteria > Pseudomonadati > Pseudomonadota > Alphaproteobacteria > Hyphomicrobiales > Xanthobacteraceae > Xanthobacter > Xanthobacter flavus. The sequence continues at coordinate 1,664,404 of NZ_JAGGML010000001.1, read as the reverse complement.
TTTAATCGATTTGATCGGCGGGATTTATGCGCCCGGCGGCGACGGAAATCAATCCGGGTTTGGAGGCGTTCCGGTGTGCAATGCACCCTTCGCAGGCGTCCTAGACGGATGGCACTCTTGCCTCGACGCGCGAACCGTTTATCGGAAGGAGGGCCAGCAGGAGACGCCATGTCACAGATGCCCGCCGCCGACCCGCGCCCCGTCGCCGCGCCCTTCGCGCGGCTCGCCGGGGTCGAGGTGACGCGCGGCGCGCGGACGGTCTTCTCCAATCTCACTCTCACCTTGTCCGAGCGGCGCATCGGCCTCGTGGGCGACAACGGCTCGGGCAAGTCCACTCTGCTGCGCCTCATCAACGGCCTGATCCTGCCGGACACGGGCACGGTGACGGTGGAGGGCCTCGACACCCGCCGCGACCGGCGCAAGCTGCCGGCGACGGTGGGCTTCGTGTTCCAGAACGTGGACCACCAGATCATCTTCCCCTCGGTGCGGGAGGAGATCGCCTTCGGCCCCATCCAGCAGGGCACGCCGAAGGCGCAGGCCAATGCGGACGCCGAGCGGCTGCTCGCCCGCCACGGCTGCGCCGGCTGGGGCGAGCGGGCGGTGGCGGACCTCTCCGAGGGGCAGAAGCAGCTCGTCTGCATCCTCTCGGCGCTGGCCGCCGACCCTTCCGTGCTGCTGCTGGACGAGCCCTTCTCCAGCCTCGACCTCACCACCCGCCTCACCCTCGCCTCCCGCCTCGGCGCGCTCGACGTGAAGCTGGTGATGGCGAGCCACGACGTGGACCTGTTCGCCGGCTTCGATCGCGTCCTCTGGCTGAGGGGCGGCGAGGTGGTGGCGGATGGCGCGCCGGCCGAGGTCATCCCGCTCTACGAGGCGGATGCGCGCGCCCGCGCCGAGCGCGCCGTGGCGCGGCCGTCCGGGCGGGCCGTCCCATGATCGCCGGCTATCTCTCCGGCCGCAGCCTGCTGCATCGCCTGCCCGCCGGCGCGAAACTGATCGCGCTCGCGGTGCTCTCCGTGCTGATCGTGCCGCTGGACAGCCCGGTGCTGCTGGCCATGGCGCTCGCCGGCGTGCTCATCGTCTATTGCGGCTTCGGCCGGCCGGGGCTGCGGCGGCTCGCCCAGTGGCGGAGCCTCGCGCCGCTGCTTGTCGTGATCTTCGCGCTGCAGGTGTGGGCGGCATCCGTCGAGGTGGCGGTGGCGAGCGTGCTGCGCATCTGCGTGATGGTGCTGCTCGCCGATCTCGTCACCCTCTCCACCCGCATGCAGGACATGATGGACGCGCTGGCCCTGCCGATGCGCCCGCTCGCGCGCTTCGGGCTCGATCCCGAGCGCATCGCGCTGGCGGTGGCGCTGGTGCTGCGCTTCGTGCCGGTGCTGCTCGACACCTGGCGGGGCCGCGAGGAGGCCTGGCGCGCGCGCAGCCCACGCCGGCCTGGATTGGCGCTCGTCGGCGCCTTCTTCTCCGGCGCGCTCGCCATGTCCGATCAGGTGGCGGAAGCCCTCGACGCGCGCGGCTTCGGCGCCCCGCGCAGGACGCGCCCGCCGCGCCCCACTCGCAAGTCCGGATTCTGAAAGGGGACAGACCCATGGACAGCCAGATCTTCGAGACCCGCACGCTGGTGCGCATCGCCCTCGTCGCCGCCCTCATCGCGGCGCTGGGCTTCGTGCCGCCCATCTTCCTGCCCATCGCGGCGGGGGTGCCCATCACCGCCCAGAGCCTCGGCGTGATGCTGGCCGGCCTCCTGCTCGGCGCCCGCGCGGGGGCGGCGGCGACGGGGCTGTTCGTGTTCGTGGTGCTGCTCGGCGCACCGCTGCTGTCGGGCGGGCGCGGCGGCCTCGGCGTGCTGGCGAGCCCGACCGCCGGCTTCCTCATCGGCTACGTCGCCGCCGGCTTCGTGACCGGCCTCGTGGCCGAGCGGCTCGCGGCCCGCAATCTGCCGGCGCTGGCGACGGCGCTGATCGCCGCCATCACGGGCGGCATCCTCACCCTCTATGCCTTCGGCATTCCGGGGATCGCGCTGATGGCGCACATCAGCCCGCTGAAGGCGCTCATCGGCGCGTCCGTCTTCGTGCCGGGCGACCTCATCAAGGCGGTGGGCGCGGCACTGCTCGCCACCACGGTCCTGCGCAACTGGTCGGTGGCTGCGCCGCACCGCCCGTGAGCATCACGCGCCACCTCGCCCGCCACGCGGTGGAGCGACCGAACGCGCCGGCCCTCACCTGCGCCGGCGAGACGCTGACCTACGCCGCCCTCGATGCGCTGGTGACGCGCTGCGCGACGCGGTTCGCGCACGCGCCGGCCGGCGGCATCGGGCTCGACCTGCCGAACGGCGCGGCCCTCGCCATCCTGTTCCTCGCCGCCGCCCGTGCGGGACGGGAGGCGCAGATCCTCGACCCCGGCTGGCCGGAAAGCCAACGGCGGGACGTGCTGGAGCGGGTCAAGCCCGGTCTGATCGTGAGCGGGAAGGCCGGCGACATCCGCCTCGCGCCGGGGCAGGGGGCGGCAGGGCTGGCCGAAGCCATCGGCGCAGATGCGGCCGCGGCGATACCCGAGCCGGCCGCCGATCTGCCTTTCTACGTGGGCTTCACCTCCGGCTCCACCGGCCTGCCCAAGGGCTATCGCCGCGCGCATCATTCCTGGACGGCGAGCTTCGATGCGGACACGGCGGAATTCGGCATCGGCGCGGAGGACGTGATCCTCGCCCCCGGCGCGCTCACCCATTCGCTCTTCCTCTACGCGCTGGCGCGGGGCCTCGATGCCGGCGCCCATGTGCTGCTCTCACCCAGCTTCCGCCCCCGTAGCGCCGCCGAGCTGGCGCGCGCCCATGGCGCGACCGTGCTCTATGGCGTGCCGACGCAGATCGCGCTGCTGCTGGACCATCTTGCCGCCGAGGGCGAGACCCTGCCGGGGCTGCGGCTCGTGCTGTGCTCCGGCGCCAAATGGCCGCCGGGGCGGCGGCAGATGCTCGGGCACCTCATGCCCAACGCCGACTTCGCGGAATTCTACGGCGCCTCCGAACTCTCCTTCGTCACCGTGGCGAAGGAGGCCGAGGGCGTGCCTGCGGGCTCGGTGGGCCGCGCCTTCGCGGGCGTGCGCCTCTCCATCCGTGATGCGGCGGGGCGGCGGCTGCCGGCGGGGCGCACGGGGGGGGTGTTCGTGGCGAGCCCCTTCCTGTTCATGGACTATGCCACCGGCGACAGTCCCGACCTCTTCGTGAGCGGCGACGAGGTGAGCGTCGGCGACATGGGCTTTCTCGACGCCGCCGGCTTCCTCCACCTCGCCGGCCGGTCGCGGCGGATGATCGTCACCTCGGGCAAGAACCTTTTTCCCGAGGAGGTGGAGCGCGTGCTGGAGACCCACCCCGCCATCGCCGCCGCCGCCGTGCTGGGCGTGGCGGACGGCAAGCGTGGCGAGCGGCTGGTGGCGTTCCTGTCGCTCGCCGAGGGCGAGGCGCCCGCCCGCGCGGACCTCATCGGCTTCCTGAAATCTCGTCTGCCCCTGTTCAAGGTGCCGCGCCTTTATGCGCGGGTGGCTGACTGGCCGCTGACGCCCACCGGCAAGACGGACTTCCCCGCCATCGCCACCCTGTGGCCTGCGCGCTGCGAGCTTCTGCCATGAAGGTCTCCATCCTCGCAGCCATGCGCACGGCGGTCGCCCCGCGCGGAGGCGCCTTTCGCGACGTGCCGGCCCACAAGCTGGCGGCGGCGCTGATCGGCCCGGTGCTGGCGGCGGCCGGTGTGGCGCCGGAGGATGTGGACGAGGTGATCCTCGGCAATGCCTTGTCCGGCGGCGGCAACATGGCCCGCGTCGCGGCGCTCGCGGCGGGACTTCCGGAGACGGTGCCGGCGCTCACCATCGACACCCAATGTTGCTCCGGCCTCGACGCCATCCGCCTCGGCGCGGCGCGCATCATGGCGGGGGAGGCGCGCTATGTGCTGGCGGGCGGGGCCGAGAGCTTCAGCACCGCGCCGCTGCGCGCCTATCGTCCGCGCGAGAAGGACGGCATGCCGGATTTCTATCGCCAGCCCGCTTTCACCCCGTGGCCGGAGCGCGAGATCGCGCTTGATGCCTCGGCTGCCGGCATGGCGTTGGCGGAGGGCCTCACGCGCGCCGAGCAGGAGGCGTTCGCCGCCGAAAGCCACCGCCGCGCGCTGACGGTGCCGCCGGCGGATGGCGAGATCGTGCCGGTGGCGGGCCTTGCCGCCGATGCCTTCGCGCGGCGCCTGTCGCCTGCGCTCATGGCGCGGCTGCCGGTGCTTTCGGGCGACGCAACCCATGGCGTCACCGCCGCCACCGTCGCGGTGGAGGCGGATGCGGCCGCCCTTGTGCTGCTGGGGCCGGCGCAAGCGGGGGACGTGACGATTGCCGGGGGCCTCGCGCGCGGCGGTGACCCGTTCGTGCCCGCGCTCGCGCCCATAGTGGCGGTGGAGGCGTTGTGCGCCCGCCTCGGCGTTGCCGCATCCGCCGTCGATCATGTGGAACTGATGGAGGCCTATGCGGCGCAGGCCCTTGTCGCCATGAGGCGGCTGGGGCTCGATCCGGCCCGGGTGAACGCCGGGGGCGGCGCATTGGCGCGGGGCCACCCCATCGGCGCGTCGGGTGCAATCCTGGCGGTACGCAGCTATCATCGCCTGCGCGCTGGAAACGCTGGCCGCGCCCTGTGCGCCATCGCCGGTGCCGGTGGCATTGCGAGTGCCCTGATGCTGGACCGGGACGGAACCGGCCCGGCACAAGACCGTTGAGCCCCGGTTCAGGAGCCGAATGCCCATGCTGGATGTCACGACCCCCGATGCCCCACGCCCGCCGCCGCCCCGTTCCGCGGGAGACGCGCTGGCGGACGCGCTGGCGGCCACACTCGAGACGGTGGCGGCGGCGGTGGCCGATCCCGACCCCGAGGAGATGGTGCACGACGCCCGCAAGGCCATGAAGCAGTATCGCGCCCTGCTCCGCCTCATTCCGGGCGATGACGCGAAGGCCGAGCGGCGGCGCACGGCGGAGGTGGCACGCCAGCTTTCCGGCGCCCGCGACCAGGTGGCGGCCCGCGATGCGCTGGACGTGATGGCCAAGGGCGGCTTCCTCCTGGCCTGCGACCAGACCGACGCCGAGGGGGTGCTGGGCGAGGACGCCGCCGCGGACGGCGGCGAGCATCGCGCCACGCTCGGCGGCTTCCTCGTCTCCGCCCGTGCGGCCCTTGCCGACACGCTGGCGGCACAGGCGCGGCAGGCGGATGTGCCGAAGGGGCTGGTGAAGGCCTACAGGCAGGCCCGCCGCGCCCCCTTCGACACGCCCGAGGACATGCACGAGGCGCGCAAGCGCGTCGTCACCCACCGCTATCAGATGAGCTTCCTCGCCGACGCCTTCGGCCATGGCGCCAAACGGGCGCGCGCCGCGCAGCGGCTGCGCGACCTGCTCGGCGCCTATCAGGACATCGAGACGCTGCGGCCCATGCTGGATGCGGCGGGTGACGCGCTGGCGGAGGGCACGCGGGAGCGGCTGGGCCTTGCCATGGACCGGGCGCAGAAGCGGCTGCGCAAGCGCGCGCTGCGGCAGCACGCGGCGCTGTTCCGCCGCAGCGCCAAGGCCTTCCGCGACAGCTGCCGGGAGCGCGTCGGCGCGGCGTCGGATTGACGCGGATCATTGCCGGCTGAGGCTCGGCGCGGCCTGATCGTCATCAAAGCGCCGTGAGAAGCGGCAAAAGCTAAGTCAGCAAAGCTTGAGCGTCCGGCGCGATGCCGGGCGAGGCTCCGGCATCCGTTTCAAGTCCCGGGCGCTTTCCGCGTCCTGAAGAGATCGGCCGATGGTCAACCTGCCCGCCAATTCGCCCCGTATCCAGCCCCAGACCGTGGGCGGAGCGCCCGCCGTCGCGCCGGAGCCGGCCCCCGCGCCCGCCGTGACCGCGCCGGAGGCGCCGGCGTCCGGCGCCGATCTCGCCCGCGCTGCCATGGATTTCTCCAAGCTGCCCGAGGCCGGGCGGCTGTTCGCTCAGGCCTGGGCCCGCATGGCCTGCCATGACGAGGAGGATTTCGAGCACGGCCCAGGCCCCGAAGCCCTGCGCGCGGTGGACCGCGCCGCCGCCGCCCTCTCCGCCCGCGCCACCTCCGGCCTGTCGCCCACCGCGCTCACCCTGTCGCTGATGGACTGGTGGATGCATCTGGCCGCAGCCCCCGGCAAGCAGGCGGAACTGGCGCTGAAGGCGTGGCGCAAGTCCGCCCGGCTCGGCGCCTACATGGTCGCCTCCAGCTTCGACCGGAACTTTCCTAACTGCATCCAGCCCCTGCCGGGGGATGAGCGCTTCAGCGCCCCGGCATGGCAGGACTGGCCGTTCCGCTTCTGGTACCAGGCCTTCCTGCTGAACCAGCAATGGTGGCACAACGCCACCCACGGCGTGCCCGGCGTCGCGCCCCATAATGAGGCGGTGGTGGCCTTCGCTGCCCGCCAATTGTTGGACGTGTTCTCGCCCTCCAACTCGCCCTTCACCAATCCGGAGGTCCTGCGCCGGGCGCGGGAGACGGGCGGGCTGAATTTCGTGCAGGGTGCGCGCAATCTTCTGGAGGATGCGGCCCGCAAGGCGTCCGGCCAGCCGCCGATGGGCGCCGACGCGTTCGAGCCGGGCCGCAACGTGGCGGTGACGCCGGGCGAGGTGATCTTCCGCAACCACCTCGTGGAGCTGATCCAGTATCGCGCGACCACCGCGACGGTCGCCGCCGAGCCGGTGCTCATCGTGCCGGCCTGGATCATGAAATATTACATTCTCGATCTTTCGCCCGAGAATTCGCTGATCCGCTATCTCGTGTCCAAGGGCCACACGGTGTTCTGCCTCTCCTGGCGCAACGTGACGGCGGAGGACCGCGACCTCGGCTTCGACGACTACCGCCGCGACGGGGTGATGGCAGCGCTCGACGCCATCAACGCGGTGGTGCCGGGCGAGAAGGTCCACGCTGTCGGCTACTGCCTCGGCGGCACGCTCCTCTCCATCACCGCTGCCGCCATGGCGCGGGATGACGACGACCGGCTCGCCTCCGTCACGCTGTTTGCGGCGCAGACCGATTTCTCCGAGCCCGGCGAGCTGCAATTGTTCGTCGATCCCGGCGAGCTTTACACGCTCGAAAGCATGATGTGGGACCAGGGCGTCCTCTCCGCCGGCCAGATGGCCGGGGCGTTCGAGATGCTGCGCTCCAACGATCTCGTCTGGTCGCGCCTCGTCCACGAATATCTGATGGGCGAGCGCGCGGCCATGAGCGACCTGATGGCCTGGAACGCCGACGCCACCCGCATGCCTTACCGCATGCATTCCCAGTATCTGCGCCAACTGTTCCTCGACAACGACCTCGCAGCCGGCCGCTACAAGGTGGACGGGCGCCCCATCTCCCTCCAGGACATCGGCGTGCCCCTGTTCGTGGTGGGCACCGAGCGCGACCACGTGGCGCCGTGGCGCTCGGTCTACAAGATCCACCAGCTGACCGACGTGGACGTGACCTTCGTGCTGACCTCCGGCGGGCACAATGCCGGCATCGTCAGCGAGCCGGGCCACAGGCACCGGCATTTCCGCCGGCACGAGACCCGCCACGGCGACCACCATCTCGGCCCCGAACAGTGGGTGGAGGCGACGCCTGTGGAGGAGGGATCGTGGTGGCCGGCGTGGGAGGCCTGGCTGTCCGCCCGCTCCGCTCCCGGCCATGCGCTGCCGCCCTTGGGCGCGGCCGGCTATCCGGTGCTCTGCCCGGCGCCCGGCACCTATGTGATGCAGCGCTAGGGTTTTAGGGCACTAGTACGGCTGCCCCTTCCAGCCGGCCGCCGCGCAAATCGTCCAGCGCGCGGTTGGCCTCGGAGAGGGGATAGGGCGTGACGTGGGTGGTGACGCCTGCTTGAGGGGCCATAGCGAGGAATTCGCGGGCGTCGGCGCGGGTGAGGTTGGCGACGGAGAGGATTTTTCGCTCCTCCCACAGCCAGCGATAGGGGAAGGCGGGAATGTCGCTCATGTGGATGCCGCCGCACACCACGCGCCCGCCCTTGCGCACCGCCTTCAGCGCCTGCGGCACCAGCTCGCCCGCCGGGGCGAAGATGAGGGCGGCGTCCAGCGGCTCCGGAGCCGGCGCGTCCGAGCCGCCGGCATAGACGGCACCGAGCGTTCGGGCGAAATCCTGCGCCCGCATATCGCCGGGCCGGGTGAAGGCGTAGATCTCCCGCCCCTGCCAGCGCGCCACCTGGGCGATGATGTGGGCGGCGGCGCCGAAGCCATAGAGGCCGATGCGCCGGCCCTCGCCCGCCATCTTCAGCGTGCGCCAGCCGATGAGCCCGGCGCAGAGCAGGGGCGCCAGCGCGATGTCCTCGCCCTCTTCGCCGAGGGGATAGACGAAGCGTGCATCCGCCACCGTGTGGCTGGCGAAGCCGCCGTCGCGGGTGCAGCCGGTGAAGACCGGCGCGTCGCACAGGTTCTCCGCGCCCTCTTCGCAGTAGGAGCAGCATCCGCAGGCCCGGCCGAGCCAGCCGACGCCCACGCGCTCGCCCATAGTGAGGTGCGAGACGCCGGCGCCCAGCGCCGCAACGCGCCCGACGATCTCATGGCCGGGGATGACGGGCAGCAGCGTCTGCGGCAGCTCGCCGTCCACCACATGCAAATCGGTGCGGCAGACGCCGCAGGCGCCGACGCGGATCACCACCTCGCCCGGACCGGGCACCGGGTCGGGCCGCTCCTCGGCGACGAGGGGACCGCCCGTCTGTTTCAGGACCATGGCGCGCATGAGGAGCCTCCCGCGATGGCAGGAAGCCTCTCATGCCCCGGCGCGGCGGAACATGATCTCAAGCAAGCGCGTCAGCTGCCGCCGATGAAGATGCCCGCCGCGAGCACCAGCGCGCCGCCCAGCACCACCTGGAACACGGAGCGCCAGAAGGGCGTCTCCATGTAGCGGTTCTGGATGAAGGCGATGGCCCACAGCTCGACGAACACGACGATGATGGCGATGGCCGTCGCGGTCCAGAATTCGGGGATGATGTAGGGCAGAGCGTGGCCGAGGCCGCCCACCGCCGTCATGATGCCGGAGGAGAGGCCGCGCTTCAGCGGCGAGCCGCGGCCGGAGATGACGCCGTCGTCGTGGAGCGCCTCGGTGAAGCCCATGGAGATGCCCGCGCCCACCGCCGCGGCGAGGCCGACGAGCAACGTGGTGTGGGAATTCTGCGTGGCGAAGGCGGTGGCGAAGATGGGGGCCAGCGTCGAGACCGAGCCGTCCATGAGGCCGGCGAGGCCCGGCTGCACAAAGGTGAGCAGGAACTGGCGACGGGCCTTGTCGTCCTCTTCCTTCTTCTTGTCGGCCGGCAGATAGCGATCGGCGAGGTTGCCCGCGATCTCCTCGTGCTGCAGTTCCACCTGATAGAGGTTTTCCAGCAGCTTGCGCGTGCCGGGATCGGACGCCTTCTGCTGCGCCTTCAGATAGAAGCCGGCGGATTCGTCCTCCATCCGCCCCACCTCGGCGCGGATGCGCTCGATGCCGAGGTTCACCACCGCCCAGACCGGCCGGCGGCTGTAATAGCCGGCGATGCTCTCGCGGCGGATCAGCGGCACGGTGCCGCCGTAGCGCCTCTCATATTCGCGGGTGAGGCTCGTCTGGTGGCCGCGCTCCTGCGCCGCCATGCTCTCGAACACCTTGGCCGTGTCGGGATACTCGCCACGCAGTGCCTCGGCATATTCCGTGTAGATGCGCGCGTCGTCTTCCTCCGACGAGACGGCGAGGGCGAGGATCTCCCGCTCAGACAGGTCCGAAAAACGGCGGCGGCCGGGGAAAAGCGAGATCATCCCGGGTGACTCCAATTTAGAATTTTTCTAATGATCTAGATAAAGCGCATAAGCGCAACGGCAATGCGACGGAATCGCCGCAGGCCGGGCATGAGGGAGCGACATGCCGGAACCAGCACGGGCCGACATCCAAGCGGCGGGCGCGGCCGGGCGCAACCGCTACCTTCTGCTCGCCGCCGCCGTGCTGCCCCTCGCCGTGGGGCTGCTGCTCCAGCTCATGGGGATGAAGGGGGCCGCCTCGGCCGCCTTCGCCGTGGGCACGGCGCCGGTTCTGGCGGTGCTGCTTATCGACATCGCCTGGTCCCTGCGCGCGGGCCGGTTCGGCCTCGACGTGCTGGCCGCCCTCTCCATGGCCGCGGCTCTGGCCTTCGGCGAGCCCCTGGCCGGCAACGTGGTCGCCCTCATGTATGCGGGCGGCCAGCAGCTGGAGCGGTTCGCGGAAGGCCGTGCCCGGCGGGAGATGACCGCCCTTGCCGCCCGCGCCCCGCGCGACGCGGTGCTGCATCTCGATGGCGGGCTGGTGGTGGTTGCGGCGGTGGATCTGGTGGCCGGCGACCGTGTGCTGGTGCGCTCCGGCGACACCGTGCCCGCCGACGGCGCGGTGCTCGGCGGTCCGGCGGTGCTCGACCTCTCCTCGCTCACCGGCGAGACGCGTCCGGCGCGGCTGGAGGATGGCGAGGAGGCGCCCTCCGGCGCGGTCAATGCGGGCGACGCCTTCGATCTCGCCATCCTGCGGCCGGCGGCGGACAGCACCTATGCGGGCATCGTGCGCCTGGTGGAGGCGGCCGCCTCCAGCCGCGCGCCCATGGTGCGCCTCGCCGACCGCTACGCGCTCGCCTTCGTCCTCGTCTCCCTCGCCCTCGCCATCGGCGCGGCGATCCTCGCGCACGATCCGCGCCGGGCGCTGGCGGTGCTGGTGGTGGCGACGCCCTGTCCGCTCATCCTCGCCGTGCCGGTGGCGCTCATGGCCGGGCTCTCGCGGGCGGCGAAGCGCGGCGTGCTGGTGAAGAGCGGCGGCGCGCTGGAGAAGCTCGCCCGCGTCCGCGCTTTGGTGGTGGACAAGACCGGCACCCTCACCCACGGCCGCGCCGAGCTGGAAGAGGTGCGCACCGCGCCGGATTTCGAGCCGGAGGAGGTGCTGCGCCTCGCCGCGTCGCTGGATCAGGCGTCGAGCCATGTGGTGGCGCGGGCGCTCGTCCATGCCGCGCACGACCGGGACCTCGCCCTTTCGCCGCCCCGCGCGGTGAAGGAAGATGGCGGGGCCGGGCTGGAAGGATGGGTCGAGGGCCATGCCGTCGCCGTGGGCGGCACCGCCTATGTCGCGGCCCGTGCCTCCGGCGACTGGAGCGAGCTGCGCGCCCACCTTCCTCCCGCCAGCGCGGTGGTGGCGGTGGCCATCGACGGCCGGCCGGCCGGGCTGCTGCTGTTCGCCGATCCGGTACGCGACGACGCGGCCGACATGATCGCCGCCTTGCGTCGCGGCGGCGTGCAGCATGTGGCGCTCGCCTCCGGCGACCGGGCCGAGGCGGTGGATGCGGTGGGCCGCGACCTCGGCCTCGACGCCTGGACCGGGGAGCTGAAGCCCGAAGGCAAGATCGCGCAAATCGCCCTGTCGCGCGAGGCCGCCAACGGCGGCGCGGTGATGATGGTGGGCGACGGGGTGAATGACGCGCCCGCGCTCGCCGCCGCCGACATCGGCGTCGCGCTGGGCGCGCGGGGCGCGGCGGCCTCCGCCGAGGTGGCGGATGCGGTGCTGCTGGTGGACCGGCTCGACCGCCTCGCCGAGGCCATGGCCATCGCCCGCCGCTCCCTCGCCATCGCGCGGCAGAGCGTGCGCTGGGGCATCGGCCTGTCGCTCGTGGGCATGGTGGCGGCGGCGTGCGGCTATCTCCAGCCGGTGCAGGGCGCGCTGCTGCAGGAGGCCATCGACGTGGTGGTCATCCTCAACGCCTTGCGCGTGCTCATTCCGGGACCGGGCGAGGGCGCCGAGACCTAGGCGGCCGCCTGCACCTGCCGCCGGCGCCAGAAGGGCGCATCAGGCCAGCGGGTCTCGCCGGCATAGAAGCCCGCGCGCAGCCGCACGCCGGCGGTGAAGCGGGCGAAAATCCTGTCCTGATAGGCGTTGAACGCGCCTTCATCTCCCATCTGCGCGCCGGCGATGGCGTCGGCGGCGGTGATGCCCTCCTCCAGCGCGCGGGTGAGGCCCTGCGAGAGGAGAGGATCGAGACATGCGGCGGCATCGCCCACGGCGAGCCAGCCGGGTCCCGCCACGGCGCTGAGGATGGCGGTGGGGGCGATGGCGATGCGGGGCGGCGCTTGCTCGTCCAGTGGGCGGCCGCGCGCGATCTGTGGCCCGATGAGGTGGGTTGCGGCGATGGCGGCGCGGAAGGCGGCGCCATCGGTGAACCGCGCGCCGGGATCGGCGGCGAGGCCCACCACCGCCCGCCCGCCGGGGATACGGCTCGCATACCACCAGCCGTCCGGAACGGATTCGAGGAAGGTGCGGGCGGGCATCGCCTCGGGTTCGGCGAGGGTGAGCACGCTCCAGTGGAAGGCCAGGGCGTCCACCGCGTTGCGTGCCACCTTCAGGCTGCGCAAGGCCGCCGCGCGCACGCCGCTCGCGTCCACCACCAGAGTGGCCGTGACCTCGAACGGCTCGTCCGCGCCATCGAAGCGGAGGCGGTGGCCCGTCCCCTCCGGCGTCATCGCGCGCAGGCGGCCGGGGTGGAGGCGCACGCCGCACGCCATCGCCTCCGCCCTGAGATCGGCGTCGAAGCCGGCGCGGTCGAGATGCCAGCCGCCACCGAAGGGGTTGGCGAAGCCGTCATTGTGGTGCGGCGCGGCCTTGCCCCAGACGGCGGTCGCACCCAGCGACAGCAGGTGCCCGCGTGCCGTGCAGCGCTCCATGAGGCCGAGGCGGGAGAGCAGCGGCAGGGCGGCGCCGGGAATGGTCTCGCCGATGCGCGGGCCATCGGTCGCCCCGGCCTCGAACAGCGTGACATCGCCGATGCAGCGCCGCGCCAGCGCGATGGCCGTGGCGCAGCCCGCCGGGCCGGCGCCGATGATGGCGACGCCCACCCGCTCCGGCGCAACGCTCACGGGGCCGGCGGCGAGTTGAAGGTGGGCCAGGGGGCGACCATCTGGCTTGTGTCGGTCTCGAAGAAGCACGCGACTTCGAGGAACGGGTCTTCCGCCGTGGCCGGGCGGGCATCCGGGTTGATCCGGCTCGCCTGCACCACGAAGCCCACCTTGTGCCAGTTGACGAGGAAATCGGCCGCCTTCTGGAAGCGCCCGGCGTTGGCCGGGTAGATCGTCGTCGTCCCCGCGCCGCGCACCGCGTAGAGCTGGCGCCCCGGCGTCCATCCCGTGCCGGGATTGAAGCGCGCCAGCGCCTGCGGATAGACCGCCACCGGCCGCTCGGCGGGCCATGACCAGTAGAGCGTCTGGTCGGTGTTGGAGGGGCTCTCCGGCGGATGGGAGGCGCAGTGGTTGTAGTCCGTGTGCCAGGGCGCGGCCATGAATTTGGAGAAGTCGCCGGGCTCCAGCGGGATGGGGCGCAGGGGGATGTAGCCCACGGTGAGGAATGCGCGGTCGGGGCGCGCCTTTGAATAATCGAGCGGCGCGGCGTTGAGGCGGAACGGCCCGCCGGGCGTCGTCGCCCAGTCCTGGATGAACAGGTTCGGGTCGCGCACCGGATAGGACACCTCGATGCCCGGGCTGAAGCGTCCGCCGAGGCAATTGGCCAGCGCCACCCGGTCCATTTCCTCCCCATCCCCCAGCTTCAGGCGCCGCTCGGGGGTGAACACGCCTTTGTGCCACTGCCGCAGCAGGTGGTATTGCGTTGGGGTGAGGGTGAGGAAGGGACGGTCCGTGTCGCCCAGCGCCAGCGGCATCATGGGCGTGCCCGCAGCGAGGCTCGCCGGATTGTCGGGATTGCGGATCAGGCCGTCGAAATCCGGGATCTTGTCGGTGGGCCGGTCGGCCGGGGTGATGGCGCCGATGCGGTTGTGGGCGGCGATGGCGGGTGCCGGCAGATTGGTGTTCCAGCGCTGCAGCATCACCGCATGGAACAGCGGGCGGGCATCGTCCGCGAAGGAGGCGGCAAAGCGCGGGCTGAAAGTGCCGCCGGCATAGAGGTCCGGCTCCAGCGCGAGTTGGCGGACGAAGGTGTCGTAGACCTCGTCCCAGGCGGTGACGACGTTGCGCGTCTGCGGCGCGAAGCCCGGGTCGCCGCACATCACCCAGGCCGGCGCGGCCGAGAGCGTGGAGCCGTCCTCGAACAGGATGCGGGCGAAGACCGGGCCGTCGCCGATGTCGTCGAACCAGCTGGTGTTCTCCGCCCCGCTGCGCTCGTTCACGTTGGGACGACCCTCGGGCGTCATGATGCCCACCGTCGCGCCGAAGCCGCCGGCGAGGATCAGCCGGCCCGTGCCGGCCTCCACCCGCATGTCGCCGAGGCTGGTCAGCGGATCGGCCGGGATGTGCAGGGTGAAATGGTCCTGCGGAAAGCTCACCGGATAGTCCGGCAGCGCCCGCACCGTCCCCCCGTCGCCGAGGCAGCTCGCGGGCGTGCCATGGGCGAAGGCGGTGACGCGGCTCTGATCCGCGCGGGCGGAAAGGGCGCGCGGGCCGGGATCGATGACGAGGCGCCTCAGGCGGTCCGGGCTGTCGAGGGGGCCGTCCTGCGGGCGGCGGATAGGCATCAGCCGGCCATCGGCGAAGCCGGCGAGGGCCGGGAAATGGCCGGGCGTGTCCTCCATGGAGAAGCAGTTCAGCTTCTTGTTGGCGATGTGCGCCTGCCACACGATGTCGGTGACACGCTTGCCGCCGATGACCGCGCCGAGCGTGACCTCGGTGCTCTCGCCGGTGGGCCAGCCGGAGCCGGTATAAGCGTAAATTCGGAAGCGCACCGCCTGCCGCTTCAGCCGGCCCTGTCCGTCGCGAAACCCGTCCGCGGTGATGGGTCTTCCGGTTGTGGCATCGAGGGGCAGGCCGCCCCACAGGCCGTCGCCGGAGGACGGCAGTTCGCCGGCCGCCGTCTCGGGGGCGAGGTAATAGTCCGGGCTGTTGCCGACGCGGGCGATGCCGATGGCGGGATGGATGCGCAGCACAGGCGGGGCATTATCGGCCGCCGCGAGGCCGGAGGTGGCGGCAAGCAGGGTGGTGCCTGCTGCGCCTTTCAGAAGGTCCCGACGATCCATGATTCCGCCCCCGAAACGGGACGGAGTGTGTCCGATCGAACCTCTGGCGCAAAGCGCAAACTGCGCCGTGCGCCAGAGACGGAACCCCGCTCGGGGAGATCCCTATTCGGAGATCTTGCGGGCGCGCGAGCCCAGCGTGCGCAGGCGCAGGGCGTTGAGCTTGATGAAGCCGGCGGCGTCGCGGTGATCGTAGGCGACGGCGCCTTCCTCGAACGTCACAAGCTCTTGATTGTAGAGCGAATAGGGGCTCTTGCGGCCGATGACGGTGGCATTGCCCTTGTAGAGCTTCACCGTCACCTCGCCGGTCACATAGGCCTGCGAGTAATCGATCGCCGCCTGCAGCATCTCGCGCTCCGGGGAGAACCAGAAGCCGTTATAGATCAGCTCCGCATAGCGGGGCATCAGCTCGTCCTTGAGGTGCGCCGCGCCGCGGTCGAGCGTGATGCTCTCGATGCCGCGATGTGCGGCCAAAAGGATGGTGCCGCCGGGGGTCTCGTAGATGCCGCGGCTCTTCATGCCGACGAAGCGGTTCTCCACGAGGTCGAGGCGGCCGATGCCGTTGGCCTTGCCGAGCTCGTTGAGCTTGGTGAGCAGGGTGGCGGGGGAGAGCGCCTCGCCGTTGATGGCCACCGCGTCGCCCTTGTCGAAGGCGATGGTGATGAGGGTGGCCTCGTCGGGGGCTTCCTCCGGCGAGATGGTGCGCTGGTAGACATATTCCGGCGCGTCGTCGGCCGGGTCTTCCAGCACCTTGCCCTCGGAGGAGGAGTGCAGGAGGTTCGCGTCCACCGAGAAGGGCGCCTCGCCGCGCTTGTCCTTGGCGATGGGGATCTGGTGCGCCTCGGCGAACTCCAGCAGGCGGGTGCGGGAGGTCAAATCCCACTCGCGCCAGGGGGCGATGACGGTGATGTCCGGCTCAAGGGCGTAGTAGCCCAGCTCGAAGCGCACCTGGTCGTTGCCCTTGCCGGTGGCGCCGTGGGACACCGCGTCCGCACCCATCTTACGGGCGATCTCGATCTGCTTCTTGGCGATCAGGGGACGGGCGATGGAGGTGCCGAGCAGATACAGCCCTTCATACAGCGCATTGGCGCGGAACATGGGGAACACATAGTCCCGCACGAATTCCTCGCGCACGTCCTCGATGAAGATGTTCTCGGGCTTGATGCCGAGCAGCTCCGCCTTCTTGCGCGCCGGCTCCAGCTCCTCGCCCTGGCCGAGGTCGGCGGTGAAGGTGATGACCTCGCAATTGTAGGTGGTCTGAAGCCATTTGAGGATGACCGAGGTGTCGAGCCCGCCGGAATAGGCCAGCACCACCTTCTTCACGTCACGCGCCATCACGTCTCTCGGATGTTCGGGGAAAATCGGCGCGGACTATAGGCGCGCGCGGCGCTCTGGCAAGCCGTCTCGGTCAAGGATGGGGGCAGGTCGCCCGTCAGGTCCTGCCAAGAAGCCGGCGCAGGCCCGCCTGAAGCGCGAGGCCGGCGTTGCCGATGGCGTCTTCCACAGAGGCATCGGTGGGGCTGCGTGGCCGGTCGTAGAGCCACAGCCGCATGCCGACGATGAGCAGGATGACCAGAACGCCGGAAAACACCACGTCGGTGAAGAAGTGGCCGCCGAAGGCGATGCGCAATCCCCCGGCCAGCGCGCCGAAGGAGACCGCCGCGACCATCGCCACCGCCCCCGCCGGTCCGGGCACGAGGCTCGCAGGGGCGACGAGCCAGAAGCCGAGGGACCCTTCGCCCGAGACAAAGGAGCAGTTGGTGGGGCAGGTGCCGTCGGTGGCGTACCAGGGGCGGAAGGTCTCCTTGCCGCCGAAGGTATCCACGTGCACCGGGCGCGGCCGGCCCCAATGCTCTTTCAAGATGCCGTTGACGAGAAGGCCTGGCCCCAGCGCCATGGTGACGGCGAGCAGCACCGCCGCCCGCGCCGGCATGAACATTTTGCCCCGGGGAAAAATGAGCTTGAGGATGATGGCGGCGAAGGCCGGACCGGCGAAGATCCAGGGCAGCCAGTTGGCGAGGGTCCGCACTTTGGCAGCCCAGCCGAGGCCGGCGACGCCGAACACGTGGCGCGTGGCGTTCCAGAACAGGCCGGAGATGGCCAGGTCCCACTCAGGGAACACGGTGAACAGGATCGCCACGGCGGCCCCGATCACCAGCGCGAAGAACAGGACCCACTTCACCGCGTCGCCAGCTCCATTCCGGGATTGATCCAGCCGATTGATCCAGACCCTTGCACGCCGAGGCCGCCCCGCCGCACTCTTCCGCCGCGATGTACAGGCCGGAGGAGCCCATGGCCAGCGGCAGCCTCGATTTCTACTACGAGTTCGCCTCGCCCTATTCCTACCTCGCCGCCTGCCGCATCGCCGCCTTGGCCGAGCTGGCGGACGTGCGGGTGAACTGGAAACCCTTCCTGCTCGGCCCCATCTTCGCCGCGCAGGGCTACACAAGCTCGCCGTCCAACGTCTATCCCCTGAAGGGCGCGCATATGTGGCGGGATCTCGACCGCCTCGCGAGCGCCCAGCGCCTGCCGCCCATCACCAGGCCCGCGACCTTTCCGGCCAACGGGCTCCTGGCGGCGCGGGTGGCGATCCACCTCAACGACGCCTGCCGGCCCGCCTTCACCCGCGCCTTGTTCTCCGCCGAATTCGAGCAGGGCCGCGACATTTCGGACCGGGAGACCGTCCGGCAGGTGCTCGCCGGTCTCGGCCATTTCTGGGACGAGGTGATCGCCGATGCCGAATCCGAGGTGAACAAGGCGCGCCTGCGCGCCCAGACCGAGGAGGCGCAGGCCCGCGGCGTATTCGGCGCCCCCACCTTCTTCACCGCCGATGGCGAGCTGTTCTGGGGCAACGACCGGCTGGAGATGGCGCTGGAGCACGCCCGGCGCCTCGCCCGGGCGGCGTGAGCCGCCCGTCGTGCATCATCTGCGGCGTAAGCGGGAGGCGCGTTCAAGGCTCGACCCCCTCGGGTCTGTCATCCCCCTCCTTGTGCGGGGGATCCACACCGCCGCCGAGCGCGCTGTCGGGATTCTTATCCTGACGAATGGAGACGTGGATCCCCCGGACAGGCCGGGGGATGACACCACTCTCCCGAGGACGCGCCTTTTTCCCGCGCCGCGTCACCGGGCCTGTCGCAATGCCGCCCGGCTCTGATATATGCGCGTCACACACAAGCGACGAAACCGCGACGAAGGCTTTCCCCATGGCGAATGTCACTGCTTTCCCGGACAAGGCTACCATCGCCGAGCAGACGGCGCGGATGCTGCTCGAGGTCGAGGCGGTGCGCTTTTCCTCGGGAGAGCCCTTCATCTTCACGTCGGGCTGGGCCAGCCCGGTCTATATCGACTGCCGCCGCCTCATCTCCTTCCCGCGCGTGCGCCAGACGCTGGTGGATTTCGGCATCTCCACCATCTACCGCGACATCGGCTACGAGCAGTTCGACACGGTGGCGGGCGGCGAGACGGCGGGCATTCCCTTCGCCGCCTGGGTCGCGGACCGTATGATGCTGCCCATGCAGTATGTGCGCAAGAAGCCCAAGGGCTTCGGCCGCAACGCCCAGATCGAGGGCCACCTCGCCCCCGGCGAGCGGGTGCTCCTCGTCGAGGACCTGACCACCGACGGCAAGAGCAAGGTCAATTTCGTCAACGCCTTGCGTGACGCCGGGGCGGAGTGCTCGCACTGCTTCGTGTTCTTCTATTACGACATCTTCTCCGAGGCGGCGGGCATCCTGGACGGCGCCGGCCTCAGCCTCCACCGCCTCGCCACCTGGTGGGACGTGCTGGCGCAGGTGAAGAAGATGAACCGCTTCGAATCCAAGCAGGTGGCCGAGATCGAATCGTTCCTCAACGATCCGCATGCCTGGTCCAAGGCCCACGGCGGCACCGCCACCACCGGCGAGTGACGCCCTAGATGGAACTCTACGCCCTCGTTCGGCCCTTGCTCGGGCTGGTGACCCCCGAGCGCGCGCACGGCTATGCCGTCCGCGCCCTTGCGAAGGGTCTGATGCCGGACCTCTCCGGCCATGACGACCCGGTGCTCGCGACCCGCGTCTGGGGCCTCGATTTCCCCAATCCCGTGGGCCTCGCCGCCGGCTTCGACAAGCATTGCGAGGTGGCGGACGGCCTTTTGAAGATGGGCTTCGGCTTCGCCGAGATGGGCACGGTCACGCCCCGTCCGCAGCCCGGCAACCCGCAGCCGCGCCTGTTCCGGCTGGAAGAGGACGAGGCGGTCATCAACCGCTTCGGCTTCAACAGCGAGGGCCTCGCCCCCTTCGTCTACCGGCTGGCCAAGCGCCGCTCGGCGGGCGGCAAGGGCATCCTCGGCGCCAACGTGGGGAAGAACAAGGAGAGCGAGGACACGCTGGAGGATTACGCCGCCGGCGTGTCCGCCACCTGCCGGCTCGCCGATTATATCGTGTGCAACATCTCCTCCCCCAACACGCCGGGCCTGCGCGCCCTGCAGGCGCGGGCGGAGATGGAGGCGCTGCTCGCCCACCTCGTCGGCGTGCGCAACGCCTCGGTGCCGGACCCCAAGGAGCGCCCGCCGCTGCTGGTGAAGGTCGCGCCCGACCTCGACGACGCAGGCCTCGCCGACGTGGCCGAGGTGGCGTTGGAGACTGGCATCGACGGCATCATCATGGGCAACACCACCCTGTCGCGCCCGCCGAGCCTGAAGAGCGGGCACAAAGGCGAGGCCGGTGGCCTCTCCGGCAAGCCGCTCATGACGCTCTCGACCGAGCGGCTGGGCGCGCTCTACCGCCTCGTGGGCGGCAGGATTCCGGTCATCGGCTCGGGCGGTATCAGCTCGGGCGCGGATGCCTATGCCAAGATCCGGGCCGGGGCGAGCCTCGTGCAGCTCTATTCGGCGCTGGTGTTCCACGGCCCCGGCCTTGTCGGCCGCATCAAGACGGACCTCGCCGCCCGCCTGAAGGCCGATGGCTTCGCCCATGTGGCGGATGCGGTGGGCGCGGATTTCCGCTGACTCCTGTCCGGTGGCGCGCCGCTTGACCGCGGCGGCTACTATGATACCCGTGACGCTCCTTCCTCCTGACGGCGGGGCACCATGGCCGGGCTGGATCGACGCGCCTTCCTCTCTCTCCTCGGCGCGGCGGCGTTCGCCGCGCCTGCCGTCGCCCGGCCGGCGGTCTTCCCACCGGCGGAGCGGGAGCTGATGGTTCCGGTCAAGGGCGGGCGGGTCTACGTCCGCACCAACGGGACGAGCGCGGGCGGCCGGCTGCCGGTGCTGCTCCTCCACGGCGGGCCAGGCGGGATGCATTCCACCTTCCACGACCCGCTGGAACTGGCGGACGAGCGCATGGTGGTGCTCTACGACCAGCTCGACAGTGGCCGCTCCGACCATCCCGATGATCCCGCCAACTGGACCGTCGCGCGCTTCGCCGACGAGATCGATGCCGTCGGCGCCGCTTTGGGCCTGCCGCGCTTTCATGTGCTCGGCCACAGCTGGGGCGCGACCATCGCCCTGGAATGGGCGGCGCGCCAGCCGGCGACGCTGGCCGGGCTGGTGCTGGCCAGCCCTTATATCTCGGGGAAAAGCTGGATCGCGGACGTCGCCGCCCGCCGCGCCGCGCTCCCCGCCGACGTGCAGAAGGTGATCGACGCCTGCGAGGGCACCGCCCCGCCCCCGCCGGCCACCTGCGATGCGGCGTCGGGGGCCTTCTACGCCGCCTTCAACCGGCGCGAGCCGCTGCCCGCCATGCGCAAGACCTATGAGACGGCGCACAATCTGAAGCTCAACGAAAAGCTCTACGTGGCCATGAACGGCGCCGGCGAGTTCACCCAGACCGGCACGCTGAAGGATTATGACGGAGAGCCGTTCTTGGCGCGCCTCGACGGGGCACGCACATTGTTTGTCGTCGGCCAATATGACGAGACGCGCATCTCCACCGTCGCGGCCTTCGCGGAGCAGGTGCCCGGCGGCGCCGAGTTCGCGGTGATCCCGGGCGCCGCCCACGGCATCTTCAACGACCGCCCCGACGAGTCGGTGGCGGTGGTGCGGGGTTTCCTCAAGCGGCAGGACGCGCTGGCGGCGCAGGGTGCGAAGCCCTGAGCCGGCGGGCGTCCGCGCTCACATGGTCGGCGGGGACGGGGGCGCGGGGGTCGCCGGGGGGCGGGCGGCGGGCCGGTCGGAAGCGAGCAGGTCGCGAATCTCCATCAGCAGGGCCTCGCTCTTGGTTGGCGCGGCGGGCGGCTTGCCGGCCTCGGCCCGGCGTAGCGCATTGATGCCACGCACCACCAGGAAGAGCACGCCCGCCACGATGATGAAATTGATGGCGATCGTAATGAAGGACCCATACGCCAGTACCGCACCCTGTTTCTTCGCGTCGGCGAGGTTGTCGGCGGTCACGGTCTTGGAGAGCGGAACGAAATAGTTCGAGAAGTCCAGCCCGCCCGTGACGGCGCCGATCACCGGCATGAACACGTCGCCCACCAGCGAGGTGACGATGTTGCCGAATGCCGCGCCGATGATGACGCCGACGGCGAGGTCCACCACGTTGCCGCGGACCGCGAACTCCTTGAATTCCTTCAGAATCGGCATGCCATGCTCCAGCCAGTGTCGCGTCGGGGCGCGCGCCATGGGGCACCGGGTCGTTCGGCCCCCGCGCCATAGCATACCCCCTCGCCCCTGACGGCAACGTTCGCGCAGCCGATCCGGTTCGCCCGGCGCGGCCGGATAACGCGCGCATCGTGCCGCGCGTGACGCTTTCATGACTTTGAGCGCGCCCTTGCCTATGTTAGGGAGTGCCCGCCACCGATGGCGGGGGCGGGCCTTCCGGGCTCATCAACAGCAACCCCCGGCTGCCCTTCCGGACAGTACAGGGGAACAAATGGCGACACTGGCAAGAATGGCGGACCGGCAGACCAGCTTCGATTATGAGGATCTCCTCGCGTGCGGACGTGGCGAGCTGTTCGGGGCCGGAAACGCGCAATTGCCGCTGCCGCCCATGCTGATGTTCGACCGCATCACCGAAATTTCGGAGACCGGCGGCGAATTCGGCAAGGGCATGGTGCGCGCCGAGCTGGACGTGAACCCGGACCTCTGGTTCTTCGCCTGCCACTTCAAGGGCGATCCCGTGATGCCCGGCTGCCTCGGCCTTGACGCCCTGTGGCAGCTCGTGGGCTTCCATCTCGGCTGGCTCGGATCGTCCGGCCGCGGCCGGGCGCTGGGCCTCGGCGAACTGAAATTTTCCGGCCAGGTGCTCCCAGGCGTGAAGAAGGTGGTCTACGGCATCGAGTTCAAGCGCGTCATGCGCTCCAAGCTCGTGCTCGGGATCGCCGACGGCTGGCTGGCGGCGGACGGCGAGGTGATCTACCGCGCCAAGGATCTGAAGGTGGGCCTGTTCCAGGCCGAGACGGCACCCCAGCCCGCAGGCGCCGCGAGCGCCTGACAAGGCCTCGCCACGATCTGCGGCGACACTGGGTGCACTCCAATGGGGATTTGACATGCGGCGCGTCGTCGTCACCGGGATGGGCATCGTCTCGTCCATCGGCAACAACACGCAGGAGGTTCTTGCCAGCCTGCGCGAAGCCAAGAGCGGTATTTCCTTCGCCGAGGACTATTCCCGGCTCGGATTCCGCTCCCAGGTGCACGGTGCGCCGACCCTGAACGCGGAAGAGGTCGTCGACCGCCGCGCCATGCGCTTCCACGGCGGCGGCACCGCGTGGAACCACGTGGCCATGGAGCAGGCCATCCGCGATTCGGGCCTTGAGCCGAACGAGGTGTCCAACATCCGCACCGGCCTGGTCATGGGATCGGGCGGCTCCTCCACCAAGACCATCGTGGATTCGGCCGACATCACCCGCGAGAAGGGGCCGAAGCGCGTCGGCCCGTTCGCGGTGCCCAAGGCCATGGGCTCCACCGCCTCGGCGACGCTCTCGACCTGGTTCAAGATCAAGGGCCTGAGCTATTCCATCTCGGCCGCCTGCGCGACCACCAACATCTGCATCGGCAACGCCTACGAGCTGATCCAGTACGGCAAGCAGGACATCATCTTCGCCGGCGGCTGCGAGGATCTGCACTGGACCCTCTCCGTGCTGTTCGACGGCATGGGCGCCATGTCGTCCAGCTACAACGACCGCCCGGCCGTGGCCTCCCGCGCCTATGACAAGAACCGCGACGGCTTCGTCATCTCCGGCGGCGCCGGCGTCCTCGTGCTGGAAGAGCTGGAGCACGCCAAGGCGCGCGGGGCGCGCATCTATGGCGAAATCGCCGGCTATGGCGCCACTTCTGACGGCGTGGACATGGTGGCCCCCTCGGGCGAGGGTGCCGAGCGCGCCATGAAGCTCGCCATCGCGGGCATCAAGGCGCCCATCGACTACATCAACCCGCACGCCACCTCGACGCCCATCGGCGATCTCAAGGAGATCGAGGCGATCCGCGCCGTGTTCGGCGACACGTGCCCGCCCATCTCGGCCACCAAGTCGCTCACCGGCCACTCGCAGGGCGCCACCGGCGTGCACGAGGCGATCTATTCCATCCTCATGATGCAGAACGGCTTCATCGCCGAGAGCGCCAACATCGAGGAGATGGACCCGGCCTTCGCCGACATGCCCATCGTGCGCCAGCGGGTGGACAACGTGACGCTCGGGCATGTGCTCTCGAACGGCTTCGGCTTCGGCGGCACCAATGCCAGCCTCGTCATCAAGCACGTCGACGCGTGACGGTGCTGGACGCCTGACCGCTCGGCCCGAAGGCGGCGGTCAGGATCGGTCATCAATGGTGAGGCGGCGCCGGCCGGAACGCGATGGCGCGGCCGGGCGCCGTCTGCTATCGGCGTCTCAGGCGCGAGAGGGTAGGTTATGCAGGACCTGATGAAGGGCAAGCGCGGCCTGGTGATGGGTGTCGCCAACGATCATTCCATCGCCTGGGGCATCGCCAAGGCGCTGGCGGGTCAGGGCGCGGAACTCGCCTTCACCTACCAGGGCGAGCAGGTGGCCAAGCGCGTCAAGCCGCTGGCATCGAGCGTCGGCTCCTCCCTCATGCTGCCGTGCGACGTGGAAGACCTCGCCAGCGTGGACGCGGTGTTCGCCGCGCTGAAGGAGGCCTGGGGCAGCATCGACTTCCTCGTCCACGCCGTCGCCTTCTCCGACAAGTCCGAGCTGAAGGGCCGCTATGCCGACACCAGCCGGGAGAACTTCTCCCGCACCATGGTGATCTCCTGCTTCTCCTTCACCGAGATCGCCAAGCGCGCCGCCGCGCTGATGACCGAGGGCGGCTCGCTGATTACCCTCACCTATGGCGGCTCCACCCGCGTCATGCCCAATTACAATGTGATGGGCGTGGCCAAGGCGGCGCTGGAAGCCTCGGTGCGGTATCTCG
Source organism: Xanthobacter flavus (assembly GCF_017875275.1). Lineage (NCBI taxonomy): Bacteria > Pseudomonadati > Pseudomonadota > Alphaproteobacteria > Hyphomicrobiales > Xanthobacteraceae > Xanthobacter > Xanthobacter flavus. The sequence continues at coordinate 1,640,076 of NZ_JAGGML010000001.1, read as the reverse complement.
CAGCGGATTTCGGCCCCGTGGGCATCCGCGTCAACGCCATCTCCGCCGGCCCGGTGCGCACTCTGGCGGGCGCCGGCATCGCCGATGCGCGGGTGATGTTCAACTACCAGAAGCGCCACGCGCCCCTGCGCCGCACGGTCAGCATCGAGGAGGTGGGCGGCTCGGCCCTCTATCTCCTCTCCGACCTTTCGGCCGGCGTGACCGGCGAGGTCCATTTCGTCGATTCCGGCTACAACATCATCTCCATGCCGCACCCGGACGTGCTGAAGGCGCAGGAGGATGCGGAGGCGCAGGCCGCCTCCGAGGTGCCGACCAAGGCGGCCGAATAAGGCCGGCGGACATGGGCGTGCCCTTCCGCCCGCTCTCCCGCCGGGAACTGCTCGCCGCCTGTGCCGGGCTGATCGCGGTCGCGGCATCCCCCGCCTTCGCCGATCCCCTCTCCCCCGAGGCGCGCAAGCTGCTGGACGCCATGCCCGGCAAGGCGGTGCTGGGAGCGGAGAAGACCACCCCCCTCGTCGTCGAGCTGGTGGATTTCAACGCCCCCGACTGGCGCCGCTCCGCCTTCGACATGCGCGAGCTGCTCGCCGGCGATGCGAAGCTCGCCTATGCCATCGTGCAGACGCCGCGCGTGGGCGTGGGCTCCATCGAGGCGGCACGGGTGGCGCTGGCGGTGCTCGCCATGCAGCCGGCGAAGTTCGGCGACTTCTATTTGGCGCTCGCCGCCACCACCGGCGAGATCGACGGGGTGAAGGCGCTGAACGTGGTGCGCGCCGAGGGGCTGGACCACTACAAGGTGTTCCGCGCCGCCAACCAGCCGGACATCACCGACATCCTTACCCAAGGTGTGGCGCTGGCCGCCGCGCTGAGGGTGCTGGAAACCCCCGCCTATGTGATCGGGGCCGAGGTGATCGCCGGCTATGCGGACCTCGCCCGCAAGCGGGCGCTGATCGCCGCCGCCGCCCGCTGATCGCCGCCCCGGCTCCCGTTGCGGCAAAGCGGGGGCGCGCGATTTTCTTTCTTTACGCTGCAAAGCCGGCGTCGTATCGGGCGAACGTTCGGTCGCCTGCGCCGATCGTCCGACAAAAGCTGAACGGACGTGCAGGCCGGGGGGAAGCCATGCAGGCGTGGCAGGTCGCGATACTGGTCTTTCTCGCCCTCGAGGGCGGGGCGCTGTTCGGCATGGGCGCGCAGCGCTGGCTGAAGGCGCATCACCTCTCCAAGGAGACGCAGGAGGCGGTGAAGCTGGGCGTCGGCATGGTCGCCGCCATGGCCTCGCTGATCCTCGGCCTGATGACCGCCTCGGTGAAGGGCAATTTCGACACCACCGGCAAGGACGTGCAGCAGTACGCGACGCTCCTCACCATCCTCGATGCCACGCTCCAGCACTATGGGCCGGACGCCAAGCCGGCGCGCGAGGCCCTGCGCGCCTACGCCGTGCACGCCATCAAGGAGACCTGGCCGGATCCCAACGGCCCGCCGGTGGTGGTGGGTAGCCTCGATTCCGAGCAGAAGCTGGAAGTCGTCGGTCACGACATCCGCATGCTGGACCCGAAGAACCCCGAGGAGACCGACCTCAGGGCGGAAGCGCTTGAGCGGTTCCGCTCGCTCAATGCGCTGCGCTGGACGCTGATCTCCGAGAGCGTCACCGAGGTGCCTCCGGTGTTCATCGTCGTGCTCATCGTCTGGCTGACGCTGATCTTCACGAGCTTCGGCCTGTTCTCCCCCACCAACCTGGTATCGCTCAGCGCCTTTCCCCTGTGTGCCCTCTCGCTCGCGGCGGCGATCTTCCTCATTCTGGAGATGAGCTCGCCGTTCGATGGCGTCATCATGGTGGGACCCGAGGCCTTCCAGCGCGCGCTCGAGCACATGAAGCTGCCCTGAGGGGCGGTGTAAGGCGGGTGTAACCTCACGCGTGTCCGGGAGTGCGACCCCGGCGCGGTTGCGCCGGGGCGTGGGGTTCTGTACGTCCTGCCGACCGCCGGGGACGGACCCGCGGGACCGCCCCCGACGGTTCGCAGAATGGAGGCCGACATGAGCCGCAAGGTGCTCTGGATCGCGGCGGCGAGCGTGCTCGTCGGTGCCATCGTCCTCGGCCTGAAGACGCTGGCCTGGTGGGTCACCGGCTCGGTGGCGCTGCTGTCGGATGCGCTGGAAAGCATCATCAACGTCGCCGCCTCGGCCGCCGCGCTGTTCGCCATCACCGTCTCCGCGCGTCCCGCCGACGACAACCACCAGTTCGGCCACCACAAGGCGGAATACATCTCCGCCGTGCTGGAAGGCGTGCTGGTGGTGGTGGCGGCCGTCACCATCATGCGGGAGGCCTATTTCGGCTTCCTCGACCCGCGCCTGCCCGAGCAGCCGTTCACCGGCATGCTCATCAACGGCGCGGCGACGGTCATCAACGCCATCTGGTGCGTCGTGCTGCTGCGGGTGGGCAAGGCCATGCGTTCGCCGGCCCTGGTCGCCGACGGCCGGCATGTGCTGACCGATGTGGTCACCTCCGGCGGCGTGCTGATCGGCTTCGTGCTGGTGCCCGTCACCGGCTGGCCGGTGCTCGATCCGCTGATTGCCGGCCTCGTGGCGCTCAATGTGCTGTGGACCGGCTGGTCGCTCATGAAGGAATCCGTGGGCGGCCTGATGGATGCCGCCCCGCCGCCGGACGTGGTGGCGCGCATCCGCGAGCTGGTCTCGCTCCATGCCGCCGGCGCCATCGAGGCGCACGATCTGCGCACCCGCCATGCCGGGCGCATCACCTTCGTGGAGTTCCATCTGGTGGTGCCTGGCGACATGACGGTGGCCGCCGCCCACGACATCTGCGACCGCATCGAGAACGCCTTCGAGCGCGACATGGACGATGCGATCATCACCATCCATGTGGAGCCCGAGGGCGAGGCCAAGCACCGCGGCGTGGTGGTGGTCTGAGGCTGCCTTACGCGCCTTTCGGCCGGAAGGCGGCGCACACGTCGGGGTCGGTCTCGATCCGCCCGGCGCCGATGAGGTCCAGGCAATAGGGAATGGCCGGGAACACCGCCGAAAGGCACACGGCGATGGACGCGGGCTTGCCGGGCAAATTCACGATCAGCGTCTTGCCGCGCACGCCGGCCTCCTGCCGCGACAGGATGGCGGTGGGCACCTCATTCAGGCTGATGCGCCGCATCTGCTCGCCGAAGCCGGCGAGCGGCTTCTCGATCACCGCCGCCATGGCCTCCGGCGTGAGATCGCGCGGGGAAGGGCCGGTGCCCCCCGTGGTGCAGATGAGGTCCATGCGCTCGTCGTCGCAGAGGGCGATGAGGGTGTCGCGCACGCTCTCGAACCCATCCGGGATGATCCGGTAATCGGAGACCCAGGGGCTGGTGATGGCGTGACGTAGCCAGGCCTCGATGGCCGGGCCGCTCAGATCCTCATAGGTGCCGGCGCTGGCGCGGTCCGAGATGGTGACGATGCCGATGCGGACGGGAGTCATGGGCGGGCGATGAACCTGATGGGGGGCTTCGCCCGCCAGTCTAGAGCCTTTCCCGACCTCACGGAATCGGGGAAACACCCTGGAGCCCCGCGCCGGCGCATTTCTTCACGCGCGCCGGCGTGCGCTTCGCTGGAGGCTGTGCCGGAAGCCGGGCCGGACCGACGGCAACAAGGTGCGCGCCGCCCCCGTCCCCCGCTGCGCACGCCGTGGCGTCAGATGACCGCAACGATGACGTCCGACGACTTGACGATGGCCGTCGCCTCTCCGCCAACCTTCAGGCCCAGATCCTGGACGGCCTCGTTGGTGATGGAGGCGGTGACCCTGAGGCCGTTCACGTCGATCACCACATGCGCGGTGGTCGCGCCGACCTTGATGTCGGTAATGGTGCCGGTGAAGGCATTGCGTGCCGAAACCTTCATGTGCCTGATCCTTTTGCCGCTTTCCGGGACCTCCGTGGTGGCCGGGCGCAGACCGCGCGGGACCACGAACCGGAGGCCAGGCCGTGCCATACCACCGGGACGAGCCTCATGCTAGTTCCAATTGGATATAGCTTTATCGAAGGCCGGACGCGGTGCCGAGCGGCGGCACGTTCAGGGCGGGGGGATGGCCCGCCGCGTAAAAGAGCCCGCCCGAGGACCGGGCGGGCCAAGTTCCGCAAGGGGAATGGCGCCAGGCCGACGGCCGGAATCAGGCCATCGGCGGCACGTCCAGCGCGCGGAAGATGGCGCAGCGGCGGAAGGCATCGATGGTGGGCGGCTCGCCCTTCTGCGAGCAGTATTTCGCCACCAGCTTGGCGAGGCCCTTGATGTCGCGGCCGGAGGTCTCCGGGAACATCTCCACCAGGGTGTCGATCAGTTCGTTGGAGAGGATGAGGCCGAACTGGTCGCACATGACGCGCCAGATCTTCCGCCGGTCGTCCGGGCCGGGGGAGTGATATTTGATGAGGGCGATGCAGCGCGAGACAATGGCCTCGTCGATGTCGTCCACCCGGTTGGTGGTGAGGAACAGGAGGCCGTTGAAGTATTCGAGCACACGCAGGAACACGCCCACCACCGCATTCATGGTGAGGTTATCCTGCCGGCGCTTGATGTAGACGTCCGCCTCGTCGATCAGCATCACCGCGCCCCAGCGCTGGGCGCGCGTCAACGCATCCTTCAGGGCCTGCTCCATGTGGGCCACGTCGAGGCCGAGCTGGCCGGAATGCACGCGGTAGAGCGGGCGCTGGATGATCTCGGAATAGACCTCGGCGGTGAGCGTCTTGCCGACGCCGGGCGGGCCGGCGCAGAGCACGGTGGTGCCGCCGGATTTGCCCGCCACCACGTCGTCCATGAGCGTGTTCATCTCGGCGGTGAGAATGTCGATGAGGTCGGTCTGCTCCGGCGGCAGCACCAGCTTCTGCTTGAGTTCCGGGTGGTATTCGTAAGGTTTTATGTCGTCCACATGCACCCACACATGGTGGTGCAATTCCAGATGGAACATCAGGATCAGCGGATGGACGGGCATGTCGGTGAAGGCACCCTTGGGGATGCTGTCCTTCGCCGCGCGCAGGGCCTCGTCCACCGCCATGTGGAAGAGGTTCTGCTTGTCCGCCTTCTTCACGATCTTGTCCAGGAAGAAGCCGGACGTCTCCGTGCCCAGCGTGCGCTCGCCGAGCAGTTCCTCGTCGTTCACCAGCCGCGCCTCGCTGCCGGAGGAGGACAGCACGACGGTGGATTTGCGCGCCCAGTCGGTGTCGCGCCGGTTGGCCGTGGGGTCCTCGGCGAATAGGCCCGTGCCGCGTCCGGAGAATTGCGCGCCATAGCGCCCGCGCCACTCATAATAGCGCACCATCTGGTCGTCGAAGGAGGCAAGCAGCCCCTCGTCCTCCATCAGCCAGCCCTTGGCCGCGAGCGTGCCGGGGATGGTGAGGCCGCGCAGGTCCTTGGAGCGGATCAGCAGGTTCTCCACATGGGTCTTGCCGCGGTTGTTGGCCTTCAATTCCACGATGAGCCGCCCGGCCTCCTCCTCGCCGGGGGGCGTGTAGTCGAGGCGCGTGATGAGATAGGGCTCGGGCTTGCCCGCCGGGTTCATGCGGAACAGCCAGCCCCGGATGCAGTGCTTGACGAAATAAAGCGCGATGGCGCCCGCAAGATCTTCCAACTCGTCCGGCCCGAACCGCCGCCCATCGTCGCGGAACACGCCCACGAGATTGGCGAGCTGCTCCTCCTGCCCGCGAATGGTGGTGCCGCCCGTCCGCAGCACCAGTTCGTGCAGGTGGGCCAGCTCGTCGGGATTCAGCGCGTCGAGGCCCAGCTCCATGCGGCTCGAAAGACGCGGCTGGGCGAGCAGGTGCGCCTGGTCCGGGAAGGCGTCCACCAGGCTTTCGACCACCAGGCGTTCGACGATGAGTTTCATGGGGCAGCCTCATGTCTCGAACGATGTCGGGGCTTCGACATTTTTGGCCGACCTGTGACACGCCCTGGCATCGCGAACGGGTATGAAGCGCCGTGAGCAAGATCGGGGCCGCAGCCACGCGGTGGCGTCGGTCCGGTGCGGCAGGCAGGTCACAGGGTAAGGCTGCTCTGCCGCAGGCGTGGGCAGGCGGGCGCCTGCGGCAAGGGCAGGCGATGGCCACACAATCCTGTGGAATCGACGCAAGCCTATGAGGATTCAGAGCGGGGCCAGCCAGGGGCCATGCTGCAATGCAGTGAAATCCGCCTGAAATTTCAGCTTGAAGCCTCGGGCGAAATAGCTTTGTATCAAAACTAATCGCTGCCCCGCTTCCGTAAGGTCCGTCCGTCGCAAGGCTCGTCCTTCGATGGCGACGCCGAGGGGAGGGGCGGCGCCCGCGTCACGGCGTACGAGAGGAAGGTTGCCCCGGCCCATGCTCGCGCAGCAGATCGTCAACGGCCTCATGCTTGGGGCCATCTACATGCTGGTGGCGGTGGCCTTCACCCTCGCCATCGGCGTGCTGAACTTCCTCAATTTCTCGCTCCCCGGCCTGTTCATGGTGGGCGGCATGCTCGCCTTCGGGCTGATGAAGGCGGGCTGGCCCTTCCTCATCGCCGCGGCGGGCGCACTGGCGGCGGCGGCGTTCGTGTCGCTCCTGGTGGAGCGCTTCGCCTACCGGCCCATGCAGGGCGGCGATCCGGAGGTGCCGCTGGTCTCCTCCCTCGGCTTTCTGGTGCTGCTCGAAAACCTGATGCTGATCCAGTACGGCTCGGACCAGCAGGCGTTCCCGGCCCTGCTCCCCGATCTCAACATCCGCCTCGGCGGCCTCGTCATCGGCATCGCGCAGCTGATTTCGCTGGCGCTCTCCCTCGGCCTCGTGACGTTCCTGTCCTGGTATCTCTCCTCCACCGCCGGCGGCCGGCGCATCCGCACCGTGGCGGAGAACAGGGAGACGGCGCTGCTCATGGGCATCGACATCTCCCGCCTCGTGCCGCAGCTCTTCATTGCCTCGGCGCTGCTGGCGGCGCTGGCCGGCATCCTGTTCGCGGTGAACTACCAGCAGGTGTCGCCCTTCATGGGCGAGGGCGTCGGCTTCAAGGGCGTCGCGGCCATGATCGTCGGCGGCATGGGCTCCATCTGGGGCGCGGTGCTGGGCGGGCTGGTCATCGGCCTCGCGGAGGTGTTGTCCATCTCCTTCATCGGCGCGGACGTGGTGAACATCTCCGTCTACGGCCTGCTCCTCCTCATCCTCATCGTGCGTCCGCAGGGCCTCATGGGCCGCGCCGCCAGCCGGGAGAAGCTCTGATGAGCGGCTATCTGACGGGCGTCCTCGTCGTCCTCGCCTTCAATGTCATCGCCGCCTATGCGGTCTACCTGCCGCTCGCGGCGGGGCAATTGAACCTCGGCATCGCCGGCTTCATGGCCATCGGCGCCTATGCCTCGGCCTTCCTCACCAACGAATATATGTGGCCCATGTGGGCGGCGATCCCGCTCGGCGCGGGGCTGGCGGGGCTGGTGGGCCTGCTCATCGGCGTCCCGGTGCTGCGCACCCACGGCATCTATCTGGCCATGGCGACCTTCGCCCTCGGGCAGGTGATCTCCGCCGTCTTCCTCAATCTGGAAGTGGTGGGCGGCGCTGCGGGCTATCCCGTCACCGACTATGCCGGGCCTTACGTGGTCTATGCGGCGGCGGCGGGGGTGGTGGTGCTGATGCTGCTCATCTCCCGCACCCGCTTCGCGCTCTGCCTCACGGCGGTGAAGAGCGACGCGACGGTGGCGGACCTGCTGGGCGTCTCGGTGCGCGGCATGAAGGTGGCCGCCTTCGCGCTGGGGGCGGCGGTGGCCGGCTTCGGCGGCGGGCTCTACGCGCATCATTACAATTTCGTCGAGGCGCAGCATTTCAACGTGCTGCTCTCGGTCTTCACCGTGCTCTACGTGCTGTTCGGCGGCACGCAGACCGTGTGGGGGCCGCTGGTGGGCGCCGCCTTCTTCACCTTGGTGCCGGAGCTGCTGCGCGCCTCCGACCAGTGGCGCTACGCCCTCTTCGCCGTCTTCATCATCCTGTTCATGGCCGTGCGGCCGCAGGGGCTGGTGACGTCCTCCCTGTTCCGCCTGTTCCGGCGCAAGGCGGAGGCCGCGTGATGAGTGCCGCAACCTCCGCTGCCCTTGCCATCTCCGGCCTGTCGAAGTCCTTCGCCGGCGTGCGCGCCATTCGCGATCTCTCCTTCACCGTGCCGAAGGGCGTCACCACCGCGCTCATCGGGCCGAACGGGGCGGGCAAGACCACGGTGTTCAACCTCGTCAGCGGCGTCTATGGCGTCGATGCCGGGCGCATCGAGGTGAACGGGCAGGACGTGACGCACATGCCGTCGCGCAAGCGCATCTCCACCGGCGTCGCCCGCTCGTTCCAGAACATCCGGCTGATGCCGCACCTCTCGGTGCTGGAAAACCTGCTGGTGGGCCAGCACGTGCGCGCCTCTTCCCTCGGCGCGCTGCTCACCCCCTACCGCCTCTTTCCCAACCACCGCTGGAAGCGCGAGGCGCGCGCGGCGCTGGAGGAGAGCGGCCTCGGCCGCTGGGGCGACGAGATGGTTAGCGCGCTGCCCTATGGCGTGCGCAAGCGCATCGACCTCGTGCGCGCGACGCTGGCCGGCGCGAGCCTTCTGATGCTCGACGAGCCCGCCGCCGGTCTCAATCCCAGCGAGACGAATGCGCTGCGCGATCATCTCAGGGCGCTGATGGCGAAGGGCGTCACCCTCCTCGTGGTGGAGCACGACATGCACTTCGTGGATTCGATCTGCGAGAACGTGGTGGTGCTGAATTTCGGCGAGAAGATCGCCGAGGGTCCGCTCTCCCGCGTGCGGCAGGAGAAGCTGGTGCGCGAGGCCTATATCGGCACGGACGAGGAGGCCTGAACCATGGCGCTGCTCGAAGTCTCCGGCCTCTCCGTCGCCTATGGCCGCGTCGCGGCGCTCTCGGACGTGTCGCTCACCGTGAACGAGGGCGAGGTGGTCACCGTGCTCGGCGCCAACGGCGCGGGCAAGTCCACTTTGCTCAAAGCCATCCTCGGCGCCGTGCCGGCCAAGGCGGGCGGCATCGCCTTCGCGGAAACCGACATCACCCGCCTGCCGCCGCACCGGCGCATGGGCGCGGGGCTGGTGCTGGTGCCGGAAGGCCGGCGCATCCTCATCACCCTCACCGTCGAAGAGAACCTCAGGCTCGGCGCCCACATGCGGCGCGACACGGCGGCGGTGGAGCGGGAGATGGCGGCCATCTACGACCGCTTCCCCAACCTCGCCGAGCGCCGCCACATGGCCGCCTCCTGCCTCTCCGGCGGCGAGCAGCAGATGCTGGCCATCGGCCGCGCCATGATGGCGAAGCCCCGCCTGATGATGCTGGACGAGCCGTCGCTGGGCCTCTCGCCGCTGTTCGTCTCCAAGCTGTTCGATCTCATCCGCGAATTGAACACCGAGGGCCTCTCCGTGCTGCTCGTGGAGCAGAACACCGGCAAGGCGCTCAAGGCCGCCCATTCGGCCACCGTGCTCGAACTCGGCCGCGTCGCCATGGCCGGCGCGCCGGAGGTGCTCGCGGCCGATCCCCGTTTGCAGGACGCGTATCTGGGCGGCGGGTCGGCCGCCCAATGAAACAACAAACCTTCAAAGGAGAACGGGACATGAAGAAGAGCGTGCTGTTCGGCGCCGGCCTCCTGGCGGCGCTGGTCGCCTCCGGTGCCGCGCGGGCCGAGGGCGAACTGGTCCTCGGCTACATGATGGCCAAGAGCGGCCCCTATGTGAGCCTCGCCAACACCAATGAGGTGGCCGTCGACATGGCGGTGGAGGAGATCAACGCCAAGGGCGGAATCAACGGCAAGAAGATCAAGGTGGTGAAGTTCGACACCGCCGGCGATCCCAAGCAGGCGACCACCGCGCTGCGCTCCTTCGCGCAGGATGCCAATGCGCTCGCCGTCATCGGCCCGTTCTCGTCCTCGGAAGTGCGCACCACCTTCCCGGTGGGCGAGCGCGAGGGCATCGCCCAGATGTCCATGGCCTCCTCGGCCCCCGGCCTCACCAAGGGCTTCACCTACGGCTTCCGCAACACCACGGACGAGGGCAAGGTCATCGACCAGGTGCTCGCCTCCATCAAGGACAAGAAGCTGCCCATGGCTTCGGGCGCGGCGGCCTATGCCACCGACGACGTGGTGTCCAAGTCCATCGGCACCGTGGTGGTGCCCAAGATGTTCGAGAAGTACGCCATCCCCTCCAAGGGCTCGGTGGACTTCCAGCTCGCCGCCTTCGACCTGTCGCCCCAGGTGGCGCAGCTGAAGCAGATGGCGCCGGATATCGTCGGCCTCGGCTCGCCGCCCGAGGGCGCGGTGAACCTCGCCAAGGAGCTGAAGCGCCAGGGCGTCTCCACCCGCATCGTCGGCGGCACCACCATCGCCGATCCCGAGCTGCCCAAGCGCATGGACGGTGCAGGCGACAACCTCACCATCGGCACCACCTTCTTCCCCGAGGTGAACGCGACCACCAAGGCCTTCACCGCCGAGTTCGGCAAGCGCACCAAGGCGGCGGGCATGACCCGCACCGATCCGAACCAGATGGACGCCTCGGTCTACGACATCGTCTATCTCTATTCCGAGGCGATGAAGCGCGCGGGCGTCACCGGCGACAAGGCGAAGCTCGCCGAGGAGCGCGCCGCCATCCGCGACCAGCTCGCCAAGCTGAAGGACTACCAGGCGCTCGAGGGCGCCATCTCCTTCACCGACGGCGACGCCGTGAAGCCGGTCTACATCCTCGAGGTGAAGGGCGGAAAGTGGACCCTGCTCGACACGCGCACGCCGAACTGACCTCGGCGCGAGCGTGCGGCCGGCGCCTCCTTTGCCTCCCCCTTTCGGAGGCGCCGGCCTCTTTCCCAGTTTCCTGAACGAGAGATTCCGATGGGCACGAAGATCACCTTCACCCTCCACGCCGGCGGCGAGAGCCGCACGGAGACGATCGACATCCGCCATGCGGTGATCGCGGGCTGGACCGGCCGCGACAAGGTCGCGCTGGAGAAGCACATCGTGGAGCTGGAGGAGCTGGGCGTCGCCCGCCCGGCCTCGACACCCATCTACTACCGCGTCGCCGCCGCCCGGTTCACCACGGCGGGGGAGATCGAATCCACCGGCCCCGAGTCGTCCGGCGAGGTGGAGTTCATGATCCTTCAGGCGGGCGGGCGCCGCTGGCTCGGCGTCGGCTCCGATCATACCGACCGCAAGGTCGAGACCTACGGCATCACCGTGTCCAAGCAGATGTGCGACAAGCCCATCGCCGCCGACCTCTGGGCGCTGGACGAGGTGCTGCCGCACTGGGACAGCCTGCTGATCCGCTCCCATGCCGTCATCGACGGGGCGCGCGTGGTCTACCAGCAGGGTTCGGTTGCGGCGATGCTGCCGCCGCAGGAGATCATCGCCGGCTATGAGCCGGGCTTTGGCGACGGCACCGCCATGTTCTGCGGCACGCTCGCGGCCATCGGCGGCATCCGCCCGGCCGAGCGGTTCGAGTTCGAGATCGAGGACCCGGTGCTGGGCCGGATCATCCGTCATGGGTATGATGTGACCGTCCTGCCCGTCGCCGGCTGAGCGCGGTCAGGCAAAAGGGCAGGGGCAACTGGGAGGGGCGCCATGCAGCTCGACGCGCGCGACATGGATCACGCCATGCCGGAGGAGCCCGGGCCGGGCCGCCTCGAGGTCCGCTCCCTGCGCGACACCGCCTATGAGGCCATCAAGCAGCGCATCATCATGTGCGCCTTCCGTCCCGGCGAGGCGCTGAGCGAGGCGCAGGTGGCTGCCTCCCTCGGTCTCGGCCGCACGCCGGTGCGGCAGGCCTTCGACCGGCTGATGCGCGACGGCCTGGTGGAGGTGCTGCCGCGCAAGGGCATCATCGTGCGTCCCATCACGCAGGACGAGGTGCGCGACATGGTGGAGGTGCGCCTCCTCAACGAGAGCTTCTGCGCCCGCCTCGCCGCCGAGCGGGCGGATGCAGGCGTCATCGCCGCGCTGAAGGAGAACGTGCGGCGGGGCACCGCCGCCGCCGGGGACGGGGACATCACCGAGCTGATGGCCCTCGACCGCGAATTCCACCTCACCATTTCCGGCGGCGCGCGCAATCCGGTGCTGGGCGAGATATTGCGCAATCTGCACGAGCGGGCGCAGCGGGTGTGGTTCGTTTCGCTCCGCGATGTCGCCCACCACCGCCGCGTGGTGGATGAGCACGCCGCCATCGTCGACACGCTGGCCGCCCGCGACGCCGACGCCGCCGAGCAGGCCACCCGCGCCCACATCCTCTCCTTCGCCGAGAACCTCAACCGGCAGCTTTAGGCCGGCCTCGTGCCCACCACCCCGTGGTGGGGGAAGGTGACGAACAGCTTGCCCTCGGCCTCGGCCTGCGCGAGGGCGGCCCGGAAGACCTCAAGCTCCCCGGCCGAGAGGCGCGGCTCCAGCCGGCCGACCACGAAGCGCCAGAAGCTGCTGCCGGTCTCGAAGGACGGCATGGCCGGACCGGGCACGAGATCGACAAGCCCCGCCGCCCGCATCCGCCGGTAGAGGCTCGCATCGGCGACGCCGCCGGGCGAGACCATGGGCGGCACGACCTCCACCTTGGTCCGGATCGCGTCCGGCAGATCGGCACTGAAGACGTGCCGGCCGTCGATGGCGCGGACGATGACGCCCACCCGTCCGCCGGGCTTCACCACCCGGAAAAGCTCGGCGATGGCGCGGTCGGCGTCGCACTCTTCCAGCACCGTCACGCTGTAGGCATGGTCGAAACTGGCGTCGGCGAACGGCAGGTGCTCGGCATTCGCCTCGCGAAAGGTGATGCGATCGGACAGTCCGGCGGTGGCGGCGAGGTCCGCGCCCTCCCGCACCATGTAGGGGTTGATGTCGCAGGCCGTGACGTGGCCTGCCCGCCGGGCCGCGATCCGCGCCAGCGCGCCGGAGCCGGTGCCCATGTCAAGCACCTGATCCGCCGGGCCGGGAGCGATGATGTCGAGGAGCGTCGTGAACATGCCGCGATAGCTGGGGCTCGACGCGCGGTCCTCCAGCAGGGCGACGCCGCCGAGGTGCGCGCCGCCCAGGCGGATCACGGTGAACTCCGCCGCGAGGCGGGGCAGCGCCGCGTCCCACTGGGTGGGGGCGAGAAAGAGGGGGAAGAGCACCAGCGCCGGCCCCGATCCGCGAATGTCATAGCTGATGCCCGCATGGGCGCCGCTTTCGGGGGCGCGGTCGCGCGTGCTGGCCGCGCCCGGCAGGTCCTTGAGGGCGGCGATCACCTCGCCGGTGCGGTCGCGCACATGATCCGCCCATCCGGGCTGCGCATAGCCTTCGAGCACGCGCCGGCGGCTCTCGGGCAGGGCAGCCGCGATCACGGCGGCGATCTGGGACGAGGTGCCGCCATCTCCGGCGAGCACTGTCAGGCGGTCGGCCACGTCCGCGAAGGCCGCGGGCTCGCAGCCCACCGGCTCGTGGAACAGGAGGCCGGCGATGCGCCCCGGATGGGCCGCGGCGAAGCCCGCGAGGCTGCCCGGCATCTGCGTCGCCACATGAGCGGCCTCGATCCCCAGATGATCCCACAGGGCCGCCAGCCGGTCGGCAAGGCTCAAAGCGTGCGTGTCCCTCGACATCGTGCCCCTCCGCATCTTCGATCCCGGTTCGACCGGACCGCCATCGGCCATGCTAGAGCATCCGGACGACAGCATTTCCGGACAGCGCGTAGCCCTCAGCCGGCGATGCGCTCCCACCCCGCTCCGGCGGAGCGGAACAGCAGCGGGGCCTCCACCTCCACGGCGAAGGCGTAGGCGGCGGCGGGCAAAGCGCCGCTGCCGGTGAGGAAGGCGCGGCCGGCGCGCACCACGAGGCCGCCGCGCTCGGGCAGGCGCACGCCGCGCGCGTCGCCGGCGAGGCCTTCCCCCGTCGCCTTCAGCACCGCTTCCTTCCCGCACCATGCGCGCAGGGCCGAAGCGGCGCGGTCGGTCTCGGGGGCGGCCGACCAGCGGACGCGGTCGTCGTCATGCATGAAATCGGGGGCGAGGCGGGTCCACAGGTCCAGCCCGCGCGCCTTTTCCACGTCGATCCCGATGGCGCCGCCACGGGCGAGCCCTACCGCCACCCAGTCGCCGGAATGGGTCAGGTTGAAGTCGATGTCGGAGGGCGCCGCCAGTTCCGGCCGCCCGTTCGTCCCGCGCGCCACGCGCACCTCGGCCGGCGCGCGGCCGAGGGCGGCGCCGAGCAGGGTGCGCGCGAGGCTCCAGGCGGCGCGGCGGGCGGCGCGGTCGTCGGCCTTCACATGGCGGGCGATGCGCGCGTCCTCGTCGGGCGGCAGCACGATGTGGAGGTCCGGATTGACCAGCGCATCGGTGACGCGCGCGATGGCGAGGAGGCTCGCGCCCGGCGCGAGGCGCGCGGCGTCCACCGGGGTTGACGCCTCAGGCACGGGCGGCGCGCCAGACGGGGAGGGTGCGCTTGAGCAGCGTGAGGAGGCGCTCCTCGTCCTCGCGCACGAAGAAATGGCCGCCGGGCCAGATGTCCACCGCAACCGGGCCTGCGATCAGCTCGCGCCAGGCATGCAGGCTCGGCTCCGGCGTGGCGGGATCGTCGGCGCCGCCGAGGATCACCGCCGGGCAGGCCAGCGCCGGGCCGGGGGTGAAGGCGTAGGTGTCCACCATGCGGAAATCGGCCTTCAGCGCCGGCAGCGTCATGGCGAGGATTTCGGGACGGCGGAACAGCGCGTCGGGCGTGCCGCCGATGCGCTTCAGCTCCTCGATCAGCGCGGCATCGCTCATCAGATGGCGGTCGAGCCGGGGAAACGGCAGGTGCGGCGCCGCCCGGCCGGAGAGCACGAGGCCGGCGACGGTAACGCCGTGGCGGGCGAGCGCCCGCGCCGTCTCGAAGGCGAGCAGCGCGCCCATGGAATGGCCGTAGAGCACCACCGGCACCGGACGGTGGGCGAGGGGCGCGGCGATGTCCTCGGCCAGCGCCGGAAGGCTCGTCGGCAAAGGCGCGCCGTGGCGGCTGCCGCGACCGGGAAGCTCGGGGCTGTCCACGGTGGCGAGGCCCAGGAGCGCGGCCTTCCAGGTGCGGTAGAGCACGGCGGAGCCGCCGGCATGGGGCAGGCAGACGAGGCGCACGGCTCAGGCCTTCGCGCCAAGGCGCGGTAGCGGCCGTGTGTCTGGACAGCGACGCGGCATCGTGGAAGCCTCCCGCTACCGAGATAAGCTGGAAAGCGCGACCGGCTCAAGGCTTTCGCTGCGGTGCGGCAGAAGTTGCAACGGGAAAAGCGGCGGCAAAAGCCGTCCTGCGCTACCTCGGTGCGGTTTCACCCCGCCTTGGCGGGCTTGACAACGGACGCCGCGGGAAATGTAATTCACTAGTTAGTTAAAAACGGGACCGCAGAGTCCCGGCCGGGTCAAACCAAAAGGGAGGAAGCCGCATGGCGTCGCCGCGCCACAGGAATCCCGTGCTTGCCGTCATCGACGCGCCGTGGGCGCGGCCGCTGGGCCTGCTGGTGATCCTCATCGCCATCTGGGAGCTGTCGGTCCGCATCTTCCAGATCCCGGCCTATCTCATCCCCACCCCGTGGGATGTGATGCTCGCCTTCCGCAACGACGGCGCCATGCTGGCGCGCGAGGCGGTGCCGACCACCATCGCGACCCTCGCCGGCTTCGCGCTGTCGGCCGCCATCGGCATCCCGCTCGCCATGCTGATCGCCGGCTCGCGCACCATCGAGGCCTATCTCTACCCGCTGCTGGTGTTCTCCCAGTCCATCCCCAAGGTCGCCATCGCGCCCCTGTTCGTGGTGTGGTTCGGCTTCGGCATCGTGCCCAAGGTGATCTCCGCCTTCCTTCTGGGCGTGTTCCCGGTGGTGGTGGCCGGGGTGCAGGGCTTCAAGTCGGTGGAGGCGGACATGCGCGACCTCGCCCGCTCCATGAAGGCCTCGCGCCTCCAGACCTTCGCCATGGTGAGCCTGCCCCACGCCATGCCGGCCATCTTCGCCGGCCTCAAGGTGTCGGTGACGCTGGCGGTGGTGGGCGCGGTGGTGGGCGAGTTCGTGGGCTCGAATTCCGGCCTCGGCTTCGTGCTCCAGCGCTCCATCGGCAATTTCGAGCTGCCCACCATGTTCGCCGCCCTGATCGTGCTCGCGCTCATCGGCGTGGTGCTGTTCTGGGTGATCGACCTCGTCGAACGCCTTTTGGTCCCGTGGCATGCGAGCCAGCGCCATGACGTCTTCGTCACCGTCTGAGGAGGGCGCCATGGCCAGACCCAACACCCTGCGCGTGATCTCCCGCGACGACGGCGCGACCCGCCGCCGCCTCATCGACATCCGCGGCCTGTCCAAGACCTACCAGACCCGCGACGGCGAGGTGCCCTCGCTGAAGCCCATGGACCTCGACATCTCCGAGGGCGAGTTCATCTGCGTGGTCGGCCCCTCCGGCTGCGGCAAGTCCACGCTGCTGAAGCTGGTGGCGGGCCTCATCCCGGCCACGGCGGGCGAAATCCGCATCGACGGCAAGGCCGTGACCGAGCCGCCGGACGATGTGGGCATCGTGTTCCAGAGCCCGGTGCTGCTCGCCTGGCGCACCGTGCTGCGCAACGTGATGCTGCCGGTGGAGGTGCGCCGGCTCGACCGCGCGAGCCACCTGGACCGCGCGCGCCAGCTCCTCAACACGGCCGGCCTCAACGGCTTCGAGAACAAATATCCCTGGCAGCTCTCGGGCGGCATGCAGCAGCGCGCCGCCATCTGCCGGGCGCTGGTGCACGACCCCAAGATCGTGCTCATGGACGAGCCGTTCGGCGCGCTCGACGCCATGACGCGCGAGAAGATGAATCTGGAACTCCAGCGCATCCAGCACGAGACCGGCAAGACCATCCTGCTCATCACCCACTCCATCCCCGAGGCGATCTTCCTCGCCGACCGGGTGGTGGTGATGACCGACCGGCCGGGCTCGGTGGCCGCCATCTATGACGTGCCGCTGCCCCGCCCGCGCTCTCTCGACATGATGGCGAGCCCGGTGTTCGCCGAACTCGCCAAGACCATCCGCGGACATTTCTACGCCCGCGGCCATCTGGACTGAGGCTTCCTGCCGCCGGTGCCGGTCGCGACCGGCACCGGCGCGGCCTCGCTCAATCGCCGCGCGGACCGGGCGCGGCCTCGCTCAATCGCCGCGCGGGCTTTGGTCCCGCAGGACTGAGAGGACGAACATGCCCTTTCCGCGCATCACCATCCGCGAGGTGGAGATCGGCGAGCGGCTGATGCCCTTCGTCCGCCCGTTCCGCTTCGGCCCCTCGGTGGTGGAGACGGCGCCGCAGGCCTTCGTGAAGGTGGCGGCCGAGGTGGAGGGCTTCGGCCCGGCGACCGGCATGGCCGCCGAGATGATGATGCCGCGCTGGTTCGACAAGGCGCCGGCGAAAAGCCCGCTTCACACCGTGGACGACCTGCGCCGGGGCCTCGCCCAGGCGGCGCGCATCTATGCCAATGCCCTGCCCTCAAGCGCCTTCGGCCTGTCGGTGGCGGCGCGGGCGCCGCAGCTCATGTGGGGCAACCGCGAAGGTGTGCCGCCGCTCGCCGCCGGCTTCGGCCCTGCGCTCCTCGACAAGGCGGTGCTGGATGCGCTCCTGCGCGCCATGGGCCTCGGCCTCGTCGCCGGCCTGAAGCGCAACGTGATGGGGCTCGACGGGCGGCTCTCGCCCGATCTCACCGCCGGGCAGATCGGCGGCTTCCTCGCCGCGCTCACGCCGGCCCCGGCGGTGGCGCTGCGCTACACCGTGGGCCTGATGGACCCGCTCGACGGCCCGCACGGCCTCGCCGCCGAGATCGCGGCGGCGCGGCTCGCCTTCTTCAAGATCAAGATCGGCGGCGACCTCGCGGCTGACATCGCCCGGCTGGAGGAGATCGCCGCCATCCTCGCCGCTGCGGCGCCCGGCTATGCGGCGACGCTGGACGCCAACGAGCAGTACGACCCCGACCGCCTCATGGCCCTCGCCGAGGCGCTGAACGCCCCGCGCCTCGCCGCCTTCCGCGCGCGGCTTCTCTATATCGAGCAGCCGTTCGACCGCGCCGAGACCTTCGCCGCCCCGCTGCCGCCGCTGGATGGCCTGCCGGTCATCATCGACGAGGCGGACGATGCGCCGGATGCTTTCCCCCGCGCGGCGGCGCTCGGCTATCGCGGCGTCTCCTCCAAGAGCTGCAAGGGGCTCTACAAGGCCATCCTCAACGCGGCGCGGGTGAAGGCGTGGAATGCCGGCGGGGCGCGCGCGCCCTTCCTCATCTCGGCGGAAGACCTCACCTGCCAGCCCGGCCTCGGCATCGAGCAGGACACCGCCCTCGTCGCCGCCCTCGGCCTCGCCCATGGCGAGCGCAACGGCCACCATTATGTGGACGGCTTCGGCCCGGCGCCGGAGGGCGAGGCCCGCGCCTTCTTCGATGCCCATCCGGACCTCTACACCCAGCGCAACGGGCGGCTCGGCCTCGATGTCTCGCGCGGGCTCCTGCCCACCCGCGGCCTTCTGGAGGCGCCCGGCTTTGCCCGCGCCGCCGAACCCGACTGGACAAGCCTCACCCCCATCGCGCCGGCCGCGGTGCCCGAACCCATCCCGCACGGGACGCTCGCCTGAGCGACCGCGCCGCCTTCTCAGGATCGACACCATGAACGAGCATGCCCGCGCCACCGCCCTCTCGATACGCCTGCCGGTCGCCGGCGGGAGCCTTGAGACCTTCCGCCTCTCCGCCCCGCGCGATTTTCCCGCCCGTGCCTCCGGCCCCATGAACCGCATCGCCTTCTCCGCCGCCCATGTGGTGGCGGACCCGTTGAAGGATTGCGACCCGTGGCTCGACGCGGCCATCGACTGGGACCGCACCATCGCCTACCGCGCCCGCTTGTGGGACCTCGGGCTCGGCGTCGCGGAAGCCATGGACACCGCCCAGCGCGGCATGGGGCTGGACTGGCCGACCTCGCTGGAATTGATCCGCCGTTCGGTCGAAGCGGCGAAGGCGCACGGGCCGGAGGCGCTGGTCTTCTCCGGCGCCGGCACCGACCATCTCGCGCCTGAGGCGGCGACATCGCTGGACGACGTGATCCGCGCCTATGAGGAGCAGATCGCGGCGGTGGAGAAGGTGGGCGGGCGCATCATCCTCATGGCCTCGCGCGCGCTGGCCCGCGTGGCAAAGTCGCCGGAGGATTATGAGACGGTCTATGCCCGCGTGCTGTCGCAGGTGTCGGCGCCGGTCATCATCCACTGGCTCGGCGACATGTTCGATCCCGCGCTTGCCGGCTACTGGGGCACGCGCGATCTCGACGCGGCCATGGACACGGCGGTCGCCGTCATCAACGCCAATACGGCGAAGATCGACGGCGTGAAGATCTCCCTTCTCGACAAGGACAAGGAGATCGCCATGCGCCGCCGGCTGGACCCGGCCGTGCGCATGTATACGGGCGACGATTTCAACTATGCGGAGCTGATCGCCGGCGACGAACAGGGCCATTCCCACGCGCTGCTCGGCATCTTCGACGCCATCGCGCCGGCCGCCTCGGCCGCGCTCACCGCGCTGGCGGCGGGGGACACGGCGCGCTTCCACGACATCCTCGGGCCGACGGTGCCGCTGTCGCGGCACATCTTCAAGGCGCCCACGCGCTTCTACAAGACGGGCGTGGTCTTCATGGCCTATCTCAATGGCCATCAGGACCATTTCACCATGGTGGGCGGGCAGGAGAGCACCCGCTCCACGCTCCACCTCGCCGAGCTGTTCCGCCTCGCCGACGCGGCCGGGCTGCTCACCGATCCCGACCTCGCGGTGAAGCGCATGAAGGCGGTGCTCGCCGTGCGCGGCGTGGAGGGCTAATCCCCGCGGCCTCGAGCGCTTCCGCCGCGCTCGTGCTTGTGCCAACTTCCCCAGCGGAGTGAACGGCGCGGGGCAGGAGCATGCGCATCAACCTTGACGCGGATCAGCAGGATGCGGCGCTCGGCGCGATGCTCTGGGTGTCGCAGGCGAAGGGCGCCGAGGCGGTGACCGAGGCGGACCACCACACCATTGCCGCTGCCGCGGAGGTCGTGTTCGGCCGACCCTCCGGCGGGCCGCTGCCGGGACCCGTCGATCCCGCCGGCCTCGCGGCGCGCCTCTCCGGCCCGGCTGCCGCCGAGGCCATGCGGCTCATCACCGTGGTGGCGCTGGTGGATGGCAGCATCGATGCCGCCCGCATCGACCGGCTGGTGGCGTGCGCGCAGGCCACGGGACTCGGCGGTGCCGACTATGTGCGCGATCTCGCCGAGGCCGCCCATGGCCATCTTCACGCGGCGCTCGGATGCATGATCCGGGCGAACATGGAGAGCGTCACCGGCCGCGCCTGGAGCGGCAACGTCACGAGCGACGTCGCCGCCTATCTCCTGCCCTACACCGCCAAGCCGGACCCGGCGCTCGCCGCCCGCTTTCACGCGCTGGAGCATCTGCCGCCGGAGAGCTTCGGCAACCACTTCTTCCACCACTTCCGCGACAACGGATACGCCTTCCCCGGCGAGCCCAACGGGCTCTCCGCCGTGTTCAGCGTGCCGCACGATTCCTGCCATGTGCTGGCCGGCTACGACACGACGCCGCCTGGCGAAATCCTCGTCTCCACCTTCACCGCCGCCATGCACCCGAAGAATTCCATGGCGGCCCATGTGTTGCCGGTGATCGTGAGCTGGCACCTCGGCATCAAGCTCAACGATGTGGCGGCCTCCGCAGTGGGCGCGCTCAAGCCGGGCGCCTTCTTCGAGGCGTGGGAGCGCGGCGCGGGGATCAATACGGACCTATTCGCGCCGGGGTGGGATTTCTTCGCGGTGGCCGGAATGGACATCGATGCCCTTCGCGCCCGCTACGCCATCGCGCCAAGGCGGTTCCCGCTCGATGCCTGATCGCCACCAAGGCGCCTACCGGCACGCGGCCGAGAACAGGCGCGCCCGCCACAGCAGGGCGCCGGCGCGGCTCGGGTGGATGCCGTCGGTGGTGGAGACGGATTGCGGCGCCGGCACCACCACGGCGCCCGTCTCGGCGGCGATGGCGCGGATCACGGCGTTCTGCTCGGCCACATAGGCCTCGTCCAGCATGTCCGCATAGGGCGAGCGGTGATGCTCCACCGGGTTCACCTCCACCAGCACCAGCTGGGTTCCGGCAAAGCGGGAGATGAGGTCGCGATAGCGCGCCCGCCATTCAGCGATGGAATGCTTCGGCTTCACCGCGTCATTGGCGCCGATGGCGATCACCACGCGGGCCGGCGCGAGATGCCGCTCCAGCGCGTCGGCGCGGGCGAGGAGATCGTCGATCTTGTCGCCCGGCACGGCGGCGTTCAGCACCTCCTCGCCGCAGAGGTTCCGCGGGGCGGCCAGGTAGGTGATGCTGTCGCCGATGACGAGCACCGGGGCGGTGCTGAAACGGGCGCGCACATCGGCCTCGAAGGCGATGCGGGTGCGCTGGGGAATCTCGCTGACAATAAGCGCGCCGAGCGCCACGGCCCCGCCGGCCACCGCCAGCGCCACGAGCCAGGGCTTAAGCCGAGCCCATTGGCGATGGGACAATGCGGGCATCAGGCGCCGGCGGGACGGCAATGTGCCGCCGGCGTCGGGCCGGCCGGAATAAAAGCGCATGGGGGCTTTCCCTTTCATCTGGAAGGCAACGCCGGAAACACCTTTCGGTGCCCGGTCGCAGCGTCGGGTGCCGCCCCTCGCTGGTGGTCCGAAGCAAATCTCCTCTTCCCCGGTGCCGCGCGCAGCGGGCCGGGGCGCCCCGCAAGACAGGCTCCATTGTCACGGCCCAGATGTCGCAAGTTGGACCGCGGTGCGTCTTTTGGTGTCACGGGTGTGAACGATTGTTTCCGGTTTGCACGCCGGCGCGGTGAACGATTTCCCCCCCTCGGTCGTTCCTCCCCCGCAGGCACTGCAAAGCCCAAGCGCACCCGTGCGCGGGCCATCGGAACAGGAGACGACCATGGCGATCGTGCGCAGCGGTTCGGCGGAATGGAGCGGCGGCATCAAGGACGGGCGGGGCAAGATCTCCACCGAGAGCGGGGCGCTGGCCGGCTTCCCCTACGGCTTCGCCAGCCGCTTCGAGGGCCAGCGCGGCAGCAATCCCGAGGAACTGCTCGGTGCGGCCCATGCCGCCTGCTTCACCATGGCGCTCTCCCTCATCCTCGGCGAGGCGGGGCTCACCGCCACGCAGATGGAGACGACCGCGAAGGTGTCGCTGGAGAAGCAGGACGCCGGCTATGCCATCACCCAGGTGGACCTCACCCTGGTGGGCACCGTGCCGGGCGCTACGCCCGAGCAGTTCGCGGAACTGGCCGGCAAGGCCAAGGCCAATTGCCCCCTGTCCAAGGTGATCCGCGCCAACATCACGCTGGACGCGCGCCTGGAGGGGTGAGGGGCAGGAAGGTATAATAGAGCCGTCATCGCCCGGTTCGTCCGGGCGATCCACGGTTGGGCTGGTTCGGATTTTCGGGCATCGCACGGGCGGACGGGTGGATCGCCCGGACGAGCCGGGCGATGACACGTGGCGATGTCGGGCCGCATACGCGGTCCGCCCGAGACTCACACCGCCGCTGCCTCCGCCTGCGTCCCGGCCAGAGCGCCCGCCACCTCCGCGATCATGCGGTAGGAGGCGAGGCGCTTGTCGTGGTCGAACACGTCGGACACCACGATCACCTCGTCCACGCCGGTCTCGCGCACGAAGGCGGCGATGCCCTCGCGCACGCGCTCCGGGCCGCCGACGACCGAGCGGGCGAGGAAGCGCTGGGCCTGCGCCTTCTCCATGGGGGTCCAATAGTCCTCGATGTCATCGATGGGCGGCTTGGAGAGCCCGCGCGCGCCGCGGAAGATGTCGGCCACCGACATCTGCTGGGTGGTGGCGAGGCGGCGCGCCTCGGCGTCGGTCTCGGCCGCGATCACGTTCAGGGCCGCCATGGCATAGGGCTTCTGAAGCACGTCCGAGGGCTTGAAGCGCTCCCGGTAGATTTCCAGCGCCGGCAGGAGGTCGGCCGGGGCGAAGTGGGAGGCGAAGGCGTAGGGCAGGCCGAGGGCCGCCGCGAGCTGGGCGCCGTAGGTGCTGGAGCCGAGGATCCAGAGCGGCACCTCGGTTCCGGTCGCCGGCACGGCAAACAGCGTCTGGCCCGGCTGGGCGGGGGCGAGGTAGGCCTCCAGCTCCTGCACGTCCTGCGGGAAATTGTCGGCATTGGTGAGCGAGCGGCGCAGCGCCCGCATGGTCATCTGGTCGGTGCCCGGCGCGCGGCCGACGCCGAGGTCGATGCGGCCGGGGAAGAGTTGCGCCAGCGTGCCGAACTGCTCGGCGATGACGAGTGGCGCGTGATTGGGCAGCATGATGCCGCCCGCGCCCACCCGGATCCGCTGCGTGCCTGCCGCGATATGGGCGATGACCACTGCCGTCGCGGCGCTGGCGATGCCCTGCATGTTGTGATGCTCGGCCACCCAGAAGCGGCGGTAGCCCCAGTCTTCGGCGTGGGCAGCGAGGTCGCGGGCGTTGTCCAGGGCATGGCGGGGGGAGAACCCCTCGCGCACCCGGACGAGATCGAGAATGGAAAGCTCAGCCATCAACCAGCCTCGTTCGCCCCCGAACGAAAGATGAGGCTGAGATAGGGAGGGCAGGGGCCGAACGGAAGGGGCTCTGGTCAAGCCCGCGGCGCCTGAGCGCCACCCATCAACCTCCCGCCGGGCATATCGGGGCGGTGACGATGGTGCGCAGGCCGGGGGCGTTCTCCTCGTCGGCGAGCACGCCGTCGAGGCCCTGCACCATGGCCTTGATCATGAGCGTGCCGAAGCCCTGGCGCTCGCCCACCTTGCCGCTGCCGTGGTCGGCGACGATGAGGCGGAAGCGGTCGCGGTGCTGCTCCAGCGCCACGCTGAGCGGGCCGGGGGCGCCGCCATAGGCATATTTGGCGGTGTTGAGCACCAGCTCGGTGAGGATCAGACCCAGCCGCACCGCCCGGTCGGCCGCCATCAGCACCGGCGCCACATCGAGCCTGATGTGGGCTTCCCACTCCTTGCCGAGGGCGCTCGTGACCTCGTTGGTGAGGTCGATGAGATAGCGCGAGAGGTCCACCGCCTCCACCTGCTCGCCGGCATAGAGCTGACGATGCACGAGGCCCACCGCCGCCACCCGGCGCTCCGCCTCCGCCAGGGCCGAGGCCGCCTCGCTCTCGCCGAGGCGCCGCGATTGCAGGCGCAGGAAGGAGGACACCAGCTGCAGGCTGTTCTGCACGCGGTGGTTCACCTCGCGCATCAGGAAGTCCTTGTGCTGCAGCAACTGCTCGTTCTCCACCACGGTGGCGGAGAGCCGGCGGTTGAGGTCGCGCACGCGCCGGTTCTGGCGCGCCTGCAGCACGGCGTGGCCGAGGCGGTTGATGGTCTCCACCTCCGCCATCGACCAGGCGCGCGCCTTGCCACGCACGGTCTCGCTCCATGCCTCGAAGGAGGCACGCGGGGTGAGCTGGGCATTGGGATCGGCCGGGTCGTCGCGATGCGGATTGCCGGCCCAGTTGACCACCTCCACCTGCTCGGCGCGCAGCCACAGCAGCACCAGCGGCGCGTCGCCGGGGATGTTCACCGCCGCGACGCCGCTGGCCAGCGGCGCGACCTCGGCGGCGGCGGGCAGCAGGGCGGGCAGGGTGTGGGTGCTGAAGGCGCGCCTTTGCGCCCGCGCCTCCACCCAGCGGGCGATGCGCCGGAGCGCCGTCTCGTCCGGGCAGCGGCCGCAGGTGCGCACGCGGTCGGCCTCGACCACGGCGAAGCCGTCGGCGCCCAGCGCCCGGCGCAGGTCGTCGCCGTGGCGGGTGAGCACCTCCTCCACCGGGGCGTCGGCGGAGAGATAGTCGGCGAGCGAATCCTCGGCACCGTGCAGCCGGATGCGGTCGCGATACTGCATCGCCTCCTCGCGGGTGCGGATCTGGCGGGCGAGGTTGGCGGCGAGCGACTGGCAGGCCATGCGCAGTTCGTAGGGCAGGCGGCGGGGCGTGCGGTGATGGCAGGCGACGAGGCCCCACAGCAACCCGTCCTTGACGATGGACACGGAGGCCGAGGCCCCCACCCCCATGTTGCGCAGATACTGGATGTGGATGGGCGAGACGGAACGCAGCATCACATCCGACAGATCGAGCTGGGCGAGCCCGGCCTCGGCGGGACGCAGCGGGGCGGGCGTGTAGGACACGTCGGGGATCACCCGCACGCGGTTGCGCACATAGAGCGCGCGGGCCTGGCGGGGGATGTCGCTGCCGGGGAAATGGTGGTTCAGGAAGGAGCCCATCTCCTTCGCCTTCGCCTCGCCGAGCACCGTCCCCGCCTCGTCGTCGAGGAACTGGTAGATCATCACCCGGTCGAAGCCGGTGATGCGGCGGAAGACGGCGGCCGCCTCGGCGCAGAGATTGCGCAGGTCCGCCGCGCGCTCGAAGCTCACGGCGGCGGCGTCGAGCCCGGCCAGCACCTCGGCCGCGCCGAGCCGCACCTCGGGGGCCGGCTCCAGCTCCACGAGGATGCCCTGCGCGGCGCGATGCAGCAGCACCTCGAACGTCTCGGCGCGCCCGGCGAGGAGGCCGAGGCGGGTGACGACAGTCTGCGGGGCCTGCTGCACGGCCGCCTGGAGCGGCGCGGCCATGTCCGGCCCGAGCAATGTGTCGAGGGTGGCGCCGAGCCAGCCTTCGGCGAGGCGGCCCTCGATGTCGCCGGCTCCGCCCACCACGGTGCGCGTGCGCGGGTCCGCCACCAGCAGCAGGCCGTGCGGCTGGATGGAGCCCGGAATGTGGATCGGCTCGCTGTCGCACCCGCCGATATCCGGCGTGCCGCGGGGCGCGGTGCTGCTGACGGAAGCGTCTTTCATGGGGCAGTTCGCGCTCGTGATCGCTCAGCGCGGGAGGACCCGCGCTGAAGAAAGACGGGACCTGGCCGCGCCCCCCGGCGAAGCCCCCGATGCCTGTGTCCGCCGCCGCTGGCGATGGACACAGTTTGTTCTTTTCTTCATCGCATGGCTTTTGCTGCCAAGCCAAATGCCCAGCCCTTGACAAGCCCGAAAATCACGACGGCCACGTCTAAGCCCCACTGAAATACCGTTGGAAGCATCGATGCGGTATCATGGGAGGGTTTATACCCCCATCCGGCTGGTTCGGCGCGGGGGGCATGGGAATTGGCGCAGTTCCTGCTTAAATAGGGGCAGCCATGAAGATGCATGCTCTTACCCGCGAACTCATCGAGGCCGGCGGCATTGACGCGCTGGTCGCGCGCGACGCGCCGGATCTGGCCGTGCTCACGCAGGCCGAGCGCGCCGCCTCGCTCACGGCCACGCTGGCGGCGCGGCCGGAAGGACCGGTCTGGCTCTTCGCCTATGGGTCGCTGATCTGGAACCCCACGGTGCGGGTGGAGGCGTGCCGGGTCGGCCGCATCGACGGCTGGCATCGCGCCTTCTGCCTTGAGACGGTGGTGGGGCGGGGCTCCCGCGCCCATCCCGGCCTTACGCTCGCCCTTGATTCGGGCGGCGACTGCACCGGCGTCGCCTTCCGTCTGCCGGAGGAGGGGCTGGAGCACGAACTGTCGCTGCTGTGGCGGCGCGAGATGCTCTCCGGCGCCTATGTGCCGCGCTGGCTGGAGGTCACCGATCCGGATGGCGGGGAGATCGGCTGCGCCATCGCCTTCACCATGGACCGCGCCAACCCGCATTATGCCGGTGGGCTGAGCGAGGAAGAGGTGGTGGAGCGGCTCGCCACCGCGCGCGGCGCCATCGGCTCTGCGGCGGAGTATCTGTTCGCCACCTGCGAGGGGCTGGCCGGGCACGGCGTCAGCGATCCCGCGCTTGACGCGCTGGCCGCCGCCGTGCGCCGCCGCCGTGAGGCGCTTGAATCGCAGGGATGAGCCGTGACGCGCCGCGGGTCGGGTGGTGAGTCCGGAAGCGCTTAGGCGATGTCGTCGATATCCGCCTGCTCGGCGCGGGCAACGCCGGCAGCCGCCTGATTCGCCTCTGTCCTGAAGGCTGAGGGCGCGCGCCCGAAGGTGCGGCGGAACAGGCGGTTGAAGGTGGCGATGTCGTTGAAGCCGGCCTCGAAAGCGATGTCCGACACCTTTTTCCCAGCATTGGCGGGATCGAGCAGGGCCGCCCCCGCGTATTTCAGGCGGGCGGCGGTGATGTGCTCGCGGATCGTGGTGCCGTGCTTCTGGAACATCTTCTGGAGCGTGCGCACGTTCAGCTTGTAGCGCTGCGCGACCTGGGCGACCCCGTAATCCTGCTGGCGGCAGTTGGCGGCGATGTCAGCCAGAATGTCGCGGAACAGCGGGTCGCCATCGACCGCCCCTTTATCCTCACGCTCGCGCGCAACCGAGAGCAGCGCGAGGAGGCCCGCCTCGCAGGCCCGCGCCAGAGCCGGCGGCAGATCGCGCCCGACGATGGACTGTGCCTGCGTGATGAGCAGGTCGACCGATTCGTCCGGCGCGGTGGACAGGCTCCCGCCCGTCTCGCCCATGATCGGGCCCCGCTGCGGGGCGGCCACCAGAAACAGCGTGCCGCCGGGAAAGCGGATGTCCGCGCGGTTTCGGACGGTGGCGAGGAAGGAGGCGTTCGCCGGTATATCGCGGGGCGGCTCCTGATCGACGGCCAGTGTTGCGGATTCGCTGGCTTGCCCGGCCACAATGAGTGGCAGCTCCAGCGCGGCGACACGCAGGGCGCCCAATTGTGGCGCTGTCGCACAAATAACGGCCACATTCGGCAACAGCGTCTGCCGCAAACTTAGTCCGTCCTGAGCGGATTTGACCTTGGGCGCCACCGCGGTGCCACCTTGCAACCGCGCGTGATGAAGCTCTGAATTTGATGCAGCGCAATCGTGAATACTTAAATATTGCGTCTGCGAAATCTTTAGATAGCCCTCCATCGCTGGTTTCCGCCCCTTGCCCAACCGGCGCAACAACAGAGCAAACAGAGTCTAAATGCAACTCTAACTACCCAAATACCGGTCGATATCCTGTCTTGGCCTTGACCGTAGGGCGGTTGCCCGCAACCGCCCTGAGCATGAAAATAGATTAAGCACTTGAATCTAATTCGAATTTGTCGTCATGGCAAAAGTGCAACACCTCACGTGAATATGAAGCATTTCGTTTTTTGAGCAGTGATGAGTCGCGTCTTGCGGAGAGGTGATTGCAGACCATGGGTAAGTTCGCGTCAGTTCGAGGAGTGTGAAAATCGCTCCACAACCAATGGTCGCAGATTGTGGCGGCCCAAACAGGTTAATGCCGGCGGAGGGTGTCCTCCTGCCGCTGCATGTTGGGGGTGAAGATGGTCAATTCGGGCGGCACCATCCTGTCTGGCGCGCATGTTCGGTCCTCCGCGAAGGGAGGCTCCGTAACCCGCGGCCGGGCACGGGCACTTCTCCTCTCCTCGGCGCTGGCGACGGTGCTGGCGGGCGTGATCCAGCCGGGCACGGCGGATGCGGCGTGCTCCGGCGCGGGCTTTCCGAATGTGACGGTGGATTGCACCGGGACCGATAACAACGGCTTCTCGAGCAACAACATCTTCGGCAGCACGACGGTCAACGCCGGCGCGGGCGTCATCGTCCAGACTGCGCCGAGCGGAACCGCCCTGAACGTCGGCGCGCTCACATCGATCACCAGCAACAACACGGCCGCGACCTTCACCGGTGATGAGAACGGTATCGTCTACACGTCCGGCACCAGCATCACGCTGAACAACTTCTCCGGCTCGGCCACAGGCACCACCGGAAACGGCATCCAGCTCTTCGCCACCACCGGCAACATCACCGCCAACAACTTCACCGGCACGGCGACGGGCGGCGACAACGGCATCAGCGCCACCGCGGCGATCGGCAACATCACCATGACCGGTTTCGCCGGCACGGCGACCGGCACCGAGGCGAGCAGCAACGGCATCAACCTCACGTCCACCCTGGGCGACATCACCTTCACCTCCACCCCCGCCGCCTTCATCGGCGGCGGCACGAACGGCCTGAACTTCACCGCCCTCGGCACCATCAACACCACCACCAACGGCGGCTTCTTCAGCGGCACCTCGGGCTCCGGCGCCAACTTCCTCGGCCAGGAAGTGAACCTCACCGCCAACAACTCGTTCTTCATGGGCGGCACCAACGGCGTCGCCGCCACCGGCACCGACCTCGACCTGCGGTTCGTCGGCGGCACCGCGATGGGCACCTCGGGCGACGGCATCAACGCCACCGCCGTGGGCTTCTCCCTCGGCGGCACGCAGATTCCGGCGGTCTCGTCGGTTACCACCAACGGCACCTTCGTTCAGGGCGGCACCAACGGCATCAACGCCACCGCCACCTCGGTCGGCCTGAGCGGCATCGGCGTGGATGCCACCACCACCGTGACCGCGAACGGCGGCTCGGTGATCGGCGGCACGGGCGCCGGCATCTTCGCCTCCGCCATCACCGCCCCGGTCTCGGGCGGCCCGAACACCGCCACCACCACCGTGCAGGGCTCGGCCGACGTGACCGGCGGCTCCAACGGCATCTTCGCGCTGGCCGGCAGCCTGAATGGCAACGCCAACACCACCGTGAACGTCTCCGGCGACGTGGAAGGCACCAACGGCAACGGCGTCTTCGCCCTCGGCGCCAGCGTCGGCGACTTCACCGGCTTCGACCCGGCCGACCCCTCCACCTGGAATTCCGCGGTCGGCACCGGCAAGGCCACGGTCGACGTCACCACCAAGGACAATGTGACGGCCGGCAACGGCACGGGCATCCTCGCGGTGGGCATCGGCACCGGCAACGAGGTGTCGGTTGATGCCCGCGACAATGTCGACGCCACCGGCGGCTTCGGCGTTCTGGCCGGCTCGATCGGTACCGGCGGCACGGTGGACGTCGAGACGCGGAGTGTCTCCGGCACCGCGGGCGGCGTGCTCGGCTTCAACACCGACGGCAATGTCAACGTGACCACCAACGGCACCGTTGATGTGGCGTCGGGCGGCCTCGTCGGTGTCGGCGCCATCGCCAACAACGGCAATGCCACGGTCAATTTCTCCGGCGTGATCGATCCGCCGCTGATCGGCGTCGCCGCCGTCACCATCGGCAACGGCACCGCCACCACCAACACGGCCGGCAACATCGACGCCGACCTCATCGGCGTCCTCGGCCTGAACGTGGGCGACGGGCGGGTGGACGTGGACAACAGCGCCACGGTGGAATCCACCGTGGGCGCCACCCCGCTCATCGGCGTGGCCGGCATCAAGGTCGGCAACAACAACGCCGGCCTCGACGTGAATGTCGAGAACAAGGGCGTGGTCGAGGACTACCAGGTCGGCGTGCTCGGCCTCGCGGTGGGCAACGGCAACGACGTGAACGTCAGCAACCTCGCGGTGGTGCAGGCCGGCTTCCTCGGCGTCGGCGGCATCGTGGTGGGCGACGGCACCGGCAGCGAGACGGTGACGGTCAGCAACATCGGCGCCATCCAGACCGGCGGCATCGGCGTTCTGGGCGCGGCCATCGACCTCGACGGCTCGGGCGCCGGCACCAACGTGTCGGTGACCAACGGCGGCGCCATCTCCGGCGGCTTCCTCGGTGTCGCGGGCGTGGCGATCGGCCCGGGCACCGGCACGACAGTGAACGTGCAGAACTCCGGCGCGATCCTGAACAATTCCGGCATCGGCGTGGCGGGCCTCGCCTTCGGCGACGCTCATACCGTGACGGTCAACAACCAGGGTTCGGTGAACGCCGACATCGGCGGCGTGATCGGCGTCATCGGCGGCGCTAACGGCACCCTGAACGTCACCAATTCCGGCGCCATCAGCACCCAGGGTGCCGCGGTGGCCGGCCTCGTCGCGGGCGACGAAGGCCAGGTGAAGGTCACCAACACCGGTGCCATCACCGGCGGCCTTCTGGGCGTCGGCGGCATCGTGATCGGCGACAACACCACCGGCATCGCCACCACCGTGGACGTGAAGAACTCCGCCGCCATCACCAATGACGGCATCGGCGTGCTGGGCGGCGGCATCGGCACCAATCAGGTGGTGAAGGTCTCCACCTCCGGCGCCATCAACTCCGGCCTCCTCGGCGTGGGCGGCTTCTCCATCGGCGCCAACGGCAACGTGGACGTCACCACCACCGCGGCCGTCACCTCCGGCGGCGCGGGCGTGGTCGGCGCCGGCCTCGGCGACGGCTCGGTGGTCACGGTCACCACCGGCGAGCAGGTGGACGGCACCTTCCTCGGCGTCGGCGGCCTCATCGGCGGCGCGGGCTCGCAGCTCACCATCGTCACCGAGGACAAGGTGACCTCCTCCGACGGCTTCGGCGTCGCGGCCCTCGGCCTCGGCACCGGCCAGACCATCAACGTCACCACCCAGCAGGAAGTCTCCGGCGACCTGCTCGGCGTCGGCGCGCTGAACCTCGGCGGCGGCGGCACCACGGTGAACGTCGAGACCCAGGCCAAGGTCACCTCGGCCTCCGGCTTCGGCGTGCTGGGCGGCTCCATCGGCACCGGCGCCAACACGGTGAACGTCACCACCCAGAAGCAGGTCTCCGGCGACCTGCTCGGCGTGGGCGGCATCATCGGCGGCACGGGTGGCACCCTCACCGTCGAGACCAAGGACACCGTGGACAGCGCCAACGGCTTCGGCGTGGCGGCCCTGGGCCTCGGCTCCAACACCATTAACGTCACCACCGACAAGGCAGTGACCGGCCGCTACCTCGGCGTCGGCGCCCTCGCGCTGGGCGACCAGAACACCGTCACCGTCCTGACCAAGGACACGGTGACCTCGTCCGACGGCTTCGGCGTGCTGGGCGGCGCCATCGGCGCCGGCCCGAACACCGTCTCGGTGACCACCGAGAAGGCGGTCGCGGGTGATCTCCTCGGCGTCGGCGGCATTGTCGGCGGCACGGGCGGCAGCCTCACCGTCCTCACCAAGGACACGGTGGACAGCGCCAACGGCTTCGGCGTCGCGGCCCTCGGCCTCGGCTCCAACACCATCGACGTGACCACAGAGAAGGCGGTCACCGGCCGCTACCTCGGCGTCGGCGCGCTGGCGCTCGGCGACACCAACACCGTCACCGTCCTCACCAAGGACACCGTGACCTCGGCGGACGGCTTCGGCGTGTTCGGCGGCGCCATCGGCGCCGGCCCCAACACCGTCGCGGTGACCACCGAGAAGGACGTCTCCGGCCGCCTGCTCGGCGTCGGCGGCATCCTCGGCGCCACCGGCGGCTCGCTGGACATCAACACCAAGGCGGCGGTCACCTCGGCGGACGGCTTCGGCGTCGCCGGCCTCGCCTTCGGCAACACCAACACCGTGAAGGTCCTCACCGAAGGCACCGTGAGCGGTGACCTCCTCGGCGTCGGCGCCCTCTCCATCGGCGACGGTGGCACGGTGGACGTGAACACCAAGGCGGCGGTCACCTCGGCCAACGGCATCGGTGTCCTCGGTGGCAACATCGGCGCGGGCCAGCAGGTGACCGTGGTCACCGACGGCACGGTCAACGCCGCCGTCGCCGGCGTCATCGGCTTCAACACCGGCGGCAACGCCGACGTGACGGTGAACCAGAAGGTCTCCATTGCGCCCGGCGGCTTCATCGGCGCGGCCGCCATCGCCGGCGGCACCGGCAACGCCACCCTGACCATCAACGGCGTGATCGATCCGCCGGCGGTGGGCGGCGGCGCGCTGACCATCGGCTCGGGCACCGCCACGGTGAACGTCAACGCCGAGGTCCAGGCGACCACCATCGGCATCGTCGGCGCCAACATCGGCAACGGCGCCATCGACGTGAACGTCAACGCCGGCGGCACCATCAAGTCCGACGGCATCGGCATCCTCACCTTCAAGCTCGGCGACGGCCCCACCACCATCGACGTGAACGCGGCGGTGGGCGGCCTGAACCAGGCGGCGACCGGCGGCGACGGCATCCTCGCCATCGCCTTCGGCGAGACGCCGATCACCATCAACACCACCGCCCTCGGCACCATCAACGCCGGCGACGACGGCATCTCGGTGGCCCATCTGGGCGGCGGCAACATCGCCATCACCACCAACGGCACCATCACCGCCGGCGACGAGGGCATCCAGGTGCTCGCGGCGGCGCTGACCGCCGGGAACGTGACGGTGACCAACAACGCGGCCATCACCGCCACCGACAACGGCATCTTCATCCTGAAGGCCGGCGACGGCACGGTGCAGGTGAACGCCAACGCCAACATCACGTCCACCACCGCCAACGGCATCGAGGCCAACGCCATCTTCGGCGCCGGCGACGTGAACGTGGCTCAGGCGGGTCTCACCACCATCACCGCCCAGGACTTCGGCGTCATCGCCTCCAAGACCCTGGGGACGGGCAACGTGACGGTCACCACCGGCACGCTGTCGGCCATCAACGCCACTGCGGGCGGCATCTTCGCCGGCCGGTTCGGCGGCACGGGCGACGTGGTGGTCACGACCGGCATCACCAGCGGCATCACCACCTCCGGCAACGGCATCGACGCCCAGTCGATCGGCGCCACCGGCAACTTGACCGTCACCACCGGCCTCGCCAGCGGCGTCACGGCGGGCGGCGACGGCATCGTGGCCAACAAGTTCGCCGGCTCCGGCGACATCTTCCTCACCACCGGCTCCTCGAGCACGGTGGCCGCGGGCGACGACGGCCTCACCGCCACCAACTTCGCCTTCGGCGCCGGCAACGACATCTTCGTCACCACCGGCCTCAACTCCTCGGTCGTCGCCAACGACAAGGGCATCCGGGCCGGCGGCTGGGACAACGTCACCATCACCACCTCCGACCTCAGCCTGATCCGCGGCGACGCCGACCAGACCGGCGTCGGCAACGCCATCCGCATCTTCGAGGCCGACTTCGCCACGGTGAACATCGGCACCAACAATGCGGTGATCGGCTCCGGCAAGAGCTGGGGCGAGGCGGTGATCTCGGTCAACAGCGATGACGGCACCATCATCAACGTGGGCGCCGGCACGCTGGTCAGCTCCTGGAGCTACCTGGGCGGCGTCAACCTGCCCGGCCTGATCATCGCGGCGAGCGACATCGTCATCGATACCGACGGCGGCGCCACCACCATCACCAACGCGGGCACCATTGTCGGTCGGGTCGGCCTCACCGACAACGACGACACCTTCAACAACCTGTCGTCCAACACCTGGGTGACGGTCGGCAACAACTACTTCGGCGGCGGCACCGACACGGTGAACAACGCCGGCCGCGTCGTGACCGCGCTGCAGGGCGCGGTGGCCGAGAACACCAACTTCTTCAGCCTCGAGACCTTCAACAACGGCGATCCGCTCTTCCTGCAGAGCGGCCTGCTGACCATGATCGACGAGGTGCCCGGCCAGATCGCCTTCAACGGCGCCCGCGACGTGACCTACGTGAGCGGCACCTGGAATGGCGTCGGCAACAGCCGGGTCGGCCTCGACAGCTTCCTCGGCGCGGCCGGCTCCACTTCGGACCAGCTCGCGGTGGGCGGGCTCGACGTGAACGGCCTGGAAATCGCCGGCCTCGTCACCACCGGCGCGACCGGCCTCGTCATCAACGACGTCAACCCCGGCCCCGGCGCCTTCAACCTCGCCGGCATCCGCGTGGTGGACGTGCAGAGCGTGGCGGGCACCACCGACCCGAACAGCTTCTACATCGATCCGACCTCCACCAACTACGCGCCGAAGTTCGGCGGCGTGATCGACAAGGGCTTCTTCTTCTACGACCTCACGGTCATCGGGAACGACCAGTACCTGATCGGCCTGCCGGACCAGGAAGCCTTTGAACTGCCCAAGCTCGTCACCGGCGCCCAGGCCATCTGGCACGAGACCACCGGCGTGTGGCTTGATCGCCAGGCCGACCTGCGCACCTACCTGCAGGGCACGCCCACGCAGCTGGTCACCAAGGAAGGCGTGAAGGCGGTTCCCGGCGCTCCCGCCTCCGTCACCCCCGGCATCTGGGGCAAGGTGATCGGCAGCTGAGGCTCGCGTGATGCCTCCAACACCTTCGCGGGCGGCGGCGGCATCTACGGCTTCGACACCGGCTACAGCCAGAACATCTACGGCTTCATGGCCGGCGCCGACTTCGGCAAGGAGAACGTCTTCGCCTCCAACGACGCGATGGTGTTCGGTGTCCTCGGCGGCTTCGTCGGGTCCAACCTGAACTTCAGCAACTCGCCCACCTCGGCGGATTACTCCGGCGGGACGGTCGGTGCCTATGCCACCTACATCACCGGCAACTGGTACTTCGACGCCCTGGTGAAGGCCGACTTCCTCTCCATGGACTACAACGCGCCGACGCTCGCGGGCATCGGCTACTTCGGCCAGTCCACGGACGCCCGGAACGTCGGCTTCGCCCTCGACACCGGCTACCGCTTCTACACCTGGGGCAACGGCGGGTTCCTGGACGGCCTCGCCACCCTGTCCTACGTCAACACCAACATCTCCGACCTCAACATCGCCGGCGCCACCTTCGTGGACTTCGGCAACAACGACAGCCTGCGGGGCAGCCTCGGCGCCCGCATCGGTGGCCAGGTCTACGACGCGGCTACCTACCGGGTGCAGGCGAGCCTGACCGGCCGGCTCTGGTACGAGTTCCTCGGCGACAACGCGGTCACCCTCTTCAATCCGGGCGTGCCCTTCAGCACCGTCGACAATTTCGACGGCCTGTTCGGAGAAGTGGGTGTCGGCTTCAACGTCTTCGCCAAGGACTCGGGCTGGAACAGCTTCGTGAATGCCGATGTGAAGTTCGGCGACAACTACACGGCTGGCAGCGCCAAGGGCGGTCTGCGCTACCAGTGGTGATCTGCGCCTGATCCTCGATCAGTCCCGCGGGCGGCGTGCCTCACGGTGCGCCGCCCGTTTCTTCTGCGGGGGACAATGCCGCAGGAACGCTTGAACAACGCTTGGCTTTCGTGCCCCGCCGCCCCATCCTTCCCGTCCGGCGGGCCTTTCCGCCCGGCAAGCGTGGCGCGCGGACCGGGCCCACCGGCCGCGCATCCGCACGATCGGCATTCAGGTTCCCCTTCTTTCTGGTCCCGATTCCTTCTGTCCCCGGGTCTTCGTCCACGGAGGCGTCTCGTGAATCTTCCCCGTCCGTCCCGCACCGGCGCGTTCCGCACCGGCCCCTTTCTCGCCCTCGCAGCGCTGCTTGCCGCCACCCCCTTCGCCGTCCTGTTCTCCGAGGACACGGGCGCGGTGACCGTGGCGCAGACCCAGCAGGCGCCGGCGCAGACCCGTTCCGCCCAGAACCAGCCGCCGGCCGCCGCGCCCGCCGGCCCGGTGAAGACCGAGACCCAGTCGTTCGACAATTGGGTGCTCACCTGCCAGGAACTGCCCCCGGCGGCCGGCGCCAGGACCGGCAAGAAGACCTGCTTCGCCGTGCTGCGCATCACCGACAACCAGTCCAAGCGCGTCGTGGTGGTGTGGAAAATCGGCAAGGACGGCAAGGACGTTCCCACCATCGCCATCACCACGCCCACCGGCGTGATCGTGCGCGACGGCGTGGATCTGGTGCTCGGCCAGAACACCCGCAAGCTCGCGTACCAGTGGTGCAACGGCACCGAGTGCGAGGCGAGCATCGCCTATGACGCGGCGCTCTCCAAGGAGCTGTCCGCCGCCAAGGAGGCCACCATCTCCTTCCGCCTGCAGGACGGCCGGCAGGTGAATGTGAAGGTGGGCGTCACCGGCGTCGACAAGGTGCTCGCCGGGCTCGCCAAGAGCTGAGTCGGGGCGCGCGGGGCAGCGGGCGAGAGCCGAGATACCAGCGCTGAACTCCGCCCTGTCGCTTCCCTCTCGCGCCCTCACCACCGTCATCCCCCGGCTGGTCCGGGGGATCCATTCCGCCGCTCGTCCGCTTCCTCAGGCCCGGTACCCCTCTGGCGGACGGGTGGATCGCCCGCACGAGGCGGGCGATGACGGCGTTATCGAGCGTCAGGCGCGGCCATAGGCGGGCGATGACGGCGCATGCGGGCGTTTGCCGGATTCCGTGACACGGAGAAACTCGCTACGCTCGCGCCCGAGTTGAGATCCGCGCCCCGGAGGCCCTGTTGCGTCGCCGCATCCTGATCGCCGCGTTCGTCCTGATCGCGGCGCTTGTCGCCATCCGGGCCGCCGTCGTCGCCAGCCGTCTGCCCGAGGCGCTCACCGCGGCGCAGTTCGAGCGGATGCGGCCGGAGCCCAACCGCCAGCGCGCTTTCCTGCACCGCATGCCGAAGGGCGGCGACCTGCACACCCACCTCTCCGGCGCGGTCTATGCCGAGCGGCTGATCGCCTGGGCCATCAAGGATGGCCTGTGCCTCGATCCCGCCGCCATGAACATCCTGTCCCCGCCCGCCGACGCGAGCGCGGAGAAGCCCTGCGGCGCCGATCCAAAGATCGTCCCCATCGCCGACGCGGTGGCCGGCTGGCGCGGCCAGACCACCTTCGACCTGCTGGTGGATGCGCTCTCCATGCGCTGGTTCGTGCCCACCCCTCAGGTGCCCTCCGGGCACGACCAGTTCTTCGCCTCCTTCTCCAAGTTCAATCCCGCCGCCGGCGGTCCGGACTGGACACGCACTATGGAGCGCACCGCCGAGATGACGGTGGACCAGCTGCGCCAGTACCGCGCCGAGAACGTGCAATATGCCGAGCTGATGGTGACGCTGATCGAGGGCGACGACCGCCGCCGCCTCGGCCAGGCCATCGGCGCGGAGCGCGATCCCAAGGCCATGCTGGCGGCGCTAGAGGCGGCCGGAATGGCGGACGTGGTGCGCCGCCGGGTGGAGGACATCAGGGCCCTCGTGGCCCGTGTGGAGGCGCTGCGCGGCTGCGCGGCGGACGCTTCCCGCCCTGGCTGCGGCGTGGATTTCCGCTACATCGCCCAGGTGAACCGCAACGGCGCGCCGGCCGAGGTGTTCGCCCAGACGGCGCTGTCGGCGGCGCTGGTGCGGGCGTTGCCGGACATCGTCGCCGGCTTCAACTATGTCGGGCCGGAGGACTACCGCACGGCGCGGCAGGATTATCGCACCCACATGCAGTGGATCGGCTTCCTCGCCGGCAAGGACGTGCCGGTGGCGCTCCATGCGGGCGAATTGTGGATCGGCCTCGTGCCGCCGCCGGACCTCGACTTCCACATCCGCGATGCAGTGGAGACGGCAGGCGCGCGGCGCATCGGCCACGGCACCGCCATCGGCTTCGAGCGCGACATGGACGGGCTGCTGGCGGATCTGAAGGCGCGCGGCGTCGCCATCGAGATCGCGCTCACCTCCTCGGACGTGATCCTCGGCGTGCGCGCCCGCCGCCATCCCATCCGCACCTATCTCTCCGCCGGCGTGCCGGTGACGCTCGCCACCGACGACGCGGGCGTCTCGCGCATCGACCTCACCAACGAATATCTGCGCGCCGCCCAGGACCACGGCCTCGGCTATCGCCGGCTGAAGGGATTCGCGCAGACCGCCATCGACAAGGCCTTCCTGCCGGCGCCGGAAAAGGCGCGTCAGCAGGCCCGCCTCGCAGCCGCCTTCGCCGCCTTCGAGCAGGAGGTGGCCGATGCGCTGCCCCTCAAGGCGCGCCTCGCCGCCTTCTTCCGCGCGCTGGTGGGCGTGGGAGGGCGTTGAAGGCGGGGCCTCAGGCGGGCTCGCGTGTCTCCGCCGGCCTGCGGGGCGACGGCGCCATCGCATATTCCTCCCGGTCCTGCGGCGGCCCCCACATGTCCGCAACCGTCGTGCCGGTGTCGCGCGGGGGACGGCGCAGGAAGCCGAGGATCTCGTGCGGCCACACACGCCGGCCGATCTTCGCGTACCAGCGCATGGCGTGCCGCAGGCGCGCGTCGCGCTCCAGATAGGTGCGCCGGAGCGCCTTCGGGCGTAGCTGCAGCACCGCCTCGGCAAATTTGACCCAGGCGAGTGTCCTCCACGCCGGCATGTGGCGGGTGGCGAGCACCTGGTGCTTGTAGTCCCAGCGCCGGCGATCGCTCTCGATCACCCGACGGCCGGCGGCGAGCTGGTAGTAGGGCGTCCAGCGATGCGGCGTGACGTACAGCATCTGGATCTGGTCGGGATCGTGGGCGAGGAGGCGCCTGAGGCCGCGCCAGTGGTCGCGGTCGGTCTCCTCCTCGAAGCCCACCACCCAGGTCGCCATGGAGAGGATGGAATTGCGGCGCAGGAGGCGGATCGCCTCCCGGTCCGTGTCGATGCCGCCGCCCTTTTGGATCAACGCGAGGGTGGCCGCATCCGTATTCTCCAGCCCGAGCAGGAAGCGCACCCAGCCGGCCTTGCGGTAGAGGTGCAGGATGTCCGCGTCGCGCACGATGTCGTCGGCGCGGGTGGAGCCGACGAGGACGAGGTCCACGTCCTCGGCGATCAGCGCCTCCAGGAAGGCGCGCCAGGCCTTCTTGGACGAGGTGGGGTTCTCGTCGGCGAAATTGATGACCTTCACGCCCTGCTCGCGGTGCAGCCGCGCCAGTTCCTTGGCGAACAACACGGGATCGCGGTGACGCCAACGGCTCCAGAAGCCGCGCTGCCCGCAATAGGTGCAGGGATGCGGGCAGCCGCGCGAGAACTGCATCACCACCGCGCGCAGGCCGCCCCAGTAGGAATAATGGGCGTGATCGATCAGCTCCCAGCCGACGCGGTAGGCATCGAGGTTCTGGATCATCGGCGCGGACGGGGTGGCGCGCGGGCCGGTGGCGTCGCGAAAGGCGATGCCAGGGATGTCGGCGAGCGGCGCGCCGGCGTGAAGCGCGGCCATGAGACGGCGTGCCGTCTCCTCGCCCTCGCCCCGGACAATGGCCGTCACATGGGGCTCGGCGGCGAGGATGTCGCGCCAGTGATAGGTGGGGAACACCCCGCCATAGACGATGAAGGCGCCGGGCAGCGCCTGCGCGATGCCCTCCGCCACCGCCGCGATCACCAGATGGCCGGACGTCGAGCCGGAATGGCCGAACAGCACCGCATCCGGCTGGAAGTCCGTCGCCGCCGCGACGAGATCGGCCACCGTCATCGGCTTCAGTTCGCCGTCCACGAGGCGCACTTCGTGGCCGTCATCGATGAGCGGGCCACCGATGGCGAGGAGGCCCAGCGGTGGCAGGTGATCGTCGGGGATGCGGCTGCCGATGGAGGGATGCGGCACGTTGATGAGCAGGATGCGCACGCGACCTCGCTTCCTCCGCTCCGGAATGGTCGAAATGCATGTGGCCGAGGCCTGCGTTCGGATGGGTCACTGCTTACCCCGTCGCCGGCAGATGTGCCATCCTCCGAGCAACGGGGAGGGGTTGATGGCCGAGGGTCACGAGCGGGTGGAGGGCCCGGCGCCCATGCAGGGGGGCGGGTTCTACAATGACCATGCCCAGCATCAGGCGAAGGGCGGCGCCCACGGGCTGCCGCTGATCGCGCGGGCGTTCGAGGGCATGGACTTCGACGGGATGGCGCTGCGCGGCCCCGTCACGCTCGCCGACTATGGCAGCGCCACCGGGCGCAACTCGCTCGCGCCCCTGGGGCTGGCGCTCGCCGAGGTGCGGCGGCGGCTGGGGCCGGACGTGCCGGTGAGCGTCGTCCACACCGACCAGCCGGGCAATGACTTCACCGCCCTGTTCCAGCTGCTGCGGGACGATCCGGACAGCTATCTCAGGCGCGACGCGCGAACCTTCGCCTCGGCGGTGGGGCGCACCTTCCATGAACAGGTGCTGCCCGATGGCTGCGTGGATTTCGGCTGGTGCTCGTTTGCCGCCCACTGGATGAGCCATGCGCCGGTGATGCCAACTGGCCATGTGTGGCCCCGGCAGACGGTGCCGGAGGTGCGCGCCGCCTTCGCCGCGCAGGCGGCGGCCGACTGGCGGGCCTTCCTCGCCGCCCGCGCGCGGGAGCTGAAGCCCGGCGGCGCCCTTGTCGTCGTTCAGCCGAGCCTGCCGGACGCGGAGCCCACCACCTTCCCGGTGCTGATGCCGTGGGTGGAGGCGGAGCTGGACGCGATGGCGCTTGGAGGCGTGCTCACGCCGGAAGAGCGCGGGCGCATGACCATCCTCGTCTTCGAGCGCACCGCCGCCGAGGCGCGGCTGCCCTTCGCCGATGGCGCCTTCGCCGGGCTGACCCTCGTTGCCGAAGAGGCGCGGGAGATGCCGGACCCGTTCTGGCCGGCCTATGCGGTGGATGGCGACGCGGCCGCGCTGGCGGACCAGCATCTCGGCTTCTTCCGCGCGCCCTTCCTGCCCTCGCTGCTGGCGGCGCTCGACCCCGGCCGCGACGCCGCCTTCCGCGACGCCTTCACCAACCGGCTGATGGACGGGCTGGGCAAGCGCATGCGCGCGGCGCCGCAGCCGCTCCTGTCGCCCATGGTGATTCTGACTGGGCTCTACCGGAAGGCGGGGTAGGGGCGGCCCTACGCGCGGAACCGCTTCGCCAGCGCCTCGGCGTTGCGGGCGAGGAGGCCGGTGTCGGAGCCGACCGCGGTGAAAACGCCGCCGGCGGCGATGTAGCGGCGGGCGAGAGCCTCGCTGGGGGTGAGGATGCCGGCGCGGTTGCCGGCGGTCACGATGCGGCCGATCAGCCCCTCGATAAGAGTGACGATGTGCTCGTTGTTCTGGTCGCCCAGATAGCCGATGGCGGCCGAGAGATCGCCGGGGCCGATGAACACGCCATCCACGCCGGGCACCGCGCAGATGGCCTCCAGATTGTCCATGCCGAGGCGGGATTCGATCTGCACCAGAACGCAGATCTCCTCATGGGCGCGCTGGTGATAGTTGCTGATCCGGCCGAAGCGCGAGGCGCGGGAGGCGCTCGCGAAGCCGCGGATGCCGGCGGGCGGATAGCGCGTCGCCGCCACCGCGTCGGCGGCCTGCTCCGGCGTGTCCACCATGGGCAGGAGCAGGGTCTGCACCCCCGCGTCCAGCAGCCGCTTGATGGCGACGGGATCGTTCACCGGCGGGCGCACGATGGGCATGACGGAGGGGTGCTCCATGCAGGCCTGGAGCTGGCTGAGCACCATCGGTACCTCGTTGGCCGAATGCTCGGTGTCCAGCAGCAGCCAGTCGAAGCCGGCGCCGGCGAGGATCTCCACCGACACATGGCTGGCGAGGCTGCTCCACAGGCCGATCTGCTGCTGGCCGGCATAGATGGCGTGCTTGAAGGCGTTGCGAGGCAGTTCCACGGGGTGTTCCTTGCTCAGTAGATGGCCGGTTCGCCGGGGGCGGCACCGAAGGAGGTTTCCAGGAAGTCGAAGTCGCAGCCGAGATGCGCCTGGCTGATGTGCTTGGAATACATCCAGCCATAGCCGCGCTCATAGCGCGGCACGGGCGCGGGCAAAGCGGCGCGGCGGCGCTCCAGCTCCTCGGCCGGCACCTCCATGTCGATGCGCCGGTTGGGGACGTCGACGGTGACGAGATCGCCGGTCCGCAGCAGGGCCAGAGGCCCGCCCACATGGCTCTCCGGCGAGACGTGGAGGATGCACGCGCCGTAGCTGGTGCCGCTCATGCGCGCGTCGGAGATGCGGAGCATGTCGCGCACGCCCGCCTTCACCAGCGCCTTCGGGATCGGCAGCATGCCCCATTCGGGCATGCCGGGGCCGCCCAGGGGGCCGGCATTGCGCAGCACCAGCACATGGCCCGGCGTCACGTCGAGGTTTTCGTCGTCGGTGGCGGCCTTGAGGCTGGGATAATCGTCGAACACCAGCGCCGGGCCGGTGTGGACCCGCAGATGGGGCGCGCAGGCGCTGGGCTTGATGACGCAGCCCTCGGGCGCGAGGTTGCCGCGCAGCACGGCGAGCGCGCCTTCGTCGTAGATGGCCTTGTCGAGGGGGCGGATCACGTCGTCATTGTGCACCTTCGCCCCCGCGATGGCCTCGCCCACCGTGCGGCCGGAGACGGTGAGGGCATCGAGGTGGAGGAAGTCCGTGAGGCGCCCCATCAGCGCC
The DNA here is from genome assembly GCF_017875275.1 of Xanthobacter flavus. NCBI lineage: Bacteria > Pseudomonadati > Pseudomonadota > Alphaproteobacteria > Hyphomicrobiales > Xanthobacteraceae > Xanthobacter > Xanthobacter flavus. The sequence goes on along the minus strand of NZ_JAGGML010000001.1, from coordinate 1,597,320 downwards.
GGCAGGCCGCCGGCGAAGTAGAAGTCCTCCATCAGGTAGGCGTCGCCGCTCGGCCGCACGTTGGCGAGCACCGGCACGCGGCGGCTGGCCGCGTCGAAATCATTGAGGGTGATGTCGGCGCCGGCGCGGCGGGCCTGGGCGATGAGATGGATGATGGCGTTGGTGGAGCAGCCCATGGCCATGGCGACGATGATGGCGTTCTCGAACGCCGCGCGGGTCTGGATGCGGGCCGGCGTCAGGTCCTCCCACACCATGTCCACGATGCGCCGGCCCGAGGCCGCGCACATGCGCATGTGGCCGGCATCCGCCGCCGGCACGGAGGAGGCGCCGGTGAGCGTCATGCCCAGCGCCTCGGCGATGGCGGTCATGGTGCTGGCCGTGCCCATGGTCATGCAATGGCCGTAGGACCGGGCGATGCCGCCCTCGATCTCGTTCCACTCCGCCTCGCCGATGTTGCCGGCGCGCCGTTCGTCCCAGAACTTCCAGGCGTCCGAGCCGGAGCCCAGCGTCTTGCCGTTCCAGTTGCCTCGCAGCATGGGGCCGGCCGGCACGTAGATGGCCGGCACGCCGGCGCTGGTGGCGCCCATGAGCAGGGCCGGAGTGCTCTTGTCGCAGCCGCCCATCAGCACCGCGCCGTCCACGGGATGGGCGCGGATCACCTCCTCCACCTCCATGGCCAGCATGTTGCGGTAGAGCATGGACGAGGGCTTCAGGAAGGTCTCGGACACCGAATGCACCGGCACTTCCAGCGGGAAGCCGCCGGCCTGCAGCACGCCGCGCTTGATGTCCTCCACCCGGTCCCTGAAATGGGCGTGGCAGGAGTTGAAATCCGACCAGGTGTTGAGGATGGCGATCACCGGCCGGCCCGCCCAGTCCTCCGGGGCGTAGCCCATCTGCCGCAGGCGGGAGCGGTGGCCGAAGCTGCGCAGGTCGTCGGCGGCGAACCAGCGCGCGCTGCGCAGAAGGTCCGGTGTCTTCAGGCGTGTCATGTCTCAGGAACCCGTCTCTCTGGGACCGTCGCGGGCACCGGGCGAGACCGCCCGGCGCGAAGGTGGGGGACTACTGGACCACGATGTTGCCGGCCTTCACCACCTCGCGCCAGCGCTGCTCCTCGGCAGCCTGGAAGGCGGCGAACTCGGCCGGTGTGTTGGCCACAACCTCGAAGCCGAGGTCGGTGAACTTGGCCTTGACGGCGGGATCGGACAGGCTCGCCTTGAAGGCCGCCACCACCTTGGCCTTCACCTCCGGCGGCAGGCCCTTGGGCGCGGCCGCGGCTTGCCAGGAATAGACATCGATGCCGTCCACGCCGCCCTCCTTGAGAGTCGGAATGTCGGGAAACTGCGGGCTGCGGGCGGCGGCGGTGACGCCAAGGGCCTTCAGCTTGCCGGCCTTGATCTGGTTCGCCACCGCTCCGAGGTTCTGGAACGAGACGTCCGCATGGCCGGCGATGAGGTCGCTGATGGCCGGTCCGCCGCCCTTGTAGGGCACGTGGATGCCGTTGGTCCCCGTCTTCTGCCAGAACAGAGCGGCGGTGAGGTGGTCGGAGGAGCCGACGCCGGAGGAGGCGAAGGTCACCTTGTCCGGATTCTTCTTCAGATACGCCACCAGCTCCTTCACCGAATTCGCCGGGAAATTGGGGTTGGCCACCAGCACGTTGGGGGTGCGCACCGCCACGGTGATGAGGTCGAAGTCGGATTTGGGTGAGTAGCTCAGCGCCGGATAGAGCGCCGGATTGATGGCGAACACACCGATGGAGCCGACCAGCAAAGTGTAGCCGTCGGCGGGCGCGGTCTTCACATGGGTGGCGCCGGTGCCGCCATTGGCGCCGGGGCGGTTGTCGATGACCACGGGCTGGCCGAGCGCGTCGCTCACCTTCTGCGAGGTGAGGCGCGCCGTGCTGTCGGAGGCGCCGCCGGGCGGGAAGGGCACCACCACGGTGACGGGCCGCTGCGGATAGGTCTCCGCCGCCGCCGGCCCGGCGAGGGTCAGCGCGGTGGCGGCGAGCGCGGCGAGAAGCGCGCCGCTGGAAAAGGAGCGGGACGGGCGTTGCAGGCGGGTCATGGGTCCTCCCGGGGCCGGTTGGCTGCGCGGTTGCGGTGCGCGGGCTTCACGGGCGCCATCCCTGCCGCCCGGAATTGGGGCAGGCGGATGCGCCGGCGGCGGTCGTTTCCTCGGCGGCCCCTGCCTGAGGCGGGGCCTTCTCGTTTATGGGTCCACTAAAACGCTAATGCATTAGTGGCGTCAAGCGCCCGATTTGCTATTCTTCCGCCATGGACACGACGACCATGGACCTGACGCGCAGCGCGCGGCCCTCCCGCGATCCCTCCCGCCATGCGGCGCCGCAGGTGTTCGACTATCTGCGCGAGCGGATCATCACGCTGGAGATGCCGCCGGGCACGCTGATCTCCCGCGCCGAGTTGCAGGACCTGTTCGGCTTCTCCTCGACGCCGGTGCGCGACGCGCTCCTGAAGTTGCAGGAGGAGCAGCTGGTGGAGATCTTCCCCCAGCACGCCACCGTGGTGAGCCCCATCGATCTGGAACTCGCCCGGCAGGCGCACTTTCTGCGCCGCTCCATCGAGCTGGAGGCGGTGCGCACGGTGGCCCTGGGTGAGGACCATGCGGCCATCGCCGCGCGCCTCGATGGGGTGATCGCCCTCCAGGACGAGCGGCTCGCGCGCGGCGACCTGCCCGGCTTCGATGCGGGCGACCGCGACTTCCACCGCGTGCTGTTCGATGCCACCGGCATCCACAGCCTGTGGCTGATGGTGCGCCGCTATTCCGGCCATATCGACCGCATCCGCCGCCTGCACCTGCCCATGCCGGGCAAGGCCGAGCGGGTGCTGCGCGAGCACCGGGCGGTGGCCGCCGCGGTGCGGGCGGGCGATGCCGCCGGGGCGCAGGAGGCGCTGCGCACCCATCTGTCCAACTCGCTCGCCTACGCGCCGGATCTCGTCGCGCTCTGGCCGGCCTATTTCCGCAGCTGAGCGCGGCGCGCCGTCACGGCTGGCCGCACAGGCCCGCCGCCAGGGCGACCGGCACGCCGTAGCCCGCATGGGCCAGCGCGGCCGCCTCGGCGATGGGCATCGGCCGGCCGAGCAGGAAGCCCTGCGCCTCGTTGCAGGAGGTGCGGGCCACCAGCGCCCACTGGTCCTCGGTCTCGATGCCCTCGGCGACGGTGGCGATGCCGAGCCGGCTGGTGAGCACGGTGATGGCCTCGACGATGGCGGCGCTGGCGGAGCCTTCGGTGGCGTCCTGGATGAACGAGCGGTCGATCTTGATCTTGTCGAGGGGCAGCTGGCGCAGCCGGCTGAGGCTGGAATAGCCGGTGCCGAAATCGTCGAGCGCGATCCGCACCCCCATCTCGCGCAGACGCTGCAGCACGGCGAGGCTCGCCTGCTCGCTCTCGAACAGGGCGCTCTCGGTGATCTCGCATTCGAGGCGGCCCGGCGGCAGGCCGGCGTCGCGCAGCGCCGCCTCCACCGTCGCGATCACGTCGCCGAAGGCGAGCTGCACCGGCGAGAGGTTCACCGCCACCTTCAGCCCGCCGGGCAAGGACGCGATGTCCGCCACGGCCCGCCGCATGGCGAAGGCGCCGATCTCGACGATGCTGCGCGTGTCCTCGGCGAGGGGCACGAAGGCCGACGGGTCGATGGGGCCCCGGCGTGGGTGGTTCCAGCGCAGCAGCGCCTCGAAGCCCGTGAGCGCGCCGGTGGCCACCGAGAAGATCGGCTGGTAGGCGAGGTGGAACTGGTTTTCCGCCAGCGCCTGCTTGATGTCCTGCTCCATCTCGAGCCGGGCGCGCAGGTGGGTGTCCATCTCCGGCTCGAACACGCATGCGGTGCCGCGGCCCCAGGCCTTGGCCCGGTAGAGGGCGAGGTCGGCCTGCTTGAGCAGGGTATCGGCGTCGGTCCAGGCCGCCTCGGCCACGGCGATGCCGACGCTGACGCTGACCGAGAGGGTGTGGCCGAGCGCCGAATAGGGCTCGCCGAGCAAGGAGATGATGCGCTCCGCCAGCGCGGTCGCCGCCTCCGGCTGGCGCGGGCCGACGCAGATGACGGCGAACTCGTCGCCGCTGAGGCGCGCCACCATGTCGGTGGCCGGCACGCAGCCGGTGAGCCGGCTGGCGACCATGCGCAGCAGCGCATCACCGACCGGATGGCCGAGGGTGTCGTTGACGTCCTTGAAGCGGTCGAGGTCGAGATAGAGCAGGGCCATGCCCTCGCCCCGTTCGGCGGCCTGGTAGAGCGCCTTGCCGATGCGCTCGCGGAACACCACCCGGTTGGGCAGGCCGGTGAGGTCGTCGTGATGGGCGAGGAAGCGGATGCGCCCCTCGCGCTCGATCAGCGCCACGTTCTGCCGCTGCGCCTCCGCCGCCGCCTCGTTGGCGCGCAAATTCGCCTCGGCCAGTTCCGCCTGCACCTTCTTGAGGGCCGTGATGTCCGTGCGCAGGGCCACCACGCCGCCGTCCGCCGTGCGGCGGTCCGTCATCAGCACCCATCGGCCGTCGGAGAGCCTGCGTTCCACCGGGGTGTGCTGGGGCCGATGCCCGCCGATGCGGCGGGCCAGCGCGTCGGCGCTCGCCGGTGCGGTATCGGAGCGTAGCGAGGACGCGAGGCTCGCCCGCATGATGTCCTCGAAGCGCGCGCCCACCAGCAGATAGGGCGCGGTGATGGTGAACAGCTCGCGGTAGCGCTGGTTGCAAGCCACCAGCCGATCCTCGGCGTCCCACAGGGCGAAGCCGTCGGACATGGCCTCCACCGCATTGGCGAGCACGGCGCTGGCGCGGTCGCGCTCGGCGTCCACCTTCTCGCGCTGGCGCAGCGCCAGGAACAGCGCGCCGGCGAAGGCCGTCACCAGAACCCCGCCCATGGCCGCCGCCGCCACCATGCGGTCGCGGTCCAGCCGCCAGGGGGCGAGCACTTCGGCGAGATCGATGACGAGCACCACGCGCAGGTCGCCGGTCAGGGAGGTGCGCACCGCCGCCAGTTCCGCCCCACCGCCGGCATTGGAGGTCACGAAGGCCTTGCCGTCGGGGGGGCGCGTCCCGAGCGCCCCCGGATGCCACTCGCCGATGGCCAGTTCATCATGGGGCAGCGAGGCCACCAGCTGGCCGGTCGGTCGTTCGATGCGGATGCGCGTTCCGGGCGCGAGGCCGGTTTCGGCCAGCACCTTCATGAGGGCCAGGATCGGCACGTCGGCCAAGGCGATCACACCGCCCCATCCGGGCACCGTCCGCGCGGCGTACAGGGACCAGTCCCCGCTCACCGGATTCTGGACCGGCCCCAGCAACGCGGCGGGCTGGAGCCCGGAGAGACTTGTGGCGATCGGCAGCGAGCGCAGCGCGCCGCGCGGCCGTGCGGACGCGATGATGTCGCCTTCGGGCGACACCAGCATCAGGTCGCGGAAGGCGGTGATCTGCAGGTTCAGGCCACGCAGCAGTTCGCTGGAGGCCGGCGAGGTTGGGGCGAGCCCGGCGGCGGCGAATAGCGGTCGCATGGTGGCGAGCGCGCTGTGGACCTGCAGCAGCTGGCGATTGAGCGCATTCTCGACCGCTTGCGCGGAGCGCTCCAGGTCGGCGTCCGCCGCGAGCTTCGTGGCCTCAAGCCCGCGATGGGCGAGCAACGCCGTCCCGACGCCGAGCAGCCCCAAGATGACGATGGTTCCGGCGATGACGGATAGCTTGAGGCGGTGCCAGATCATTCGAGGGCATCATTCGCCAGGCTTGAGGGCACTGCGGGGATGCCTGAGGGATCGCGGTCGGTCCGGTTGTCCCGGTAGGGCGCAATCACTCGGCTTTGGCGGTCGTGGCATGCAACTCAGCAAGATAGGCATTCCAGGCATTGGCGCAAGCCGCGCCACATCGCTCGATCCAACGCGGCAGGATGATGCCGGACAGCAGGTTCAGACGGCGGGCGGCGTCCGCCTCGGACTTCGGAGTCACCACCAGCCGCCGCGCCTGGGGGCGACCGCAGGCGATGGCGCCGGTGTTGCAGTCGAGACCGCGCATGGTGTCCGCGTCCGCCTGCTGCCAGATCCGCCCCTCCAGGCCCGCGAGCCCGGCGCGGATCTGCGTCCGCACGTCCTGTGGCAGCGCCTCCCAGGCGGTCACATTGGCCCCGAAGAACGACAGGCCCCAGCTGATCGCCATGCCGTGGACATGGGTGGTCACGTCGCCGAGGCCGATCTCGTACCCGCTGAGCGTGCCGGTGATGGCGCAGTCCACCACCCCCTGCCGCACCGCGTCCACCACATCCGCGAACGGCACCACCACGGGAATGGCGCCGAGCGCCTTCATCAGGTCGGACTGGGCCACCGAGGAGGTGCGGACGCGGCGCCCCGCCATGTCGTCGAGGCCCCGGAAGGCGGAGCGGCAGAACAGCACCTGCGCCGGATAGGCGTAGATGTCCAGCAGCTCGATGTCCCATTTGTCGCGCAGGAGGGTCACGAGGTGGGCGCGGAAGGCAGCCACCGTCTTCTTCAGCGTCGCCATGTCCGGATTGAGGATGGGCAGGTCTACGGCGTTGAGCTCGGGCTCCTCCGCCGAGACCACGGAAACGAGGCCGGTGCCGAACGGAACGACGCCGAGCTGCATGAGCCGGAGCATCTCCTGTCCGCGCAGGCCGCCGCCGTCGTTGGGAGTAATGGTCGCGATCACCCGCCCGTCCGTGCGCTCGGTGATCTCGTGCTCCCAGAACGGCTGCTCCAGGCGGGTGAACTGGGTGACGCCGGCGAGGCCGCCCACCACCTGCAGCCGGATGGGCTCCTTCTCTGCCGCGACGGAGGCAAAGGAGAAGGCGAGTGAAAAGATTGTTATCATTAGGGCGTGCATCTGCATCACACGCCGCAGAACCGCCCCAGCCCTGCCGCTTCGCCCCTTGAGCCCCATCCGCCCTCGTCCCGCCCGCATCTTCCGGCCTCGCCATCTGGCAGCCGCCCGGTCCGGGCCGCAACGCCCGGAAGGGATGTTTCCAGTGGAGAGTGAGCGCAGGACAGGGGTGGGCGCAAGCACAAGCTTTACGATAGTCGCCCGGTGTTCCGCGTCAGGCGGCGGGGCCGCGTTGCGCCTTCTCGTATTTGCGCACAACCCGTTCCCGCTTCAGCCGCGACAGGCGCTGCAGCCAGTAGATGCCGTCCAACTGGTCGCACTCGTGCTGATGGCAGACGGCGCGCAGGCCCTCCGCCTCCTCCTCCGCGAGAGCACCGGACAGGGTGTGGTACCGAACGCGGACGCGGGCATGGCGCTCCACCTCCTCGCTGGCCCCCGGCATGGAGACGCTGCCCTCCACATGGCGGATCATCTCCGGCGAAGACCAGACGATCTCGGGATTGATGTAGGTGGCGGGTGTCTCGCCGGGCGACAGCTCAAGCACCACCACCCGCGCGAGCACGCCCACATGAGGGGCGGTGATGCCGATGCCCGGCGCCGCGCGCATCGTATCGAGGAGGTCGGCGGCAAGGGCTTCGAGCGCGGCGTCGAACACCGTCACCGCCGCCGCCGCCTGCCGCAGGCGCGGGTCGGGGAACTTCACGATCTGCCGCACCGCCATGGTGCCCTCCGTCTCGACTCTTGATGCCCCCCGCAGGGGGCGGACGGGGCTCCCCCCGCCATGGGGGTTGTGATGTAATTAGATACCATCTTCCGAGGAGCTGGGTCGATGGCGGGCGGGTTGCCGACCCGGCAAGATTCGAACCGCTCCCGAATGGGTCCCGAATCCCCCCGATACCCCCGGTGCTACCCCACCCGAACTGCCCGATATCGGCCGCTACTGAGGACGCCGCTCGCGCTCGTCCCAGCCGCCGATGGCCTCCGGCTCCGGCTCCGGCGGACGCGGCGTTCCGGCGAGGCGGAGGGTCCGGTCGAGCAGCACCTCGTAGATCGGTTTGCCGCCAAGTCCTTCTGCCACAAGGTTTGCGGTGACGCAGGTGAGGATGGTCGGCACCAGGAGGTCATAGGCCCCGGTCAGCTCCGCCACCAGCACCATGCCCACCAGCGGCGCCCGCACCGTGGCCGAGAACAGCCCGCCCATCGCCGCGATCCCGCATGCCGCAAGCATCTGGGGCGGAAGGGAAAAAAGGCTTCCGAGCAAGGTCGCGAACAACACCCCGACCGCCGTCGCCAGCGCCAGGATGGGGGCGAAGATGCCACCCGGGATGCCGGTGGAATAGCTCGCCATGGTCATGACGAAGCGGATCAGCACGATCCCCGCCAAAGTCAGCGCCGGCAACCCCATCCCCGGTAAGGATACCGCAAGCAACTCCCCCCCGAACGTCGCCTCCGGCCGCAGCACCAGCAACGGCCCCACCGCCGCGCCCACCGCCACCGGCAGCAGATACGGGGAGACCTTCAAAGCGAGGCGCCGAGCCGTATCAAGGGAGAAAACGAGGGCCGCGTTGAAGGCGATGCCCACCACCCCGAGCACCGCTCCAAGCCCGATGAATGCAGGCAAAAGGTGGAGCGGCACGGCGGATACGGTCATCTGCATGTCCGGCTCGGTGCCGCCCACGACCTGGGCCACGACGGCGCTCGCCACCGAGCAGATGATGACCGCGCTGTAGGTCCGCAGGCCATATGGAAACTGCCGCCGCGTCTCCTCGATGACGAACAGGATCGCCGCCAGCGGCGCGTTGAAGGCCGCCGCCAGACCCGCCGCCGCGCCTGCCGCCAGAAGGCCCCGGCCGTCGCGCGTGCCGAGCCCTGCGGCATCCGAGATGGCCTTGGCGATGGACGCGCCCATATGGATGGTCGGCCCTTCCCGGCCCGCCACCAATCCGGACCCGAGGGCGAGGACACCGCCGACGAACTTCACCGGCAGCACCCGTTTCCACCGCACCTCGCGCAGGCCTTCCAGCGCGCCCTCGATCTCCTGCACGCCGGAGCCGGCCGCCTCGGGCGCGAAGCGGCGCACTAGGAAGACCGACAGCGCCACCATCAGCGCGGCCCCGACCGAGAGCGCGGCATAGAGCGCCGGCCCTTGGAAATGCTCACGCAGCAGCAGCGGCCATTCGCCTGCCTTCTCCGTTGCCCAGTGGAAGCCGGAGCCTACGCCGCCGGCGATGAAGCCCACCAGAGCGGCAAGGGCGTAATAGATGATGTCGCGCGGCTTCTGGGCGGGTTCGGCGGTCGTCACGCGGGACCTCGGGGCGGGGCAGCTGAGCAGCCTGATGCGCTGCAGCAACAGACTTAGCTGACCCGCGCCGTGGGGAGCAAGGCTGTTCGGCCCGCCGCCCCCTTCGTCTTGTTCAGACCGCCCGGAGCGTTGGCGGTGCCGCCGGCCCCAGCATCCGCGGCGATTCCTCGCCGTGGAGGTGCAGCACCCGGTCGTGCAGATCCACCAGGGTGTTGCGGTGGCCGATGGAGATGAAGGTCGTCTCCGGCAGCCGCTCCCGCAGCAGGCGATAGAGGGCCGCCTCGCTCGCCTCGTCGAGGGCGGAAGTCGCCTCGTCCAGCAGCAGCACCTCGGGGGCATCCAGCAGCGCGCGGGCGATGGAGATGCGCTGCTGCTCACCCAGCGAGAGCTCGTGCGGCCACAGGGCTTCCGCATCCAGACGCCCGGCGAGGTCGGCGAGCCCAACGGCGGTCAGCGCTTCGGCGAGGCGGTCCCGCGGCACATCGGCGACGGGGTTGGGATAGGCGAGGGCGACATCCAGCCGCCCGGCCGGCACATAAGGCTTTTGCGGCAGCACCATCAGGCGATGGGCGGCGTGCCGGTGCACCGAGCCCGTCGCATAGGGCCAGATGCCGGCGATGGCGCGCAGGAGGGTGGTCTTGCCGGCGCCCGAAGGGCCGGTGATGAGCACGCATTCGCCGTGCGCGATGTGGAGTTCGTCCGTGGCGATGAGCGGCGCACCGCCCGGCAGACGCACGTCCAGTCCACGCAGCGCCAGGGCCCGGCCGGGCGGAAGGGACGCGAGGCTCTCGGCCGGACGGTTCGCCTGCGCCGCCGCGATGGCCGCCTCGAAGCCGGTGAGCCGCTGCACCACGGAGGTCCATTCGGCCAGCGTCACATAGCTGGAGATGAAGAAGGAGAACGAGCCCTGCACGGAGGAGAAGGCGCTTGCCGTCTGCATCAGCTGGCCGAGCTGGATCTGGCCGGAGAAATAGGCCGGCGCCACCACCACATAGGGGAAGATGGTCGAGATCTGGTTGTAGCCGGCGGTAAACCAGGTGAGGCGCTTCTGCGCCTTCATCAGCTCCACGAAGTTGCCGAAGATGTTGGAAAACCGTCCTTCAAGCTTGCGCTCTTCCGCCTTGGCCCCATCCAGGAGGGCGATCTGCTCGCCATTCTCGCGCACCCGCACGAGATCGACGCGGAAGTTCGCCTCATAGCGTTGCTGCTCGAAATTCAGCCTCACCAGCGGCCGACCGATGAAGTGGGCGAGGAGGGTGCCGCCGGCGGCATAGATCAGCGCCGCCCAGAACAGGTAGCCCGGGACATTCATCTCGCGCCCGAACAGGTTGATCGGCAGCGCGCCGGACAGATTCCACAGGATGACGGAGAAGGAAACGAGGGAGACCACGGTGCCGAGCAGGCCCACCCCCACCGAGATGGTCCGGTTGATGAACAATTGCACGTCCTCGGCGATGCGCTGGTCGGGGTTGTCCGCCTCGTCGCCGGCGAGGCGCAGCCGGTAGTGCACGTCATCGCCGAGCCACGCGCCCAGATAGCGCCGGGTGAGCCAGCGCCGCCAGCGCACCTCAAGCCACTGCTTCAGGTAGATCTGGTAGACCGCCACGATGATGGCGCCGGCGGCGATGGCGCAGAAGACCAGCAACTGCTGCTGGAACGCGTCGAAGTCCTTCTCCTGGATGGCGTTGTAGAAGGCGACGTTCCACTCGTTGAGCATGACGGTGGCGAACACCCATGCGAGCTCGAGCGCGATGACCGCGGCGAGGAGGCCGATGGCGATCCACCGTTCCTCGCTCTTGAAATAGGGCAGCGCGAGGCGGCGGATGTCGCCGAGGAGGGATAGAAGGGCACGCAAGGCCGGGCTCTCCGGAAGGGGCTCGCGGCGAGCATTGATCCCCCGCGCATGACTGAACCATGGCCGCAGGATGAAGGATTGGAAAGGTGCCGATGGGGCAGGCGTCGCGGAGTTGCCCCGGCGGTTACAGACGGGATTGCCGATCCTGTCTGTAACCGCGGGCCATCAGGCGATCGTTCGGGGACGCCGACTCACGCCTTCTTCACGAACTCGGTGCGCAGCACGAGGCCCTTCACCTTCTCGACCTTGCAGTCGATCTCTTCCGGATCGCCGGTGAGGCGGATGCCCTTCACCAAGGTGCCGCGCTTCAGGGTCACGGAGGTGCCCTTCACCTTGAGATCCTTGATGAGGGTCACGTTGTCGCCGTCCTTCAGGACGGCGCCGTTGGCGTCGCGCACTTCGATGTCGGACATCTTTCCTCAAACCTCCTTGGCCAGCTCGCGCAGGCGGAACTTCTGGATCTTGCCGGTGGAGGTCTTGGGGATTTCCTCGAAAACCACATGGCGGGGGCACTTGTACGCCGCGAGATGTGCGCGGCAATGCGCGATGATGTCCTCCGCAGTGGCGCTCATGCCGTCGCGCAGCTCGATGAAGGCGATGGGCGTCTCACCCCACTTCTCGTCAGGCTTGGCCACCACGGCCGCCGCCGCGACCGCCGGGTGCTTGTAGAGAGCGTCCTCCACCTCGATGGAGGAGATGTTCTCTCCGCCGGAGATGATGATGTCCTTGGAACGGTCCTTGAGCTGAATATAGCCATCGGGATGCTTCACCCCGAGGTCACCCGAGTGGAACCAGCCGCCGGCAAACGCCTTCTCGGTGGAGGCGGGGTTCTTGAGATAACCCTTCATCACCACGTTGCCGCGGAACATGACCTCGCCCAGCGTCTCGCCGTCGGCGGGGACCGGAACCATGGTTTCGGGGTCCATCACGTCGAGGGCTTCCAGCGCGCTGTAGCGCACGCCCTGCCGGGACTTGAGGAAGGCCCGCTGCTTGGCGTCGAGCGCATCCCACTCCGCGTGCCAGTCGTTGACGACCGCCGGGCCGTAGACTTCGGTCAGTCCGTAGACATGGACCACGTTGAAGCCGGCGTCCTGCATGGCGGCGAGCACGGCTTCGGGCGGCGGGGCGGCGGCGGTGATGAACTCCACCCGGCCGGGCAGGGGGCGCTTGTCCGCTTCCGCAGCGTTGAGCAGCGTGGACATCACGATGGGCGCGCCGCACATGTGCGTCACCTTGTGGTCGGCGATGGCATCGAACATGGCCTTCGCCCGCACCTGACGCAGGCACACATGGGTGCCGGCCACCAGCGTGATCGACCAGGGGAAGCACCAGCCGTTGCAGTGGAACATGGGCAGCGTCCACAGATAGACGGGGTGCTTGCCCAGCCCGCACGTCACCACGTTGCCGACCGCCAACAGGTGAGCGCCGCGATGGTGATAGACGACACCCTTGGGATCGCCGGTGGTGCCGGACGTATAGTTGAGGGCGATGGCATCCCACTCATCGGCCGGCGGCTTCCACGCGAAGTCTTCGTCGCCGGTGGCGAGAAAATCCTCGTATTCCATCACCCCGATACGCTCGCCCGCGCCGGTGAACTCGGGATCGTCATAGTCGATGACCAGCGGCTTGTGGACGGCGAGGGCGAGGGCGGCCTTGATGACCGGGGAGAATTCCCGGTCGGTGATGAGCACCTTCGCCTCGCCGTGGTCGAGGGTGAAGGCGAGGATGGCGGCGTCGAGCCGGGTATTCAGCGAATTGAGCACGGCGCCCGTCATGGGCACGCCGTAGTGGGCTTCCAGCATGGCCGGCGCATTGGGCAGCATCACAGCGACGGTGTCGCCGACGCCAACCCCAACCTTGGTGAGCGCGGACGCGAGGCGCCGGCTGCGGGCGTAGAAATCGCGGTAATTGCGCGTCAATTTGCCGTGCAGGATGGCGGTGCGGTCCGGAAAGACACTGGCCGCCCGCTCGAGGAAGCCCAGGGGGGTCAGTGGCTGGAAGTTCGCCGCGTTGCGATCGAGATCCTGATCGTAGATGCCCGCCATCGTATCTCCCCCCTCGTCCGAAAAGCTTGTGCTCGCGCCGGGATTCCGGTCGAATTCGAGCGCGAACCTAGCCGAGGGCGGCAGGGCGGTGCAATCGGGGTTGCCCGATACCAAAGTACCGGTTCACGCATGTGTTTCCCACGCCGGGCGACAAACGTCTTACGCATTTGTGCGAGCTTGCGCCGTAAAAACGCTCCCGGCATCACCGGGCCAAAGAAGACCTTTGAGGGAGACGTCCATGTCCATCAATGGCGCGAGCCGCTACGCGCAGGCCTATGCCGGCTGGAAGACCGATCCTTCCGCCTTCTGGGGCGAAGCCGCCCGCGGCATCGACTGGGTCCGGCCGCCCGAGACGGTCTTCGATGCCGACGCCGGTGTCTATGGCCGCTGGTTTCCCGATGCGGTGGGCAATGTCTGCCATAACGCCCTCGACCGCCACGTCGCCGCCGGCCGGGGCGATCAGGCGGCGCTCATCTATGACAGCCCCGTCACCGGCACCAGGCGCACGCTGACCTACGGCGAGATGCTCAAGGAAACGGCGACGCTCGCCGCCGTGCTCCAGGACATGGGCGTCGGCAAGGGCGACCGGGTGCTCATCTACATGCCCATGGTGCCGGAAGCGATCTGCGCCATGCTGGCCTGCGCCCGCATCGGTGCCATCCATTCCGTGGTGTTCGGCGGGTTCGCAGCCAAGGAACTCGCCACCCGCATCGAGGACGCCGAGCCGAAAGTGATCCTGGCGGCGTCCTGCGGTATCGAGCCCAACCGTGTGGTGCCCTACAAGCCGCTGCTCGACCTCGCCATCTCCATGTCGGCGGTGAAGCCGGAAGCGTGCCTGGTGCTGCAGCGTGAACAGGGGCCGGGCGCGCTGGTGGAGGGCCGCGATCTCGACTGGCAGGCCGCCGTGGATGCCGCCGCCGGCGCCGGCAAGGCCGCGCCTTGCACCGACATGCTTGCGACCGATCCGCTCTACATCCTCTACACCTCCGGCACGACCGGAAAGCCGAAGGGCGTCGTGCGCGACACCGGCGGCTACATGGTGGCGCTCGACTGGAGCATGAAGAATCTCTACGGCATCAAGCCCGGCGAGGTGTTCTGGACCGCCTCCGACATCGGCTGGGTGGTGGGCCATTCCTACATCGTCTACGGCCCGCTGATCCTAGGCGCGACAACTTTGGTCTATGAAGGCAAGCCCGTGGGCACGCCCGATGCGGGGGCCTTCTGGCGGGTGATCGAGGAGCACGGCGTTGTCGCCCTCTTCACCGCGCCGACCGCGCTCCGCGCCATCAAGAAGGAAGATCCGGACTGCCTCCTGAAGCAGGGGCGGGATCTTTCCCGCTTCCGCACCCTCTTCCTCGCCGGCGAGCGGGCTGATCCCGATACCGTTGTGTGGGCGCAGGAGCAGCTGAAGGTCCCGGTGGTGGACCATTGGTGGCAGACCGAGACCGGCTGGGCCATCGCCGCCAATCCTGTGGGCCTGGGCCTGCTGCCCATCAAGCTGGGCTCGCCCACGGTGCCGATGCCCGGCTACGACGTGCAGATCGTGGACGAGGCGTCGAAGCCCGTTCCGGCCGGAACCATGGGCTCCATCGTGGTGAAGCTGCCGCTGCCCCCCGGCTGCCTGCCCACCCTTTGGCAGCAGGACGACCGCTTCGCCGAGAGCTACCTCGCCGAGTTCCCCGGCTACTACAAGACCGCCGACGCCGGATTCCTGGATGACGACGGCTATGTCTTCGTCATGGGCCGCACCGACGACATCATCAACGTCGCGGGCCATCGCCTGTCGACCGGCGGCATGGAGGAGGTGCTGGCCTCCCATCCGGACGTGGCCGAATGCGCCGTCATCGGCGTGAAGGACGAGCTGAAGGGTGAGGTGCCGTGCGGCTTTGTCGTGCTCAAGGCCGGCGAGCGGCGGCCGCCGGACGTTATCGAGAAGGAACTGGTGGGCCTCGTTCGCGACCGCATCGGGCCGGTGGCCGCGTTCAAGCTGGCCGTCACCGTGAACCGCCTGCCCAAGACCCGCTCGGGCAAGATCCTGCGCGGCACCATGAAGAAGATCGCCGACCACGATCCCTGGACCGTGCCCGCCACCATCGACGATGCCGGTGTGCTGGAGGAGATCGAGGGCGTGCTCAAGGAGCGCGGCATCGCCTGAGCCGATGTCGTTTTTTGACCCTATCGAGGCCGGGCGATCTGCCCGGCCTTTTGCGTCCAGGCGACGGTCGAGGCATCCCGCTCAGGGCGCCCGGCCTCCGTCGCGATAGGGCACGTAGCAGCTGTAGCCGATGAAGCACTGGGGATTGTCGCGGGTCGGGACCCATTCCGGTCGCGTGTCCTGGTCGTAGACGCAGAAGGACCGGTCCCGAACATAACGATCATAAAGGGTTGGCGAGGTCGCGAGCACCATCGCGCCCCGCGACTGGATGAGCGCCGCGGCCTCGGCACAGGTGAACGTGCGGCTCTGCGTCTGCGCCCACGCCGGCCCTGCGACCCCGAGGAGCGCGGCCGCGACCACAAGAGCGAGCGCCCGGCGGGACGGGCGCCTGTTGGCTGGTTTCATGAGCTTCTCCTTCGCATCGTCCCCGCCGCCGGCCGTTGTGGGGCTTGGGCTTGGTCGGTTCACCGCAGGTAATTGTCCCGGGTCGGCACGTAGCAGGTATAGCCCACGAAGCACGCGGGATTGTCCCTTGTCTTGATCCATTCGGGCTTGAGCTGCTCGAACCCCGAGCAATAGCGCACCGAACTCACGTATCGGTCGAACAGATTGGGACCCGTGCCCATGACGACGGCGCCATTCTTGGAAACGAGGCCGGCCGCGGCCGCGCACGTCATCGTGAGGCTGTCGGGCCGCGCCATCGCGAGGCCGCAGGAGCCCGCCAGCAGCGCCGCACCGGCCACCACGGACAGGGCGAAACGGGGGAATCGGTAAAGTTGCATGCCTGCCTCCTTCCTTGACCAACGAATCCAGGTGTCATCCGCTCTCTGAATGGGCCTGAAACGCGTTGTTTTTACGAACGATTTACCTTTTCGGAGCGGCTGGGCGGTCAGATAGCCGGCGAAGGGCGCCGAAAGCCCCTATGTGGCGGTAACATACTGGGAATTAGCCCTCCAGTTGTGGCGATTTGGGGCGACTGTGGCAAGAATGTTACGGCATTCCGGCGAGACCCCTGCTAGATAGATGTCACTGGACGAAACGACAGTGGCTCTCGACGGTCGCCGATGGTTTCGCCCAAACATAAGTTACCCAAGCAAGGGGGTTTTAGTCATGAAGCGGTTCCTTCTCGCCACTGTCGCGCTGGCGGCGCTCTCGGCTCCGGCCGCGGCTGCTGACCTGGCGACGAAGTACCCCGTCAAGGCGGTCGCCGTTGTTCCCGTGTTCTCTTGGACCGGCTTCTACATCGGCGCCAACGTCGGCTACGGCGGTGACTCGTTCACCTACGACGTGGACGTGCTCGGCACCCCGGTCGCCGCTGCCAGCGTGACCTCTTCCGGCTTCTTCGCCGGTGGTCAGATCGGCTACAACTACCAGTTCGCGAACAACATCGTGCTCGGCCTCGAGACCGACCTGCAGTGGTCGGACATCTCCGGCACCGTCAGCGCCTCCGTGCTCGGCCTGCCGGTCGTGAGCGCTGGCTCCTCGATCGACTACTTCGGCACGATCCGCGCTCGCCTCGGCTACGCGATCGACCGGTTCCTGCCCTACATCACCGGTGGTGTGGCGTACGGCAAGACCGGCACCGACATCTCGCTCCTCGGCGTTCCGCTGCTCTCCTCCTCCACCACCTCGTGGGGCTGGACGATCGGTGCCGGTGGCGAGTTCGCGATCACCAACAACTGGACGTTCAAGGCTGAATACCTGTACGTCGACCTCGGCGACTCCAACGTGCAGGCTGCGGTCATTGCGCCCGGCGTCACCGTCGGCAACGACTCCAAGTTCAGCTCGTTCAAGGCTGGCGTGAACTACAAGTTCTGATCGAAGCTCTGCTTCATCGCGAAGCCCGCTGCCTTGGCAGCGGGCTTTTCTTTTGTCTCGGGCTTGTCGCTGAAGGTGGGTCACGCGCGAGAGCGTGAGATCGCACCGAACTTTATTGGCGGACGGCGAAGCCCGGCCCATCTCGATGACGGTCATGATCCGGGCCGGACCTCGCCGCCGGCGCGGTTGTCGCATATGGCCCTCTTAGGCTAGCGTCCACCCATGAGCGACGATATCGCGTTCGACCGCAGCTTCGATGTCCCGTCCGGCCGCCTCGATCAGGTGACGCCGCTTGTCCGGCGCATCGTGGCGCCGAACCCCTCGCCGTTTACCTTCACCGGCACCTGCTCCTACATCGTGGGCCGCGGCACCGTGGCCATCATCGATCCGGGGCCGGACGATCCCGCGCACATTGCGGCCGTCCTCGACGCGGTGCGGGGCGAGAGCGTCAGCCATATCGTCATCACCCATACCCATCGCGATCATTCCCCCGCCGCGAAGGCGATCCAGGCGGCGACCGGCGCCCCGACCGTTGCAGAGGGGGCACACCGCGCGGCGCGCCCGCTCGCTATCGGCGAGGTCAATCCCCTGGATGCCAGCGCGGACATGGATTTCCGGCCGGACATCGTGATCCCCGACGGAGAAGCCGTCAGCGGCCCCGGCTGGACCCTGACCGCCATCGCGACCCCGGGCCATTGCGCCAACCACATGGCCTTCGCACTGGCGGAGGAGGATCTCGTCTTCTCGGGCGATCATGTGATGGCCTGGGCGACCTCCATCGTCGCGCCGCCGGACGGTTCGATGGGCGATTATATCCGCTCGCTCGAGCGCTTCGCAGCCCGCACCGAATCCACCTATCTCCCCGGCCACGGCGGGCCCGTCCGGAACGCACCGGTCTTCGTGCGGGACTACCTTGCGCACCGCGTGGCGCGGGAGGCCGCGATTCTGCGGGCCCTCGACCGCGAGGTCGAGACGATTCCCGATCTGGTGCGGGGCATCTATATCGGCCTCGATCCCCGGTTGGTCGGTGCGGCTTCGCTCACGGTGCTGGCGCATCTGGAGCATCTGGTGGCAAGCGGACGGGTCGTCACCGAGGGCGCCGCGGCCATCACCGGCCGCTTCCGCCGGGCGGCCTGACGCGGCGAGGCGCGGTCTCGGATGTGTGGCCGCTTTGTCCAGCTCACGCCGCCCGCGGCGCTCGCGGCGCTGTTCGGCGTCGATCCCGCCCACGCGCCGCTGCCCAACGTTCCGCCGCGCTACAATGCAGCGCCGACTCAGGACCTGATGGTGGTGCGGCGCAATCCCGAGACCGGGCGGCGCCATCTCGATCTGCTGCGCTGGGGGCTGGTTCCGTCGTTCGCGCGGGATAGCTCCGGCGGCGGGCGGCTCATCAATGCCCGCTCCGAAACTGTTGCTGAAAAGCCCACCTTCCGCTCCGCCTGGCGGGCGCGGCGGCGCTGCATCGTGCCGGCCGATGCCTTCTATGAATGGAAGGCCGTGGACAAGCGGCGCCAGCCCTTCCTTATCTCGCGCGAAGATGGGCGGCCCATGGCCTTCGCGGGCCTGTGGGAAGGCTGGAAGGATCCCGCCACCGGCCAATGGCTTAGAACGTTCACCATTCTCACCTGCGCCGCGACCGAGCGCCTGCGGGCCTTGCACGAACGCATGCCGGTGATTCTCCCCGAGCCGGACATCAAGGCGTGGCTGGAGGGCGGAGATGCCACCGCCCTCATGCGCCCTTTCCCGGGAGAGGCGCTGCAGCTCATGCCGGTCTCGAGTGAGGTCAACGCGGTGCGCAATGAGGGCCCGCAACTGCTGTCGCCCTTGCCGGACGGCGAGGCCGCGGCTGCCGCCGCCCTTCTGGCGCTGCCCGGGGCTTGAGACTCAGCGGCGGCGTCGCTCCGCCGCGAGGTCTGCCATCAGCGCCTCGATGCGCTGGGCATTGGTGCCGAGGTCATGGACGCCGTAGCGGGCCGAGGAGCGCACATCCACGCGCGCGCCCTTGGAGGTCGGGCGAATGCGGATCGAGACGTCGCTGCGAAAGCCCATGATGGGCGACACCGCCACAGCCTCGATCTGACCGTCGCGTCGGGTGCCGCGGGGGGGAATCGCATCGAGAATGTGCCAGTGCCGCTTCTGCACCAAAGCGAGGACGGTGTTGAACGCTTCCTCCGGCGTCGCCGTGAGGTCCACGGGCTTGATGCCGGGATAGGCCATCCGTTGGGCATCCGCTGCTGCGGCCCCGCCGAACACAAGGCCGTTCGCATCGCGCGGATGGGCGAGGGTGAGGGCCCGGAAGCGGGGCGGATCGGTGGGATCGGTGGCGATGTCGGTGAGCTGGGGCAGCATCATGCCACGCGCGAGGACAGCCGCCGGGCCGGCGAGCACCAGGCCACCGATGGCAACCGCCGCGATGGCGCGGCCGATGCCCAGCCATCCCGTCTCCCAGGTGATGAAGAAGGCGACAACGCCCATGGCGGCCGCGACCAGCGCGAGAACGAGACCGGCGCCCAGCGTGACGATGGCCGGCTGGAAATCGAGCGCTCCAGTACGATAGAGCAGGGCCGCCAGCGCCACCACCGGCACCGAGAACAGCGCCAGCCGGAAGCTCCAGCGGGCGAGCGGCGAATAGCGCTCCTCGGAATAAAGCCGGCGTCTGATCATCCTGCCGCCTGTGGTGCGCTCTTGCGCGGTGCCTGTGCAGGTTAGACCGCGTTTTCGCCGACGAGGGAAGAGGCTTTGCCTAGCGACACGCCGAGGATCTCCGGCAGGTCGTCGACGCTGTCGACCACCAGGTCCGCATCGCCCACGAGGTCATCCACCGGTGCCGGTCCGCTGCGCACGAGGATGAACCTGGCGCCGGCGCCGCGCGCGGCGGCGAGGTCGTGGGCACTGTCGCCGACCACGGCCATGGCGTGCGGGCGGTGGCAGAAGCGCTCGGCGAAGGCCGCCACCATGCCGGCGCCGGGCTTGGAGCCGAAGCCGGAATCATAGCCGTGGACGGCATCGAGAAGATGGAGGAAGCCAAGGGCCTCCGCCTGCTGCCGGGCGTTCTCCTCCGCATCGTTGGTGACGATGGCGAGGGCGAAGCCCGCCGCCTTCAACTCCCCCAGCACACGGGCCGGATGGCCGATGGGCGTCAGATTGAGCAGGCCCTCGGCCGCGAAAAGCCGGTCGATCTCCGCGAGAAAACCGGCGTCGGCGGGGCGGCCGAGCGCGTGCGCCCACAAAGGGCCGTAATGGGCCGACGACCCGGAGACCAGCGGCGATGTCGGTAGGAAGCGCTCCTCGTCGGCAAGATAGTGGCTTACAGCTTCCAGCCGGGCGACGGCATGGGCGTCATCGTGGGCCATCTGCCGCATGACGGCGCCGGCAGCGCGACCCCAGGTGCGGTCGAAATGCACAAGGGTGCCGTCCTTGTCGAAAAGCAGCGCGGTCAGGTCTTGCATGATGGGTCCGCCGGGCGGGGAGGGAACGCCGACGGGCTGGCTCGACCGCAGCGGAGGACGTCTTTAGTATCATGGGCATGTCATCGAGACGACCCGCCGCTCCGCGCCGCCCGCACGAGCCTGACGCCCAGCGGCCACCTGTCCGGTGGCACGGGGGACTTCCCCTTGCTTCATTGCCGTCCGCCTGGCTGCCGCTCGTCCTGAGCATGGCCCTTGTCGCCGTGCCGGGACCGCATCCGGCGGAGGCGGCTACCCCGCTGCCCCCCGTCAAGCCCAAGGACATCAAGGCGTCGCCCGCAGCGACGGCGACGCGGCCGCCCCTTCTGCGCTCCGCGCCCCTGCCGCCGCGCCGTCCGCCGGAACTGGCCGAGGAGGATGGCGAGGCGGAGCCGGAGGCCGGCAGCCAGGAGGCGGCGCGAGAGAGGCCCGTTGACCTAGGCACTGCCGACGGCTTCGTTCGGGAGCCGGCGCGACCTTCGCCGCCCCCGCGCATGGCCTCACGCGAAACCACGCCGAATGCGGCGCCATCTCCCGGCGTTCTTCCGACGCCGGCTCCGTCGGCGCCAACCGGTCCCGTGGAGATGCCGGCCGCCTGCGCGGAGCTGGTGGCGGCCGGCGAGATCGAGGCGAGCCTCGATACCTCCCTCTCCCCCAATCCCACGTGCGGCACCTTCGTCCCGGTGCGGCTGACAGCGGTGCGCCTTGCTGATGGGCGGATGATTCCGCTGAGGCCGGCCGCCATCTCCCGATGCGAGCTGACGGTCGCGGCAGCCGCGTGGATGCGCGAGGCGCTGGCGCCCGCCGTGGCGGCGGCCGGTGGCGCATTGGTGGCGATCCGCATTGCCGATTCCTACAATTGCCGTCCGCGCAACCGGGTGGCTGGCGCCAAGATGAGCGAGCACGGGCGCGGCAATGCCGTGGACTTGGGTGGTTTCGAGCTTGGCGACGGCCGGGTGTGGACGGTGGCGAAGGGCGGGCTGCCGATGTCGCTGCGTGCATCGATGAAGGACAGTGCCTGCACGCGGTTCAGCACCGTGCTGGGTCCAGGCTCCGACGGCTACCATGAGGACCACATCCACGTGGACCTCGCCCAGCGCCGCAACGATTTCAAGCTCTGCCACTGGAATCTCGACGCCGGCACCGCGGTCGCATCGCGCAAGGAGAAGCCGGCGGGGGGCGCTACGACGGTTCCGCCGGAAGGCAAGGGCGGCGAGGATGCGGCCGACCAAGAGGCGGCGGCTGGGAGCGCCGAGGCCGAACCGGAGGCGGGGCCGGTCTCCGTGCCGCCAGCAAGGGGCAATGCGGCAGGGAAGAGCGGCCAGCCCAAGAATGGTGAGCCCAAGATTGGTGAGCCCAAGATTGGTGAGCCCAAGATTGGTCAGGCAAAGGATCAGCCCAGGAGCACGCCCCCCGTACCTTCTGCAGCCAAGCCGTCGCCCAAGCCCACGTCGCCCAAGCCCACGTCGCCCAAGGCTGGATCGTCCACGACGGCTTCGTCAAAGGATTCCGCCAAGGATGGGAGCAAGGACGCGAGCGCGAAGGGCTCCAAGCCGGCTGCAGTACAGCCCAATTGACGTTGCAGCTTAACTGACCGCGCCGTGGAATTGGCTTGGCCGATGCGTGGCTGCGCGAAACGCACTCGTGCCGCCGCGTAGCCATGGCCGCCTTCGTCCGGCGTGAACGCGGATGCTGCAGACAGAGCCTTCGCGCCGTCCCAGCAGCTCAAACGAAAAAGGGCGCGGCCAAGCCGCGCCCTTCATGCATTCGACGGGGTGACAATCAGAGGACCACGACCTCGGCGCCGACCGGCACGCGGCTGTACAGGTCGATCACGTCCTCGTTGAGCATGCGGATGCAGCCCGAGGAGATCGCCTGCCCGATGTATTCCGGCTGGTTGGTGCCGTGAATGCGGAACAGGGTGTCCTGACTGCCCTGGTAGAGGTAAAGGGCGCGGGCGCCCATGGGATTGTGGGGGCCGGGCGCCACATAGGACGGCAGGCCCGCGATGCGCTGGTGGATTTCCGGCGTGGGGGTCCAGCTCGGCCATTCGGTCTTGCGACCAACCTTGGCCTGGCCGCGGAATGCGAGGCTTTCCTCGCCGACCGTCACGCCGTAGCGGATCGCCTTACCGTTGCCTTCCACGAAGTAAAGGAACTTGTTCGGAGTATCGACGACCACCGTGCCCGGCTTCTTATTGGTCGGATACTCAACGATATGCCGCGCGAAGTCGCCCGAAGGCTTCACATTCGGGTACGGCTTGTTGGCAAGAAGCTGCTTGTCCCGCGCCGTCATTGCCGTATCCGGCGCCGGCGCAACCGTTCCGGAGATGCAGCCGCTGAGCATCAAACCCGTCAGCAGTGCCCCGACCGCTCGCCACATCATGTCTCGCCTCTTAACTCTTCCCTTGACGCGCAAGGAGGATTCGACCCGCGAGAATGGATTAACCCAATGTCCGCCCCGCTTGAAGGGTGTTCGGATGGCCGGCGGATGCTTGTGGGAATGCGTTGCAGAAATGCCTCACAGATTGCCCTTTCGTCAGCCTCTTTGGAGTTTCGCAAGCTTTGGGGCGCCTACTCTTCGTATGACCGCGGAGAAGTCGCATCGGCTGCACAGTTTTGACGCAGTTGATGGCCATCTCTGGAAGGGTCACGCGAAGGTGCCGCTGCGTAACGGCGCACCACACAGGAGTTGGGACATGTCTACCGGACACCAAGGGCTCAGCCCCCGGGAGGAATCGGATCTGAAGCGTACGGCGCAGAGCCAGCAGTGGCGCGACATCGGCATCTCCGCCGTTGCCGCCGCCGCCCAGCAGGCGAGCGACAAGAAGGCGGTCGAGGCCAAGGCGGCCCAGGCCAACAAGGTGGTCACCCTCAAGGACATCGACTTCCTCGCCGCCTGAGCGGGGACGATGGCGCTCCTCGGGACCGGCGCGGGGGCCGGCCGGGGGTGATGACAGCGCGCTGGCCCGGGCGCCGCGCGCTCGCTGGCCTCGATTTCAGAAACGGGCCGGAACGGACGGACTGGCGGCGACGATGGATTGCCGCCGGACGAGGGATGCTCATGGCAGGTGATGGGAACGCAAGCCGCCAAGGCGCGCTGTTCCCACGCGCTCGGCGGCGGGCTAGAAGGTCCGGCCGATCGGGGACCGCAGCATGATCATCGCCTATCTCGCCAGACAAGGAAGCCTTGAGGCGGTGCCCGTCGTGGACGGGGCCATCCCCGAAGCCGCGATCTGGATCGATCTCGTATCCCCTACAGAAGAGGACGACGCCCGGGCCGAGGTGTTTGCCGGTATCTCGGTCCCCACCCGCGAGGAGATGGGCGAGATCGAGCAGTCGAGCCGCCTGTATGTGGAGGGCGGCGCACGCTACATGACGGCCACCATCCTCTGCGGCGCCGACACCGAGACGCCGGTGATGCTGGCTGTCACCTACATCCTCACCCGCGGTCGTCTCATCACTGTGCGCTATGGCGAGCCGCGCGCCTTCCCGTCCGTTGCGACCAGGCTCGGGAAGTCCTGCCCGGACACCCTCAAGGGCGAGGATGTTCTGATCGAGCTGCTGGAAGCCGTGGTGGACCGGTCCGCCGACGTGCTGGAGCAGATCGGCGCGGACGTCGAGCGCATCTCGCGGCGGATTTTCGACCGATCCGGCAGCCGCGAGAATGCCAACCAGCGCTACCGCGCCATTCTCTCCCACATTGGCCGGAAGGAAGGGCTGGTGTCCTACGCTCGCGAGAGCCTCGCCTCGCTGCAGCGGCTCATCTCGTTCCTCGGCGCGGACACCGACGGATCGACCATCGCCAAGGACGGGAAGGCCAACATCAAGTCCATGAGCCGGGACGTGGCCGGCCTCTCCGACTACGCCAACTTCCTCGGCGACAAGCTGCAGTTCCTGCTCGATGCCACCATCGGCATGGTGAGCCTCGAGCAGAACAACATCATCAAGATCTTCGCCGTGCTCTCGGTGGTGCTGATGCCGCCGACGCTCATCGCCTCCATCTACGGCATGAACTTCCAGCACATGCCGGAGCTGAACTGGACCTATGCCTATCCGGCAGCCCTCGTCGCGATGGTGATCTCGGGCGTCCTGCCCTACGTCTTCTTCAAGTGGCGCGGCTGGCTCTAACGCCAAGAATGAGCCGCTCGCTCAGACGTGCTGGCCGCCGTTGATGTGGATCTCGGCGCCGTTCAGGTACGAAGAGGTGTCCGTGCACAGCACGTAGATGATCTTTGCCACCTCGTCCGGCGTGCCGAGGCGCTGCATGGGAATCTGCGCGACGATCTTGTCGGTGCCCGGCGAGAGGATGGCGGTATCGATCTCTCCTGGCGCGATGGCGTTGACGCGGATGCCCCTGCGACCGAAGTCGGAGGCCATCTCCCGCGTCAGCGAGGCGAGCGCCGCCTTGGAGGTGGCATAGGCGGCCCCCGCGAAGGGATGCACCCGCGAGCCGGCGATGGAGGTCACGTTCACCACAGAGCCCTGCGCCTTTTCCAGCTCCGCCGAAAGGCCGCGGGCGAGGATGATGGGGGCGAAGAAATTCACCTGAAACACGTCCACCCAGGTCTCAAGGTCGGTGTCCAGCGTGCCGAGGCGCGCGCCGCCTTCGCCCTTGGGCGATATGGCTGCGTTGTTGACGAGCGCGTCGAGCTTGCCTTCCGGCAGGCGGCTCTTGACCTCGGCGATGGCTGCCTTCGTGCTCGCAGGGCTCGAAAGGTCCACCTGCAGATGATCCTCCGGGCCGGCGCCCCAGGGGCACTTCTCGGGAAAGGCATGGCGCGAGCAGGAGATGACGCGCCAGCCGGCGGCGGAGAAGCGCTTCACCGTGGCGTGGCCGATGCCGCGCGAAGCTCCGGTGAGGAGCATGATGCGCGGGCGATCTTCGGATTGGGGGGTCATGATGAAAGCCTCGGCCACAGCGGGCGACCTCATGCAGCACCCGCCCGTCTCCGGGTCAAGCCCGGCCGGCCTTTCCGGTCAGGGATAGAGCCGCGTCTTCGTCCACGCCTCGCCCTCGCCGGCGCGGCGGAACACCACGCGGTCGTGCAGGCGGAACGGCCGGTCGTGCCAGAACTCGATCGCCGTGGGCAGGATGCGGAATCCGGTCCAGTGGGGTGGGCGCGGCACGCTGCCGAGGGCATATTTCGCGGTGGTCGTCGCGACCGCCGCTTCCAGCGCGAAGCGGCCCTCCAGCGGGCGTGACTGGGTCGAGGCCCAGGCGCCGATCTGCGATAGGCGGGGGCGGGTGGCGAAATAGGCATCGGCCTCCGCGTCGCTCACCTGCTCCACCGGCCCGCGCACCCGCACCTGCCGGCGCAGGGACTTCCAGTGGAAGACCAATGCGGCCTTGGGGTGGGCTGCCAGCTCCCGGCCCTTGGCGCTGCCGGTGTTGGTGAAGAAGACGAAGCCGCGCTCGTCCAGCCCCTTCAGCAGCACCATGCGGGCGTCGGGAAGCCCATCCTCGTCCACGGTCGCCAGCGTCATGGCGTTCGGGTCATTGGGCTCGGACTTGCCGGCCTCCTCCAGCCACGCGCCGAAAAGACGGAAGGGCTCGGAAGATTCGGTGAAATCACCGGATGTTAAGGGATCTCGGGGTTCCATGGTCTCGCTCGCCGTCATGTGGAGCCCCTCGTGCCTCATCGTTCGCGCGCCTCTCGGGGCGGCTTCATCGTTCTATATAGAAGTGTCGGGCGCCCGCGCGAAGGGCTGACGGCCGTGGCTGGAGCGTGTCTTCTGGCCGCGCTCCTTTCCGGCTGCGCCAGCGTGCCGTTCCATGATGACGATTCGCTCGTCACCGGCTCCATCAAGGCAACGCCGGCCTCCCTGCCGGTGCCGGATGGGCCGGCGCCCAAGGGTATCGCGCCCGGCGACTGGACGCAGGCGAAGCTCGCGCTCGAACAGGCGCTGGCCGCCCGTGATGGCGACGTATCGGTCCCGTGGGACAATCCGGAGACGGGCGCTCGCGGCACCGCGACCCCGGTCGGCCCGACCCAGGCCGGCTGCCGCGCCTTCATGATCTCGCTGGTGGATGGCAAGACCCCCGACCGCTGGGTTCAGGGCGAGGCCTGCAAGAGCCGTGGCGGCACGGTGCTGAACCAGGTCCGCCTGCTCGGGCGCGCCTGAGCCTTCTGCGCAGGACACGCAAAAAGAGCATGGCGCACAAAAGCGCAGAGGCTTTGAGCGGTACCGTTGCATTTTTTGCGCCGCGAACCACATGTTCGCTGCGGCTGGCCGCCTGAGTGCCGGCCGCAGAGGTGACTATTCATGCGTGATCCCTACGACGTCCTCGGTGTTTCCAAGACCGCCGACGAGGCAGAGATCAAGCGCGCCTATCGCAAGCTCGCGAAGAAGCTCCACCCGGATGCGAATGCGTCCGATCCCAAGGCCCAGGACCGCTTCGCCGAGCTGAATACGGCGCACGAGATTCTCTCCGACAAGGAGAAGCGCGGCCAGTTCGACCGCGGCGAGATCGACGCGGAGGGCAAGCCGCGCGCGCCGGAATTTTCCGGGTTCGGCGGTGGCGGTCCCCGGCGCGGCCCCGGCGGGTTCTCCGGCTTCGACGGCGACACGATTTTCGAGAGCTTCTCCTTCGGCCCCGAGGGCGCGCGGCGCACGTCGTCGCGTGGCGGTGGCGGCGGGTTCGAGGACATTGGCGACATCTTCGGCTTCGGCCGCCAGCGCCGCTCGGCGGGCGGCGGCTTTGCGCCTCAGCCAGGCGCCGACATGGAAATCACGCTCCCCGTTTCCTTCGAGGAGGCGACTCAGGGGGCGTCGAAGCGTGTCGGCCTGCCCAATGGCAAGCAGATCGACATCAAGATCGCGCCCGGCACCCGCGAGGGGCACCGCATGCGCCTCAAGGGGCAGGGCGAGCCAAGCCCCATGGGCGGGCCGGCGGGCGATGCCTATGTGACCATCTCCTACGCCACGCATCCCGTGTTCGAGCGGGACGGCGACGATCTGCGCCAGTCGCTGGACGTGCCGCTTGCCGACGCGGTGCTCGGGGCCAAGGTGCGCGTGCCCACGCTGACCGGCGCGGTGGAGCTCGCCATTCCGGCCTGGACCTCTGGCGGGCGCACCTTCCGCCTGCGCGGCAAGGGCCTGCCCAATGCGACAGGCGGCCACGGCGACCTGCTGGCGCGGGTGAATGTGGTGCTGCCGACGGAAAAGAACGCGGAACTGGAAGAGCTGATGCGCAAGCTCAAGGGGGAGGCGGCCTGACGCCGCCTCTGCCCGTGTCCGCCGCCCCTGCGACGTTCCGGCTTACCATTTCGGCCGACTTCCCACCCTCGCGGCTGGCTTCTAGAGTGCGCGCCCCGACAAGCATAATGGAAGCGCGCCCATGTTCCTCGAATTGCAGAACCTCTTTTTTGAAGACCTGACGGTGGGCCGCATCGAGCGCATGTCGAAGACGGTCTCCTCGTCCGACATCGTGGGCTTCGCCGAACTCACCGGCGACCGCAATCCCATCCACCTGTCCCAGCATTTCGCCGCGCGCACGCCTTTCGGTGGCCGCATCGCTCATGGCCTCTATACCGCGAGCCTGATCTCTGCCGTGCTCGGCACCCGCCTGCCCGGCCCGGGCGCGGTCTACATCTCCCAGACGCTGAACTTCAGGGCTCCCGTGCGCATCGACGACACGGTGGAGGTGGAGGTGCGCGTGGTGGAATTGATCCCCGAGCGCTTCCGGGCCCGCCTCTCCTGCATCTGCACGGTGAAGGGCGAGGTGGTGCTGGATGGCGAGGCGTGGGTGAAGGTGCCCTCCGCCGCCACCCAGAAGGTTGCATCGGCCTGACGGCTCGTACAGGCTGCCTCCCCCCGACCGGAGGAGAGGCGGCATGTTCGAATCCGCGACGTTCGCGCACCATCTCGACAAGGCCGCCTTCAAGGCGATGGAGCCCAGCCTGCGCGAGGATCTGCTCACCGCGCAGTTCCAGCTCATCGAGCAGAAGCGGCGCAGCCTCATCGTCCTGATCCACGGGCCGGACGGCGCCGGCAAGGGGGCGGTGCTGAACCGTCTCTACGGCTGGCTGGACGTACGCAAGCTGCAGACGCTCACCTTCGACATGCCCTGCGCGCCGGAGGACCGTCCGGCCATGTGGAAATACTGGCGCGAGCTGCCGCCCTTCGGCCAGATCGGCATCATGCTGGGCTCCTGGTATCACGCCCCTTTGTGCCGGCGGGCGCTCGGCGAGATGAAGCGCGCCGACTTCATGGCCGCGCTGGACGAGATCGAGCGGTTCGAGGCCATGCTTCATGCGGAGGGGGTGAGCCTTCTCAAGATCTGGCTCTACCTCGACGAGGCGGAGGCGCGCGCGCGCCTCAAGGGCGTGTCCAGGGGCGAGTGGCAACGCCCGGTCGTGCGCGAGTGGGAGGAATTGAAGGAAGCTGGCCCGCGCAAGCGTCTGCTCGCGATCTCCGAGGACGCCGCCCGCGCCACCTCCACCGAGACCTCGCCCTGGCACGTCGTGCCGGCCGCCGACGAGGAGTATCGCGACGCCATGGCCGGTAGCCTCCTGCTGGAGAAGCTGAGGTCCATGGTGTCGGAGCCCGAGCCGGCCCCGCAGCCCCTCGCGCCCAATCCCACGCGGCTGCCGCCGGCGCTGCCGACCTTCTCCATCCTCTCGACGCTCGACCTGTCCAAATCCCTCGACGAAGACGCGTACGACCGCCAGCTGGCGCAGGAGCAGAGCCGCATCACCCGCCTCACCAACTCCCGCCGCTTTGCCGAGGCCGGGCTGGTGGTGGCCTTCGAGGGCTCGGACGCGGCGGGCAAGAGCTCCACCATCATGCGGCTGCGGCGGGCGCTCGACCCGCGGCGCTTCCGCGTGCATCCCATCGCCGCGCCCACCGACGAGGAGCGGGCGCGGCCCTATCTCTGGCGCTTCTGGCGGCACATCCCGGCGCACGGGCGCATCGTCATCTTCGACCGCTCCTGGTACGGCCGCGTGTTGGTGGAGCGGGTGGAGGGCCTGTGCGGTCCGGATGACTGGGGCCGGGCCTATGGCGAGATCAACGATTTCGAGGGTCAGCTCGCGGCGGCCAACTATGTGGTGGTGAAGTTCTGGCTCGCCATCAGCCAGGAGCAGCAGGCGCGCCGCTTCGAGGAGCGCGAGACGGTCGCCTACAAGCGCTTCAAGCTCACCCCGGAGGACTGGCGCAACCGCGAGAAATGGCCGCTCTATGAGGCGGCGGTGACCGAGATGGTGGACCGCACCTCCACCCGCTTCGCCCCCTGGACGCTGGTGGAGGCGGAGGACAAGCGCTACGGCCGGGTCAAGGTGCTGAAGACCATCGCCGACCGGCTGGAGGAGGCCATCGGCTAGCCGGCCGCTTCCCAAACCTGTCCCGGGTGGAGCGGCAGGAAGCGGTCTCTGGCGATACCGGCGGCGTCGAGCGCCGCGCTGAGCGCGCGCTTCGGCGCATCCTGGGCCTCGTCGGTGAGGCGGAACGTGCCCCAGTGGATGCCGAGGCCCTGGGTGGCGCCGGTGTCCTCCAGGATGCGCACCGCCTCTTCCGGGTTGGTGTGCTGCGGCTTCATGAACCAGCGCGGCTCGTAGGCGCCGATGGGGATCAGCGCCACCCGTGGCGCGCCGATGTCGCGCGCAACCGCCCGGAAGATCGCGCCGGTGCCGTAGCCGGTATCCCCGGCGAAATAGATCAGCCCTTCCGGCGTCGCCAGCACGAAGCCGGCCCAAAGGGCGAACCGCCGGTCCCGGACACCGCGCGCCGACCAGTGGTTGGCAGGATGGAGGATCGCTTCCACCCCCGCGCCGAGATCGAACCGCGCGCCCCAGTCGCCGGTGGTGATGTCGAGGGCCTTGATCCGCGGGCGCAGGACCTTGTCGTTACCGAGCGGCGTGAGCACGCGCGGGCGATGGGCGCGCTGGAGACGGCGCAGGGTCGCCAGATCCATGTGGTCGTAATGGTTGTGGCTGAGCAGCACCCAGTCGATCGGCGGAAGCGCCTCAAAGGCGATGCCCGGCGGGTTGTGCCGCTTCGGCCCCAGAAAGCCGAGCGGACTGGCGCGTTCCGACCACACCGGATCGGTGAGGATGTTCAGTCCTGCCACCTGGATCAGCACGCTGGCGTGCCCGACCATGGTGATTCGGATGCCGGATGCCACGCGGGGTGGCGGCGTCTCCTTCCGCGTCGGGAGCGGCGGCTCGGCCGGCCAGCCGGCAGACTGGGGCGCCTGTCCGCGCTTGGCGCGGCGCCAGGCCAGGAGATCCTTCAGGCTCTTGTCAGTGGAAGGGTGATCGGGATTGAAGAAGCGCGTGCCGTCGAAATGATCCGACGGCGGGCCATGATGGTAAGGACGGGGCATGGCGAGACACTAGCTCAATTTCGCGCAGCCGGCGCGCGATGCTCAGCGGCCCTCTGCCGCGCTATTCCGCCGCCACCGCCTGCTCGGCATGGGGAAACGGGCAGGCTGCGCCCTGAAGATGGCCGCGCCCGAAATCGGCCAGCGCCCCGATGGCGCCCCGCAACGCCTCGCCCTTGCGGGTGAGCCGGTAGCCGACTTGCGGCGGCACGGTGGGATAGACCCGGCGCAGCACCAGCCCATCCGCCTCCAGCTCGCGCAGCGCCTTGGAGAGGATGCGCTGGGTGACGTTGGGCAGGCGGCGTCGCAATTCGGAAAAGCGCAATTCGCCGTCCATGAGATGAAATAGGGTCGCGCCCTTCCACTTGGCGCCGATCAGCGCCAGCGTCGCTTCCACGGGGCATCCCGTTCCCGGATGGGTCTCGTGGCGCCTTGCCAATGCTCGATCCTCCTCGTGTCGCGGCGGCGGTGAAGTATGGCGGACGCAGGTCGTTCGCGCCACATGGCGTATCATGGCTGATACCACCCCACCCGATTGTGCCGTCTTGCGCCGGGCGCCGGACGATCAAGATTAGGGGACGACGGCGCACCTCGCGCCAGCTTCGAGAGAGATCGTCATGAAGGCCATCGGCTACGTCGCTTCCCGTCCCGCCGACAGTGTGGACGCCCTGTTCGCCTTCGAGGCGCCGGACCCCGTGCCCGGTCCGCGCGACCTGCTCGTGCGGGTGAAGGCCATTTCGGTCAATCCCGTGGACACCAAGGTGCGCATGCGCCGCCAGGGCACGGATGAGACGCCCGTCATCCTCGGCTGGGACGCGGCCGGCGTGGTGGAGGCGGTGGGCGCGGACGCCGGGGCGTTCTGCGTGGGGGATGAGGTTTATTACGCCGGCAGCCTGACGCGACCCGGCACCAATGCCGAACTGCACCTCGTGGATGCCCGCATCGCCGCCCGCAAGCCACGCACGCTTTCCTTCGCCGAGGCGGCGGCCATGCCGCTCACGGCGCTCACGGCCTATGAAGGACTGTTCGATCGCCTGCGCCTGCCGCGCGGCGTCGCCGACGACGGCACGGTCCTCCTGATCGTGGGCGCCGCCGGTGGCGTCGGCTCCATGGCGGTGCAGCTTGCGCGGCGGCTCGCCTCCGCCATCATCATCGGCACCGCCTCCCGGCCGGAAAGTGCCACCTGGGTGAAGGACCTCGGGGCCGACCATGTGATCGATCATACGAAGCCGTTGTCAGCTGAACTGAAGGCGCTCGGGCTCGCCGGCGCTCATCGCATCTTCAGCCTGACGGCGACACAGCAGCACTGGCCGGAGCTGGTGGAGGCGCTGGTGCCGCAGGGCACGGTGTGCGTCATCGACGATCCCTTGGGGCTGGATGCGAACCTGCTGAAGCTGAAGAGCGGTACGCTCGCGTGGGAGTTCATGTTCACGCGCTCCATGTTCGAGACGCCGGACATGGGCGCCCAGCACCGCATCCTCTCGGAAGTCGCGGGACTGGTGGACGAAGGCCTCCTGCGCACCACCCTCGGCGCCCATTTCGGGGCCATTACCCCGGACAACCTCAGGCGCGCCCACCTCGCGTTGGAGAGCGGGCGGTCCATCGGCAAGATCGTGCTGGAGGGCTGGGCGTAGGGGATCGCCTCGGGGGCGTGGCGTGGCTGGGGCGCCTGGATTCGAACCAGGGAATGGGGGAATCAAAATCCCCTGCCTTACCACTTGGCTACGCCCCAACGCGGCGGCGGAACATATAGGCGTGGGGGGCTCCTGTCCACGGATCGGCGCGCGATTGACGATGTGGACGGATCGCGCCGGTGGAGGGGGCGGCCCGTGCGATGGCACGGCCGCCCGGCAACGCTGTGCCGGTCCGAAATTCCGTAACGTCATCAATAGTTTGTGCCGCGATTCCGCCGTGGTCGCGTGGCGTGCTGAGGGGGTGTCCGGAACCGGACCGTGTGCCGCGCCGCTTTGCGCGGCCCTTTTGGAGGCCTGCACCATGCGTGCACGTACTGCCGTCCTTGCTCTGACGTTCGCCGCCGCCTTCGCGGTGCCTGCCCTCGCGCAGACGACGACGCCCCCCGCCACCACGACAAAGCCGGCCGCGACGACGCCCGCGCCTGCCACACCTGCACCTGCCACGACACCGCCCGCGACCACGGCGCCCGCCAAGCCACCGGCAGCCTCGACGGGCGCGACGAGCCCGGCCAAGCCCGGCGCGCCGCCCTCAGCGGCCGAGACGGCATTGCACCAGCGTCAGGCTGCGTGCGGGGCGGAATGGCGGGCGGCCAAGGCCGCCGGCAAGATTCCCGCCGGCCAGACGTGGCCAAAATACTGGAGTGCCTGCAATACCCGCCTGAAAGCCCAGGGCAAATGATGCGGGGAGGTGGCCGCAGCCGCGCCTGAGCTTTGCCCGATCCGGGCCAGAGCGCCCATTCACGCGACACCGCCGTCCGGGTGCGGTGTCGGTCAGGTCCCCGAAAAGCGAGGCGCCCGCTTCTCGGCGAAGGCGAGGCGGCCTTCGCGATAATCCGCGCTGGCGTTTGCGGAGGCAGTGGCGCGCTTGGCCTCGCCGGAGAGGCCCTGGCTGCCGCTCTCGGCCGCCCGGATGGCGAGTTTCGCGGCCTTGAGGGTCAGCGGCGCGTTCTCGGCGATGCGCAGGAGCGTGCGCTCGGCCAGCGCCTCCACTTCGGCCGCCGGGGCGATCAGATCCACCGCGCCCATCGCGTGCGCCCGATCTGCCGGGAGGCGCTCGGCGGTGAAGAACAATTGCCGCGCGCCCTGACTGCCGAAGGCGCGGAGCACGCGGCCGAGCCCGCGCGGATCGTAGCCGAGCCCCAGCCGCGCGGCGGGGATGGCGAAGAAAGCATCATCGCCCGCGATCCGCATGTCGCAGCTTGCCGCCAGCGCCGCCCCGGCCCCGACGCAGGCGCCGCGAATGAAGGCGAGCGTCGGGAAGGCCAGCCCCTCGATGGCGGAGCACGCCTGTTCCACAACATCGTCATAGCTCTGGGCGCCGGAGGCATCCGAGCGGGCGCTGTCGAAATCGGAAATGTCGGCACCGCCGGAGAAGGCGAGATCGCCGGCACCGCGCAGTACCGCGACGCGAATATCCGAACGGCCGCCGGCCTCCTGGGCGAAGACGGAGAGGGCGCGCCACATGGCGCTGGAAATGGCGTTGCGCCGCTCCGGATTGGTGAGCGTGAGACGGGCGATGCCGCCTTCGACGGTGATGGCGATGCTCCCGGCCAAGGTCGTCTCCCTGCTCCCGCCGGCGCTGCATGCAGGGCGCGGCTGCTTGCCACCCGGCGGTGGCCGGTGACTGGGACGTTCCTAGAGCACGGGGCGATCCCAATGCAACGCCGTCGGACGTTGGGAACGCGCGTGCCGAACGATGTCCGCTGCGGTTCCCTACCGTCTGAAGCTGTTGAGGGTGCCGGGGCGGCGCGTGTGCGCCACCCCGTTCCCTACGGGCGCCGGTCAGGGCTTGGCACCCGGAGCAGATCCTGTGGCCGTGCACGGAGGCCGCAAAAACGGACAGGGTATCATGATAATCTGACAATCCTTGCCCTTGTGTGGACGCGGATTAAAGCAGATTCAAGGAAAAAATGAGGGGGTTCCTGCTGAATTCCAGCGTTGGTAACCGCTTCCGTCCTATCGATCTCTAGACAGGTTGTACGTCAAAGCGTTCCACACCGTCGCTCTGCTCAGGTCATTCCTTGCGGAACAAGATGTTGGCGATGAAGCCGACAATCAGACTGCCTAAGGCCACGGCCAGTCCATAAAGCAAGGCATCGTTCATGGCGAACTCTGCTACGCGTTGCTCAAAGCCGATTTTCTGCACATCGAAGGTGGCCTGTTCCGTAGCGGCAACTAGACCGTTCCGCAGCAGCTTGACCTCGATCTGGTACGAACCGATGGGCGCTGCACCGGGGATGCGGACCTCCGCGCGAAACACCCGGGGGGCGAGGAAGGTGACGCCCTTCGCATTTTCCTCATAGAGCCCTTGGGCCGACTGCAGCCGAAGAAAAGCCGTGCGGAACGGGTCGGTCGGCACAACGTCGGCGAAATCGGCGCCCACGCGCTGGACAAAGATATTCCGCGTAAGGCCGATCTGCTCCCGCCGCAGGATCGCGAGGCTCGCCATCTCGTCGGTGGGCCGGTTGGAGAGGACGGTGAGAAAGGCGGGCACATCGATGAAGGTGCGGCTGTCGGTGTTGATCCACAGGCCCAGCACCTGCGCCTTGCGCCAGGTGGTGAAATCCTCACGCGGGCCGCGCACGGTCACGACCACGTCGGGGGTGTCGTCGATGGGCGCGCCATCGGACGCCTCGGCAACGCCGAACACCACCAGTTCGGCGCCGGCGAAGCTCGAGGAGATGCTCACCTTGTGCTGCGATACCGACAGAACCAGCCGGTCGGCGCGGGCGGGCGCGGTAAAAAGGCCCGCCAGCAGGGCGAGGCCGGCGAGCGCGAGGCGGGGAAAGCGCGGGGTGGCCGCGCCGGTGCGGGGGCGGGCGGCGTTCATCGCACCGTCTCCACCACGGTAACGGCGAAGGTGTCGCCCGGCGCCGTCACCAGCTCGGCACCCACGCGCACCGCCACCGACAGCACCAGAAGGCCGAGCAGCAGCCGAAGGTTCTCCGCCTTCAGCGTCTGCCCCGTGCGGGCGCCGAACTGGGCGCCGACCGTGCCGCCGATCATCATCACCAACGCCAGCACGGCATCCACGGTGCCGTTGGCGACCGCGTGCAGCACGGTTGCGGCCGCCATGGTGACGAGGGTGAGCACCAGCGACGTGCCGACCGATGTCTGGGTCGGCACCCGCAGCAGGTAGATCAGCGCCGGCACCAGGATGAAGCCGCCGCCCACGCCCAGCACTGCGCCGAGCAGGCCGATGACGTAGCCGATGGCCACCACCGGCAGGGCCGAGATGTAGATGCGCGAGCGGCGGAAGCGCATCTTCAGCGGCAGGCGCATGAGGGCGGGGCGGGTGCCCGGCCGGCGCACCGGGCGGGGCGCGCCGGATCGCGCCCTGACGATGGCCCGCACGCTCTCCGCCAGCATCAGCAGGCCGATGCCGCCGAGCAGCAGCATGTAGGAGAGGCGGATGGTGAGATCCACCTGCCCGACGGAGCGCAGCCAGAGAAACAGCAGCACGCCGGACACTGTGCCGACGAGGCCGCCCGAGAGCAGCACCCACGCCAGCGTCGTATCCACCATGCCCCTGCGCCAGTAGGACAAGGCACCGGACAGGGAGGAGGCCGCCATGTAGGGCGAGACGCTGGCCACGGCCACCGCCGGCGGGACACCGGTGAAGATGAGGAGCGGCGTCATCAGGAAGCCGCCGCCGACGCCGAACATGCCGGAGATGAAGCCGACCGCGAGGCCCATCGCAAGGATCGTGAAGATGGCGACTGGCAGCTCGGCAATGGGCAGATAGATCGTCACGGGCCGGCTTTCGGTACGTGGGGATGGGCGAGCCTATAGCGGTTCGTCCCCGAAGGCGAAAGCTGTAGCTATCCCATCGACTTAAGGGCATAGGTCCCACGCCGCGCCTCGGCGGCGAGGGCGAGGAGGATGTGGGAGAGCCCGCGCCCCATTCGCGCCCGCGAGACGCCGGCCGGCCGGCCCTCCCGCCGCGGCAGGTGGACGAACAGCACCGGCCGCGGGCGCCCGCTTTCCCTTTCCGCCCAAGAGAGCGCGTGGAAATAGCTGGCATTGCACAGGTATCGCCCGGCATCGCGCGAGGGGCCGGCGGCGATGCCGGCGCGACGCAGCGCGTTGGCCAGCCGTTCGGCCGGGACGCCGGAGTGCAGGAGCGGTGGCCCGCCTGCCGAGAGGCGGCGCGCGGACGGGTGCTTGCGGGCGGCGTCCGGCGCGGCCCGTGCGGCGTTGACCGCCAGCATCTCGATGGAGAGGCTGCGGCGCCGGGCCGCGACCCCGAGGAGCAGCGCCGCGTCGGGATCGAGCGCCTCAAGCCGGGCATCGAGGCGCGCCAGCGCATCCCAGCGCGTCGGCA
This sequence comes from Xanthobacter flavus, assembly GCF_017875275.1. NCBI lineage: Bacteria > Pseudomonadati > Pseudomonadota > Alphaproteobacteria > Hyphomicrobiales > Xanthobacteraceae > Xanthobacter > Xanthobacter flavus. The sequence goes on along the minus strand of NZ_JAGGML010000001.1, from coordinate 1,560,532 downwards.
GGATTTCCAGCGCGATCTCGATGTCCGACAGCGCAGGGCGTCGCAGGCGCAGCAGATCACCCGCCAAAAGCTGCGAGGGGTTTGCCGGCACGCCGGGAAACGGGCCGAAGGCGCAGACGAGAATGCGCAACGGCCGGTTCATCGCGCTAAAGCCCAATGAGACTGGCGATCTCCGCCGCCGCGAGGGCGGGCGAGAGGGCGCCCTCGGCCACCTCGCGCTCCAACGCTGGCAGGCGCGCCTTGACGCCGGCATCGTGGGCGACCTTCTCGGCGAGGCGCTCGTTCAGCAGGGTCCACATCCAGCGCACCTGCTGGGCGCGGCGGGTGGCGGCGAAGGTGCCGGCCGCCTCGCATTTCTGCCGGTGCAGGACGACCTGCTCCCAAACGCCCGGAATACCGTCGCCGGTCAGAGCGGAATAGGTGAGCACGGGCGGCGACCAGTGCGCCTCCCGCGCGCCGAGAAGATGGAGCGCGGCCCGATATTCGCCGGCGGCGGCGCGGGCGCGGGCGATGTTGTCGCCGTCGGCCTTGTTCACGGCCACGATGTCGGCCAGCTCGAGAACGCCCTTCTTGATGCCCTGCAGTTCATCGCCGGCACCGGGCAGCATGAGCACGAGGAAGGTGTCGGTCAGGTCGGCCACCGCCGTCTCCGACTGGCCGACGCCCACCGTCTCCACCAGCACCACGTCGAATCCGGCCGCCTCGCACAGGAGCATGGTCTCGCGCGTCTTGGCCGCGATGCCGCCCAGCGTGCCGCCGGACGGGGAGGGGCGGATGAAGGCGGCGGGATCGATGGACAGCCGCGCCATGCGCGTCTTGTCGCCGAGGATGGAGCCGCCGGTTCGGGTGGAGGAGGGGTCGACGGCCAGTACCGCCACCTTGTGGCCAAGCCCTGTCAGATAGGTGCCGAGCGCGTCGATGGTGGTGGATTTGCCGACCCCCGGCACGCCGGTGATGCCGATGCGATAAGCGTTGCCGGTCTTCGGCAGCAGCGACTGGAGGAGGGCCTGGGCGCGGCGGCGGTGGTCCGCGCGACGCGATTCCACAAGTGTGATGGCCCGCGCCAGCGCGGCCCTCTCTCCCTTCGCGACGCCTGCGGCCAGCTTCTCGTCGTCGTGCACCGCGGCTGTCATCGTTCCTCCCTTGATATGCAAAACTTAGCGGAACTCCGGCTCAAGCGTGAACGTTCTTGTTGCATCTTTCCACTCACGCGGAGGACGAGCCGATGAATTGGGATCGCATCGAAGGCAATTGGAAGCAGTTCACGGGCAACCTGAAGACCCAGTGGGGCAAGCTCACCGACGACGACCTCACCGAGATCAACGGGAACCGCGAGGTTCTCGAAGGCAAGCTGCAGGAACGCTACGGCTATGCGAAGGACGAGGTGAAGCGCCAGGTCGATACCTGGTCCACCAACGTCCGGACCATGTGACGCCGAACAATCCTGCAAGGACGGCCCTTGCGCCAACGCCCCGCGCCTCCCGGCGCGGGGCTTTTTTGTATGGGTGGACCTACGTGCCGTGCCGCGTAATGCCACTCCGGTCCAGTTGGGCCAGCGCATCCGCCGCGCGTATGCCGCCCACCACGATGTCGGGCGCGATCTCGGTGAGCGGAACGAGCGCGAAGGCGCGTTCCATGAGCCGCGGATGGGGGATTTCGAGATCGTCTTCCCGGACGGTCTCGTCACCGAACAGCAGGATGTCGATATCGATGCGGCGCGGGCCGAACCGCACCTCGTTCGCGCGGTCACGGCCGAGCATGCGCTCGACCTCCAGCCCAAGCGCCAACAGGCTTCGCGGCCCTATGGGGCTGTCCACCCCCACCACCTGGTTGAGATAGGGCCCTTGCGGGACGGGTCCCCAAGGCGGCGTTTCGTAATATGAGGAGCTCCGGCGCAGGGTGAGCCCGGCGCGGCACAGGGTGGCGAGGGCCTGCGCCATGGTCTGTTCGCGATCGCCAAGGTTGGAGCCGAGGCAGAGATAGGCGGTCGTCACGAGGCGTCCCGGATCGCTTCGGCCACGCGGGCGGCCTGCACATGGGCGGCCACATCGTGCACGCGGATGATCTCCACCCCATCCATGATGGCGATGACGTTGGAGGCGATGGTGCCCGGCACCCGTTCCGCCGGCGTCGTCTGGATCACCTTGCCGATCAGGGACTTGCGCGAGGTACCGAGGAGGATCGGAAGGCCCAGCACGCGCAATTCAGGCAGGCGGCGGATGGCAGCGAGGTTCTGCGGGAAGCTCTTGCCGAAGCCGATGCCGGGATCGAGCACGAGCTTCTCCCGCTTCACGCCGGCGCGGTCGGCGATTTCGAGCACGCGCTCGAAGAAGCCCAGCATCTCGGTCACGATATCGAGGGTCTCATCCACCTCGGCGCGGTTGTGCATCACGACCGCCGCCGCATCGTGGTCGGCCACCACCTTCGCCATGTCGGGATCGCGGGTGAAGCCCCAGACATCGTTCACGATGCTGGCACCCGCCTCCAGCGCCCGGCGGGCAACCTCGGCCTTGTAGGTGTCCACAGAGACCGGAACGCCCATCTCCGCCACCAGCGCGGGGATGACCGGGGCGATGCGCGCCCACTCGTCTTCCGCCGCCACCGGTGTATGGCCGGGCCGCGTCGATTCGCCGCCCACGTCCAGCATGTCCGCGCCCTCCGCGACGAGCCGCCTGGCATTGGCCAGCGCATCGTCCGGCGCAGCGCTGCGGCCGCCGTCGGAGAAGGAATCGGGCGTCACATTGAGGATGCCCATGATGAGGGTGCGCGGCCCCAGATGCAGGGCGTGACCGCGCGCGAGAAGGGATCGGGAAGGAGCAGCGGGCATGATGGGGACCAGATGAGAGGCGCCCACTCAAGCCCGCTGCGTGTCGATTTGGCAAGGCGGCGCGATGGCACCGCCGACTCTTGGATGACAGGCGCGTCAGCGCCGCTTCAGGTCTACTGCGCGGCGACGCCGGTGCCGATGGGGCAGGAGACGCCGGTGCCGCCGAGGCCGCAATAGCCGTTGGGGTTCTTCGCCAGATACTGCTGGTGATAGCCCTCGGCGAAATAGAACGGCCCGAGATCGGCGATCTCGGTGGTGATGGCGGGAAAGCCGCGCGCCTTCAGCGCCGGCCCATATGCCGCCTTCGCCGCCTCCGCCTCGGCCCGCTGCTCGGGGCTCGTGACGTAGATACCGGAGCGGTACTGAGTTCCTACATCATTGCCCTGGCGCATGCCCTGGGTGGGATCGTGGCTCTCGAAGAACAGCTTGAGCAGTTCGCCGTAGGACACAACCGCCGGGTCGTACACGACCAGCACCGCCTCGGTATGGCCGGTATTGCCGGAGCAGACCTCCTCATAGGTGGGGTTGGGCGTATGGCCGGCGACATAGCCGACCGCCGTCGCCCAAACGCCGGGCTGCTGCCAGAACTTGCGCTCGGCGCCCCAGAAGCAGCCGAGGGCGAACACCGCGGTCTCGAAGCCCTGGGGGTACGGACCCTTGAGGGCGTGGCCATTGACGTAATGGACCTCGGCGGTGGGGATGGCACCGGCGCGGCCGGGGAGGGCATCGGCGGCGGTGGGCAGGTCGAGGGACTTCTTCAGCCAGAACATGGCGGGCTCCTCGTCTCGCGGCACACGGGCATCGGACCCTGCGGCCGCGTCATGGTTTTGGATGGGGCAGGCGGGAAACCCCGCTGGAACCCCAATATGGGGATGCGGCCGCGCTTGCGCGAGGGGGAGGGCTGCGGGGCGTGCGTGCTCAGCTGATCTCGAAGCGCGAGCGCTCGCGCACGCGGCCGAGGCCCATCAGCATGAGCCCCACGAGCATCAGAAGCGCGAAGGCCGGCATGGAGAGGAGCGGCAGCAGCACGCTGTTCCAAACCGCCGGCATCCCCGCCTTGGCGGAGGTCTCCGCCCGCTCCAGGCTGCCCGGAGACAACGCGAACCAGGCATCTCCAGCCGAGGTGAAGACGAGGCCGGCCGCCGCGATGGAGCGCGTGCCGTCCACGATGAGCGCGACAAAGCCGCCAGCCAGCAGCCAGAACCCGGTGAAGCGAAGCAGGAAACGGATCATGGGGCGGCGCGCGGCTCCTTGCGGCGAAGGCTCGACGGCTCTCATTTAGGCAGGATCGCGGGCAAATGCACGCCGGTACGTCGATGATCTCCGATCGCAAGCAAGGGGCAGATCCGACCCAGGGGCACGTGCAGCTATGCGCTTTAGTCAACTTTGTCTATCTCTATAATAAACTCGACTGATCAAATAAAGTACGCAAGCTCGGTGGGAATAACGGAGTTCCCCATGAGCGCGTCCTTGTCTCCCGCCACCCCCGCCGGACCTGTTCTGGTTCATCCCGACCCATGGGGACGGCTCTTTTCTCGGCTCGGAGACCCAGCAGCGGCCGCCGGAATTCGCCTATTTCCGCGAGGTGGCGCAGGCGGTGGACCGGCTCGGCTGCAAGGGCGTCCTGCTGCCCACGGGCCAGAGCTGCGAGGATAGCTGGATCACCGCTGCGGGCCTTGCCACCGCCACCGAGCGCCTGAAATTCCTCGTGGCGCTGCGGCCAGGTGTGACCTCGCCGGCCTTTGCTGCGCGGCAGGCGGCGTCGCTCGACCGGCTCAGCGACGGGCGGCGGCTGCTGAACGTGGTGGTGGGCGGCCATCCCGCCGAGCTGGGCGCGGACGGCATTTTCCTGGAGCACGCTCGTGCCGCTCGGCACGCTAAAGCTCGCTGATTTCATGAACCGCATCGGCGCCATCAAGGCGAAGCCGACGAGCTTCAAGGACTTCACCTTCGAGGACCTGCATTCCGCGTCGGGCAGCTGAGGGGGATGCGATGACCATCCACGCCGTCGCTGCCGCCGCCATGCCGCCCGTCGCCCACATTGCGCCCCCCGTGCTGGAGGCGCGGGGCTTGACGCTCGACTATGTCGGGCAGGCCGGCCGGCACCGGGCGGTGGAGGATGTGAGCTTCACCGTCCATGCGCGCGAGCGTCTCGTGCTGCTCGGGCCTTCGGGATGCGGCAAGTCGTCGATCCTCAAGGCGCTGGCAGGGTTCCTGAAGCCCGCCGCCGGCACGGTGAGCCTGCGCGGCAAGGCGGTGACCGGGCCGGGGCCGGATCGCCTCGTCGTATTCCAGGAGTTCGACCAGTTGCTGCCGTGGAAGAGCATCACGGACAACGTGGCCTTCCCGCTGCGCGTCGCCCGCAAGGTGCCGATGAAGGAAGCCCGCGAGCGGGCGCGGGCGGCGCTCGCCAAGGTCGGTCTCGCCCGCGCCTTCGATGCCTATCCGCATACGCTCTCCGGAGGCATGAAGCAGCGCGCCGCCATCGCCCGTGCGCTCGCCGCCGAGCCGGACGTGCTGCTGATGGACGAGCCCTTCGCTGCCCCCGACGCCCTCACCCGGCGGACCCTTCAGGATCTGCTGCGCCTCGCCGAGGAGCAGGGCTTCACCCTTGTCTTCGTCATTCGTCACCCACGCCATCGACGAGGCGGTGCTCATCGGCACGCGGCTGCATCTTCTGGCGGCCCATCCCGGCCGCACCGTCGCCAGCTTCGACACGTCGTCGCTGGGGCTTGCCGAGCGCGGCTCGCCGGCTTTCGAGGGGGTGGTGCGGGAGGTGAGCGACCTGCTCTTCGCCGATGGAGCCCGCCATGACTGACGTTCGGGGCAGGGGCCGAAGGCCGTGGAGATGAGCGGAGCACGGCGGGAGCCGGCGACGATGTCCGTTTCGTCACCGGCCCATGCTTCAATCGTAGGTGACGTCGTTGTCGTGCAGATAGACGTTGCTGGCCTTGCAGATGTCGATGCGGATCGGATCATCCTTCACTTCGCCGCCCGACTTCCCGCGCCAGCCCACACGCAGCGTTTGCTGGCAACGGCCGCTCGTCTTGGTGAAGACGAGGGCGGCGTTGTCGCCGGGGCCGACCGGCTCGCTCAGCCAGTTGGTGCTCCAGCCGGTCCCGTCATTTGTATAGAACCCGACGACAGTATTTGCCTCGGTCTCGTTATGGATAGTGAATTCGCCGCTCTTTCCGGTTTGAGCTGACGCAACGTCAATATAAGATACGCATGTAAAAAGCAGAAATACGGAACTGAATACGCTGATGTTCCTTCTTTTCCCCATTTGACCCCACTCCCCCATGTGAATTTACGCGCGGGACTGTCGCAAGGCTTTTGAAGAATATCAAGCCGACATCAGGTTGTGTTTCCGGCGTCTCGTGAAGTTAGTCGAGACCTGCGGCTTTGACGATCTGATCCGGAGCGTTGGTTGCGCCCGGAACGCGTTGACGAACACCAATTGGCATTTCTCCACCCGTGAACTGCCTGACAAGACCATGAGGCACGCCATGTCCGACATTGATCTCAGCCGGCAACCTGCCCTTTTCCGGGTGGCCCACGCCACGACCCGCACAGTGCCGGCACAGTGGCTTGCACGGTCGGCGAGGGCATCGGCGAGCACCGGCGCACCGGTGGAAAGGCGGGTCCAGTCGGCACCGTCATAGCGGGCCGGACCCTTGAGCCCGCCCTTGCCGGCGAAGCGGTCGGCCACCGGCTCGTGATGCGGCCGCAGCACGTTGATGGCGAAGGCGCGTTCCTTCAGCAGCGGCACGACCGAGGAGGTGGCGCGGTTGACGCAGATGAGCAGCGTCGGCGGCTCCACCGACAGGGAAGTGACCGAGGTCGCGGTGAGGCCGGTGCGCTCCTCGCCCTGGCCCACGGTGAGCACGCTCACGGCGCCCGCGAGCTTGCGCATGGCGCCCCGGAAGGCGCGCGAGGCGGCGGAAAGCTCGGGAGCAGGGGTGGAGCTGACGTGATCTGGGCGGGCTGGCTGTGGGCGGCGGAGACGTGCGCGTTCATCGATCTGCCTTCTTTGAACATGCGGGACGGCACCGGGGCAGCCCGCGGTTCAGCCCCTCGGGGCAGACCTTCCAGCGCGCTGCGGGAAACTCCTGAGGAGCTGGATCGGAGAAAACAATAGACAGGCGGCTCAACGCTGGCCGCCGTGGCCGCGCGGCTCGACGTGGTGCTGGTGGAGCGGGAGGCAAAGGCGGGCCCCCGGGCTGGCTTACGGGGCGTGCGACCCCTGCCACCTCCTCAACGTCCCGGTGGCGCGCATGGAGGTCGGCCTCAAGCCGAGCTTCGCGCAGTGGCTGACCGCCAGCGGTGCCGATCTGTCCGCCGCGATCGCCGAGGCGGGGGGCGATCTTGCCCGCGCCTTCGTGCCGCGCGCTCTGTTCGGCGCCTATCTGGCGGAGCGTCTGGAAGCGGCCCTCGCCACGCGCAACGGCCGCCTGCGGCGCCTGCGCGGGGAGGCGGTGCGCATCACCGACCGTCCCGTGCCCACTGTCACTCTCGCCGACGGACGGCGGATCGAGGGCACCCATGTGGTGCTGGCCACCGGCAATCTGCCGCCGCGTCCGCCCCGGACCCGCGACGGCGGCGTCTATGACAGCCCGCTGTTCGTGCCGGACCCCTGGCGCTGGGACGATATCGATGCATTGGCGCCGGAGGCTCCGGTGCTCCTGATCGGTTCCGGCCTCACCATGGTGGACGTGGCGCTGAAGCTCGCAGCGCGCGGCCATCGCGGGCCGATCTGGAGCGTCTCGCGGCATGGGCTCTTGCCCCATGTCCATGCCGACGTGGCCGGGCGCCTCGGCGGCGTCGAGGCCTTCCTTGATCCCGCCGCCGCGCGCGATCCGGTAAAGGAACTGCGGTTGATCCGTGCAGCGGCGCGGGAGGCAATGACGCGCGGCGTGCCCTGGCAGCGAGTGATGGACGCAGCGCGCCCTGCGCTGGCCGCCCTCTGGGCGACCTGGCCGCTTCAGGCCCGCGAGCGGTTCCTGCGGCACGGGCGCACCTATTGGGACATCCACCGCCACCGCATGGCGCCGCGCATCGCCGAAGCCTTCGAGACCCTGCGGCAGTCGGGCCAACTCACCGTCGTCGCCGGTCGCATCACGAGCCTCGACAGCGTGCCGGGCGGTGTCGCCGCTACCCTGCGCCGCCGCCACTCCGGACGCGCGCTCTCGCTCGAAGTGACGCAGG